>NZ_JBFBEM010000015.1:0-262664 GCF_040683675.1 Streptomyces sp. NPDC093252 | reverse complement strand
CCGCTACGACAAGCGCGGCTACATCTACCTCGGTACCGTAACCGCCGCAGCCCTCACCATCTGGCTCCGAACATGATCGGCCGGACAATCCCTAGTCGAAGATCACGCAGGACGCGGCGGGGACCCCGATGGACCCAGCGCGGCTCGGCACGCCGGTGGCCGGGTCCAGAGCGAACCAGGTCACATCACCGGAGCGCTCATTGGCGACGTACAGCAAACCCCCGGACTCGTTGATCGCGCGCGGCCAGTGACCGCCGCAGGGGACCGTCCCGACCAGCTTCAGTTCATCCTCGTCGACGGCCAGCACGGACAGGACGTCCTCCCCGCGCGTGGCGGCCCACACGAACCGCCCGTCCGGCGCGGCGACGATCCCGGAGGGGTAGGCGTCGTCGTCCGGTGAGCCGGGCAGCAGCGGGACCTCGGAGAGGGGCTTGAGCGAGCCGTCGGCGGCGCTCCAGCGGCAGACGGTGACCGTGGGGGTCAGCTCGTTCACGATGTACGCGTGCGTGCCGCCGGGGTGGAAGGCGAGGTGGCGCGGGCCGGAACCGGGGCGGAGCGCGATCTCACGGTGCAGGGCGAGACGGCCGCCGGTGAGCGTGCACACCCGGACGGAGTCGGTCCCGAGATCGACACTGACGACCCAGCGACCGCTCGGGTCGGGCTGCACCTGGTGGGCGTGCGGCCCCTGCTGCCGGGGCGTGTACGGGCCCGCGCCGGAGTGGGCGAACACGTCGGACGCGGCCGGCGCCAGCGTGCCGTCCGGGCGGACCTGCACCGCGCTGACGCTGCCGGAGCCGTAGTTGGCGGTCAGCACGTGTCCCGCGTGCACGGTGAGGTGGGTCGGCCCGCTGCCCCCGACGGGAACGGGCGGGCCAGCCGGCTCCGGTGTGTCGCCGTCGACGCGGTACGCGGCCACCGCGCCCTCGGTCGTCTCGCTGACGGCGTAGAGCATGTCGCCGGTGGGTGCGAGGGCGAGGAACGACGGGTCGGCGACGCCGTCCACGCCGCTGAGCACGGTCAGCGTTCCGTCGCTCGGATCCACGGCCGCCGTCACCACGCCAGGTCCGCCGGCCGCCGTGAACGTCCCGATGAACGCCCGCTGCCCTCTGCCGCCGTGTGTCACCGCTGTCCCCTCTCGGTGGCTGTGCCGTCCGGGGTGACGGTAGCAGCCGATCTCCTGCGGTCTAGACCAAGGGTGGCGATTGGCTCGGGGCTGCTCATCCCGAGGGGGGCGGGGACCAAATCGCGGGGCGACCCCTTGTCCACCGACCGGATCTTCGGCGTGCCGGGCCCTGCGGGGGATGTGTGTTCACCCGGTTGTGTTCGCGTTGGATCCGCGGGTGGAGGTTCTGCTCATAGTGGTTCGGTTTGGTTCGGTTCGATCCAAGCGCTCGTTCTGAGCGTTCGATCAGGTGCCGACCAATGGTGAACCGGAGGGCGCGCGCAAGGGCGCGGCGAGTTCCGCCAAGGCGCGTTCCAGCCCGTGCAGGTGGGCGAGGGCAGGGGCGGGGACGGAGGCGGGGGCATGCGGGTGCGGCTCCGGCACCGGCGCGAATCGCTCCTCCGGGCGACCCGTCAGTGCCTCCACAGCGGCCTCCACCCGCCAGCATGCGGCTGCCAGGCGAGCATCTTGGGACGCCTCCGGATCCGTCGCGACGGCGACAAGGTCACGGATCTCGCGCGCGCAGTCGTCGAGTAGGTCGAGCACTCGGCGGGCCCGCTCTTTGCGGCTGCGCATGGGGTTCAGCGGATGCACGAGGGGGGCCAAGGCCAGCCGGACCCGCCCCAGGAACTGTTCCAGCTCCGCCACGCGTGGGCCCGGATCGGCGTCCGGGTCACCTGCGAGCCGTGCCGCTGCCTGCGCCGTCGAGGCGTGTACGGAGCGCAGGGCGCGCTGGATCCAGGCGTCCGTGACGGCGTGTGTGGTCACCGGCAGAACGAACAGCACGGCGAGCGCGGCCCCCAGCGCACCAACGCCCGTCTCGACCAGCCGCAGGGCCAGCAGCGCGGGATCGAGGACGCCGAGCAGGCCGTAGAGCAGCGAGGCGAGCAGCGTGACCGAGAGCATCATCCACGTGTACGAAACAGCAGCCGTGTAGAAGATTCCGAACACGCACATGATGAGCACAACGGCCGCAGGGACCGGCTCCGTGTGGAGCGGGAGAGCGATCAGCAGGCCGAGTCCCATCCCGAGGACCGTACCCAGGACGCGCCGGAATCCACGGACCAGGGTCTCGCCGCGCGAGGTGGTGTTCACGAAGACCCACCAGGTGGCGCCGACCGCCCAGTACCAGCGCTCCCCCGACACCAGTTGCCCCACCACCAGGGCGAAGCCTGCGCCGAGGGTCGCCTGGACTGCCTGGCGTGTGGTGATCCGGCCGAGTCCGGTCCCGTCGAGCGGCGCGGGCACGGGGACCGGCGGGAGACGGCGTTCGTAGCACCAGAGGCCGAAACGAACAGCCGCCGCGATCAGCACGGACAGAAGCATGGCGGCGTACAACTCGGGCAACTGGGCGGGGGTGGTGTGCAGGAACTGAGCGATGAAGTAGGTCATGAACGCGAACACGCCGAGGCTGTGCCCGCGCGGGCCCCAGCGGCGGGCGTAGACGCCGGCGCCCACCACCGCAAGGAAGACGAGATCACGTGCCACGGCCTGGTCGTGCAGCACGGCCGCCACCGCGAGCACGGGCAGCCCTACGACCGGGAGCAGCGCGGTTGTGATCGATTGATCGCGCACGGTGGAGTCGGTGACGGTGAAAAGGGCGAGCAGCGCGGCGAGTCCCCCGATGACGGCTCCGACCAGGGAGTGTCCGGCGAATCCGCTCACGACGACCGCCAGACCGATGCCGAGCACCGCCCTGAGGGCGAAACGCATCCGCATCCGCCCCGGATCCGGAGCCGCGAACACCGTCTTCAGCACTGCCACCTACCTTTGGCCCTTTGGCCGACTTGATCGAGCGAGCACAGGAATGGCACATCGAATGCGCACATCGAGTGGGCACGCAGAACGAACCCGTGATGCGGACACCTGGAACGAACACGTGGAACGACGACCGCGGAACCCGGATCGCCACATGCTCGCCCCGCCACCGGCCCGCATCGGACCGTCGCGCATGACAAAGGCGCCGCAGAGGTCCGCAGCGCCATCGACCTCCCCATGACAACATCTCGCACATCACTGGCTCAATCGGCATTCTGATGACTGAGCCATTGGTACAGAGAATTCCGCTCACGCCCATCCATGAGCAGACCAATGGCCCATGGCCGGGAACTGGGCATACGGGAAAGATCCAGCCACCGCCGGCGACGACGGATCTACCGAAGATCGACAAGGAGGTTCGGCGTCATGGCCGTGGACGAACTGGACACCCGCATTCTGCGGCTGTTGCTGGACCAGCCGCGCACGAGCGTGCGCGAATACGCACGGATCCTCGGCGTGGCCCGTGGCACGCTTCAGGCCCGCCTGGACCGGCTCGAACGGGATGGAGTGATCACGAGCACCGGCCCGGTCCTCTCCCCGCCCGCGCTCGGCCACCCAGTGCTCGCATTTGTGCACATCGAGGTCACTCAGGGTCATCTGGACGACGTAGGGGAAGCTCTGGCCTCGGTTCCGGAGATCGTGGAGGCGCACTCGATCACTGGTGGCGGAGATCTGCTCACCCGGGTCGTGGCGCGGGACAACGCCCACCTGGAGGACGTCATCCAGAAGCTGATCAGCCTCCCCGGGGTCGTCCGGACCCGCTCCGAGGTGGCCTTGCGCGAACGAGTACCCCACCGGCTTCTACCCCTGGTCAAATCGATCGGCCGCTCGGTGCGCACATGATCGGCCGAGCACGGTGTCGGCCAACCTGATCGATCTGGAAACGATCACCCGATGGCCGACCGATCGCTTCTCCTTGGCATGCTGGTCCCATGAGCACCCTGCGCGGCCTCTCGGTCGTCTTCGATCTCGACGGAACGCTCGTGGACAGCGAGCCGAACTACTACGAGGCCGGCCGGCAGGTGCTTGCCGCCCACGGCGTTCCCGCCTTCTCCTGGGCTGAGCACGAGGAGTACGTCGGTATCAGCACCCTGGAGACGGTCACCGACTGGAAACGGCGGTACAGGCTGACCGCATCGGTTGACGAGTTGCTCGCCGACAAGAACCGCGTGTACCTGGAGCTCGCTCGGGCCTCCACGCGCGCGTACCCCGAGATGCGCGAGTTCGTGGCGCTGCTGGCCGCTGAAGGGGTTCCGATGGCGGTGGCGTCCGGCTCGTCGATAGAGGCGATCAAGGCAGTGCTGGCAGGCACCGGCCTGGACGCTTTTCTGCACACCCTGGTGTCCGCCGACGAGGTCGCCCGCGGCAAACCCGCACCGGACGTCTTCCTGGAGGCCGCACGCCGCCTGGGCGCGGACCCGGCCGACTGCGTGGTGGTCGAGGACGCAGCCCCCGGTGCAGTCGCCGCCCATGCCGCCGGGATGCGCTGCATCGCCATTCCGTACGTTGCCGCCCAGGCGGATGCCCCGGAGTTCGCGACGGCCGGGCTGCTGGTGCGGGGCGGTCAGTCGGAGTTCACGGCACGGGACGCGTACGCGTGGCTTGTGCGGTCGCTGCCGGGGACGTGAGTGGCCGGCTGACGGGCCCTCTCGCGCTGGGCGCGGTCTGTGGTGACCCGTGGCGGTGTGCGCGATCGATGGGGTGGCGCCTGGTGTTCGTTTCGTTTCCGGTTCTCGATGCGCCTTTCTGGGGCCGATGCGGGTTCTCCGGTCGGTGTTTGGTTTCCGGCGACCGTGTTCGTTTCCGGCCCGACGGAGGCTCCTGATGCTCGTCCGCGCACCGCCGGTGGGCGATTAGAGGCGTTCCGGTCAGACGTTGGCCGGCTTCGGCGGCGGCGAGGGTTCAAGAGCGGCGGCGAGGGCGTCCGCGCTTCGCTCCGGTGGTCGAACCGCCCCGCGTTCGCGCAGTCGTCGGCTTCTTGCCGCCGGCGGGCTTCTTGTTTCCCGCTGCCTTGCGCTGGCCCGCCCCGCCCCCCTCGGTGCGCTTTTCCTTGGGCTGCGCTTCGGTCTTGGTCCGGCCGCGGGTGCTGTTGACCGTCCGGCCGCGCACGATGCCGATGAAATCCTCGACCAGGTCTGTCGTGGCGTCTTCGCGCCAGGAGAGGGCGACGCTGGACTGGGGGGCGTCGAGGAGCGGGCGGTAGGTGAGGTCTTTGCGGTGATGGAGCCGGGCGAGGGACTGCGGAACGATCAGGACACCCACGCCTGCCGCCACCAGTTCGATGGCGTCTTCCGTGGTGGCGGGGCGGTCGACAGCGGGTTTGCCGGGCAGTGTGGCCCAGTCGAGAACGTCATCCAAAGGGTGGAACACCACATCGTCGGCGAGATCGCCGACCGCGACCTCGTCGACTGCTGTGATCAAGTGATCTTTCGGCGCGACGACGACCGTCGTCTCGGTGTAGAGCGGAATGGCGCTGAAGATCGTTCGATCAACCGGCGACCGAACGATCCCGGCGTCCGCACGGCCGTCGCGCAGCATCTCGAAGACTTCTGCGGCCGACGCGGCGAGAAGGGTCAGCGGTGTGTCGGGCAGGCGCTCGTTCCAGATCCGCACCCACTTTCCGGGGGTCGCCCCGGGGACGTATGCGAGCCGGAACGCGGAGGGGGTCTCGGAGCCTGTCACCTCGCCAGGCTACCGGCCGTGACCGGAAGCCTCGTGTCCGGCGGATAGTCTGGACAGCATGAAGTCGCACCAGACCGCCCAGACGATGAAGCCCGCGACCGCGGCGAAGAAGTTGGGCGTGTATCTCCCGGCCACCCCCACCGAGTTCCAGGAGGGCGATGTCTCGCGTGCCGAGCTGAACCAGCTCCAGGCCGATCCGCCCGAGTGGCTGCGCGAACTGCGACGCAACGGTCCGCACCCCCGTCCGGTGGTCGCGGCCAAGCTCGGTGTGTCGATCGCCGGTCTCGCGCGCGGCGGTGTGACCGAAGCGCTCACTAGCGAACAGATCGAAACACTCAAGCAGGAACGGCCGACATGGCTGGAAAAGGAACAGGAGACGCAGGCCGAGGTGCGCAAAGAGGCGGCCCGGCTCAAGCAGCGGGACACCGAGCGGGCGGAGCGGCCCGGTCCGCGCGACTGAACCCGACCGGGATCTGTACGCGGCGGGCGTCTGATAGCGAATGGCCGCGCAGTTGATCACTTCCGAGGCGTGCGCACCGCTCGGCGCTCGCTTCGGGCGACGCAGGGATGGGGTGCGGTTACTGCTCGCCCGGCCTGTACCCCTTGGTGGCGCAGAGGGATCCGGCCCGTGACATGCGTCGCCGACCGGCCGGCTCGGGGGAAGGCGGAGAGCAGAGCTCTGGCGTGTGGTGAGGACAGGGTCGATCACCGCCGAGCGGATGGTACGTATCGGCCTTCACACTGGCTGTCGTCTGGACGGCGGTCCTGGCCACGGCGGCGGCCCTGCCCAGCACCACCGGGTCCTACCCCGGCTTCCACCAGTCGATGCTGGGCGGGAAGACGGTGTACGACCTGCGCTACGACGGAGTCCTGGCCGATCCACGGACCACCGCCGTCACCCGCGATCTGCTCGCCGGAATGTCGCTACCGGGGGCGGCGGTGACGTCCAACATCAAGCTGGTGCTGCCGCCGGCGACGCTCAGGGAGCTGACCCAGCCGCAGATCCATCGATGGTGGGAGTCGGCCGGACGCGGGTGAGCTGGACGCCCGCCAGTTCGTGATCGATCGCGCACACGTGTGTGAGCGTGAGCGCGGCCGACCGGTGAACTTCGTCGCGGTGGACTATGCGTCGATCGGCGGTGCCCAGTATGCGGTGGCGGCGCACAGCGCGCGGGACAGTGGCGCTGATCCCTCGATCACAGGACGATCAGGCGAACACGCAAGCGACCTGGTGACAGTGACACGGTGGCCCGACCGGGTGATCGACCATCTCGGGCCTACGCCACCGTGTCGGCCTCCAGCGGTTCCTTGAACTGCGTGCGGTACAGCTCCGCGTATCGTCCATCCGTTGAGATCAGTTGATCATGTGTACCGCGCTCGACGATCCGGCCGTCCTCGACGACCAGGATCAGGTCCGCCGCCCGTACGGTGGACAGGCGGTGGGCGATCACCACGGCCGTGCGCCCCTCCAGTGCCTCCGTGAGTGCCTCTTGGACCGCCGCTTCGGAGGTGTTGTCCAGGTGAGCCGTGGCCTCGTCCAGGATGACCACGCGCTGCCGGGCAAGGAGCAGGCGGGCGATGGTCATGCGCTGGCGTTCGCCGCCGGAGAGTCGGTAGCCGCGTTCACCGACGACCGTGTCAAGGCCGTCGGGCAACGAGCGTACAAGGGTGTCGAGGCGGGCGCGGCCCAGTACGCCCCAGAGTTCGTCATCGGTGGCGCCGGGGCGGGCGAGCAGCAGGTTGGCACGGACGGTGTCGTGGAAGAGGTGGCCGTCCTGGGTGACCATGCCGAGCGTTTCGCGCAGGGAACCGGCGCTCAGATCGCGGACATCGACTCCGCCGATGCGGACGGCGCCCTGGTCGGTGTCGTACAGGCGAGGGAGCAGCGCGGCGATGGTTGACTTTCCGGCGCCCGATGAGCCGACGAGGGCTACGGTCCAGCCGGGTTCGGCACGGAAGGAGACGCCGTGCAGGACTTCGGCGCCGCCGCGGGTGTCGAGGGAGGCCACTTCTTCCAGGGAGGCAAGGGAGACCTTGTCGGCGGCCGGATAGGCGAAACGAACATCGTCGAACTCGACCGACACCGGTCCGTCCGGAACCGCGAGCGGATCGGTTGTCTCTTCGATCAGCGGTTTCAGATCCAGTACCTCGAAAACACGCTCGAAGCTCACCAATGCGCTCATGATCTCGACGCGCGCTCCGGCGAGGGCGGTCAGGGGTGCGTAGAGGCGGGTCAAGAGGAGGGCGAGGGCGACGATGGAACCCGCGTCCAGTGTGCCGCGCAGGGCGAACCAGCCGCCCAGGCCGTAGACGAGGGCGAGCGCGAGGGCCGAGACCAGGGTCAGGGCGGTGATGAACGCGGACTGCGCCATGGCGGTCCGTACGCCGATGTCCCGGACCCGGCGGGCGCGTACGGCGAACTCGGTCGACTCCTCTTCCGGGCGTCCGAACAGCTTGACCAGGGTGGCGCCGGGGGCGGAGAAGCGTTCGGTCATCCGGGTTCCCATGGCCGCGTTGAGGTCGGCCGCCTCGCGCTGGAGGCGAGCCATACGGCTGCCCATGCGCCGGGCGGGCACCACGAACACCGGGAGCAGGACCAGCGCAAGGAGAGTGATCTGCCACGAAAGGGCGAGCATCACGGCGAGAGTGAGCAGAACGGTCACGATGTTGCTCACGACTCCGGAGAGCGTGTTGCTGAAGGCTCGCTGAGCGCCGATCACATCGTTGTTCAGTCGGCTGACCAGCGCGCCGGTGCGGGTGCGGGTGAAGAACGCGACCGGCATGCGCTGCACATGGTCGAAGACAGCGGTGCGCAGATCGAGGATGAGCCCTTCGCCGAGCATGGCGGACAGCCAGCGGCCCAGCAGTCCGAGCGCGGCCTCGGCCACGGCGATGAGCGCGATGAGCAGGGCCAGGTGCACGACGGTGTCGGCCTCGCCGCCGGAGACGATCGTGTCGACCACGCGCCCGGCCAGGACGGGGGTGGCCACGGCGAGCAGTGCGGTGACCATCCCGAGCAGGACGAAATGCGTGATCCGGCGGCGGTGCGGACGGGCAAAGACGGCGACCCTGCGGAGGGTCGCACGGGCGAGGCGCCGATGCCCCTGCTGGGCGTTCATGACGCTCTGCAACTGGGACCAGGCGGTGATTTCCATGCTCATGCCGTGGACGGTAGGACCTCAAGCAATCTTGAGGTCAAGTGACCCAGAAGAGGTTGCACGGGGAGGTGGAAGGCGGGGACTTCAGAAGCCATCGAGCAGGCTGGGAGCGATCGCCACTTGTTCGTTTAGGTGTTCAGATGTTCGTTCGCGCATGCTCGAGGTCGGCTTCCGCAGGCTGTTCACTATCCGCGCATGCTCGACGCCCGCACCTTCAGCTTCGGAAGGATCGAGAGATGGTGGATCGGGCGATCCGGATTGATCAGGCGGCGCACGAGCAGATCCACGGCGGCGGCTCCCACAGCGTGTTTCGGCGGGGCGACCGCGCTGAGCGGCACATCGGCGAGCGCCGCCACCTCGTCGTCGTACGCCACCATCATGGACAGGTCCGGGATCTCCACGCCGTGCGCCCGGAGGCGCTGGAGGATGACGATCGCATCATGGTCGTCGTGCACGAACATGGCGCCCATCTCACCGTCCTGGGCCTTGTCCACGAAGTCCGCGAGCATGCGCTCCCGTTCGGCGGGCTTGCTGCCCGGTGATGGCAGCCGGTACACCGTCGCGTCGCGGGGGCTCCAGCCGCTGGCGGTGAGTCCTTCGAGATAGCCCTCGAGGATCAGCTCACCGTGCCGGGTGTCGTCGCCGAGCACCAAAGCGATCACCTCCGGGCAGCCTTCGGCGAGGTGACGGACGGCGATGCGTGCGGCGTGCGCGTGATCGGTGACCACGCGATCGGCTTCCCATGTGTCGTTGTCGGCGTGGCGTTCGATCAGTACGCAGGGGATGTCGAGGCCGGTCAGCCAGCTCTCCGCGGTGACCGGGCCGCAGGGGGTGATCAGCAGCCCGTTGATGCCGTCCTCCAGCATGCGGCGGGCCTGGGTGCGCTCGTGTTCGGCGTTGTGCTGCGAGATGCCGAGCACGAGGCGGATCCCGCGCTCGGCGGCGGCTTCACGCGCGCCTTTGATGATCTCGGGGTAGTGGTGGTCGGCGGCCGGGACCACCAGGCCGATGACGAGTTCACGGCCGCCGGCAGCCTGGACCAGCGCCGATGTGTCGGACACGACGGCCGTGCGCCGCCCTCGGGGCTCGGAGAGGACGGCGCCGCCGTGAACCCTGGTGAGCAGTCCGCGTTTCGACAGTGCCTCGACGTCGCGGCGGATGGTGATCGCGGCGACTCCCAGTTCCCGAGCCATCTCGGTGACCCGCATGGTGCCTCGCTCGTGCAGCCATTCGAGAATTTCCTGGTGCCTCTCTTCGGCATGCACGTGACCGGGCTCCTTCGCCTTGTCCATCGGATGGAGCAGCGAGTCTAGTGCCCGAATGATCGAAGATGAACGTTTCTGCGCGAACAATCAAACGTTCATCACTCCATGTGATGCTCTGTCGGGATCCGCCTCAGCGTGCGCCGGTCCAGTTGTGGGCGACGTCCACCACGATCCGGTCGTTGAACACCAGGACACGGAACGGCAGCCGTGCCCGTACGCCGAGGCCGAGCTGGGTGTCCCCCTCGAAGCTCCCGGCGAAGCGGGTGTCCTTGAAGGTGGGATAGCCGGTGAGGTTCACACCGGGCAGCGGCTGGGCGACACGCCCGGGATACGTGGGACTGCCGGTCTGGGGGTCGTAGGAGGGCGCGGCCACCCGGACCTCGATCACGGCGCCACCGCCGACGGCGATCGGGCGGCCCGTTCCGTCCTGATAGAGCCGGTCCACGTAGCGGACGGTGTAGCCGAGGCCCTCGCCCGCGCCGGGCGCGTCGACGACCATGCGGTCGTAGCAGTCGTGGGTACCGGTCCTGACGTTCGTCAGGGACGCGGTCGCGGTGGCGGTACCGGTCTTGTCGGAGCTGCCCCAGCCGGTGGGGCAGGCGGCCTGTGCGGACGGCGTGGAGGCTCCGGCCGCGGCGGCCGGCGTGGCCGCCACGACGGAGGCGGCGCCCAGGAGCGTGAGCGCGGCCAGGACAGTTCTCTTCGTACGTGCCATGACATCCCCCTAGGGAGGGCGATATTGGGATGTGTACTTGGACACCCGGTATCGCCGAATGGTTGTGTCTCGTGCGTGCCGCGGGCGAAACGAACACCGATGGAGTGTTCAGTGGGCCCGGAACGCCTCTTCCAGCCACCAAGCGCCCCGGTCACGGGTCACCTTCGCGTCGATCAGGAGAGGCGAAGACCGTGGCCCGGTGCACCAGTTCCCCACGGCCTTGAGATCGTCGAGCGTGCGGACGGTGAGGGCGTCGAAGCCATGGCCCCGGGCCACCGCGGCGATGTCGGTCGCCGGGAACTCAACTGTTTGCAGGGGGAATCCGTCGGGTCCGAAGTGGTGAACCTCCGCCCCATAGGCGTCGTCGTTGTAGACGACCACCACCATGGGGAGTGCCAGGCGGCGTACGGTGTCGAACTCGGCGACGCCCATGAGCGCCCCGCCGTCCCCGAGGGCCGCCACCGGAAGGCGGTCGGGGTGGGCCAGCGCCGCGCCGATGGTGGTGGCGAGGCCGAGGCCGATCGACTGGAACGCCTGGGTGAAGCAGAAACCGTTCTCGTCCGGCACCGAGAGGTACATGCTCGGATAGCCCATGAAATTGCCCGAGTCCACGCCGATCACCCGTTCAGCCGGGAGAAGATCGTCCAGAGCGATGGTGAGCGTTCTGGGATCGATCCGATCATTCGTGCTCGTGTCGTCGTAGGGCACATCGCGCCAGCGGACGCGGGACGCGATCGAGTCGCCGACGGCCGTGGTCCGGTAGCCCTGCCGGGATGCGGCGCCTCGTTCGAGCACACGGTGCGCTGTGAGTTCCACGTCGCCGGTGACGCCCAGGTCGATCGGCCTGTGCCGGCCCAGGGCGGAAGGATCGTCATCGATCTGGACGACGTTCGTCTGTGATCCGATCAGTGAGCCGTGGCGTGTCGTCCACATGTTCAGGGCGCAGCCCCAGCCGACGATCAGATCGGCGCCCTGGGTGAGTTCGGCCGTGACGGGCGATGCGAAGCCGCCGGAGACGTCGAGGGACCAGGGGTTGCCTTGGAAGAGGCCGCGGGAGACGGCCGAGGTGGCGAGCAGGGCACCGTACCGGTCGGCGAGGTCCACCAGGGCGTCCCTGGCACCGACGCCGCGGGCGCCTCTGCCCGCGACGAACACCGGACGCCGGGACTGGGCGAGGAGTTCCGTCAGCGAGGTGATGTCCGCGTCCATGGGGGCGATCGGCTGACGTGTGGGCGTCTGGATTGTCCGGGGCAGAGCCGTGTCCGAGGCGTCCAGGAGCTGGATCTGGAGGGGCAGTTGGAGCAGGACGGTTGTTCGCTCGATCACGGCGGTGCGGATCGCTGTGCGGGTCTGCGCGACAGCATCGTCCGCCGAAGTGATCCGGGTCGTGGTCGCGCCCACAGCACGGGCCAGGGCCTCTTGGTCGACGTAGAAGTTCGACCGGGGTTCGGTCGCCTCCGGGGCGAGCACGATCAGCGGGGTACGGCTCTTGGCCGCTTCGGCGATCCCCGTCAGCGCGTTGGTCAGGCCCGGCCCCTGGTGGACGGTCAGTGCCGCGACACGGCCGCTCATGCGTGTGTACGCGTCGGCCATGGTCGCGGCGCCGCCCTCGTGGCGGGCGGCGACGAAACGGGCACCGGCCGCGATCAGGGCGTTGGTGACATGGAAGTTGCCGGAGCCGACGACGCCGAAGACATGGTCCACCCCGGCTGCCGCGAGGGTGCGGCCCACGGCCTCCGCGGCCTTCATCAGCCCTCCACCAGGGCCAGTACGCGCGCGGGGGCGCCGGAACCGGTGACGATGGGCAGGGGTCCGGCGATGACGACGGCGCCGGTCGGCGGCAGCGTGGCCAGGTTGCGCAACTGGGTGAGTCCGTACTTGTCGCTGCCCATGAGGTAGGAGTGGCAGGGGAAGGCGGGGTCGAAGGAGTGGGCTCGTCCGGCGTCGGTGCCGACGGTTTCCACACCGAGGCCGATCACCGGTGATTCCTGCGCCACCCAGCGGGCGCATTCCACGGACAGGCCCGGGGTGTGCGGACCGTTCTCGTCCGCGTTCAGAAAGGAATCCTGCGTGATCGAACGATCATCCCAGCCTGTTCGAAGCAGCAGCCAGCCTCCTCGGGGCAGTGGTCCGTGGTCCGCCTCCCACGCCTTCACATGGTCGACCTCGACAAGGAAGTCGGGGTCCTCAGCGGCCTCGGCCGTGAAGTCGAGCACGACGGCGGGGGCGATGAGCCGACTCGCGGGGACGGAGGCGACGTCGTGGAGGTGCTTGCCGGTGGCCCAGTGGTTCGGGGCGTCGAAGTGGGTGCCGGTGTGTTCGCCGGTGCGGAAGTTGTTCCAGTACCAGGCCGGGCCGCGGTCGTCGTAGCGGCTGATCTCCTCCAGTTCGAACGTGGCGGTCTGACCGAATTCCGGGGGCAGTTGGATGATTGGTGTGGAGGACGAGAGCGGCGAGGTGAGATCGACGATCCGGATCGATCCACTGGTCAGTCCGGAGACGAGCGAGGCGAGGACGGACGGCTCGGGCATGCGGTACCTCCCTGGACGGCGAACCTGGGACGTCAGGATCCCAGCAGCGTGGCGGCGCTGGTCAGGGGCGGGCTGCGCGGTGATTCGTTTCTTCAGTGGCGGGACGGCTGATCGGTCCGACCTCAGATCACTCCATCGGTACGCATGCGCTCGATGGTGGCGGCGTCGTAGCCGAGGGCGGTGAGGATCCGGTCGGTGTGTTCGCCCACGCCCGGTATGGCGTCCATACGCGGGCAGGTGCCGGTCAGGTCGACCGGGGGCAGGAGCGCGGGGACGGGGGTGCCGTCAGGGAGGGATACGTCGCGCCAGCGGTCCCGGGCCGCGAGCACCGGATGGGCCACGAAGTCCATGACGGCGTTCACACCGGCGTTGGCGATGCCGGCGGCGTCCAGCAGGTGCATCGCCTCGGCGCTCGCCAGTTGATCGAACCGCTCGGCGATGATCGTGTTCAGTTCGGCGCGGTTGCTCACACGATCGGAGCCGGTGGCGAAGCGCTCATCGTGAACGAGTTCCGGGCGCAGGAGGAATCGCTCGCACAAAGAGGTCCATTCACGTTCGTTCTGGATGGAGAGGAGTACGTCGTTGCCGTCGGCGGCGGTGAAGGTGCCATAGGGGGCGATCGTGGCGTGCTGGGTGCCGATGCGTGGCGGTTGGGTGCCGCCGAAGCGGGTGTAGTAGGCGGGTTGACCCATCCATTCGGCGAGCGCCTCGAACAGGGACACCTCGACCGCCCGTGCCACGCCTGTGGCGGCTCGGGTGAACAGGGCGGTGAGGATGCCCGAGTAGGCGTACATTCCGGCGGCAATATCGGCGACGGAAATGCCTACTCGGGCGGGTCCGTGTTCGTTTCCGGTGAGCGAGACCAGGCCCGTCTGGCACTGGATGAGCAGGTCGTACGCCTTGCGGTGGGCCCATGGTCCGGTGGAGCCGTATCCGGTGATCGTGCAGGTGATCAGGGAGGGGAGGCGTTCGGCGAGCGAAGGCGCGTCCAGGCCGAGGCGGGCGGCGGCTCCAGGGGCCAGGTTCTGGACGAATACGTCCGCTCCGGCGAGCAGACGCTCCAGCACTTCGCGGCCCCGGTCCGACTTGAGGTCGAGTGTGATCGATTCCTTGGAGCGGTTCAGCCAGACGAAGTAGCTCGACTGGCCGTGAACAGTGGTGTCGTAGCGGCGGGCGAAGTCCCCCTCGCCCGATCGTTCGATCTTGATCACTTGAGCACCGAGATCTGCCAACTGGCGGGTGGCGTAGGGGGCGGCCACCGCCTGTTCGACGGAGACAACGGTGATGCCGGAGAGGGGGAGGTCACGGGCTGGGGTGGTGGTCATACGGGCCTCCAGGGGGCTGGGTGCGAGTGTCATCATCCGTGCTCCGCGCCCTGTATGGGTCATGGCTGTTCCCACCATTCTCGGTGCCCGCCGGTGGCGTACGCGGTACACAGGGTGCGTCACCTGGTTGGCCTGGAGGACGGCGTGTGGGTCCTTCAGGGGTGGTTGCCGGGCGTCGGCGGAGCGAAGTAGCGCTTGCCGGAACCGGGTACGAAGAGCGGGGCGACGTCCATGGCTACCTCGTCCACCAGGTCAGGGGTGGGGCACTGTTGACTCCGGGGCTGTCGACGTCACTGGCCGCCACTCCGACGGTGCGTCCGTCGGTGAGGTGTTGGCCTTCTCGATCACGCGGGACGGGTCGCCGAGGAAGCGGTCCGCGGCGTCGGGGTGTCAGCCCTCGGGCCTTGGACGGCGGGGCTCGGCGGCCGGATGGCCCCGGCCTGCGGCTTGGCCCTCACAGTCTTGGGTGCTGCCGAACAGACGGCAGCCGACGGCGCGGGCCCCCGCGCTGTCCAGCATCGGTCCTACGTGGTCGGCCGAGGCACGGGAGACCTTGGCGCATTGATCGATCCGCACATCGCCGTTGGAGTGTTGGTGGAACAACGGGCCGATCTCGGCTACCCGATCTGATCGTCGCTGTCTACATGCCCGCGTGCAGATGGGTTGCCCACAGGGTCGGCGTTTCGGGAGAGCGGGCAGCGTTCCGCGCGCACAGCCATGTGGAGGGCCTGGGCGGGGGTTGTCGGCGTGTCGTCGGCCAAGAGGGAGGTGTAGAAGGCGTTGGCGATACGGGTGGACACCTCGTCATCAGCGGTCCACAGGGTGCCGACGACGTGGCTGTACCCGGCGATAAGGAAGCCGCCCCGTGAGGTGGACGGACGCGTCGGTGAGAGCGTGGTGGGCCTGGGTCGTTTCGCAGGCTGGCAGATAGGTGAGCCGGGCGTCGCGCAGGTGGGCCGGGCGGTGTCGGGGAGGGTGAGGGGTTGTTCGAGGTGGTCGTGGAGCAGCATGCGGCTTCCGTCGAGTGCGTCCGGGTCGCTGACCGCATGGCAGCCGAAATGAACCCCAGGGATGATCGGGCCGGGCCGCGAGCACAGGGCGCCGTATCGCCTTCTCGGAGGTGAGAACGCGGCTGTCGGGGCGGTGCGGGGGAGGGTGGTTGTCTCGGCGGTCACGCCGGGGAGGCGGGGAGGCTCGGTGTGGTGGGCAGGGCGACCACCAGGGGGGCGGTCAGGGCGCGCCGGGCGGGTGCGGCGCGATCCCGCGCGGTGGTCAGGGCTCGGAGAGCTGGGGCGTACGACGAGACCACACGGTCGGGTACGCGTGCGGCTCAGCCCGGTATCCGCCAGTACTGCCGTTTTCCGTTGTCCCGTACGACCACGCCGAGGCGGAGCAGTTCATGGCGGAGTTCGCGGGCGTCCTTGTGGTCGTCGTTCTTGCGGGCCGCCGCGCGGGCGATCAGGAGGGCGTCCGCGCCTGCGGGTAGCCCGGAGGCGCCGGGGACCCAGCGGCGGAAGTCGTTTCGGTACGGGTCGGTGTCGGCCCAGGTGTAGCCGTGCGCGGTGAAGGTATCGGCCACCTGCTGCCAGCGGAGCCCGCTCTGTTCGCGAGCGATCTCCATGCCGTTGGGGGCGAGCAGGACCAGGTCTTTGTCATCCCGGACAGCCATGCCGATCCGGTCATGGGTGAACGACCCCGAACAGTCTCGGATGTTGAAGGTCACGCGGTTGCGGGAGATGCGGACGGTGAGGGACTCGTGCACGCCGATGAAACCGACCAGGAGGCCGAGTGCCGCGCCGACGGCGATGGCTCCGACGGTGAGGCCCGGTTCCGGGATCGAGGCGAGGAGTTCGGCCGGACCCTTCAATGGGGCCCAGCGCAGGGTGGTGAGCCAGTCGGCCAGCAAGGTGATCACCCAGCCGCCGACGGCACCGCACGTGACGCAGAGGAGCACGCCGGCCCAGGGCGACTCCGCGATGACGGTGGTGCCGTCGTCGTCCGTGCCGGGCTTCGTGTCGTTCTTCGTGGCTGTTTCTGGGTTCTTGTTCTGTTCGCGCTCGGCGCTGTTCATCTGTCCCGTCCCCCGGCTGCGTGTGCCGCTGCTGCGTGTCGGGTCGAGTCTGGGCGCTGGAGTCCGGGGTGTCGTCGGCCAATGGTCTACCCGGCCGCAACTTTGGTCGCGGCGGACCGTTCGGTCGATCGGAGGTTCAGATGATTGTGGTCGTGTGTCTGGCCTGGTTCAGAAGGCCGACGCGGGTGGGTTGTTCGTTCGGACAGATCGCGGTGTTCACTTGGGCCGCTCGCAGAGACGGCGGGTTTGGTCGGCGCAGCCTGCACTAATGTTGCGCGCATGACGCGACGACTCGCCGAGGTGGCCAGGAAAGTAGGGGTCAGCGAGGCCACGGTCAGCCGAGTGCTGAACGGGAAACCGGGAGTCTCCGAGACCACCCGGCAGTCGGTGCTCTCCGCTCTCGATGTGCTCGGATATGAACGTCCCACCCAGTTGCGGGGTGAACGCGCACGGCTGGTCGGTTTGGTTCTGCCCGAATTGCAGAACCCGATCTTCCCCGCGCTTGCCGAGGTGATCGGTGGATCGCTCGCGCAACAGGGGCTGACGCCGGTCCTGTGCACCCAGACCAAGGGCGGTGTCTCCGAGGCGGACTATGTGGAACTGCTGCTTCAGCAGCAGGTCTCGGGGGTGGTGTTCGCCGGCGGGCTGTTCGCGCAGGCGGAGGCGCCTCATGATCATTACAAACTCCTCGCTGATCGAATGATCCCGGTCGTGCTGGTGAACGCGGCGATCATCGACCTTGGCTTCCCGTGTGTGGCCTGCGACGACGCCGTGGCGGTGGACCAGGCCTGGCGCCATCTGGAATCGCTCGGCCATGAGCGGACCGGATTGGTTCTGGGCCCGATCGATCATGTGCCGTCCCAGCGCAAGCTCGCGGCGGCCGAAGAGGCGGCACGTCGGGCGGGGCGGGAGCTGCCTGAGGAGCATGTCGAGCGGACGATGTTCTCGCTGGAGGGCGGTCAGGCGGCGGCAGCTCGGCTGCTGGACCAGGGCGTCACGGGGATCATCTGCGCGAGCGATCCCCTGGCGCTGGGCGCGGTACGGGCCGCGCGCCGGCGGGGGCTCTCGGTGCCGGGCGACGTTTCGGTGGTCGGATATGACGATTCGGCGTTCATGAGCTGTACCGAGCCGCCGCTGACGACGGTTCGACAGCCGATCGAGGCGATGGGCCGGGCGGCGGTGGAACTGCTCAGTACGCAGATCCAGGGCGGCGATGTACCCCCGGGCGAGCTGCTCTTCGAGCCGGAGCTGGTGGTACGGGGCTCCACGGGACAGGCGCCCGGCTGAGGCAGGCGGAAGGCGGGGCACAGGTCCGCCGTCGTTCACGGGAGTAATGCGGCACCAAGCAGTCTGCATGGTCGCGCCAGCAGGACCTTGGATGTCGTGTAGGTGGTACCGGGCGCGGCGGGAACGGCAGCCCGTGTCTGGCAGCCAGCCGGGTGAAGGCATCGGCCGCCGGCACGAGGGTCCTGGCGAGGATCTGGCTCCACTCCGTGCGGCGCCCTCGGGAGGCGTCAGGCCGTGGTCGGCGCAGTGACCGCGCCCGGTCGGAATGCCTCGGCTGGCGCATGCCGGAGGGTGCGGGCAGCGTTGTCCGGAGATGCATCGACGCTGAGTGAGGTGGCGTGGCCATGGATTCCTCTGAACCGGTCGGGCGGGTGGTCGTGGGGGTGGACGGGTCGCCGACGTCGCATGCCGCGCTGCGCTGGGCGGCCCGGTACGGGCGGACGGCCGGGGCGATCGTGGAGGCGGTGTATGCCTGGGACACACCGTCGTCGTCGGGCTGGACCGGGCCGGCGATCGATCCGGAGTTCGATCTCGAACAAGCTCATGAGCGGTTCACGCAGGAGCTGCACCGAGTGTTCGCCGACGATCGCCCGCCGGGACTGCGGGAGCTGCTCGTGGAGGGGGATCCCTCGGAGGTGCTCATTCGTGCTTCGCAGGGGGCTGATCTGCTGGTGGTGGGGCGCAGGGGCATGGGCGGTTTCGCGCGGGCGATGCTGGGTTCGGTCAGTCAGCGGTGCGCCCAGCACGCGGCCTGCCCCGTGGTGATCGTGCGGCCCGACCAGGAGTAGGGCGTCGTCGTCCGCGAGTAGCCCTGCGTGGGATGGGCACAGGCCCTTGGGATCGCGCGGGCGCTACGCGCGCGGCGGGCAAAGGTGCGCGGGGCGCGGGTGGTGCGTGGTTGTGTGGTCAGTGTTCGGCAGGTTCGATGGTGACCTTGAGGTGCTTCATGAGCGGTTGATCGCTCTGTTCGCTGTAGTCGCCGATCGCCACCAGAACGTTCATCTCCGGCATGTATCCGGCCGCGCAGCCGGGCGGGATGTCGTACGGGATGGCCAGGTATCCGTGGAGGTGGCGGTGGGTGCCGTCCTTCGCGGTGCTGGTGATGTCGACCGGGTCGAACTCGGCGAGACCGCGTTCAACCATGTCGTCCTTGTTCATGAAGACAAGGGTGCGCAGGTTCTTCACTCCGCGGTAGCGATCGTTGGCGGAGTAGATGGTTGTGTTCCATTGATCGTGTGATCGCATGGTGCTGAGTGACAGTGTGCCGGGTTCGGGGACGACGTCGGGCAGGGGCGCGATGGAGAACTCGGCGTGTCCCGACGGGGTGCGGAAGACCAGTTCGCGGGCGGGCTGTTTGATCCGGAAGCCGAGGGGGAGGCGGACACGGCGGTTGAAGTCCTCGAAGCCGTCGAGGACCTGGGCCATGGTGTCGCGGATGCGGTCGTATTCCTCGATGTACCACTCCCAGGGCGTCGCGCTGTCCGGCAGGGCGGCGCGGGCCATGCCGGCGATGATCGCGGGCTCGGAGAGCAGGTGCTTCGAGGCGGGCCGCTTCATGCCGACCGACAGATGCACCATGCTCATCGAGTCCTCGACCGAGGTGCTCTGGACGCCTCGCCGCTGCTGGTCCTTCTCGGTGCGGCCCAGGCACGGGAGGATCAGCGCCCGCCGGCCGTGCACCAGATGGCTTCGGTTGAGCTTGGTGCTGACCTGAACCGTCAGCTCACATTTGCGCAGGGCCGCGTAGGTGTACGGCGTATCGGGTGCGGCAAGGGCGAAGTTGCCGCCCATGCCCACGAACACCTTTACATCGCCACGGTGCATGGCCTGGACCGTGCCGACCGTGTCCAGGCCGTGTGCGCGGGGCGGATCGATGTGGCACACCTCGGCCAGCCGGTCCAGGAAGGCTTCACCGGGCCGGTGGTCGACCCCGCAGGTGCGGTTGCCCTGGACGTTGCTGTGGCCTCGGACGGGGCAGGGGCCCGCGCCCTCCCGGCCGAGGTTGCCACGCAGCAGAAGGAGGTTGACGATCTCCCGAACGGTGTCGACACCGTGTTCGTGCTGGCTGATGCCGAGGCACCAGCTAATGATCGAACGATCAGCGTCCCTGTATACGCGCGCCGCTTCGAGGATGTCGTCGCGGCCCAGTCCGGACTGGTGCTCGATCTGTTCCCAGGGGGTCTCCTCGCACAGCGAGCGGTAGGCGTCAAAGCCGCTGGTGTGGCGGTCGATGAACTCCTGGTCGAGCGCTTTCGTGTCCGTCCTGGCCCGTTCCAGCACCGCCTTGGCGATACCGCGGATCAGGGCCATGTCGCCGCCGATGCGCGGTTGCAGGTTCAGGGTGCTGGTGCGGGTGGAGTGGAAGGCGGCCATGTCCACGAACTCGTGCGGGACGATCGTCCGGGTGGCCGCCGCCTCCACCAAAGGGTTAATGTGCACGATCTGCGCGCCACGCCGATACGCCTCGGCGAGCGCGGTGAGCATCCTGGGCGCGTTGGAGGCCGCGTTCACGCCCATGATGAACAGGGCGTCGGTGGTTTCCCAGTCCTTGAGGTCGACGGTGCCCTTGCCGGTGCCCAGGGACGCGGTGAGGGCGCGACCGCTGGCCTCGTGGCACATGTTCGAACAGTCGGGGAGGTTGTTCGTGCCCAGTTCGCGGGCCATGAGCTGGTAGAGGAAGGTGGCCTCGTTGCCGAGCCGCCCGGAGGTGTAGAACGACGCTTGGTGGGGGTTGTCCAGGGTGCGCAATGTTCGTCCGATCAGATCGAACGCGCTCTGCCAACTGATCGGGACATAGTGATCGGTGTCCGGGTCGTAGACCATCGGCTCGGTGAGGCGTCCCTGGTCCTCCAGGTCGAAGTCGGTCCATCCGGAGAGCTCACCGACGGAGTGGCGGGCGAAGAAGGCGCGGTTCACTCGCTTGGGGGTCATCTCCCAGGTGACGTGCTTGATGCCGTTCTCGCAGATGTCCAGGTGCAGGCCCTTGGTGTCGTCGGGCCAGGCGCAGCCGGGGCAGTCGAAGCCGCCGTTCTCATGATTCATCCGCATGATCGCGCGGGGGCCGTCGACGAAGGTGCGCTCGCGCGCGAGTACTTTGCCCACACTCTTGGCCGCGCCCCAGCCGGCGGAGGGATGGTGGTACGGGTGGAAGGACGGTTCGGCCTCGGGGCCGGGGCCGGCGCCGGATTTCCGTGCCGGTCCGGATGCCGCGCCGGGCGCAGAACCGTTCTGATCGGTTTCGGTTCCGGGGCCGCCCTGATCACGCTGATTGTCCTGATCGCCCTGTGGAGCGTTCACCTCGCACTCACCCTTTCACCCCGTCCGGCCACACGCTCTCCCCAGCAGCCGGGACGTGCCCCGGGGCGGCCCAGGGCTCCACGATTCCACAGGGACTCAAAGGCTGCGATTCGACACAGAGGGGGCCTATAGGGCGGGGCTCAGGGCAGCAAGAGGGGCCCTGTTCTTGTGCGCGGTGCATCTCGGGGCGTGAGGCAGCCCACGCCGGCCGGAGTGGCCCCGGTCTCGCCCCGTCGGGTAGACCCGTGACGTGCTCTTCCGTCAACTCGAATACCTTGTGGCCCTCTCCCGTGAGCGTCACTTCGCCCGTGCCGCCGAGTTGTGCCATGTCTCCCAGCCCGCGCTGTCCGAGGCGGTCCGCAAACTGGAGGACGAACTGGATGTGCCGCTGGTGAGACGGGGCCGCAAGTACGAGGGACTCGCCGCCGAGGGAGAGCGGATCGTCGTCTGGGCCCAGCGGATCCTCGCCGACCGGGACGCCCTCAAGGACGAGGTGGACGCCCTGCGCACGGGCCTGGGCGGACGGCTGCGGATCGGCTCCGTACCGACGGCCTCCGGGGCGGTGTCGCTGCTGACCGGGCCGTTCTGTGCGGCGCATCCCCTGGTGACCGTGGAGATCAGCGCGGACATGCAGGCCCGGGGCATTCTCCGGCAACTGCGTGATGTCGAGCTGGACGCGGGGCTGACGTATCTGCACGAGGCACTGCCGGAGGGCTTCCGGACGGTTCCGCTGTACGACGAGCGGTATGTGCTGCTCACCGCGGGCTCCGACGGGGTGCGGCACCGACCGGCCGCCACCTGGGCGGAGGCGTCCCGGTTGCCGCTGTGTCTGCTGACCGGCGCGATGCAGGGCCGCCGGACGGTGGACGGGCTGTTCACTGAGGCGGGGCTGCGGCCGGAGCCGCGGGTCGAGACGGACTCGGTCGGGACGCTGTTCACGCATGTCCGAACGGGGCAGTGGGCGAGTGTCGTGCCGCACGCGTGGCTGCATGTGTTCGGTGTGCCGCACGGTATGCGGGCAGTACCACTGGTCGAGCCCGCGCGCACGGTGCCCGTGGGGTTGGTCACCGTCGCGCGCGAGCCCGAGTCGGTGATGGCCCGTGCACTGGTCGATCTCGCGCGCGGGATCAATGTGGCGGGGGTGCTGGAGCGTTTGCCGGGCCGCGCGGTGAAGTGATCAAAGGTGCGTCGAGTGGATCGAGTCGGGTGGATCGAACGGTCAGTTGGTCGTTCGGTCGTGCTCGCTCACGCCTTCACGCCAACCGATCGGGTGGCGTCGTCCGAGTCCAGCCGCTCCAGTCGTACCAGGACCGCCTTCGATGTGGGTGTGTTGCTGATGTCGGCGACGCTGTCGAGGGGGACGAGGACGTTGGTCTCCGGGTAGTAGGAGGCGGCGGAGCCGGGGGTGGTCGGGTAGGCGACCACGCGGAAGCCCTCCGCGCGGCGTTCGCGGCCGTCGTGCCACAGGCTCAGCAGGTCGACCAGATCGGGGTCGGCGACGCCGAGCCGGTCCAGGTCGGCGGGGTTGACGAGGACCACCCGGCGCGCGTTGTGAATGCCCCGGTAGCGGTCGTTCACGGCGTACGGGACGGTGCTCCACTGGTCGTGCGAGCGCAGCGTCTGGAACAGCAGATGACCTTCGGGGCCCTCGGCCTCGTGAAGTCGTTGCAGGTGAAGACGGCTTTTCCGCTGGAGGTGCGGAAGATGCCCTCGTTGACGGGGTTGGAGAGGCGGAAGCCGCCGGGGCGGGCGACGCACGCGTTGAAGTCCTCGAAGCCGGGGACGGCACGGGAGATGCGGTCGCGGATCGTGCCGTAGTCGGCCTCGAAGTCCTCCCAGGGGATGTCGGGTGCCGTGCCGAGGACGCGGCGGGCGAGGCGGGCGATGATGGCGACCTCGCTGAGCAGGTGGGGGGAGGCCGGGGCGAGCCACCCGCGGGAGGCGTGCACCTCGCTCATGGAGTCCTCCACGGTGAAGAACTGGAGGCCGTCGGCCTGGATGTCGCGGTCGCTGCGCCCGTTTTGGTCTCCTCCAGCGCGGTCAGCATGCGCGGATGGTTGGTGCCGGGGTTCTGGCCAACGACGAAGACCAAGTCGGAGTGGTGGATATCGTCCAGGGAGACGCTGCCCTTGCCGATGCCCAGGGTCTCCGTGAGTGCGGAGTCGCTGGATTCGTGGCACATGTTCGAACAGTCGGGGAGGTTGTTCGTTCAAAGGCGCGAGCGAACAATTGGAGCAGGAACGCCGCCTCGTTGTTCAGTCGACCGGGGGTGTAGAAGAGCGCTTCGCCCGGGGAGGCCAGTTGGTGCAGTTCGGCGGCGAGCACGTCGAGGGCGTCGTCCCAGCCGATCGGTTCGTAGTGCGTTCCGCCTGGTCGTTTGATCATTGGTTCGGTAAGCCGACCCTGCTGGTTGAGCCAGTAGTCGGACTTCGTGTCCAGTTCGGCGATCGAGTGCTCACGGAAGAAGTCGGCGGTGATCCGCCGGGAGGTCGATTCGTCGGCGATGTGCTTGGCGCCGCTCTCGCAGTACTCGTTCAGGTGCCGCTTGCCCGGCGCGGCTTCGGGCCAGGCGCAGCCGGGCAGTCGAATCCCTTGGTCTGGGTGATGTTCAGCAGGGTGAGAGCGGTCCGTCGCAGCGAGGTCTGCTCCAGTGAGTACTCCAGCGCGTGGGCGACCGCCAGCACTCCTGTCGCCCATTGCTTGGGCGGGGTGACCGACAGTTCGTCGTCCGGGTCCTCGATGCCGCTCATCGCATTCCTCTTCCTGCCACCGCCGGAATGTCCCGACGAGCAAGCCTCCATTGCTGTTCGAGGACGCGTCAAAGAGGTGCCTTCTATGGCGTGACAAGCGGCGCCGATCTTGCCCATCGCGCACCTTCCGCCTGCGCTGAATCCTGGTCGGGCGTGAGTTGTTGGGAAGTCCCTCGGATCGGTTTGACGGACATTTTGAATTGCGCCGGAGGAACAGGCTTCAGGCGCTCACGATACCGACGACCAGATTGATGGCGGTGGCCAGGATGCTGGTGCCGAAGACGTACGACAGCAAGGTGTGGCGCAGCACGATCGCGCGGATGCGGGAGCTGGAGACATCGGTGTCGGAGACCTGGTAGGTCATGCCGAGGTTGTAGCTGAAGTAGAAGAAGTCGCGGTAGGCGGGGGGTTCGTCGGAGTTGAAGTCGATGCCGCCGCCGTTCTCGTAGTACAGGCTCGCGTAACGGGTGGCGTACATCAGATGCAGGGCTCCCCAGGCCAGGAAGGCGCCGAAAAGGGCCGCGGCGGCGGCGAGCGTGCCATTGCCGGTTTTGGAGTCGCCGCGTACCAGGAGCAGCACGATGGCGATCAGCCCGCACAGCGCCAGTCCGCCGACGAGGATTTCCTCCACTAGGGGTCGGAAGTCCTCACGGCGGGCGTTGCGATGGGTGGCCTCGGCGTCCATCGGCCACAGCACCGCCCAGCCCGACACGACGAAGAACAACTCCACGGCGGCGATGCCCGCCATCACGCCCAGCGCCGGGTCCGTGGCCACTCCGGTCGCGATCCCGGCGGCGGTGCCGAGCACGATCGCGGCGGAGAGCCGCGGGACGGCGTCCAGGGGCAGCGCAACTCTCATGGGCCAGGACAGTAGTCGCCTCCCCGGGGTGGTTCGATCATCACCGCGCTGTTCGCTGTTCGTTTGATCACTGGTCGGAGTGCTGTTCGTTCGAGTCACGGCCGGAGTGTCCCTGGTGCTGCCGACTGGGTGTTCTCCGGGAGGCTCAGGACACGGTTCCGCTCCGGATCGGACTGGGGTGGACGGGGTCGTCTGTCGCCGGGAGGGACGAGGCGGTGGTGATGTGCCCGGGCCGCAAGGACCGGTTCCGGTCGGGCGGCGCCTCCTGGAGTGCTGCGCCCCACAGGCGCTGTGCCTTGTCCAGAACGGCGAAGTCCAAGACAGTGAAGTCCAGGACGGCGAAGGTGATGTCCGCGTGGTCCTCGTACCCGGCGAAGGTGATGTCCGCGTGGTCCGCGTACCAACGGAGAGCGCCCCGGTACGTCAAAGCGGGCGGTGTGCGGGGTGGCGGGGCGAGGGTCAGGGCCCGGCGAGACCGACGCGGGCCGTGGTGATGCGCATGACCGTGCCTCGGAGGAAGACCTCGCCCATGTCACCCGGTTCACCGATCTCCCTGACTCACTGAGCCGTCCCCTCCCCCGACCGACCCACCCCCTCCGCCGCAGCCTTCAGATCCCCCAGCCACGCCTCCAGCCCCATCCCGAGATACGCCGTCGAGAGCGGTACATCCGCCTCGACCTGAGCCCCGGTCCAGGTCTCCTCGGTGTGCGCCAGCACCCCATCCTTCACTTTCGTGAAGGTCCACAGATGGACGCCCCGGTCGATGGTCAGCCCCTCGCCGATCGCTGGCCCGGTCCACAGGAGGCACTTCTTCTCCTTGAGTTGCTGCACGGTCGACGTGATGCCGAGAGTGGTCGCGGGCGTGGTGGGGGTGGCCGGGACCGGGGTCGTCCAGTGGAATCGCGCACCCTTGCGCAGTTTCCCGGAGTCCAGGCGCTCGGCGGAGTGGACGGGCGGCTGCCAGGTCGGCCAGTTCTCGATGTCGGTCTGGAGCTTCCAGATGGTGCTGAGCGGCGCGTCTATGACGATGCCGGTCTCGTAGCGGATCTTGGCGGCCGGGTCGACACCCTGCCCCCGACAGAAGGCGGACGGGGTGCCGTGGCGGTCGGGTGAGGACTCGGTCCGCGGCTCCGCCTGAGCGGGTACGGCGACAGCCGTGAGGGCAGCGGTGAGGGCGAGGGTGACAGCGAGGGTGGTGGTGGCGCGAACGCTGGGCATGGGTGTGGGCATGGATCGTTCCCCTGAGCGAAGGCGGGTGAGTGGGTGCATGTACGCGGTTGCAATCGTCGACCAGTTTCCCTTCGCCGTAGGGCGCGGCCGAGGCGCAGTCAGTGACGGAGCAGCGGGAGTTAGATACGCTGCCGTTCGTTAGAAGTTATAAACAAGCGGGAGAGTGAGAGTCAAGCACTCCAGTGATACCCTCTAAATATCTTCTGCTCCCGACCTGCGCTCGCCAACTCCCCGACTCCCAGCCGCTGACCGCTCCTCACCTGCCACTCGCCACGACCATGCACGCCCCAGAAGCAACCCGAAGCAGCCCGAAGCAATGGCGCCCCCGCAGAAAGTTGACCGTATGGCCGACACCGTCCCGACCCCACGCGAGCGTTACCGCGCCCAGGTACGGTCGGAGATCAAGTCCCACGCGTGGGAGCAGATCGCCTCGGCCGGTGCCTCCGCACTCTCCCTCAACGCCATCGCCAAGCAGATGGGCCTCAGCGGCCCCGCCCTCTACCGATACTTCGCCAACCGGGACGAACTGATCACCGCGCTGATCCGGGACGCGTACCGGAGCCTCGCGGACACTGTCCAAGAGGCCGCCGGGTCCGGCGCCGACCTGACCGCGCTGGCGCACACCGTGCGCGCCTGGGCGCTGGCCGATCCGCAGCGCTACTTCCTTATCTACGGCACTCCCGTGCCCGGCTATCACGCGCCCGACGACATCACCGCGATCTCCGGCGAGATCATGGCCGTCCTGCTGGACGCCGCCACCACAGCGCTCGCCCCGCTGACATCGACATCGACACCGGCGCCGAGACCGACGGAGGACGAATCACCGTTCGCGGCGCACCTGGCCGGCCATCGGCAGTGGGCGGACGACCATCCCGCGCCGCCCGCGGCCCTGCACAGGGCGCTGACCGTCTGGACCAGGCTGCACGGCGTGCTGTCCCTGGAACTGTCCGGCCACTTCAGCGGGATGGGATTCGACCCGGCACTGCTGTTCGAGGCGGAAACGCAGAGCCTCCGTACGCCTTGAACTCATCCCGAGCCCCCCTACTCACCGAAGCCCAGCCCAATCCAGCTCAGCTCAGCCCAGCCCAATCCAGCAGCCCATTCCAGCCTTTTCCAAACCTCAGCCCCATCACCCACCACAACCCCCATCACTCACCCCACCCCCCTCCCCACCCGCAGCGCGTCCAACACCACCCGCACCCCCGCCCTCGGCGGAACCCCCCGGCGGATCGCCGCCGTGATCGTGCGCGGTACGGGCGTCGCCAGGTCGCGTGTGGTCACGCGGTGACGGCCGTCCACGGCGAGGCTCGGCAGCAGCATGATGGACAGTCCGGCCTCGACATGCTGGAGCCCCAGCATGTAGTTGCTGAAACGGCACACCACCCGGGGCTCGAAACGGGCCTGGCGGCACAGGCGCAACGCCAGGTTGGCCATGTAGGACTGGGGCATGTCGAACGCCCAGGGCTCGTCGGCGTAGGCGGCGAGGTCCACCGGGCCGCGGCCCGCCGTGGGGTGCTCGGGCGGCAGGACCAGGACGATCCGGTCGGTGGCGAGCGGCACGAGGTCCAGGTCCGGGCCGAGCGGGAGATCGTCGACATCGGTCGTGGTGATGATGACGTCCGCGTCGCCGACGCGCAGGGCGGGCACGCTCTCGTGGGGTTCCAGTTGCAGGAGTTCGACGTCCAGGTGGGGGTGGGCGCGCGCGAGCCGGGTCACCGCGGGGACCGCCACCGTATGGATCGCGCTCTGGAAGGCGCCGAGCCGGACCAGCCCGGCGGGCTCCGCGCCGAAACCGCGCAGTTCGGTCTCGACGCTGTCCATGTGGTCGAGGATGGCCCGCGCCCGCCGGGCGAGGATCAGTCCGGCGGAGGTCAGCCGGACCCGGCGGCCGGTGCGTTCGAGGAGCTGGGTGCGGGTCTCGCTCTCCAGGACGGCGAGTTGCTGGGAGACGCTCGACGGGCTGAGCCGGGCGGCCTGCGCGACCGCGCGGACGGTGCCCAGCGTGTCGAGCTGGACCAGCAGCCGCAGCCTCCAGGGGTTCATCATCCCGCCCATTGTTGTGCGGTTCTTCCGAACAGGACAGCCGGAATCGTGTGATGGACGTGTCATTCGGCCGGTCCTACGGTCGCCACATGACGACCACGCCCACCACGCCCGTCTCCCCCGCGCCCGCCCCTGCCCCCGCCCCCACCTCCGCCCCTGAGGTGTGGGCCGACGCCGATCGGCATCTCGTGCGCTACGGCGGCGGGATGTTCACCCCGGAGATCATCGAGCGCGCGGCGGGAAGTTTCGTCTTCACGGCGGACGGCCGGAAGATCCTCGACTTCACGTCCGGCCAGATGAGTGCGATTCTCGGCCACTCGCACCCGGAGATCGTGGCGACGGTCCAGCGGCAGGTGGCCACCCTCGACCATCTCTACAGCGGCATGCTCAGCCGCCCGGTGGTCGAACTGGCCCGGCGGCTCGCCGCCACCCTGCCCGCGCCGCTGGAGAAGGCCCTGTTGCTGACCACCGGTGCCGAGTCCAACGAGGCCGCGCTGCGGATGGCCAAACTGGTCACCGGCAAGCACGAGATCCTATCGTTCGCCCGCTCCTGGCACGGTATGACCCATGCCGCCGCCTCGGCGACCTACAGCGCGGGCCGCAAGGGGTACGGTCCTGTCGCGCCCGGCAACTTCGCGATCCCCGTCCCCGACTCGTACCGCCCCGGCGTCACCGCCGCCGACGGCTCGCTGGACTGGCGCCGGGAGCTGGACCTCGCCTTCGACCTGATCGACGCCCAGTCGACCGGCAGCCTCGCCGCGTGCCTCGTGGAGCCGATCCTGTCCTCGGGCGGCATCGTCGAACCGCCGCCCGGCTACTTCGCGGCCCTGCGCGACAAGTGCCGGGAGCGGGGCATGCTGCTGATCCTGGACGAGGCCCAGACGGGACTGTGCCGGACCGGCACCTGGTACGCCTTCGAACGCGACGGCATCGTCCCCGACATCCTCACCCTCTCCAAGACCCTGGGCGCCGGACTCCCCCTCGCGGCCGTGCTCACCAGCACCGAGATAGAGCAGGAGGCGTACGACCGCGGGTTCCTGTTCTTCACCACGCATGTCTCCGACCCGCTGGTGGCCGCCGTCGGCAACACGGTCCTCGATGTGCTGACCCGCGACCGGCTCGACGAACGCGCCCGTTCCCTCGGTACGTTTCTGCGCGACGGGCTGCTGGAGATCGCCACCCGGCATCCGGTCGTCGGTGACATCCGCGGCCGGGGTCTGCTGGCCGGTGTGGAGTTGGTGGTGGACGACGGCGAGACCGAGCACACCTCCGACGAACTGGGCGCCCGGGTCACCCGGCGCTGCCTGGAACTCGGCCTGCACATGAACATCGTCCAGCTCCGCGGCCTCGGCGGCGTGTTCCGCATCGCACCGCCCCTGACGGCGACGGAGGAGGAGCTGTCGCTGGGGCTCGCCATTCTGGACCAGGCGATCGGGGACGTGATGGGGGGCATGCGTGAGCGGTGGGGAGCGGGGGCGTGACGGCAGCGAGCGGGGGGTGAGCCCCGCCGGGCCCGGCGGATGGAGAGCGTGAGCCCACCCTCATGAGGCGTATGAGCCCGGTGCGTGACGAGCATGGGCCCGGTGGGCGACGAGCATGGGCCCGGTGGGCGACGAGCGTGAGCCTGATGGGTGACGAGCGTGAGCCCGGCGAGCCCTTGAAGGCCAGGCCCGCACAAGACCCCCGCGAGCCGCCCGCCCGACTCTCCACCCTCCCTTCCCTCCCCGCACGCTCACTCCGCCTCCCTCGCACGCATGCTCTCGGCACCTCACCCACCCGCACGCTCTCGGCACCTCCCTCACCCCAGAAAACTCAGCCGCACCTGCCGCTCGGGGTTGTCCCGGTTGGTGTCCACCAGGCACACCGACTGCCATGTCCCCAGCTCCAGCCGCCCGCCGAGCACCGGCAGCGTCGCGTGCGGCGGCACGAACGCGGGCAGGACGTGATCGCGGCCGTGGCCAGGGCTACCGTGCCGGTGCTGCCAGCGGTCGTCCGCCGGGAGCAGGGTGTGCAGCGCGGCGAGGAGGTCGCTGTCACTGCCCGCTCCCGTCTCGATGACGGCGACACCCGCCGTGGCATGCGGGACGAAGATATTGAGAAGCCCGTCCCGCCCACCGGACACCTCGCGCAGAAAGCCCTCGCAGTCGTGGGTGAGATCGTGGACCGTCTCCCGGGAACCGGTGGAGATACGCAGTACTCGGGTCGTGAACGCATCTGGCATGGGTCCCATCCTGACCCATCGCCCCGCCCCGCGGCGGATGCCATCACCCCGCCCCGTGGCAGATGCCATTCCCTCGCCCCGTGGCAGATGCCATTGCCTCGCCCTGTCGCGGATGCCGTCTTCCGGTGTGCGATATGCGCCGTCCGCTTCGCGAGACGCTTGTTGACCGTGAGCACGTCATCTGGCTAGCTTCGATGGCATGTTGCGTTCAGCCCTGCTCACCGCGCGCGGTCATATCGACCTGCTGCGGGTGGCCTCCGCCGCGTGTCGCCGCGGCTGCTGACGCCCTTCTTCCCAGGCTCCACCGTCCACGGCGGATCGTCCGGCCTCATTGTCTACGCCGGTATCCGCAATGTGGACAGCCAGCTCATCGAGGCCGGTGAGTCGCTGGGGCTGTCCCGGTCGGGGCTGATCCGGCATGTGGTCCTGCCGGGGGCGCTGCCCGGCGCGCTCACCGGGCTGCGCTACTCCCTCGGCATCGCCTGGCTCGCGCTGGTCTTCGCCGAGCAGGTCAACGCGGACTCCGGGATCGGCTTGGCTTCCTGATGGTGCAGGCCCGTGACTTCCTACGCACCGATGTGATCGTGGTCTGCCTGATCGTCTACGCCTTTCTCGGCCTGTTCGCCGATTTCGTCGTCCGCTCCCTCGAGAGGCTGCTGCTGCAATGGCGACCGGCCTTCACCGGCCGGTGAGCGCCCCGGCCGCAGTGCACGTGGCCGGGCTCACCCGCTCCTTCGACGGCCGTGCCGTCATCGATCGTCTGGAACTCGACATCGCGCCGGGCGAGTTCGTCGCCCTGCTCGGACGCAGCGGCTGCGGAAAGTCGACGCTGCTGCGGATCCTCGCGGGGCTGGACCGGGACATCCAGGGCACTGTGCTGGTACCGCGTCGCAAGGCCGTCGCATTCCGGGCTCCGCGGCTGATGCCGTGGAAGCGGGTGTGGCGCAATGTCGTCCTCGGGCTGCCGGGGCGTCCGGAACGGGCCGTCGCCGTGCGCGCGCTCACCGAAGTCGGCCTCGACCACCGTACGGACGCCTGGCCCAAGACCCTCTCCGGGGGTGAGGCCCAGCGGGCGTCGCTGGCTCGGGCGCTGGTGCGGGAGCCCGATCTGCTGTTGCTGGACGAGCCGTTCGGCGCGCTGGACGCACTCACCCGGATCAAAGCGCAGCGGCTGGTGGGCGAGTTGTGGCAGCGGCGCGGCTGCGCGGTGCTGCTGGTCACGCATGACGTGGAGGAGGCGGTGCTGCTCGCGGATCGTGTCCTGGTGATGGACGAGGGGGTCATCGCCCAAGAGCAGACCGTCGCTCTCGACCGGCCCCGGGACATCACCGATCCCCGTTTCGCCGAGATCCGCACCGTGCTGCTGCGGCAACTGGGCGTGGACGACGACACACCGGCGACGGGCTGAACCGCCCTCCCCCTCTTCACCACGTGGATCCCGATCCCATTCCCGATCCCGGCCTCGATCCCGGTCTCGGTCTCGATCCCGGTCTCAGCCCGGGTCTCCACTTCCAGGTGCACCCCGACCTCCACCTCCACCGCCGCTCGAACGGACCCCCCTATGCCGCGCCACCGGCTCCCCGCTGCCCGCACCCTCCCCTGCCCCTCCCCCTCGCCCTGTTGGCCTCCGCCTGCGGCGGGAACTCGGCCACCGTCACCTCCGGAGGTGACGGCACCGACGGCGAGGGCTCTCTCACTCTCAACGTCACAGACCAGAAGGGAAGTTCCGAAGCGATGCTGCGAGCCGCCGGTGAACTGGACGCTCTCGACTACCGGATCAAGTGGTCCACCTTCACCTCCGGCCCACCCCTGCTGGAGGCGGTGAACGCCGAGGCCGTCGATATCGGCGGGGTCGGCAACACCCCTCCGGTGTTCGCGGCCGGCGCCGGTTCGAAGATCACAGTGGTGGCGGTCTGGCACGGGGCGTCACGGGGCGAGGCCGTCCTCGTCCCCAACGACTCCTCGCTGACATCGGCCGCACAGCCCAAGGGGCGGTCGGTGGCGGTGGCGCAGGGATCCTCCGCGCACTACCGGTTGATCGCGTCCCGGGAGAAGGCCGGGCTCACCCTCGCCGACGTCGAGGTGAAGTACCTTCAGCCGGCCGACGCACTGGCCGCGTCCCCGGTGCCGGTAACGGTCGACCAACCGCTGATCGACTCCGAGCAGCGGATCGCGGACGCCTTCACCGAACCGGCGCTGATCCCGGAGAGGGTCGACTTCGCCCGGTACGTCGATGACCGCTTCAACGGCGATCTACCGCCGTCCACCACCGCGCCCCGCGGCCCCCGGGAGTCCTGGCCCAGCCGTACGTCCTCGCGGCCTCCCTGCCTGCACAGCGTGCGGGGACGGCCGCACGCCGGTGGACCGGCACGCGTACGCCTCCGACGATCCCGGTGCGGGTCACCTGGCCGCCGGGGCAGCGAGGCACTGGGCCGCCAAGGGAGCGTGCCCCCGACATCGAGTACCCCGCCCAGATCGCCAAGGCGGCCGAGCAACTCGGATTCGGCGCGGTGCTGACCCCGAGCGCGACCAGCGAGGAGGGCTTGTACCGCACCGGGCGGGAAGAGCCGGAGCCTTCCCACCGTTGGTAGAAGCGTGAACAACACACACGGGGTCGGCGCACATGGGCGCGAAGCACATGGAGTCGACATACACGGCGTCGACAAGGCCGACGATGTCGACGTGGTCGTCGTGGGCGCCGGGCAGGCGGGGCTGTCCAGCGCCTACCACCTGCGCCGGTCCGGGTTCGAGCCCGACCGCGACTTCGTGGTCCTCGACCGCTCCCCCGGTCCGGGCGGCGCCTGGCAGTTCCGGTGGCCCTCACTGACGTACGGCAAGGTGCACGGGATGCACGCGCTGCCGGGCATGGAACTGACGGACGCGGATCCCGCGCGGCCGTCCTCGCAGGTCATCGGCGCGTACTTCGAAGAGTACGAGCGGACGTTCGGGCTGCGGGTGCGGCGGCCGGTGGAGGTGTCGGCGGTCCGGGAGGGCGAGGGCGGGCGGCTGCGGGTGGAGACCTCGGACGGGGTGTGGTCCGCGCGGGCGCTGATCAACGCGACCGGCACCTGGAACCGGCCGTTCTGGCCGCGCTATCCCGGCCAGGAGACCTTCCGGGGGCGTCAAGTGCACACCGCGCAGTACTCGGGGCGGCCCGAGGAGTTCAGCGGGCTGAGGGTGGTCGTGGTGGGCGGGGGTGCCTCCGGTACGCAGCATCTGCTGGAGATCGCGCCGTACGCGGCGGCCACGACCTGGGTGACCCGCCGGCCGCCGGTCTTCCGCGAGGGCCCGTTCGACGAGGACGCCGGGCGGGCGGCCGTCGCACTCGTGGAGGAACGGGTACGGCAGGGGCTGCCGCCGCGCAGTGTGGTGTCCGTCACCGGGTTGCCGCTGAACGACGCCGTCCGCCAGGGCATCGCGGACGGGGTGCTGGACCGGCAGCCCATGTTCGAGCGGATCACCCCGGACGGGGTGGAGTGGGCGGACGGGCGGCGGGTGGCCGCCGATGTCATCCTCTGGGCCACCGGGTTCCGGCCGGCGATCGACCATCTGGCGCCGCTGCGGCTGCGCACGCCCGGCGGCGGGATCCAGGTCGACGGCACCCGCGCGGTCGCCGATCCGCGGATCCATCTGGTCGGCTACGGCCCGTCGGCCAGCACCATCGGCGCCAACCGGGCGGGCCGCGCGGCGGTACGGGACATCAGACGGCTGCTGGCCGGGGAACTCCCCGCCGCCGCGTAATCCGGACCCCTTTCCCCGGGTCGGGGTCGGATGCCGGTCGGCGTCTGGCATCGGCGTCGAAGTCGGCGCTTGAAACGGGCCCGGTCGGCGGTGCGCCAGGGTCCAGGACGAAGTATCGGATCCCAGGGTCCAGGGTGGCGTACCGGATCTGAGGATCCAGAGTGGCGTACCGGATCTCAGGGTCCGGCGCGGCGTGTCAGGTCCTGGCCCCCGGCTCCGGGCTCGCGCTCTGCCGGGCCTTGTTCAGCTTGTTGAACTCCGCCACATTGCGCTGATGCTCGGCGTAGTCGGCGGTGAAGCGGGTGTCGCCGGGTTTGACGGTGACGAAGTAGAGCCAGTCGCCCGGCGGCGGGCCGATCGCCGCCCGTACCGCCTCCTCGCCCGGGTTGTCGATCGGTGTGGGGGGCAGCCCCATGCGCTGGTACGAGTTGTAGGGGCTGTCGATCCGGGTGTCGTCCAGTGTGGTGTTCAGGGTGCTGCGGTCGAGGGCGTAGTTGATGGTGGAGTCCATCTGGAGCGGCATCCCGCGCTCCAGGCGGTTGAAGACGACCCGCGCGACCTTGCCCATGTCGGTCGGGGTGGCGGCCTCGGCCTGGACGATGCTGGCGATGGTGACGGCCTGGTAGACGTTCATGGCGTTGCGCTGGGCGCCTGCCGCGATGGGGGCGCCGTTGAACTTCTTGTTGGCCGTGTCGACCATCTGCGCGAGCAGCGCCTCCGGGGTGGAGGTGTCGGTGAGCGGATAGGTCGCCGGGAAGAGATACCCCTCCGGGTTGCCGTCGGCGTCGTTCGGCAGTTTCAGACCAGCCTTGGCGAGGGACTTCTTGGTGGTTCCGGCGGGCACCGCGAGGGCCTTGTCGACGGCCGAGTAGATCTGGCTCGCCCGGTAGCCCTCCGGAATGACCAGACTGGTGGGCTTGGCGGGCGCGTCCTCGCCCGTGGTCAGCAGCGGCACCGCCACGGCGGTGCCGGCCACGACGGCCCCGGTCGCGACCAGGGCGATCCGGCCTCTGCGCGTCAGTCGAATCGTGCTCCGTGGCGGAGTGTTCATCTGCATGCGGGCACGGTAACCCGCATATCGTCACAATTCCGGCATATCTTCATCTTGTCGCTCACGGCTCACACGCGGGGAGGGGGATGGAGAGGGCGAAGGGGGCGGTGGAGCCCATCGATATATCGGGATCGGCGCTTCTCGTGGTGCCGGCGGTCGGCCCGGCGACCTCAGGTGTCAGCCCGTCGGCTCCAGTTGGGCGTCTCTGCGGACCAGGTCCGCGTAGCGGCCGTCCAGGGCGAGCAGTTCGTCGTGCGTCCCCCGCTCCACCGCGCGGCCGGCCTCCAGGACCACGATCTGGTTGGCACTGCGGATGGTGGACAGCCGGTGGGCGATGGTGAGGGTGGTACGGCCCGCCGACAGAGCGTCGATGGCCTCCTGCACGGCGTACTCGGTACGGGTGTCCAGCGCGCTGGTGGCCTCGTCCAGCAGCAGCACCGGCGGGTCGCGCAGAATCGTGCGGGCTATGGCCAGCCGCTGCTTCTCACCGCCGGAGAAGCGATGGCCGCGCTCCCCCACCACCGTGTCGTAGCCGTCGGGCAGCGCCGCGATGTGGTCGTGGATCTGGGCCGCGCGGGCGGCGGCGTGCAGTTCCTCGTCGGTCGCGTCCGGCTTGGCGAAGCGCAGATTGTCGGCGACGGAGGCGTGGAAGAGGTAGGTCTCCTGGGAGACGACGCCGACCCCGCGCGCGAGGGAGTCGAAATCGAGGTCGCGGACGTCGGTGCCGTCCAGGGTGACCCGGCCGCCGGTGACGTCGTACAGCCGGGGCACCAGATGGCCCAGGGTGGACTTGCCCGCGCCGGTCGTGCCGACCACGGCCAGGCTGCTGCCCGCGGGGACGGTGAGGTCGATGCCGTCGAGGACGGGGCCGGAGGTGTCGTCGTAGCGGAACTCGACGTTCTCGAAGCGGACCTCGCCCTTGATGTGGTCGAGGTGGACCGGGCGTTCGCGCTCGGTGATGTCGATGGGCAGGTCCAGGTACTCGAAGATGCGCTGGAAGAGCGCCAGGGACGCCTGGATCTGCACTCCGGTGCCGAGCAGGCTCACCGCCGGGCGGAACAGACCCTGCTGGAGGGAGACGAAGGCGACGATCGTGCCGATGGAGACATCCGGGCCCCCGGTATGCAGGGCCAGGCCCGCCGTCCAGTAGATGACGGCCGGCATGGCGGCCATGACGATCGTGATGACGGCCATCCGCCAGCGGCCCGCCATGCTGGAGCGGACTTCGAGGTCGACCAGGCGCTCGGACTCGCCCGCGAAGGACTGGGTGAGCGAGTCGGAGCGGCCCATGGTGCGGCCGAGGAGGATGCCGCTGACCGAGAGCGACTCGGTGACCGTGGCGGCCATCGCGGCGAGCTGCTTCTGCCGCTGATTGGTGATCTTCCGGCGTTCGTCACCGACCCGGCGGCTGATCCACACGAAGACCGGGAGCAGCACCAGGGAGACGATCGTCAGCCGCCAGTCGAGGGCGACCATGGCGACGACGGTGGCGATCACGCTGGTGGCGTTGGAGACCAGCGAGGTGGCGGTGGAGGTGACGGTCGCCTGCATGCTGCCGATGTCGTTGGCGATGCGGGACTGGACCTCACCGGTGCGGGTGCGGGTGAAGAAGGCCAGCGACATGCGCTGGAGACGGCCGTAGACCGCCGTGCGCAGATCGTGCATCACGCGCTGGCCGACGGTGGTCGAGATCAGGGTTTGCAGGACGCCGAAGACGCTGGTCAGTACGGCACTGAGGATCATGCCGAGGGCGAGCAGCGTGAGCAGGCCGGTGCGGCCATGGGGGATCGCGGTGTCGAGGATCGCCTTCAGCAGGAAGGGCGTGGCGACGGAGACCAGGGCGGCGGCGCCGACCAGCAGGCCGACGACCGCGAGTCGGCCTCGGTAGGGACGGAAGAGGGCGAGGATGCGGCGGACCTGGCGGGGCTGCGGTTCCGCGCCGTCGTCGGCGCCGGTGGCGCCGAGGGGGCGGGGGTCTTCGCCGTCCGCGCGGGGGGACCGGATCGCTGCGGGGCCTCGGCCGGAACCGCGTCCGGAACCCTGGCCGGGTTCGCGTCCGGAACCGCGACCGGATCCACTGCGGGGTCCGCGCTCGGGTGCGTGATCGGGGTGCATGGGCTCCTTCGGAGGGGAGTCGGCGATATCAGCGATGTCAGCGGTATCACCGGTGTCTGGCGGAGCATAGCTCATTGTTACCTATATTCACAATGAACAAGGTCCTGATATTGTTCCCGTATGACCTCCCCCGATCCCGACGGCCTGGTGGCCGAGCAGTTGCTCCGGTTCACCCGCCGGGTGCACCGCATCCAGAAACGCCACCTGGAGCAGAGCGCGCTGGGCATCACCCCCGCCCAGTCCCGGCTGCTGCGCACCCTCGCGCACTTCTCCGCGCCCCCGCGCATGGCCGACCTCGCGACCCGCCTGGAGGTGGTGCCGCGGGCCGTGACGAGCCTGGTCGACGGGCTGGAGGCGAGCGGCAAGGTACGGCGGGTCCCCGACCCCGACAATCGCCGGGTGATCCGGATCGAGCTGACCGACGACGGCCGCAAGACCCTGCGCGCCCTGCGGGACGCCCGTCGCGCGGCGGCCCGGGAAATACTGGCGCCGCTGACCACCGAGCAGCGAGCGGATTTCGGGGCTCTGCTGGACAGACTGATCGACGGCGCGCCCCGGCCGGAGTGCTGAGCCCCGGGAAGTCGGAGTGGTCACGCGGGGGGGGGAGTTGTCTGTGGGGGTGGGGACGGGTGGCTGTGGGGGGTGGATGGGCGTTTCGGCGGCGGCCGGGGGACGGAGGCCGCAGCAAGGTCGGCGGTCGGAGTCGATGAGCCATCCCCCGTCGGACCGCGGGTCGGAGCCGTCCTCAGGGGTGGAGGACCGTCCGGGCGGGCGCGGCGCGGCCCCCGGCGAAACGCGTCCGCTCTTCGCGACGCCCGCCGGTAAAACCGTTTGCCTTCGGCCACGCGGCGGAGCGAACCTTGCACGGTTTGCTGTCGGCGGCGCGAGACGACCGACCGCGACTGACTGCCACCGCCCGCCTTCTCCCCCTCTCCGCCTCCCCCCTTCTTTCCGCCCCCTTCCGCTCCCCTTCCCCCCTTTCCGCCCCCGCCCCTGCCCCTGCCCCTGCCCCTGCCCCTGATACGAGTCACTGGGACACCATGCAGATCCAAGACCTTCCCTACATCGACCCAGGTGTGCCGGACGCGCGCTCGGGGCCACACTTTCTGAGGTGGCTGTTCCGGAACCAGTTGGGCGGTCAGCTCAAGGCTCTGGCCTGGGGAGTGCTGCACTTCGTGTCGGTCTCCGCGATGCCGTTCTGCGTCGGGCTCGCGATCGAGGCCGTCGTGGACCGGTCCGGTGCCCGGCTCGCCCTCGCGGGCGGCCTGCTGGCGCTGGCCGCCGCCGGTATCGCCATCGGCGACACCTTCCTGCACCGCACCGCCGTCACCAACTGGATCACGGCCGCCGCCCGGGTGCAGCAATTGCTGGCCCGCAAGACCTCACAGCTCGGCTCGGCGCTCACCCGGCGGGTCGCCGCGGGCGAGGTCGTCGCGGTGTCGACCGGTGACGTGGAGAAGATCGGCTGGTTCGTGGAGGCCGTCTCCCGGTTCACCGCCGCGCTGCTGACCGTCGTCATCGTCGCTGTCGGCCTGGTCGTCTACCAGCCCGCGCTGGGCGTCGTCGTCGCCGTCGGACTGCCGGTGCTGGCGCTCTCCGTGCTGCCGCTGCTGCCCCGCGCCACCCGCCGTGCCGACGTCCAGCGCGAGAAGGCGGGCCACGCCACCGAGCTGGCCTCGGACACGGTCGCCGGGCTGCGGGTGCTGCGCGGCATCGGCGGCGAGGAACTCTTCCTCGACCGCTACCGCAGCGCCTCCCAGGAGGTCCGCCACGCGGCCGTGCGCAGCGCCCGCATGTGGTCCCTGATCGCCGCGATCCAGATCCTGCTGCCCGGCCTGCTGCTGATCGGGGTGGTCTGGTACGGCATCGGACTGGCCCGCGAGGGCACCATCACGGTCGGCGAACTCGTCACCGTCTACAGCGCGGTGATGATCCTCAGCTACCCGTTGCGGCACTTCGAGGAGATCGCCATGGCGTACTCCTTCTCCCGTCCGTCCGCGCGGCGGGCCGCCCGGGTGCTGGCCCTGGAGCGGGCCACCGACACCCGGGGCACGCGCGAGGCCGGGATACCGAACGGCGATCTGCACGACCCGGAGACCGGGCTGCGCGCACCGGCCGGTGAGCTGACCGCGGTGGTGTGCGGCGGCCCGGACGCGGCCGGACGGCTGGCCGAGCGGCTCGGCGGGCACCCCTCGGAGCAGGGCACGTCCGTTCTGCTGGACGGCATACCGCTGGACGAGCTGCCGCTGTCCGCGGCACGCACCGCCGTGCTGGTCCAGGACAAGGACCCGGTGCTGCTCTCGGGCACCCTGCGCGAACTGCTCGACGTACCGTCGTCCGGGAAGGTCGCGCCGGAGGCGGCCCTGTCCGCGGCGCAGTGCGACGACGTGCTCGCGGCGCTGCTCCAGGGCTCGCTGGACGTGAAGGATCCGCTGGACGCGCATCTGACGGAACGCGGCCGGTCCCTCTCGGGGGGCCAGCGGCAGCGGCTGGCGCTCGCCCGCTCGCTGATCACCGACCCCGAGGTGCTGGTCCTGGACGAGCCGACCTCGGCCGTCGACTCGCACACCGAGGCCCGGATCGCCAGGGGCGTACGGGAGCTGCGCAAGGGGCGCACGACGGTGGTGTTCACCTCCTCACCGCTGCTGCTCGACCGGGCGGACCGGGTGGTGCTGGTGCACGAGGGCACCGTCGCCGCGGTCGGACCGCACCGCGAACTCCTCCGTCGCGAGCCCCGGTACCGGGCGGTCGTGACCCGCGAGACGGACGAGGAGGCGGCTGCGGCGACGGCCTCGGGAACGGTCCAGGGGACGGCACCGGCGTCGACCTCGGGGACGCCCTCGGCGACGGCATCCGGCACAGCCCTGCTGGGGACGACCGATGAGTTTCCGGGGACCCGAGTGGCCTCCGAGGCCCCAGTGACCCCCAGAGTCCGTGAGACCCCCGAGGTCCATGAGACGTCCGACACCCACAAGAACTCCGAGGCCAGAGCGATCTCCGAGGCCCGAGTGGCGGCGGAGACCCCAGAGATCGAAAAGACCCAAGACATCATCGAGGAGAGCGCATGATCGGCGTGGCGCCACCGGCGTACGACCCGGCGGCCCCGACGACCGCGAGCACCCTGCCCGTCGGAGCCCCGACCACCGTGCGCGCGTACGTGAGGGAGCTGTTCCGCCGCCACCGGCGGGCCTTCCTGGTCCTGATGGGCGTGAACACGGCCGCCGTGATCGCCTCGATGGTCGGCCCGTATCTGCTGGGCGGTCTGGTGGAGCGGGTCACCGACAACGCCCGTGACCTGCATCTTCAACTCACGGTCGGATTCTTCCTCACCGCGCTGGTCGTCCAGGCCGTCTTCGTGCGGGAGGTGCGGCTGCGCGGCGCGATGCTCGGCGAACGGATGCTGGCCGACCTGCGCGAGGACTTCCTGGTGCGGTCGGTCGGGCTGCCCCCGGGCGTGCTGGAACGGGCCGGTACCGGCGATCTGCTCTCCCGGATCACCACCGACATCGACCGGCTCGCCAACGCCATGCGCGAGGCCGTGCCGCAACTCGCCATCGGCGTGGTGTGGGCCGCGCTGCTGCTCGGCGGTCTGGTCATCACCGCGCCCCCGCTGGCCGCCGCCGTACTGCTGGCGCTGCCGCTGCTGATCGTGGGCTGCCGCTGGTACTTCCGGCGTGCGCCGTCGGCGTACCGCTCGGAGGCGGCCGGGTACGCGGCGGTCGCCGCGGCGCTGGCCGAGAGCGTCGACGCGGGCCGCACCGTCGAGGCCCACCGCCTGGGCGACCGGCGCACCGCGCTGTCGGACCGCCGGATCAAGGAGTGGACCGCCTGGGAGCGGTACACCCTGTGGCTGCGGTCGGTGCTGTTCCCGGTCATCAACATCACCCATGTGACCGTCCTCGGGTCGGTGCTGATGATCGGCGGGGTCTTCGTCCTCCAGGGCTGGATGGATGTCGGCCAGCTCACCACAGGTGCGCTCATCGCGCAGATGCTGGTGGACCCGGTGGGCCTCATCCTGCGCTGGTACGACGAGCTCCAGGTGGCGCAGGTGTCACTGGCCCGCCTGGTCGGTGTCCGGGACATCGAGCCCGGCGCCGGTGACGCCACGCTGGCCCCGGACGGCCGCCATGTGCAGGCCGACGAGGTGCACTTCGGCTACGTCGAGGGCGTGGACGTCCTGCGCAAGGTCTCCCTGGAGGTGGCCCCGGGCACCCGGCTGGCGCTGGTCGGGCCGTCCGGCGCGGGCAAGTCCACACTCGGACGGCTCCTGGCGGGCATCTACGGTCCCCGCACCGGCCGGGTCACCCTGGGCGGTGCCGAACTCTCCGGCATGACCGCCGAACGGGTCCGCTCCCATGTCGCCCTGGTGAACCAGGAACACCATGTCTTCGTGGGCTCCCTGCGCGACAATCTGCGGCTCGCCCGCGCCGAGGCCGTGGACGCGGAGCTGTGGGCCGCGCTCGGGGCGGTCGACGCGGACGACTGGGCCCGCGCCCTCGACAAGGGCCTGGACACCGAGGTCGGTTCCGGCAGCCTGGCCCTCACCCCGGCCCAGGCCCAGCAGATCGCCCTGGCCCGTCTGGTGCTGGCCGACCCGCACACCCTGGTGCTGGACGAGGCGACGTCCCTGCTGGACCCTCGCGCCGCCCGGCATCTGGAACGGTCCCTGGCCCGCGTCCTCGACGGCCGCACGGTCGTCGCCATCGCCCACCGCCTGCACACCGCCCACGACGCCGACGTCATCGCCGTCGTCGAGAACGGCCGCATCAGCGAACTCGGCAGCCACGAGGAACTGGTCGCGGCGGACGGGGCGTACGCGGCGCTGTGGAAGTCATGGCACGGGTGACCCGACGTCCCCCTCCGGCCCCCGCTCCCCCACCCTGTCCATCCTGTCCACCCGCACCACCAGCCCCGTCTCGCCGCTCCCTGCCCCCCCTTCCCCCGCACACGCTCCGTCACCCTCCGCCCCGTGGCGTTGCGCGGTCCCGAAGGGGGGTGGAAGGCTGGATAGCGGCAACGGCATCGGCTTGCCCACCAGGCCCGCCCGCCCCGGGATCCATCCGGTTCGGCGGGGCCGTCTCCAGCACCTGGAGGTACCTGTGAACAGCGCCGAGGGATGGGGAGACGACGTCTACCAGCCCGACGGATCCGAGGTCCAGGACGACGCGGGGCTGCTCGATCCCGAGGACACCCTTGTCGACGACGGCGTCGACGACCCCCTCGATCGGGGCTGGTCCCCGCCGGAGCGCCCCTGGGCGGTGGAGCGCGACGACGTCACCGCCGCCGAACGGCAGGAGGGCGAGACCCTGGACCAGCGCCTCGCCGAGGAACTGCCCGACCTCGCCGCACCCGACGGCGACGGACTGGGCGACATCCAGGGCACCGACGGCGAACTCTGGGACAACGAGGTCGGCGCCGACCGCTCCGGCCGGCTCGTCGCCCCCGACGAGGGCACCCACGAGGACGAGGAGAGCGCCCTGGTCGCCACGGACGTCGGTATCGACGGCGCGGCGGCCTCGGCGGAGGAGGCGGCGATGCACATCGTGGACGAGGACTTTTTGGGCTGACCCGGCCTCGGGGGGGGGCTTCCCCCCTCCCCCTCCCACCCCACCCCCCGCACCCACTACCCCCCACCCCTCCCGCCCCTCCCCCGCCCCGCTGTCAGCCGCCGCCGTCCCCACGCCCGCCCGGCCACCCCGCCGCCGCTGTGACAGGAGCCGTCATGCAGCAGGACAAGCACCCCGACTACCACCTCGTCGTCTTCCGCGACCGCGCCGCCGGATACGCGTTCCTCACCCGGTCGACCGCGACCAGCGAGACCACCATCGAGTGGGACGACGGCGAGACCTACCCCGTCGTGGACGTCGAGATCTCCTCCGAGAGCCACCCCTTCTATACCGGCAAGGCCCGGACCGTGGACTCCGAGGGCCGTGTCGCCCGCTTCGAGAAGCGCTACGGCACCGAACGCGGCTCCGCCTCCGGCTCGGCCTCCTGAGGTCCGGCGCGCCCGCCTGCCCCCGCCCCTGACCACGGCGCCCCGCGCCTCCCCACCACGACCGGAGCCACCGCGATGGTGCCCGGCACCGCAGATACGCGGCACTGTCCGGTACGCGGGATGGGCAGCGCTCGGCACTGTACGGGTACTCGGCACCAACAGCGCTCGGCACTGTCCTGGTCCTCAGGGCTCACAGCGCCAGGCACTGCCCATAACCCCGGACCGCCGGCACTCAGCACCCTCCGGCACGCAGGACCGACAGCACTCGGCACTGTCCGATAACACCGATACTCCAGCCCCGCAGGACCAGGCGCCGGCGGCCCTCGCCTCAGATGACGTTGAGTGCCGCCGCCCCGCCCACTCCGCCGAGGAGTATGAACGCCGGCATGAGCACCTTCAGCTCCACCCAGCTTCCCGCCCGGAAGCGCAGCGCCTTCGGCGGGCCGAGCGGGTACCAGCGCTTGCGGCCGATGGGGATCGGCCACAGGATCGGGCAGCCGGACACGGTCAGGGCGTCCCCGACGCAGTGCACCAGGGCGCCGAGGACGATCGGCAGCCCGAGCCACAGGTACTCCTGCCCGGGGTCGGAGAACAGCCAGTCCGCCCCGTTGCCCGGCTTGTCGAGGACTCCGGCGAGGATCCAGGCACTGGTGGCGGCGAGCAGCCACACCAGGACATCGCTGCTCGGGCGGGCCGCCCGCCACAGCAGGCCCTCGATGGCGAGCACCATGTGCACGAAGAGGATGGCCAGCACGGCCCAGCGTCCGCCCGTGATGGCGAGCGCCGAGGCTCCGCCGCCGATCAGTACCGCCCATACCCAGGTGTGGGTGAGCGTGCGGTGGCCGCCGGTGCGGCGCGGGTCGCCCTGCTTTCTGGTGGCCTTGTAGACGGCGAAGGACAGTTTGTCGACGATCTCGCAGAGGGCACGGGAGACGGGTCCGAAGGCACGCGAGATGGTGGCGGCCTTGTGGTCGAGGTCGGGGGCGAGGGCGGCCCCGGCGCAGATCAGGGTGCCGACGAGGAGGACCGGCCAGGGCATGGTGTGGCCGGCCGCGGCGGAGGCGGCTCCGACGCCGAGCCAGGCGGCGGCTCCCGACAGTGAGTGTGCTGGTCCCATCATCGCCGCTGCCCGCCCCATTCCTCGTGTGCCGCTGTCCAGTTGGCCGTGTGCGCTGATGCCACGTCGGCGACACAGCGTAGCGTTCGCGATCTTCCGGTCCGCAGCCGATTCCCCGGTCGGGGCCCGGGGCAGGCAAGATGGGGTCGTGACGCTCATCGATCAGTTGCCGCCGACCGCCGACCCCGACGCCCTGTACGACGCTTTCGAGTCGTGGGCCCAGGAGCGCGGTCTCACGCTCTATCCACATCAGGAGGAGGCGCTGATCGAGGCGGTGTCGGGTGCGAATGTGATCGTGTCCACGCCGACCGGTTCGGGGAAGAGCATGATCGCGGCGGGTGCGCATTTCGCCGCGCTGGCGCGGGACGAGGTCACCTTCTACACGGCTCCGATCAAGGCGCTGGTCTCGGAGAAGTTCTTCGAGCTGTGCAAACTGTTCGGTACCGAGAATGTCGGCATGCTCACCGGTGACGCCTCGGTGAACGCCGACGCGCCGGTGATCTGCTGCACCGCGGAGGTGCTGGCGTCGATCGCGCTGCGTGACGGCAGGAACGCGGATGTCGGTCAGGTGGTGATGGACGAGTTCCATTTCTATGCCGAGCCGGACCGGGGCTGGGCCTGGCAGATTCCGTTGCTGGAGCTGCCGCAGGCGCAGTTCGTGCTGATGTCGGCGACGCTGGGCGATGTCTCGATGTTCGAGAAGGACCTCGCCCGGCGGACCGGGCGTCCCACGTCGGTGGTGCGTTCGGCGACCCGTCCGGTGCCGTTGTCCTACACCTACCGGCGCACGCCGCTCACCGAGACGCTGACGGAGTTGCTGGAGACGAAGCAGGCTCCCGTCTACATCGTGCATTTCACGCAGGCGCAGGCGGTGGAGCGGGCGCAGGCGCTGATGAGCATCAATATGTGCTCGCGTGAGGAGAAGGAGCAGATCGCCGAGCTGATCGGCAATTTCCGTTTCACCACCAAGTTCGGCCGCAATCTGTCCCGTTATGTCCGTCATGGGATCGGGGTGCACCACGCGGGCATGCTGCCCAAGTACCGGCGTCTGGTGGAGAAGCTGGCGCAGGCCGGTCTGCTGAAGGTCATCTGCGGCACGGATACCCTCGGAGTGGGGGTCAATGTCCCCATTCGTACCGTGCTGTTCACGGCACTGACCAAGTACGACGGCAGCCGGGTCCGGACGCTGCGCGCCCGGGAGTTCCATCAGATCGCCGGGCGGGCGGGCCGCGCGGGCTTCGACACGGCCGGGTACGTGGTCGCGCAGGCGCCGGAGCATGTGATCGAGAACGACAAGGCGCTCTCCAAGGCCGGCGACGATCCGAAGAAGCGCCGCAAGGTGGTCCGCAAGAAGGCGCCCGAGGGGTTCGTCGCCTGGAGCGAGGACACCTTCGAGAAGCTGATCGGCTCCGAGCCGGAGCCTCTGACGTCACGGTTCCGGGTCACGCACACCATGCTGCTGTCCGTGATCGCCCGGCCCGGCAACGCCTTCGAGGCGATGCGCCATCTGCTGGAGGACAATCACGAGTCGCGCAAGCAGCAGGTGCGGCACATCCGGCGGGCCATCGCCATCTACCGCTCGCTGCTGGACGGCGGGATCGTCGAGAAGCTGGACCAGCCGGACGCGGAGGGCCGGATCGTCCGGCTCACCGTCGACCTCCAGCAGGACTTCGCGCTCAACCAGCCGCTGTCCACCTTCGCGCTGGCCGCCTTCGAACTCCTCGACCCCGAGTCGCCGTCGTACGCGCTCGACATGGTGTCCGTCGTGGAGTCCACGCTGGACGATCCGCGCCAGATCCTCGCCGCCCAGCAGAACAAGGCGCGCGGTGAGGCGGTCGCCGCGATGAAGGCGGACGGCGTCGAGTACGAGGAGCGCATGGAGCGGCTCCAGGACGTCACCTACCCCAAGCCGCTGGAGGAGCTGCTCTTCCACGCGTACGACACATACCGGCGCAGCCACCCCTGGGTCGGGGATCATCCGCTGTCGCCGAAGTCGGTGGTGCGGGACATGTACGAGCGGGCGCTGTCCTTCACGGAGCTGGTCTCCCTGTACGAGCTGGCCCGCACCGAGGGCATCGTGCTGCGCTATCTGGCCGGCGCCTACAAGGCTCTCGACCACAACATCCCCGACGATCTGAAGTCGGAGGATCTCCAGGACCTCATCGAGTGGCTCGGCGAGACCGTCCGCCAGGTCGACTCCAGTCTGCTGGACGAGTGGGAGCAGCTCGCCAACCCGGCGGAGATGACCGCCGAGGAGGCCCAGGAGAAGGCCGACGAGGTCAAGCCGGTCACCACCAACGCGCGCGCCTTCCGGGTGCTGGTCCGCAACGCCCTGTTCCGCCGGGTCGAACTCGCCGCCCTCGACCAGGTCGGCGAACTCGGCGAGTTGGACGCCGAGGACGGCTGGGACGCGGACGCCTGGGGCGAGGCGATGGACAAGTACTGGGACGAGTACGACGACCTGGGTACGGGTCCCGACGCGCGCGGGCCGAAGCTGCTGGTCATCCGGGAGGAGCCGGAGAACGCCCTGTGGCGGGTCCGGCAGATCTTCGACGACCCGCGCGGCGACCACGACTGGGGCATCAGCGCCGAGGTCGACCTCACCGCCTCCGACGCCGAGGGCCGGGCCGTCGTCAAAGTGACCGACGTCGGGCAGTTGTGAGCCCCGGCGCCCTACCTTCCCACCCCACCGCAGGACATCCTTGAGGACTCCCATGACGAACCCGGCCGAACGGCTTGTGGACCTGCTCGACCTGGAGCGGATCGAGGTCAACATCTTCCGTGGCCGCAGCCCGCAGGAGTCACTCCAGCGGGTCTTCGGCGGGCAGGTGGCCGGCCAGGCGCTGGTCGCGGCGGGCCGCACCACCGAGGGCGACCGCCCGGTGCATTCGCTGCACGCGTACTTCCTTCGTCCGGGACGGCCGGGCGTGCCGATCGTGTACCAGGTCGAACGGGTGCGGGACGGACGGTCGTTCACCACCCGCCGGGTCACCGCGGTGCAGCAGGGCCGCACGATCTTCAATCTCACCGCCTCCTTCCACAAGCCTGAACAGGGTCCTTTCGAGCACCAGTTGCCGCCGTCCCGCGAGGTCCCGGACCCGGAGTCGTTGCCGACCGTCGCCGACGAGATACGGGACCATCTGGGCGCGCTTCCGGAGCAGTGGGAGCGCATGGCCCGCCGCCAGCCCTTCGACATCCGCTATGTGGACCGGCTGCGCTGGACACCGGAGGAGGTCAAGGGCGCCGAGCCGCGCAGTGCCGTCTGGATGCGCGCGGTCGGCCCGCTCGGTGACGATCCGCTGGTGCACACCTGCGCTCTGACCTACGCCAGCGACATGACGCTGCTGGACGCGGTGCGCATCCCGGTCGAGCCGCTCTGGGGGCCGCGCGACCTGGACATGGCGTCGCTGGACCACGCGATGTGGTTCCACCGGCCGTTCCGCGCCGACGAGTGGTTCCTGTACGACCAGGAGTCGCCGATCGCGACCGGCGGACGGGGTCTGGCGCGCGGCCGGATCTATGACCTGGAGGGCCGTCTGCTGGTGTCCGTCGTGCAGGAAGGGCTGTTCCGGGCGCTGTAGCTCATGCGCCGCGCCGCCGGAACCAGTGCAGCAGACCTCGGGACCGGCGTTCCTCCCGGTCGGGTGCGTGGGCGTGGAGTGCGGGAGCGGGCGTGACGAGGCCGTGGGTCACCGGGAGGTGTACGGCCTTGGCGGTCGGCCCGGATGGCTCGGGAGCCGCCGGCCGGGGTGGGGCGGATCCTGTCGCCCGGCTCGGCTGGGTCGCCGCCCGGCGGGATGAGGCGGATCCCGTCGCCCAGCTCCGTTCGGGTGTCGCCCGGCGGGGTGAGGCGGATCCCGGTGGCCCGGTCGGCCTGGGTGCCGGGCGGGGTGCGGGGTGTTCGGTGCGGGCCTCGGCGAGGGCCTGGACCAGATCGGTGCGCAGCCAGTCGATCTCGTCGGCGTCGGTCGCGGTCATGGCCCTCGCGGCGGCGTCCGCGGTCCGTGAACCCGGTGCCCCGTACGCGGGTGTCACGGGTCGGAACCGGTTCAGATGCGCCCGCTCCCAGGGATCGCTGACGATGTGCGGGATCAGGGCCGGGTCGAGGAGCGAGGCGATGGCCGCGGCCTGGGCCCAGGGGTCCTCGGCCTGACGCAGGAGCATGCCGAGATGGCGTCCGCGCCAGTTGCGGGCGCGGAGGTCGAGCCCTTCCTTGAGCTGGTTCACCAGGGGCTTCGGGGAGCGCCCCCTGAGATGGCGGGCGTTGCGCTCGTCCGCCCCGAACCGGCGCACCTCGTCGGCGAGGTAGAGCCAGACGAAGGCGCGGTAGCGGTTGAAGCAGAAGGAGACCGGGACCACGAGACCCAGCTTGCCCAGGCGGTGGAACCGGTCCGAGCAGATGTCGAGGATCCTCCCGCCGCCGGGTGCGGCGACGGTCTCGATGGCGGCCCGGAGGTTCTGCGGGAACTCGTCCTGCGCGCGCAGCCGGTCGATCTCGGCGCGGGGGACGAGGCGGCTCGGGCCCAGCGGGTCGGGGACGGAGCGGACCCGGCCGAGGTTCACGGCGAGTTCGAGGTCCTTGCGGTTCAGGCCCAGTTCACGAGCCGCGCGGCCGGTGGTCCAGGACGCGCTGTCCGGTGGGGCGAAGGTGTTGCCTGACATGATCGGTCTCCCCCGTGGAGTACGGCGCTCACGCTGTGTGCGTTCGCGGTCACACCACCGTAGCCGCCGCGGCCGATCTCGTGTGGAGCCTGTGGATAACTTTGCGGGAGCAGGAGAATTAGCAGGTCAGGCGTCTGAGGTGGGGGTTCTCTCGGGTTGCCGGATGTCCACGCCGAGGTGTTCGCCGACCCGGTTGACGAGGAGGGTCATCTCGTAGGCGATGCGGCCGATGTCGGCGTCCGCGCCGCTGAGGACGCACAGGCAGCTACCGCTGCCGGCGGCGGTGACGAACAGGACCGCCTCCTCGAACTCGACCATGGTCTGGCGCACCCCACCGGCGCCGAAGTGCCGCCCGGACCCCTTGGCCAGGCTGTGCAGTCCGGAGGCGACGGCGGCGAGATGTTCGGCGTCCTCGCGGCGCAGTCCGGTGCTCGCCCCCGTGACCAGCCCGTCGTTGGACAGCACCAGCGCGTGCCGTACCTGCTCGACGCGCTCGGTCAGATCGTCGAGCAGCCAGCCGAGTCCCTTGCCGGTCCGTGCCATGGTCCCGCCCTCCCCTGGTGACTGCGCCCCCTGCTGACGGATCTCCGCGGCACGGGGGAAATCCCCTGCCAGCCTTCCCCATCGAACGGGCCGCGGGCAAGCAGGATGGAGGGCATGGCACAGAAGATGACCGACGAGGAATGGCGGGCGTTCGTCTCGCACGGCACCCGCACGGGCAAACTCGCGACCGTACGCGCCGACGGAAGTCCGCACGTGGCGCCCATCTGGTTCGTCCTGGACGGGAACGACCTGGTGTTCAACACCGGCAAAGGGAGTGTCAAGGGCCGGAATCTGCTGCGGGACGGCCGGATCTCGCTGTGCGTGGACGACGACCGGCCGCCGTTCGATTTCGTGATTCTGCACGGCCGGGCCCGGATCTCCGAGGACCTGGACGAGCTGCGCCACTGGGCGGGCCGCATCGGGGCCCGGTACATGGGCGAGGAGCGGGGCGCGGAACTGGGCGAACGCAACGGTGTGCCGGGTGAGCTGCTGGTGCGTGTCGCGATCGACAAGGTGCTCGCGGAGAAGGAGGTAGCGGCCTGATCCGTGCCGCGTCCGCGGCGTCCGGGTGCGGCCGGTGGGGCGGGAGGGGTGCTCCGCGACACCGGCCGCGGCTACGGCCGTCCGGTCAGCTCACGGAGTCCAGCAGCCGGGCGGTGTGCATCCGCCCGGCGTATTCGACCAGCCGGATCAGGACCTCCTTGCCGGCGTCGCGGTCGCGGGCGTCGCACAGGACGACGGGGGTGCCGCGGTCCAGGTCCAGGGCCCGGGAGACGTCCTGGGCGCCGTAGGAGCGGGCGCCCGCGAAGCAGTTGACGGCCACCACGAAGGGGATGTGGCGGTGCTCGAAGTAGTCCACCGCCGGGAAGCAGTCCTCCAGGCGCCGGGTGTCGGCGAGGACGACGGCGCCCAGGGCGCCCTGGGCGAGTTCGTCCCACAGGAACCAGAAGCGGTCCTGGCCGGGTGTGCCGAAGAGGTAGAGGGAGAGGCCGGAGCGGATGGTGATACGGCCGAAGTCCATGGCGACGGTGGTCGTGACCTTGTGGTCCACACCGTCGGTGTCGTCCACGAGCCGGCCGGCCTCGCTGAGCAGTTCCTCGGTGCGCAGCGGCCTGATCTCGCTGACCGCGCCCACCAGGGTGGTCTTGCCCACGCCGAACCCACCGGCGACCAGGATTTTCAGCGCCAGAGCGCCCGGGTCGTCATGAACGGCGTCGGATGTCTCGGTGACCATCGATCACTTCTCTCAGGGGTGCCTGCGCGGGGGCGGCGCCGGAGGTCGGCTCGGACGTCTGTCCCGCTCGGGGGTGCGCGGTGTGCGGTGGGCGGTGTGCGGTACCTGCTGGGCGGCTTGCGGCGTGCGGGTGGGCGGTTGAGGTGAGGGCGGACGGTTCGGTGGGTGTGCGGGGTGGGATGGGGCGAAGGCCGACGGTTCGGTTGGGTGTGCGAGGTGCGGAGGGGTGATTCGGGTGGATGTGCGAAGGCAGCATCATGGCAACGGAGGCACGTCCGCGCCGGACAGGACCGCTATTCGCCCGATGCGACCGGTTCGGGTCCGAATGGGGTCCGATTGTGTGCCCATGTCGACAAGTCGGTGTCCGGTTGCGTGGCGTCTGTTCGATCCACGGGACTGCCTCCTCCTGAGGCGTGCTCTGCCTGCCTCATCCCCTCCACCCGCTCCACCTGCTGAACCGGCTCCATGGCGGGCCGTCGTCTAGAGCGCTCGCAGTCCGGCGATCACCTCGTGCAGAATCCGTTCGTCGGGCAGTTGCGCGGGTGGTACCGGGCGGGTGACGGTCACGTGTGCGCGTTCCAGCAGATCGCCGAGCAGCACCCGGACGACACCGACCGGGACATCGGCGCCCGCGGCCAGTTCGGCGAGGGACTGGGTCTCCCCCCGGCACAGTTCGATCAGCACCCGGTGCTCCGGGCCGAGTTCCGGGTCCTCGTCGGGGTCGGTGGCGCCCGGATCGAGGGTGACCAGGGTGATCAGGTCGAAGTGGACGCCGGCCGGGCCGGACTGGGTGCGTCCGCCGGTCATGGCGTAGGGGCGGACCAGGGGCCCGGCCTCGCCGTCGTACCACTGGCTGCCCTGCTCACGCGGGGCGGCGTTCGTCGCGTCGCTCATAGGGGGGCGCCTTCCGGCCTCATCCGGCGGCGGGCGGCCAGGCACCGACCCGCGGGGCAGTGTGGAGGTGCTCGCCGACCCGCCGCACCAGGCGGGCCATCTCGTAGGCGACCAGACCGATGTCGGCGGTCACGGCGGTGAGCAGGGCGAGGCAGGAGCCGTCTCCGGCGGCGGCCACGAACAGGAAGCCCTCGTCCATCTCCACCATGGTCTGGCGCACCCCGCCCGCGCCGAAGTGGCGTCCGGCGCCCTTGGCGAGGCTGTGGAAGCCGGAGGCGACGGCGGCGAGATGGTCGGCGTCCTCGCGGCGCAGACCGTTCGACACGCCGACGGCGAGTCCGTCGTTGGAGAGCACCACGGCGTGTCGCACCTCGTGCACACGCGTCACCAGGTCGTCCAGCAGCCAGTCGAGTTCGCCGGACCGCTGGGCGGTTCCCGGGCCATGGTCCTGGGTCATGCGGGGTCTCCTTGGGGGCGAGGACGGGGGCGAGGGCCAGGGGTGACTGCGGGGCGGGGATCGAGACCGGGGGCGGGGCACGGATCCGGACCGGGACCGGGGCGCGGATCCAGACGGGGGCCGGGGCGGGTGGCAGGGCCTGGACGCTGTCCGCCACCACGTGCCCAGCCGTCGCGGTAGGCGGCCATTCGGTCCCTTACGAGTTCCGGGGTGCGGGTGTTGTCGGCGTCCTGGGCCGGTTCCGGGGCGGGCTGTTCGGCGTGTTGCGCAAGCAGTTGCGGGGCGAGGCTGGCCTGGCGGACCCGGCGGGGCAGGTCGTCGCCCTCGGCCGCGGGAGGCTCCTCCGGGGGGCGGGGCGGGCGCAGGGCGGTGACTCCTGGTGGCGGGGCGGTCCAAGGGTCGGCCGAGGGCACCAGGGTGGGGCGGCAGGAGTGGCCGCCGACGGCATCCCCGGGGCCGGGAGCGAAGGGCACGCGCGCGTAGGCGGGTTCCGGCGGCCGGGCCTCGGGGGCGGCACCCGCGACGGGACCCGCGTCGGCGGAACGTTCCGCCTCCGGGGGCGGACCGGTGTGCAGCAGAGCGGTCGGCAGCAGGACCACTGCGGTGGTGCCCCCGTAGGGCGAGGTCTTCAGGTGGACCCTGACGCTGTGCCGGGCCGCGAGTCTGCTGACCACGAAGAGGCCGAGCCGGTCGCTGTCGAACAGGTCGAGCGCCTCGGACCGGGCGATGCGCCGGTTGGCCTCGGTGAGGGTCTCCCTGCCCATGCCCAGACCGCGGTCCTCCACCTCGACGGCATAGCCGTTGCAGACGGGTTCGCCGGTGATCCGCACGCGGGTGTGCGGGGGCGAGAACTGGGCGGCGTTCTCGACGAGTTCGGCGAGCAGATGGGTGAGGTCGGCCACGGCGGCACCGGCGACGGCCGTCTCGGGAAGCTGACGCACCTCCACGCGCGCGTAGTCCTCGATCTCGGAGACGGCCGCGCGCACGACATTGGTCAGGGAGACCGGCATCCGCCAGGCCCGGCCGGGGGCGGCACCGGAGAGAATGATCAAGCTCTCGGCGTGGCGGCGCATACGGGTGGTGAGGTGATCGAGGCGGAACAGGTCGCTCAGCTCGTCCGGATCGTCGGAACGCCGCTCCATGGTGTCCAACAGGCTCAGTTGGCGGTGGACCAGGACCTGACTGCGGCGGGCGAGGTTGACGAAGACGCCGGAGATCCCGCTGGCCAGTTCGGCGCGTTCCACGGCGGCCCGCAGCGCCGCCCGGTGCACGGTGGTGAGGGCCTCGGCGACCTGCCCGGCCTCGTCCTCGGCGGGTGGTCCGGGCGGGGCTTCCGCGCGGATGTCGATCCCGTCGCCCGAGCGCAGTCGGCGCATCGCCTCGGGCAGCTTGCGGCGGGCGATCTCCAGGGCGCTGTTGCGCAGGGTGACCAGTTCCACCACCAGACCGCGCCCGATGCGTACGGAGATGACGAGCGAGGCGGCCACCGCGGCCAGGCCCAGCAGTACGGCGGCGCCCGCCGGGGTGAGCAGCCCGCGGGTGAAGGGGTCGGCCCGCTCGGCGACGCCACGCCCGGCGTCCCGCTCGATGGTCCCCATACCGCCCTGTACGCGCGCGTGGGCCTCGTTCCAGTCGTCCTCCGGGGCCGCCGCGAGCGCCGGGGCGCCGGAGCCGCTCGTGAGGATCCTGTCCTCCAGCGCGGCGAGGGCGGCGTAGTCGGCGCCGTCGGCGAGTCGCTGCCAGGCGGCGCGTTCGGGTCCGCGCAGATCGGCCACGGCGGACTCGGTGAAGGCACGGCGGGTCTCGACGGCCCCGGTGAACAGGCGCAGCCGCGCGCCGGACAGCCCGCCCGCGAGGCGGGCCCCGGACAGCAGTACGTCCTCCTGGGCCAATGCCTCTCCCGCGCGGGAGAATTCGAGCAGCACACGCGCGTCGGAGCCCAGTTCGGAGTCCTGGATGCCGGTGAGCGCGCCGCCGACCGCGAAGGCTGCGGTGACATGGGCGGTGTACGTCCGGTAGGTCCGCTCCCAGCCGGTGCGCCCGTCGAGGACCGAGGTCCGCAGGGCGGGCAGCCGCTCGACGCCGCTGACGAAGGTCTCCAGGCGCTGCGCCACCCCCGCGGGCAGTTCCCGGGCGTCGGCGACGGTGCCGTCGTCCCCGAGGCGCAGGGCGGCGACCGCGCGGTCGGTGGTCTCCGCGAGCCTCCTGAGGCCGTCCGCGCTGTCGCCGGTCGGAGCGGTGGCGTGGCGCACGGCGGCGACGCGTTCGGCCTGGAGCGCGGCGACGGCGGTGGCCACCGGGGTGCGCACCTCGGCGTCCACACGCTGCAACTGACGCAGCCGTGAGACGTCCTGGGCGGTCGTGACGGTGGCGTACGCCCAGAGGGCGAGGAGCGACACGACCGGGACCATCAGCAGGCAGATGATCTTGGCGCGAACCGTACGGGGGCGCATACGCCGGCGTCCGGGGCGCGGTGGCGCGGGCGGGGCACGGTGCGCTCCGGACGCGCCTGGGGTGCGGGGGGCGTCTGACGGGCCGGGGATGTGTGGGGGGCCAGGGGTACCTGTGGGGTCTTGGGTGCCTGGGATGGCCGGTGTCTCCGTGGTGGCCGGTGGCTTCGGGGTACTGAGTACCCCTGGGGTGCCGGGCGGACCTGAGGTGTGAGGTGCATTTGGGGTACCCGGGGTGCCTGAGACACCCGCGGTGCCCAGAGTCCCTGGGGTTCCTGGGAATCCTGGGACGCCCGGGGTCCCTGGGATACCCGGAGTGCCTCCCGCTCCCGCTGGATGTTCCCGTGCCTCCTCGGCCTTCGTGAACCCGTCCAGGGTCTCGTCGGCCGGCGGTCCGGCGTGGGCGCGGCGCCCGCGCACGGGGGGCGCGGGCGGTCTGCCGCCGTCCGCGGTGGTGGTTCTGCGCGGTGTACGCATGGCCTCCTCGCTCGTCTGGGGTTTTGGGGCGTGTCGTTGGGGTGGGCGGTGGTGGTCGGGGATGAGGGCCGGTCGGTCGGCACGGGGTCTCCACGACGGGTGTCGGGCGGTCCGCGCGGGGCCCGCTGCAACCGGGCACAGTGCGTTCCGTACGCGGCACACAAGGGCGGCCGTACGGCGTTCAGTACGTCGTCGCCGCCCCCACCACCGGTCGCTGCGCTGAGGCGGACGCCTCGCTCTCGCCCGTCGTGGGCGACAGCGCGACGAAGGCCGAGGTCAGGAAGAGATAGGACCCGAGGCCGACGGCGAGGGGGAAGATGAACTGCATCGCCGTGGCCCCGGGCAGTACCGCGTCCGACGGCGTCACCCGCACGTCGACCGCGAACATGCCCGTGTAGTGCATGCTGCTGACCGCCAGGCCCATCACGAGGGAGGCGACGGTGACCGCGATGGGCGAGGTGATGTTCAGCGCCGCCCACAGGGCAGCGGTCGCCGCGGCCACCGCGATCACCACGGAGAGCGCGACCAGGGCGGGGTCGTAGCGCACCTCGCCGTGCAGCCGGACCGCGGCCATGCCGAGGTAGTGCATGCTCGCGACGCCGAGGCCGGTGGTCAGCCCGCCGAGCAGCAGGGCACGGCCCCGGTCGCGGCTGTACCCGACGGCGAAGACGCCGGCGCAGACGACGGCCATGGCGACGATCAGGCTGAGGACGGTCAGGGGTACGTCGTAGCGGATGTCGGTGCCGCTGACGCCGAAGCCGAGCATGGCCACGAAGTGCATGGTCCAGATGCCGGTGCCGATGGCGGAGGCCGCGGTGATCAGCCAGTTGCGCCGGGCGCGGCCGGTGGCGGCGAGCGCGCGGACGGTGCAGCGCAGCCCGAGCGCGGCGCCTGTGCAGGCCATCGCGTACGACAGTGCGGGGGTGAGCCAACCGAAGGTGGCGTGGTCCAGGTGTCCCATGGCCAAGGGACGCTAGTCCGGACAGGGAGGCACAAAGGGACCACGTTTCGATAACTGGTGGAATATGACATAGCTATGTACCCGATCGATCGGGTCACGTTCGAACATGTGCGCACAAACGTTGTCCCTGTCGGTGCGAGATCATGCGGGGATGAGCGACGACCGTACGCATGTGCAGGAGTTCTTCACCGCCCGCGCCGCCGACTGGGATCGCAGGTTCCCCGACGACGGACCCGCCTACGCCGCCGCGGCCGTCGCGCTCAACCTGCGCGAGGGCGACCGGGTGCTGGACGCCGGCTGCGGCACCGGCCGGGCCCTGGCGCCGCTGCGCGCCACCGTGGGGCCCTCTGGGCTGGTCCTGGGGGCCGATCTGACGCCCGCGATGCTGGCCGCCGCCGTCCGGGCCGGACGGAATCGTGACGCCTGTCTGCTGCTCACCGACGTCGCGGCGCTGCCGTTGCGGTCGGGGTCCCTGGACGCGGTGTTCGCCGCCGGGCTGATCGCCCACCTGCCGAACCCGGCGGAGAACCTGCGGGAGTTGCGGCGCGTCGTACGACCGGGCGGGCGGCTCGCCCTGTTCCACCCCATCGGCCGCGCGGCCCTGGCCGCCCGCCAGGGCCGCCGGATCACCCCGGACGACCTGCGCGCGGAACCCAACCTCCGCCCCCTGCTGGCCTCGTCGGGCTGGCGCCTGACGTCGTACGTGGACGAGGACGCCCGCTTCCTGGCCCTGGCCGAGCGGGACGGCGGCTGAACTCCGGCCCGCCCACTCCCCGGACACCGCGCTTTCACCACACCGTCGTCCCTGTGCCGCCCCTCTGTCGCCACCCGCGCTACGACCGTACGTTGAGGAGCGGTGGATCGATCGAGGGCCCGTGAACGCAGCAACGAGGGGTTGGTGGTCGCATGTGGGGCAAGGTCGGCGCGTCCTGGGGCCGAGTGCGCGAGGTGTTCCGATCCGGGCCGGGCGGCGGCCAGGAGGCCCGTGGGCACAATCTGTTCGAGGCCGCCGCGGTGTATGTCTCAGCGTGCGCCGAGGACGATCAGGAGCGCATCGACGAGGCCGCGGGCTGGGTGTCGCCGGAGGCGTTGTCGTTCGGGGTGAGCGAGTTGGCCTGCCGTGCGGTGATCGCGCTGGCGCGTGAACGCGACGAGTCCCCGCAGACCGTCGCCCGGGATCTGCTGGGGCTTCCGGCGGCCTGAGGGTCCGGAGGCGCACCGGGTCGGCGCGGAAGCGCGTGGGGTGGTGGGTGGGTGGGGTGAGTGGGCTGTTGCGTGGGGTGGGTGAGGGCTGGCGCATCGCGGGGGCGGGGTCACCGGGCCGTGCGGTGAGGGCGGGTCGGCGAGTGGCGCAGGGGTCGGGCGGTGCGGACGAGTTCACCAAGTCGCGCCGGGTTCAGGGTGCTGCGCGCAGGTGCAGCGCTTCGAGTGAGGGGGGCGATCCGGGGGGCGGTCCGGGGGCAGTCCATGGGGGGCAGTCCGCCGAGTCACGTAGGTGGGCGAGCAGTGAGGGCACCATCGAGTCCAGGGGACAGTTCCGCGCAGTACGGGTGAGTCCGCCGAGGCACACCGGCGGCCGGAGGGTGGGAGCGGGGGCACGAGCGCAGGCACGGCACAAACGCCCGGTGCCAGCCGAATCGTCCCGGCTCCACGCGGCCCCGGAACGGTGACAACGTGCCGCCGGTCGCACTAGGGTGCGCGCGGTTGGACGAACCCTGGGGAGGCTGGGATGGCCGGGACGGACGAGAACGCCGTCGCCGCCGAGGACGACGCGCTGTATGTCCTTACCGCGGTGCTGCTGACGCCGGCGCAGTTCCCCAGCGTGCTGGGGGACGACTACCCGGAAGCCTGTGCGGCGCTGGGGCTCGCGCCGCTGGCCGCCGGGTACGGCCTGGTGCTGGGGCAGGACGGCGAGGGCGCGCGCTGGACCGTGGCCACCGACGATGTCTCACTGGTGGCCGTGGCCGTCGCCGCCTGGGACTGCGGTATGGAGTACGACCTGTCGCCGGACGAGCGCTCGGTCGTGGCGGCGCTGCCGGGCTGGCCGCTCGCCGTCGCCGTGGCCGCCCCGGGCGTGCCCGCGCCGCACGATCCCGGTCCCGAGATCGCCGGAGGCCCCGCCCTGACGCCGCCGGACACCTCGGTGTGGGGGCCGGCGCAGCGGCGGCTGGGCGCCGATGAGATCGCCTTGCAGTGGACCATGTGGCGCGAGCAGATCGATGACGCCGACTTCGCCGGGGGCGGTACCTCACCGTCCCGGGCTGACGCAGGCGGCCCGGGCGGGGCGGTGCCGGGCCCGTCGACAGGGTCGGCACCGGCACGGGGATCGGGCGCGGCAGGCGGGGGGCCCGCTTCCGCCGGGGTGCAGCCTTCGACCGGGGCGGCCCCCGGCACAGCCCCCGGCACACCTGGCGAGCGCACCACGATCGGCGCCCTGCCCGGCACCGCACCGACCGAGACCCTGCCGGGCACCGCGCCCACCGGCACCCCGTCCGGCACAGCGACAACCAACCCCACAACCAGCACCGCCACCGACCCCCCTCCCGGCGAAGCGCCCACCGACGGTCACACCGGTATCCGCCGCGTCCTCGCCGAGGCGCGCGCCTACGTGGACGCCCCGCCACCCCTGGGCCGGGTCCGCTCCTCCTTCGCCCCGGGCGACGCCCGTACCCTGCGCGCCGACGGTCCCGGCTGGTCCCTGGTGGCCCGCACCGACGACATCGCCTTCGTGCTGCTGGACGAGGAGCCGGGTGAGGTGCTGCCGGTCGGCCGGGGCCGGGAACTGCCCGGTCTGCTGGAGGCACTGAACCGGATGGCCGTACGGCCGAGCTGACGAGGACGGAGCCGCGTCGGCAGGGCTCCACGGGACGCCGCTCCGACGGACCGCAGCGCCCGGACGCGCAGCACAGCACACCACAGCGCGCCCCGGCGAGACCGAGACCGTCCAGGTCGTCGAGATCCTCCGCGGCCTCTACAGAGCCCCGTCTCAGCCGCCGGATTCCTCCCGTGGAACCCGGCGGCCCCCGCGGCCCGTCAGCGGCCCAGTTCCTTGCGCGTGACCCGGCGCAGCCTGCGGCGCTGTGCGGGGTCGAGGGTGAGGTACGCGGCGGCCGGCACCCCGAGCACGATCAGCAGCGCCGCCCACCAGGGCAGCCATATCAACAGGATGATGCCGACCGCCACACCACCTGCGGCGATCTTGGCGTTCTTCGACATGGTGTCGCCTCCTCCGCGGCCATTGCCGCTCTCTGTTCTGAAAACGGGCCCGCGCTCCCCGCGGTTCCGGACCACTACCCTGAGACGTCCCTGACTCCCACCCCTGACTCATCCCTGACTGCCTTGCGCGAGACCCACGCGAAACCCACGCGAAACCCACTGGAGTCCCGCCGGGCCCCTGCCGGAGTCCCATCGCGGTCGTACCGGAGTCCCGCCAGGGTCCCGCCGGAGTCCTCTCCTGGAGCTCCGCCGCAATCCCGCCGGGGTCCGTCTGGAGCTCCGCCGCAGTCCCGCCGAGGTCCTGCCGGAATCCCGCCCGACGCCCCTCCATCGACATCTCGTGACCCAGATCACCATCCGATCACCATCCCACCGCCCGCAGACCCCCTTCGATCATGTACCCTCGGCCGCTCCGACGCTACGTAGTCAAATTTGAGGAGTACGGCAGAGCTGTGCAGAGCACTCCGATGGCCATCCCGTCCGAGACCGACGAACTGATCCGCTGCTGCTCCTTGTTCCTCCCCGGTGATCCGGCCCGCACCGGGACCATCGCGTTCTGGCGGGCCGACGGCGGCGCTCCGCCGACCGTCCGGGGCGGGACGCCCGAGGACCTGACCGTCGTCGTCCCCACGCCCATCGGTGTGGCGGCGGCCGAGGTGCCCACGGTGCTGCTGCCGGTGCGCACCGCGCTGCCCGTACTCACGCGCGCGCGGGTCGCGCACGCCGCCCATCGGTCCACCGCGTTCTGGGGCGCGGCCACGGTGCTGGCGCTGCACTGGGCCGCGCGCGGTCTGCTGCTGCCGGGGCTGTCGGCGGCCGACGCGGACGCCTGGCGAGCGGGCCCCTTGCGCGCGGAGGACGCCGAGCGGCTCCGCGTGCTGGCGGCTGCCATGCCGCCCGAGGCGCACGCCGCCCCGCTGCCCGGTGACGCCGCCCCGCTGCGGCTGCCCGCCCCGGAACGGCTGCTGCGCGCCTTCCTGGACTCCGTCGCCGACACCCTGCCCCGCACACCCGCCGCCGCCCTCGTCACGGGAGGTCCCGCGTATGCGGTGCGGCAGCCGCAGCATCTGCCCGGCGGGCGGGCATGGGCCGACGATGTCGCCGCCGGTCATGACGCCGGGGTGCGGATCTCCCTGCGCATCGAGGTCGAGGGGCTGACGGCCGATCCGGAGGGCGGCGCCGCGGGTCCGCGTTTCCGCGCGATGCCGCAGGTGCACAGTGTCAGCGATCCCGCGCTGGTCGCGGACGCCGTGGAGGTGTGGGCGGGCGGTGAGGGCACGGCCGGGTTCGGGGCCCGCGCGCGGATGGACGTCCTGGTCGCACTGCGCCGCGCGGCGCGAGCCTGGACGGGGCTGACACCGCTGCTGTCGGCCGCCGCGCCGGAGGCGGTGGAACTCGCCGAGGACGAGGTGGGCGACCTGCTCGGCGGCGGTACGCGGGCGCTGGCCGCCGCCGGGGTCGAGGTGCACTGGCCCAGGGAGCTGGCCCGGGAACTGACCACCCGCGCGGTGGTCGGCCCGCCCGACCCGGACGGCGAGGGGCCGGGCCGGGCGGTGTCCGGGACGCCGTCGTTCCTGTCCGCCGACGCGCTGCTCGCCTTCAACTGGCGGTTCGCACTGGGCGACCAGCAGCTCACGCGCGAGGAGCTGGACGGGCTCGCGGAGGCGGGGCGGCCGGTGGTGCGGCTGCGCGACCAGTGGGTGCTGGTCGATCCGGAGGCGGTACGCCGGGCGCGCGAGCGGCAGGACGGCAAGGTCTCCCCTGTCGACGCGCTGAGCGCCGCTCTGACGGGCTCCGCGGAGGTGGACGGCCGGCGGGTCGAGGTGCTGCCCACGGGCTGGCTGGCGGGGCTGCGGGAGCGGCTCGCCGACCCCGAGGGCCAGGACCCGGTGGAGCAGCCCGCCGCGCTCACGGCCACGCTGCGGGACTACCAGCGGCGGGGGCTGAGCTGGCTGGCCCGGATGACCTCCCTGGGTCTGGGCTGCTGTCTGGCCGACGACATGGGCCTCGGCAAGACGATCACCCTGATCGCCCTGCATCTGCACCGGCAGTCCGACCCGGAGTCCGCGGGCCCCACCCTGGTGGTCTGCCCGACCTCGCTGATGAGCAACTGGCAGCGGGAGATCGAGAAGTTCGCCCCCGGCACGCCCGTGCGCCGCTTCCACGGCACCCGGCGCGATCTGGCGGACCTCGCCGACGGCGAGTTCGTGCTGACGACGTACGGCACGATGCGGCTGGACGCGGGACGGCTCGCCGCGGTGCCCTGGGGGCTGGTCGTCACCGACGAGGCGCAGCATGTGAAGAACCCGTACTCGGCGACCGCGCGGGAGCTGCGTTCCATCGGGGCACGCGCGCGGGTGGCGCTCACGGGCACGCCGGTGGAGAACAACCTGTCGGAGCTGTGGGCCATCCTGGACTGGACGACGCCGGGTCTGCTGGGCCGCCTCGGGGCCTTCCGCACCCGGTACGCGCAGGCCGTCGAGGGCGGCCGGGATCCGGCCGCGGCCGAGCGGCTGGCCCGTCTGGTGCGCCCGTTCCTGCTGCGCCGCCGCAAGGGTGATCCCGGGATCGCGCCCGAGCTGCCGCCGAAGACCGAGACCGACCGCGCGGTGTCCCTCACCACGGAGCAGACGGCCCTGTACGAGGCCGTGGTGCGCGAGACGCTGGCGCGGATCGCGGAGGCCGACGACATGGCGCGGCGCGGGCTGATCGTGAAGCTGCTGACCGGTCTGAAGCAGATCTGCAATCACCCGGCGCAGTACCTCAAGGAGGACCGGCCGGTGATCGCCGGACGGTCCGGGAAGCTGGAGCTGCTGGACGAGTTGCTCGGCACGATCCTGGCCGAGGAGGCGAGCGTGCTGGTCTTCACGCAGTACGTCGCCATGGCGCGGATCATCGAGCGGCATCTCGCGGCGCGCGGTGTGCCGTCGCAGTTCCTGCACGGCGGGACGTCGGTGCCCGAACGGGACGCCATGGTGCGGCGGTTCCAGGACGGTGAGGTGCCCGTGTTCCTGCTGTCGCTGAAGGCGGCCGGGACGGGACTCAACCTCACCCGCGCGGAGCACGTCGTGCACTACGACCGCTGGTGGAACCCGGCCGTGGAGGCGCAGGCCACCGATCGCGCGTACCGGATCGGGCAGACCCGGCCGGTGCAGGTGCACCGGCTGATCGCCGAGGGCACGGTCGAGGACCGCATCGCCGGTCTGCTGGAGCGGAAGAAGGAACTGGCCGAGGCGGTGCTGGGCGGTGGTGAGACGGCGTTCACCGAGCTGACGGACGCCCAGCTCGCCGATCTGGTGGAGCTGCGAGGAGGCACCCGATGACCGGATACGACACCTTCGACGACATGGACGGCGTCGACCGCACCGAGGGGGACGCGGAGCGCACCTTCTCGCCGCTGCCGCCCGCCCATGGGCGGGGTTTCGCGCAGACCTGGTGGGGCCACGCCTGGCTCAGCGCCCTGGAGCGCGGGGCGATGGACCAGGAGCAGGTCAAGACGGGCCGCCGGCTCGCCCGCGCGGGCGCGGTCGGCGCGGTGACGGTACGGCCCGGCCGGATCACCGCCGTCGTCCAGGACCGCGACGGCACGCGCCACCGCGCGGACGTGCTCCTGGAGCGGCTGTCCGCCGCACAGTGGGACCGGTTCCTGGACATGGCCGTGGAGCGGGCGGGGCATGTGGCGGCGCTCCTGGACCGTGACATGCCACCGGACCTCGTGGAGGACGCGGCGACGGCCGGTATCGATCTGCTGCCGGGGCTCGGCGAGCTGGAGCCGGAGTGCGACTGCGGCGCCTGGGACCACTGCGGGCACACGGCCGCGCTCTGCTACCAGATGGCGCGGCTGCTGGACCAGGATCCCTTCGTCCTGCTCCTGATGCGCGGACGCGCCGAACGTCCCCTGCTGGCGGCGCTCCAGGAGCGCACCGCGTCCCCCGCGATGGAGACGGCGGAGCCGGACGGCGTGGACGCGGCGGAGGCGTACGCGGCCGGTGATGCCCTGCCCCCGCTGCCCACCCCGCCGGAGCTGCCCGGCACACCGGGCACGCCCCCGTCGCTGGACACCGAGGCACCGCCGCCGGACGGCGTGGACCCGGGAGCACTGGAGTTCCTCGCCGCACGCACCGCCGCCTACGCTCACCGCCTGCTGGCCGAGGCGCTGCGGGCCGACGGCGGTGTCGACGGTGACCTCGACGGCGGACTGACGGCCGCCCAGGACGCCGTACGGCTCGCCGTGGGCGCCGACCGGGAGGTACGGGACCGGCTGGCCGCCGGGTCGGGGCGCAGCCCTGAGGAGTTGGAGCGGGCGGTCGGGGCGTGGCGGTACGGCGGGGCGTCCGCGCTGGCGGTGTGCGAGGAGGAGTGGGACGTGCGCGGGGAAGCGGCGGCACGCGCGCGGGCGGCCGTCGAGTCGGCCTGGGACGACGACGAGCGTCCCTCGCTGCGGGCCGTCGCGAACCACTGGACGGTGGTCGGTGAACCGGTCCAGGTCCGCCTGGGCCGGGACGGCCGCTGGTGGCCCTATCGCGGTGAGGACGGCCACTGGGTGCCGGCCGGACCGGCCGCCAAGGACCCCGCCACCGCCCTGGCGACGGCGCGTCCGGCCGGGGCGGAGGAGGGCGGCTGAGGCACCGGGGGCGGGCCGGTCATGGGCGGGTCGGGCCCCCTGCGCGCCCGGCCCGCCCATGACCGGCCCGGCCCAACCCGTCTCGGCCGGCCCCGTCGGCGTCCTACTCCCGCCCCAGGGGTGCCCTTCGAACCATCCCCGGCATCCCTTGTGGGTCTTCCAGGGCTGATCGCCGTCGTTCAGAACTGATCGCCCAGGTCGATCGACGGGACCCCGGACGGAATGATCGATTCGAGCCCGCTCGGCAGGTTCGTCGGGAAGTCGCTCGGGAAGCCGCTGGGCCAGTCGCTCGGGAGGTTGGTGGGCCAGTCGCTCGGCAGGTCGCTGGGGAAGCCCGAGGGCAGGGACGGGAGGCCGCTGGGCAGGTTGGTGGGAAGGCCGCTGGGGAGGTCCGGCAGCAGGTCGGAGGGCTCGTCCGACGATGACGGACCGCCGGAATCCCGGCTGGTGCCGCCCGCCGGGGGCGCCGGGTCGGACGGGTCGTCACCGTCGTTGGCCATGACCACGACCACCGCGACGGCGGCGACCGCCACCAGGACCGCGAGCGCGAGGAGCAGGGGATTGCGGCTCCCCCGGCCGCGTCCGGGGTCGTAAGAGCCGCCGGAGCCGCTGGAGTCGCCGAAGTCGTCGGACGACGGTCCGAAGCCGCCCGGAGGTGGCGGGTGGCCGGGAGGTGGCGGATGGCCCGGTGGGGGCGGGGTGTCGCGCGGCGGCTCGGGCGGCTGAGGCGGTACTGGTGGCGTGGCCATGCCGTCCAGGATCGCGGTCCGGGGGATCACCGTGCGACCCCCGCGGGCTGGTTGCTACAGACCCGTGAAGGTCGGCGGCGGTGCGGCCGGGGATGTCGAGAAGGGCCGAGCGGCTCCGTCCCCGGGGCAGCCGCGGCCGGCCGTGGCCGTACCGGGCCGAGGAGCCAGTATGACGATCCGGCGGATGGACAACGTTCTCATCGTGGTCGAGGACCTGGACGCGGTGATCGCGTTCTTCGTGGAACTGGGGATGGAACTGGAGGGCAGGGCCCCGCTGGAGGGGCGGTGGGCGGACCGGGTCATCGGGCTGGAGGGCGTCCGGCAGGACGTCGCCATGCTGCGCGTCCCGGGCGGCTCCGGCCGGATCGAGCTGGCGCGGTTCGACGAGCCGAGGGCCGTCCGCCCGGAGCCCGCGGACCCGCCGGCGAACACCCTGGGCCTGCGGCGCGTCATGTTCGCCGTGGACGACCTCCAGGAGGTGGTTTCCCGGATGCGGACGCATGGCGCCGAACTCGTCGGCACCGTGGAGGAGCACGAGGGCGTCTACCGGCTCTGCTACCTCCGCGGCCCCGAGAACATCGTGGTCGGCCTCGCCGAGCGGATCGGCTGACGGGCGGGAGGCCGCAGGAGCCCCTGGGGGTGGCGGCGGGGCGACACGCCGGGGACGCCCCTTGGGCGAGGGACCCGCGCGCGTGGCGCCGTGCCACTGCATGCCGGACCGGTGAGCCGACCCCGCGCGCGTGCCCCTCCGCGTCCGCTCCGGCCGGGGGGTCTCAGCCCCGTGCCCCCAGCAGATGGTCCATCGCCAACTGGTCGAGGCGCTCGAAGGCCATCCCGCGCGCGGCGGCGCCGTCCACGTCGAAGTCCTGGAACGCCGTCCGGTCGGCCAGCAGTGCCTGGAGGCCGTCGTCGGCCGTGGGGCGGGCCAGTTCGTCCAGACGGGAGTCCCTCAGGGCCTGCTGGACCTCGGGGTCGGCGCGGAAGGCGGCGGCCCGCTCCTTGAGGATCAGATAGTTGCGCATGCAGCCGGCGGCCGACGCCCAGACACCGTCCAGGTCCTCGGTGCGCGGCGGCTTGAAGTCGAAGTGGCGCGGGCCCTCGTAACCGGCCGTCTCCAGCAGGTCGACCAGCCAGAACGCGGCGCGCAGATCACCGGCGCCGAAGCGCAGGTCCTGGTCGTACTTGATGCCGTTCTGGCCGTTGAGGTCGAGGTGGAAGAGCTTGCCGGACCACAGGGCCTGGGCGATGCCGTGCGGGTAGTTGAGTCCGGCCATCTGCTCGTGCCCGACCTCGGGGTTCACGCCGTACAGCTCCGGGCGCTCCAGGCGCTCGATGAAGGCGAGGGCGTGGCCGACGGTCGGCAGCAGGATGTCGCCGCGTGGCTCGTTCGGCTTGGGTTCGATGGCGAACCGCAGATCGTAGCCCTGGGTGGTGACGTACTCGCCGAGGAGGTCGAACGCCTCCTTCATGCGGTCCAGGGCATCGCGTACGTCCTTGGCACCGCCGGATTCGGCGCCCTCCCGGCCGCCCCAGGCGACATAGATCCTCGCGCCGAGTTCGACGGCCAGGTCGATGTTGCGGATGGTCTTGCGCAGCGCGTAGCGGCGGACGTCGCGGTCGTTGGCGGTGAAGCCGCCGTCCTTGAAGACCGGGTGGGTGAAGAGGTTGGTGGTGGCCATGGGGACGGTCATGCCGGTGGCGTCCAGGGCCTGCCGGAAGCGTTTGACGTGCGATTCGCGCTCGGTGTCGGACGCGCCGAACGGGATCAGGTCGTCGTCGTGGAACGTCACCCCGTGCGCGCCCAGCTCGGCCAGGCGCCGGACGGTCTCGGCCGGGTCGAGCGCCGCGCGGGTGGCGTCGCCGAACGGGTCCCTTCCCTGCCAGCCGACGGTCCACAGGCCGAAGGTGAACCTGTCCTCGGGGGTGGGCTGGTAGTTCATGCCGCGGCTCCCTTGTGCTCGCTTCTGCTCGCTGGTGATGGTCCCGGCGGTGTCCCGGTGTGCGGTCCCGGCGCCGGGGCGGTGCGGGTACGGACGGGCGCCCCGGAGTGCGTACCGGGTACGGGATCACCCACCACTATTTCGTCATGGCGCTTTACAAATTAGTATGCCGTCGCGCTCCTGGGAAGAGACATAGTGGTCCCGGGGGCCGGGAAACAGGCCGGATCCGGGCCGCCAGCCAGGAGCCGGACACACGACACGCCATGCACGCCGTCGCCGTACACCACACAGGGCCCGTGCACGCGACACGCCGTACGCCACAGCGCGCCGTACCGCCGTACCGGGCCGTCGGCGCCGTACCAGAGGGAGAGCCCATGTCAGCAGCCGATGGTCCGCTCGTCGTCGGGGTGGACACATCCACCCAGTCGACGAAGGCGCTGGTGGTGGATGTGGCGACCGGGCAGGTCGTGGCGAGTGGGCAGGCCCCGCACGAGGTCACCGCGGGCGAGGGCCGGGAGAGCGATCCACGGCAGTGGTGGGAGGCGCTCGGCGAGGCGCTTCGTCAGTGCGGGGACGCCGCGCGGGAGGCGTCCGCGGTGTCCATCGGCGGGCAGCAGCACGGGCTGGTCACGCTGGACGCGCGCGGGGAGCCGGTCCGGCCCGCGCTGCTGTGGAACGACGTCCGGTCGGCGCCCCAGGCACGGCGGCTGACGGAGGAGCTGGGCGGCGCGAAATTCTGGGCCGAGCGGACCGGTTCGGTGCCCACCGCGTCCTTCACGGTCACCAAGTGGGCCTGGCTCACCGAGCACGAACCGGAGGCGGCGCGCGCGGTGCGGGCCGTACGTCTCCCCCACGACTACCTCACCGAGCGCCTCACGGGCCTGGGCACCACGGACCGCGGGGACGTCTCCGGCACGGGCTGGTGGGCGTCGGCGACGGAGTCGTACGACGAGGAGATCCTCGCCCAGGTGGGCCTGGACCGGGCGCTGCTGCCCCGGGTGGCCCGGCCCGGCGAGGTCGTCGGCACCGTCCGCGACGGCCATGACCTGCCGTTCGCCAGGGGCACCCTGGTCGCGCCGGGGACCGGGGACAACGCGGCGGCGGCGCTGGGCCTCGGGCTGGAACCCGGCACGGCGGTGCTCAGCCTCGGCACGTCGGGCACGGTCTACGGGGTGGCCGAGCGCCGGCCCGCCGATCCGACCGGCACGGTGGCGGGCTTCGCCGACGCGCGCGGCGACTGGCTGCCGCTGGCCTGCACCCTCAACTGCACCCTCGCCGTGGACCGGGTGGCGACGCTGCTGGGCCTGGACCGCGAGGCCGTGGAACCGGGCACCTCGGTGACCCTGCTGCCCTACCTGGACGGCGAGCGCACCCCCGACCTGCCGAACGCCTCCGGGCTGCTGCACGGCCTGCGCCACGACACCACCGCGGGGCAGCTCCTCCAGGCCGCCTACGACGGAGCCGTGCACGCGCTGCTGGGCGCCCTGGACCTGGTCCTGGGCACGGACACGGACCCGTCGGCGCCCCTGCTGCTGATCGGCGGCGGGGCCCGCGGCCGGGCCTGGCAGCAGACCGTGCGGCGGCTGTCGGGGCGTCCGGTGCAGGTGCCCGAGGCGCGGGAACTGGTCGCCCTCGGCGCGGCGGCCCAGGCGGCCGGTGTGCTCACCGGGGAGGATCCGGCCGCGGTCGCCCGGCGCTGGAACACTGCCCGCGGACCGGTCCTGGAGGCCGTCCCGCGCGACGAGGCGACGCTGACCAGGATCTCCGGGGTACTCTCCGACGCGGCACCGCTGCTGGAGCGGCGCCCGGAGAACGGCTGAAGGGCCGGGAGAGGCTCCCTGGGTGACCGCTCCCGGTGACCCGGACGAGGCTGTGAAGGGCGGGGGCTGTGTGGCGTCAAGGACGGGCGCAGACCTGTCGTCCGGCGGGCCGGGGAGCACCGCACCCGACGGGACCCGAAAGGTGGCCACCCGCCGCCCGAACGCCCCGGACGACACCGACCCCACGGCCCGCCCCGGCGACCCCTCCGGCCGAGTGCCGTCGCCGGGATTGTCGACCCGCCCGCGCGCGTGCGTGGGCGGCCGGAACCACCGAGGACTGACGAAGGCATGACCGCACCGTTGCACGAGGCACACTCAGCCGGTCCCGGACGCGCGCTGCCCGACACCCAGCAGGGCATGCGCCGCCGCAATCTCGCGCGCGTGATGCACACGGTGAGCGCGGAGGGACCCCTCTCGCGGGCCGCGGTCGCCTCCCGGATCGGGCTGACCCGCGCGGCGGTCTCCACGCTGGTGGACGAGTTGGTCCGCGCCGGTCTGCTCGACGAACTCGGCCCCGAGCGCCCCGGCCGGGTGGGGCGTCCCGGCTCGGCGCTGGCCGTCAGCGGGCGTGGTCCCGCGGGTATCGGCGCGGAGATCGGCGTCGACCATCTCGCGGTCTGCGCGGTGGACCTGCGCGGCCGGGTCCGGGCGCGGGCCGTGCACCGGGGCCCCAACCGGGGGCGGGCGCCGCAGCCGGTGGCCGAGGAACTGACCGCGCTGCTGCACCGGGTCGTCGCCGACGCGGAACGGGAGGGGCTGTGGGCGGCGGGACTCGCCGTGGCCGTCCCGGGCCTGGTCGCCGGGGACGCCCGTACGGTCGTGCGCGCGCCGAACCTGGACTGGCACGACACCGACCTCGCCGGCCTGTTCCCGCCCGAGCTGCCACCGGTCGTCGACAACGAGGCCAACTTCGGCGGGCTGGCCGAACTCTGGCTCGGCGAGGACACCCCGCGCGACTTCCTGCATGTCTCCGCGGAGATCGGCATCGGCGCGTCCGTGGTCGTCGATGGACGGCTGCTGCGCGGCACCCGGGGTTTCGCGGGCGAGCTGGGCCATGTACCGGTCCGCCCCGACGGACCCGCGTGCGCCTGCGGCGGACGGGGGTGCCTGGAGCAGTACGCGGGCGAGGAGGCGGTGCTGCGCGCCGCCGGGATCGAACCCGGCCACAGCCGCGTGGAACTGCTCGCCGAGCGGGCCGAGCGGGGCGACACCTACGTGCGGGCGGCGCTGCGCGACGCGGGACAGGCCCTCGGCATCGCGCTGACCGGCGCGGTCAATCTCCTCGACCCCGGAAGCGTGGTGCTGGGCGGCGCCCTGGCCGCGCTGGCCCCCTGGCTCCTGCCGTCCCTGCGCGAGGAACTGGAGGGCCGCACGGCCGGCCGCGCCTGCCCGGTGACGGTGTCACGCCTGGGCTCGGAGGGACCACTGCTCGGCGCGGCGCATTCGGTGGTGCGCCGGGTGCTGGACGACCCGGGGGCGGTGGCGGGACGGGGGTAGAGGCAACCGGCTGCCGCCGCCACCCACGCCACCACCTCGCTCCACGCGGCCCGTCCACCTCGCGCCACTCCCAACAGCCCGGTCACCGCCGGCAACCGTCAACCTCCTCCCCCGCGTCACCCCTTCAGGTGGCCGAGATATCCACAACCCGGCCCCCGTCCACGGATTCCCGCCGACTCCGTCACTCGCCCTCCCGGCGGCCTACCGTGAATCGCACGCGGCGCGCACCGACCCGGTGCGCGGATGAGCCGCCACCCGGACCTGCGGCCCGCCCCGACCGACCCGGGCCGCAGAGCGTAGAGAACAGAGCGCAGAGAACAGAGAACAGAGATCGGAGCAACGTCAGTGACGAGCGACCGGCGACATCCCCCCGCACCGCCCGAGCCCCACCCCCCGCCGACACCCGCGCCCAGCCGCCGACGCCTCCTGAGAGGTGCCGCGCTCGCCGCCGTCCCCTACACCCTCCTGCCCACCCCGCGAGCCGGCGCCGTCGCCCAGGCACCCGACTATCCACCCGGCGAATGGCAGCCCGCGCACCCCGCCCACTTCACCCCGGCCGACCGCCCCACCGACCACCCCGTGGATTTCGTGGTCATCCACGTGGCCCAGGCGAGCTACGGCGGCACGCTCTCCGTCTTCCAGCGCCCGGACAAGGAGGTGTCCGCCCACTACGTCGTCCGGTCGCACGACGGTCATGTCGCGCAGTGCGTCCGGGAGTCCGACATCGGCTGGCACGCGGGGAACTGGGACTACAACACCCGCAGCATCGGCATCGAGCACGAGGGCTGGGTGGACCGGCCGTCGTACTTCACCGACGCCATGTACGACAGTTCCGCGCGTCTGACGGAGTCGATATGCCGCCGGTACGCGATCCCCCGGGACCGCGCCCACATCATCGCCCACTACGAGATACCGGGCACGGACCACACCGACCCGGGGCCGCTGTGGGACTGGGAGCGGTACATGAGACTGGTTCAGTCCGTGTCCGGGTGAGGGGGGAGGGGCCCTGGGGTCAGGAGCGGCCCGACTCGCACGCTGCGCTCCCAAGCTCCCAAGCTCCCAACACCCGTCACCCGTCACCCGTCACCCAACGCCCAGCACCCAGCACCCCTGGCTCGGCTCGGTTGCCGACGTCAGGACTGCCGTAGCGCCAGGGCCGTGACCCGCCATTCCTGGACGACGGCCACACTTCGGAAGATGACCTGGAGGGACTTGGAGATACGGCGGCCCGGGACGCGCAGTTGCCGACTGGCCGCGCCCATCATGCCGATCACGGCGGTCACCTGTTCATAGCCGTCGGCCGCGGCCTCGACGTCGGAGGAAGCGGTGACGACCCAGTCCAGAAGGCGCGGCACACCGTCGGGCCATTCACTGCGCGGAGTGTTCGCGGTCCACTCGAGGAAAGTGCCGAAGGCACCGACAGCGACCCCCATGCGCTGGGCGAACCGTTCGGCCGCCGCTTCGAGGTCGATGGCCGGTCCGTCGATGGCCTTGGCAAGACGGTGGATCAGCGCCGGCTTCATACTCGACGAGGCGCCGGGATGGTTGACGCGGGCCATCTCCTCTCCGACAAGTTCCACCATGGCCACGAGATCGGCGACGGCGGCATCCACATCGGCCATGTCACCTGTGATGGCATCCAGTTGGGCTTCGGCCTCGAAGACCAGGTCGAAGAATCCGGGGGCGTCCTCGGCGGGGCCGTCCGTCGGCCCGGCTCCGGACGACGGCATCGGAACCTGTGCGGGCACGGGTTGCGGCACGACGGCCGTCCCGCTGCCCACGGGGGCCGCTCCCGTGTCGCGGACGGCGTCGCTCAGCACGGCAATGAGTTGCTCCCGGGCGGTGAGTGCGTCAGAGGTACCGGGCGGCCAGGCGACGGAAGGCGTTCCCACGGTGCCGGGGGCGCTGCTGGACCCCTCGGTGACCAGAACCGTGCACCGGCCGAGCGCATGGCGCATCCCGAGCGCGAAGACCAGTTCCTGGCCCGAGTCGCACAGGTCGGCCACGACGACATCGACCTCGGCGGCCAGGCGCAGCAAATGGTCGGCGGACAGTCCGGCGTTCGAGAGTTCGTCGGCGCGCAGGAGGGTGAGGCCCAGATGGTCGCAGGTGGGCCGTACGACGGTGTCGTAGAAGAGGGTGGATCGGTCGTCCGTGGTGGGGAGTGGGTGGCGCGTGGTGGCGGTCGCTCCGATGGCCAGGCAGTTGGGCACGAGGGTCTCCTTGAGGGAGGCGGCAGGGACGGTGGTGTGCCGGGGTTCAGTCGAAGAGGGTGAGGGCGATGCCTTCGGCGATCTCGTCGGCGAAGACGGGGCGTTCCTCGATACCGAGAGCGCGCAGCAGGTCCACGGTGAGCACGCGATGGCGTCGGCCGACCCGGACCGTGGGGCAGGGGAAGGCATGGTCGGCGATCAGCCGGTAGGCGGTGCCCCGGCACATGCCGAACGCTCGGGCGGCGGTGCGGAGGTCGACGCTGACGGGAAGGTTGAAGATCTCCCGGAAGGTGAGCTGCGTGTCGGGGCGGTCGGTCACGGGTTCCTCCCGGCACGTCGCAAGGAGAGGGTGGCGACTGCCCGGCCCCCGCCCCGGCCCGAGTAGCGGGTACAGGTGGCGTCTTCGGCGAGCCCCCAGGCCTGGGCGAGTGCGCCGATCCGGACTCCCTCGATCCGCTCGGCGGGCACGAGGAACCGTACGGTAGCCGAGAGCCCGGGCGGGTCGTAGTCGACCTGCCAGGGCCCGCACACGTCGGTCTCCCGTCGGCCATGAGTCTCGATGTCGTCCACGGCGATCTCGGGGCGGGCCGTCCGGAACAGCGTCCATGCCCGGGAACAGGCAGAGCGCAGCACGTGCCCGCCGAGGTCCAGGGCATGCGGGCCCAGGTCCGCGCCCAAGGCGGCCGGGTCCCTGGTGAGTGGGCTCCCGCCTCCGCCGGCTTCGCCCGGGTCCGAGCCGCCGGCACGGCCGCCCGGGTCCGCCTCGCGCTCTCTGACCTCCGCCAGCGCTTCGAGGTAGCAGGTGATGAGTTCCGCCTCGACGTCGTCCCGTTCGGCGCCGAAGTCCCGGGTGATCCGGTGGGCGGTGCGGAAGAGGCCGGGGAGGCCCAGCCAGACGGCCGCCGGCGGCCAGTCGGCATGGTCGGTGGTGTCGTGGGAGCGTACGGCGATCTGCCGCCAGAGGGCATTGCGCTCGGTGGGGTGCGTGGAGCGGTCGTACAGCAGTCGCCGGGCCTCGTGGAGTGTGAGGGGGGCTCCTCGTCCGGGCGGGCCTCCTTGCCCGGGCGGCGTTCCCCACTCGGAGGGTGGATCCGGTACGGGCGACGGCCCTTCTGCGGGCGACGGCCCCTGTGCCGGTGGCGGTCCCTCGATCGGTGCCGAGGTGCCGGAGTGGTGGAGTGCCGGCGTCAGGTGCCGGTCGTCGCTCCGGCACTCGGTCGTGGCGACGCGGCGGAGTGCCGGCATCGGGTCCCGGTCGGCGCATTCGCGCTCGATGGCGGCGAAGAGCCCCGGTGGGGCGGGAAAGGACATTGGTGTCTCCGGATTTCGTTTTCAGTCTGTCCGTGCCTGATTCAGTGCGTGTACCTGATTCAGTGCATATGCCTGTGCTTGTTCTTGTTCTTGTGCCTGTTCAGGGGCTGCTTCTGGGTGGGCGAGGGTGTGCCGCGCCACTCCGTCAACAGGCGGCATGCGAGGTCCTTGCCGGAGAGGGGATCGGGGCCGCGCTCGACGGCGAGGAGCCAGCGGAGGAATCCGGGCTGCCGGGCTGCCGTCAGGTTCCGCAGCAGTGCCTCCACTGCCGGGTCCGGCCCGGCCGTACCGTCGGAGGGGCGGCACCAGAGAATGAGGACATCGCGCATGGACGGGAACGCGGTGGGCTCGTTGAGAGCGTGAGCCGTGAGCGTGACGATCTCCGCCGTGGTCGTCTCCCCGTCCTTGGTGCGGCGCGTCCACCAGCGGAAGTCCGTGGCGGCGGCCATGGCGGGGAAGGCGAGGGCGGCGAGGAGGTCGGGAATGCCCTCGCTCTCCTGCCAGTCCCGCAACAGGCCCAGGAGACCGGCCCGTTCCCGGGTGCCGCCGGTGGCGAAGCGCTGGGTCAGCATGTCCACGACGGCGTTGGCGACACCCGGGTCTCCCGGACCGCCGCCGAACGTCCCCGAGAGCCGTTCCGCCAGCCGCAGCACATGCTCCGCGGACAGTCCCCCGTGGTCGGAGCGGCAGGCCAGCGCCACCGCGGTGCGCAGTGGCGCCTCGGCGGCGACGCTCCAGTCGTCCAGCAGACGCTCGGCCCCCGCCGCCGCCCGAGTGTGGGAGACGGCCGCCCCCAGGCTCCGCGCGGCCACTTCGACGGCGGACACTCCCGGCGCGAGGGCCACGGCCCGCAGGTGTTCCAGGCTCCGGCTCCCCGTTTCCGCCGCCATCGCGACGACCGCCCGCGCGGCCCACTCCGCATGGTCCGGTGCGGGACCGGTGCCGGCCAGCCAGATGTGCAGCAGCGGCATCAGTTCGACGTGGTCACGGCACAGGGCCTCCCATACGGCGCGGCCCATGGCGGGCCAGTGGAACGCCACGGTGTCCGGATCCCCGACCCCCGTCGGCGGGGTGCGCCGCGCGGCGAGCGCGCCCAGATTGTCGGTCAGGGACCGTTGCCGGGCCATACCGGCACCCTCCACGCTTCCGCCACCGACTCCCGGCCCGCTTCCGCCACCAACACCCAACCCACCTCTACCACCAACACCCAGCCCACCTCTGCCACCAACACCCAGCCCCCTTCCACCACCGGACCCCTGCCCACCGACCCCACCCGCCCCACCGCCCCCACCGCGAGGCGCCGTCGCAGCCGACGCCGCCCAGCCCTCGCCGTCGGCCAGCCTCAGCAGCTCCGCCGCCCGCTCCTCGACAACACGGAGGTCGAGCCCTCCGTAGACGGTGAGGGCGAGCAGATGCGCCAGAAAGACAGGGTCCTCCCGCGCGCGGGCCAGCAGCGCCGGGACCTCCGCACGGGCGAGCGCCCACAGGACGTTCCCCTCAAAATCCGCGTCCCGCCCGGCAGCCGCCGCCACGGCGGTCACGGCCTCGGCCGCGCGAGCCGCGTAGCGCGGCGGCAGGCCCGCCGGAAGCAGCTCGGCCAGCAGGTCCGGCGAGGCGTTCAGCAGTCCGGCCCGCGCGCTCTCGTCGGGGCACAGATCGCGCAGGTGCGCGGCGAAGACCTCCCGCGGGTCGGGAACCAGATGCCGCAGCACCGGTGCGCCGATCCGGTCGCCGAGGGTACCGGCCAGCCCGGGGGCGTCGGCCAGCACGATGAGGAGCCGTGCGTCCGCCTCGGTGAGCGAGATCTCCAGCCGGGTCAGGTCCCAGGACCGCCAGGCGGACGGATCCGGGGGTTCCATCACCAGGTAGCCGTGCACCCCGCTCGGCCGGGGAGTCCACCGGGCGAGGTTGACCGCCCCGTCCACCTGGACGAGTACGGGCTCCTCCATACCGTGGGCCAGCAGGTTGAGGGCGTGGGTCTCGCGTCCGGTCCCCGGGTCGCCGACGAGCACGGCCACACCGGAGGCGAGCGCGGCGAGGACGTTCCCGGATCCGGGCGGGGCGATGTAGCGCCGCCGGGCCACCGCGAGATCCTTCGCCCGTACGGGGCCCTGCCGCATGGGTGCCGTCCCGGTGTCGTCGGCGCCCGGGGCGGCGGCCACGACCTGCCGTTGGCCACCGGTCATCAGCCCCGTGTTGATGGTGCCGTTCGGGGCGTTGATCACCATCTCCCGGCCGGCGGCCAGCGCCAGGGCGAGGGCGTCGACCCGGCCGCCGGCGAGCGCCTCGGCAAGGGCATCGAGATCGAGCGGCCGGGCAGGTTCAGCTCTCATCGCCGGCTCCGGGGAGACGGTGGCCGGGCTGCTCGACGGTGATGCGGTGCTGTCCGCCGTGGACGGTGCCGGTGTTGATGATCCCGCGCTCGGCGTTGAGGACGAGAGGGCCGCGAACCGCCGGTTCGACAGCGGCGTCCGGCGACGCCTCCCGGGAAGTTTCCGGGTGCGGGGCCCCGCACGGCTCCGGCCCGGCGTTCGGGGCCGGGTGGCCCTGGAGAAGGGGAAGAAGGGGAATCACCCTTCCCACCTCATCGGAACTTTCCGCTCGCATATCATTCCTCTCCGGTCAAAAATCGAAGGCGTGAAGGCGCACGGAGAAGCGCACTCATGGGCGCCCGAAAACGCATCGGAACGGCCGCGCAAGAACAGCCGTACGAGCAACATCCGGACGCACGACCGCAAGTGATCGTGCGTCATTTGCGGACGCCACGAGAATCCCGCAGCCCGGAGGACATCACCGCTCGCACAGTGCGTTCACCGAGGGATGTACATCACACCCGGACCGGCCCAAAAAAGGGGGCACGCCGCTCGATCGCGGCGTGCCCAGACAGCCCAATATGACGTCCGAGGAGGAGGAAGTATCCGGGAAGGGAAAGGAAAGGAAAGGGAACGAAAGTCAAGCCACGCCAAGCCCAGGAAAGCCAAGGCAAGGCAACGAACCGGGAAAGCGCCCGAGGAACCTCAACCGAACCAAACCGAACCTGATCGCACCCCCCGCTCAAACACCCCCACCCTCAGGAACCCGATGCCCCAGCAACGCGATCCGGTCGCGCAGCAGCCAGGAGATCTCCTTGCGTTCCTGTTCGCTCAGGGTGCCGAGCAGCACGGCCAGTTCCTCCTGCCAGTCCGTGCGCGGCGGGCTGAGCAGGTCCTGATGGCGGACCGCCCAGTCCAGGACCTGACTCACCTGGTCCGGGTGCCTCAGGAGCCAGAGCGCGGCGAGGGACACCGGCCCGGCGTGGAGCGCCTGGAGACAGAACTCGTACTCACCGCTGCGGCTGGGTGTCCAGGAGTAGCGGACCGCCTGGTCCTCGTCCTGGCCGAGGCTCAGTTCCTCACCGGTCTCCCGGAGCCGGACGTCGAACACGCGGTAGCTGAGTCCGAACTCCTCGACCCGCTGGGGTGCGCTGAGGTGTCGCATGATCTCGGGTGCTCCGAGGCCGCTCCCGGCCAGGGTCTGGGCTTCGGCCAGATGTCTCAGGGTGCCGGTGAGGTGGGTGCGGACCATATGCCAGCCGTGCAGGGTCCGGGTGCGGACCACACGTACCGGGTCGTGCACCCACCAGGACACCCACAGTTCCACCGACTCGGTGCCGTAGACGGTGGGGAGGCCGACGGCGCGGGTGTCCACGTGTTCGGTGGTGTCGACCCGGAAGACGTCCGGGTAGTTCCCGCCCATGTGCGGGGTTCCGGCGTCTTCGAGCGGGGGCAGGTACGCGCCCGCCTCGTCGGGGTCGCCCCGGCGGCCCTGGACGAAGTAGTCACCGGTGGTGTCCTTCAGAACGAGGCACCAGTCCCGGGTACCGGACCAGCGGTGTCCGATGATCTCCCGCCAGGGCCTCCGGGCCGTGCGGACGTAGAGGGGCTCGGTCGTCTCGTCGTTCACACCGCCACCCGCCTGACACCACTGCGCCACTCGGCGAGCGCGGTCCGTGCCCGCTCCAGCCCGGCCGAGCCCTCGGCCGCTTCCCGGTCCATCTCGACGAAGAGCCGGAACTCACCTTTGCGCATTCCGCTGCCCAGGTCGTCGAAAAGGGTCTCCACCGCCCGGAACAGAGTGCCGTCCCAGCGTGCCGCGTCGGCCCATTTCATCAGGGTCCGGCACGTGGTCCCGAAGGTTTTCTCGGAATTCAACGCGCCCCGGATCATCCGGGTGATGAGCATTCCGTCCTCGGTACGGTCGGCGAGTTGCCCCTGAAACCAGCGGCGGCGGCCCAGGAGTTCACTGATGAGTACACGCGCGTACTCCGCCGGGCCCTCGTCGGAGTCCACCAGGTCGGCGAGCCAGTGGAACACCTGCCTCTCCTGGCCGGCCCGGAACAACTGATGCACCGCCGCCCGTACGGCGTCGAGGACCGGATCCCCCCGCCCCTCCGGCGTGTCCGGCCCGGCCTCGGAGACGGCCCGGCGGACGAGCCGGTGGAGCAGTGCGAGCGCGAGGTCGGGCCGGGACAGCCCGTACTCCGCGCCGCACGCGAACGCCACCGTGGTCCTCAGCCGCGAGCCGCCCACCCGGCTCCAGTCCTTCATGCGGTACCGCACCTCCGTGGCGAGTACCGGGTCCTCGGCCGCGATCCCCAGGGCGTGCGCGGCGATGAGGCGGCTGGTGGTGCGCTCGGAGTCGGCGAGGGCCTGGATGTGGTGCAGGGCCCGGCGTCCCCCGCCCCAGCTCGCCGCCAGGCCCATGACCCGGCCCACCGGCACGGTCAGCTCGTTGTCGCGGCGTACGTCGCGCAGCCATCGCACCAGCAGTTCCGACAGCCGTCCGTACTCGCGCCACACATGCCGCAGGACGGCCTCCGCCTGCCCGTACCGGAGGAACACGACCGGCTCCACGGCGTGGGTGTAGTCGCCTTGGGCACGGATCTCGCGGGGCTGGCGGACCGCGTGGACGGAGCGGAGCAGCTCGGTGAGGGAGCGCCGGAAGACGAAGTCGGGATTGGGGCGCCCGGACTTCTCGCCGCTCTGGGTGTCCGTCGCGGGCAGCAGCGCGTCGAGCCGTCCCTCGGAGAGCCGGAGCAGCCGTTCGGCCTCACCCCGGACGATCCGGTGGTCCAGCCCCTCGTAGACACAGACGGTCAGCAGAAACGCCAGGGCCTCCGGGTCCTCGCGCAGCGCGGCGACGAGTTCGGGCACTTCCCGCTCGGCCCGGTAGCTGAGCCGGGCGCGCAGATCGCCCAGCGTCTCCGGGTCCCCGTCGGCGGCCACGAGGGCGTCGATGAGTTCGGCCACTTCGGCGGGGACCAGTTCGGGGGCCAGGAGTTCGCCGAGCTGCCCGCCGGTGAGCGCGGCCAGCAGCCGTTCCCGCTCGTGCCGGTCCGGTACGACCGCCGCGAACCGGGCGCCGAACACCTGGGAGGGCGGTGGCGGTTCGCAGCCGACCGGGCGGACATGCAGGTCCTGTTCCAGACGGCGCAGCAGCGCGGTGTCGTCGGGCAGGACGATCACCATCCGCGAGCCGGCCTCCTGGAGCAGGGACCGCAGATGGCCGAGGACTCCGGGGCCGAGCGGGCTGCTGGGGAACAGTCCGTCCATCAGATAGCCGCGGGCCGTGGAGTCGGTGGGCCGCCAGCGGTCCAGCTCCGTCACTCCGTCCAGCGCCCGCAGCGGAGCGTCGTCCCCGCCGCACTCGCGGAGCAGATTGAGCGCCGCGGTGCGGCGGCCGGAGCCCGGACGCCCGGCCAGGAACAGGACACCCCGTTCCAGTTCGGCCAGGGCGTCGGCGAACCAGGCGGGCCGGGCGAATCCGAAGCCGGCCGCACTCACCTCCGTCTCCGGGATCGGGCCCTCGCGCACCCGGGTCCCGCGGGCTCCCCCGGCCGCCCGCCGCTCGTCGCCCGGTCCGTTGCGGACGCCCTGGCCGCCGTGGACGGAACCGTTGTTGATGTTCCCTCCGGGGGCGTACAGCAGGACCCGCGGCGGCGGCCCTCCCAGGCCGTCGAGCAGTTCGGAGAGCCCGGTGGACTCCAGCTCCGGGCCGGGTGACCGTGACTCCTCCCCGGCCGTCGCCGGGGGCGCCGCCTGCTGCGGAATCACTGCCGCCCCTGATACTTGTCACCGCGCACCTGGTCCCCCTGGAACCCCCGCACGCGCCCCGCCTTGTTCCCCTGGACCTGGTCCCCGGCGATGTGATGGTTGCCGACGCTCTGTCCCCCGTGGACCGTGCCCGTGTTGATGTTGCCGTGGGGGGCGCTGTTGCTCACCTGCGCGCCGGGCACGGCGGACTCCCGCTCCGGCTCCCGCCCGGTCGGAGCGCCCCCCTCGTCCCGCCGTTCATCCGTCGTCCCGGACCCGGCCCCGGCCTCGGACCCGGACCCGTCCCGGCCGGACGCGTGGTCGAACTCGAACTCGTACAGCGGTCCCGACGGCTGGGGCACGTAGATCCACGCCTGCTGGGCGAACGGCTTGCCCTCGACCGTGGCGGCCACCTCCACGAAGTGGTCGGGGTGGCGGCCGGTGTACCCGCCGGCGACGGTGTCCTCGTAGCAGCGCTGGGAGAGGATCGCGGCGACGTGCGTGATGTTCTCCTTGTGGGAGGCCAGTACGGCCTTGACGGGGCGTGAGTCCAGCAGCCGGTGGGTGTCGTTGCGGGCGGTGCCGTTGCCGCCGTACTCGTCGCCGGGGTCCGGCAGCGGACCGATGTGCAGGCTGGCCCGGAGCCGGATGGGGAGGGTGCCGTGCGACAGGACGTTGTAGTCGGTCAGCACCTCCTGGAGGGTGTGCAGCAGGGGATGGACCACGAAGGGCATGAGGGACGGGTCGAACCCGAAGACGTATCCGTCGCCGGTCGTGGCGGGGAACCTGCGGTCGCTCCACAGCTCCCGCAGCCCCGCCCTGGCGAAGGCGGTCTCCAGCAGTTCGGGGACGGTACGGCTGATGCCCTCGTGCTCGACGGCGGGGCGGCCGGTGAAGCCCTTGGCGTCCACGGCGAAGATGCCCCGGTACGGGGGCAGGGGGCGGCTGCGGGCCCAGCGGGTCATGCCGTCCTGGGGCGGTGCGCCGATGTGCTGCTCGCGCATGTGTCACTCCTCGGTGGGGACCCGCCCGGCCCCGCCGGGTGCGGGCGGGGGGCGACGGTCCGTCGGATGGTCGTGCGCTTCGAGCTTCTCGGCGGCGGGGTGATCGGTCCGCTTCACTCGTGCGGTCCGCGTGTGACCCGGGACACACGCTCAGATCTTCCTCAGCCCCTCCGGGCTGATCACCTCGATCCGGTTCTTGTCGAACCGCACCAGGTCGGAGCCCAGCCGCTCCAGGGCCTTGGTGACGTAGTTCCGGCTCACCCCGATGTGCTGGCCCAGCTCGTCCCGGGTGACCGAGAAGGACCGCTCGCCCGAGATCTCGAAGAGCCGGAGCAGCGCCAGCGCGAGCCGCTCGTGCACCGCGCCGTCGTGGACCTCGGTCTGCTCCCGCAGCCGCAGGGACACCAGCTCCGCGATCCGGGGCGCGAGCCGATGGCGGCGGACGAAATCCTGGAAGTCCGTCGCGAGATGGATGGCGACCGTGCACGCGCTCATGGCCCGTACGTACGCGAGCCGCCCTCCGCCGTGCTGGAGCGCCATCTCCCCGAGGATCTCGCCGGGCCCCCGGAACGCCAGCAGCCGCTGCCGGCCGTCCCGGTCCACATGCACCACCTTCACCAGCCCGCTGATCAGCGCGATCACCTGGGTCCCCGGATCACCCTGGCGTAACAGCACCTCGTCCGCCGCACGGGGTCTGGCCGGCGCACGGGTCAGCTCCGCCCATTCCTCGGCCGAGACCAGATCACGGAAAGTCCTCACCGACGAGGAAGCGTCTTTGCCCATGCGAGGAAAATTAGGGGACCGGGTGCCCGCACGGCACCGGACCGTCAGCATCCCCACCCCCTACGCCGTTCCGTCACGGATTCACCCCCCGTCAGCCCGGCGTCGCCCCCGCCGTCACCCGGGGCTGATTCACTCACCCCGTTTCCTGGCACGGTTGACGGGCCCTCAGGGGGTGCGGCGACGGATCCTCTGGGGGCGCGGTGGCATGGCGGTGGCGGTGGTCCGGGGTGGGGCGCGGGGCGCTCGGAGCGGTGGCGGTGGTGGGGGCGCTGGGCGGGGTCGTCCTCGTCGGGTCGGTGCCCGCCGCGGCCCTGTCCGGCGCGGGGACGGCGGTGGCGCCGGGTGTCGTCTACGAGTCCCGTGACCTGGAGGTCGCCAAGGGACCCACCCGGATCCATCTCCTCACCGTCGATCTCCGCACGCCCGGGGTCCGGTTGGGGCTGCTGTATCCGGGGAAGGTCGCCGCGCGGGCCGCGGTGTCGGTGATGGCGGACCGGCAGGGGGCCGTCGCCGGGGTCAACGGGGACTTCTTCCACATCAGCGAGACCCAGCACCCGGGCGTGCCGGTGACCGGGGCGAGCGTCGGTCCGGCGGTCGCGCGCGGCAGGGTGCTCAAGGGGGCCGTGCCGAACGGGCAGCGGTTCGGGCCCGCGCCACCGCCCGGTACCGGCACCGAGGACGTGCTCACCGTCGGGCGCGACCGGCGCGTCCGGCTGGACCGGCTGACACTTGACGGATCGGTCCGCGGCGACGCGGGCACGACGGCGCTCGGCGGGCTCAACCAGTACGCCCTGCCGGTCGGTTCCGTCGGCGCCTTCACCGAGGACTGGGGCAGCGCCTCCCGGCTGCGCGCCACCTGCGGCACCGACACCGACCGGGCCGCGCCGTGCAGCACCGACACCCACGAGATCACGGTCCGCGACGGACGGGTCGTCGGTACCGCCGGGCGGCCCGGCGCCGGGGCGATCCCCGCCGGCACCACCGTGCTGGTCGGCCGGGAGGAGGGCGCGCACCGGCTGCGGGAGTACGAGGTGGGTGAGCGGGTCCGGGTCAGCCACCGTCTGACGGGTTCGAGTGCGGGTGCGGGTTCGGGTGCGGGTTCCCGGCGGGCCCCTCTGCTCGCCGTCGGCGGCTGTCCGGTGCTGCGGGGCGGACAGCCCCTGCCGGGACTCGACGACCGTACCGCCGCCGTACGGACCGCGGCCGGGATCGCGGACGGCGGCCGGCGGCTGTTCCTGTTCGCCGTGGACGGGACGGCCGGCCGGGCCGGGCTCACCGTCGCCGAGGTCTCCCGGCTGCTGCGGGACCTGGGCGCCACCGACGGCTTCGGCCTGGACGGCGGTGGCTCCACCACCCTCGTCGCCCGCGACCCGGGCGGCACCTCCGTGACCGTACGGAACCACCCCAGCGCCGGGGCGGAGAGGGCCGTACCGAACGGGATCGGGGTGTTCTCGGGTGCGGGGGCGGGGGCGGGAACGGCGGCGGGCACGCCCTGACTTCGGGGACGGTCAGGGGTGCAGGCTGCTCACGATGTCCGCCGTCGCGGTCATGCCGCTGTAGATCGTCGGTGCGACGCTCGTTCCCGCGAGGGAGAAGCCGAGCAGCGCGCACACCACGGCGTGGGTGAGTTTGAGGCCGCCGTTGCGCAGGAAGACCGCGGCGAGGATCAGCAGCAGCAGCGTCGCAGAGATGGAAATGGCCATGATGAACCTCCTCCGCCACGTCCCATTCGCGGCGTTCGGCCGCAAGTGTGGCGTAGCGGAGGGTTCATCCGTGCGGCTGACCTGACCGCCGAACGTGTGGTGTTCGGGAGGGACGGGAGGGAGGGGAGGGGCGAGGGGTGAGGGGCTAGGAGGGAGGGGGAGGGAGAGGGGGGAGGGAGAGGGGGCCGCCCTCGGTCGCGTCCCGTCAGTCCCGCTCGTCAATCCCGCTTGTCGAGAAACGCCTCCAGCCCCAGCAGGTCGTCCGTGTTGAGGTGGTCCACGTCCGCCGCCAGCAATTCCGTCCACAGGGCGTCCCGGGCGGGGCCCGGGAGGTCCGGGGTGGCCCAGAAGCGGATCCTCTGGCCTCGGGCGTGTGCCGTGTCCGTGATCGTGCGGAGCTTCTGGCGCTCGGCGGCCGGGAAGGCGCCGACGCCCCGCCAGGTGAAGTGCAGCGTCCAGTTGTCGCTGATCAGCGGGGCGAAGGAGGCGGGGGCCGGGCCGCCGAGGTCGGCGAGGCGGCCGTCGTAGAAGGCGCGGCGGGTGGTCTGGGCCTCCATCGGCACCCGGGCCGCGCGGTCGCCGGAGATCACGGCGGTGACGGCGCCGGGCCGCACCCGGCCGCGGTGGTAGGTCGTGAAGAGATTCCGGTACCGCTGGAGCCGGCGGTCGAGTGCGCGATAGGTGGCGGCGCCCTCGGTCTTGATGTCGATGAGGAGTTGGAGGGAGCCGCGGTGGCCCCGGTACACGGACCCCTTGTGGGCCTTGACGCGCGCGGCGAGCGTGTCCAGGTAGAGGGACTCCAGGGTGCGGGCGGGGTCGAGGTCCTCGGGGTCGTGGGCCACGAGGAGCTGATCGCCGACCAGGTAGATGTCGGCCTCGACGCTGCCGAAGCGGTGGTCGAGGGCGTCGAGCAGGGGGCGGGGGTGCTCGTAGTCGTTGTGGGCGTGGGCCCGCCACAGGGGGCGCGGGGCGCGGTGCTCGTTCTCGCCGGCGAGCGCGGTGGCGCCGGGGACCACGACCGGGCCCGCGAGGGCGGCGCCGAGGGTGGTGAGGGCTCTGCGACGGGTGGTGAGGGCCATGCTCTGCCTCCCTGGTAGCGGACGGAACCGCAAGGAGTATGCGGTGCCGGAGGCGCCAAGGGGCAGATGGGGAGGGGGAGTTGGCCGGACCGCCGTCGGTCGTTCACTTCCCGCGCGCCGTACACACCGGACGGCCCGCCCCTGGTGGGACGGGCGTCACCGGTCCGTCGCCCACCCGCCCTTCGGCGGACCGGACCGTACATGGGTGGGGAGCCGGAGTCCCGCCGCTACGCCGGAGCCAGATCCACCAGTTCCCCCACCCACTCCCGGTGCGCCCCGGCCGTCCCGTAGGCGATCGAGTCCGCCTTGGCTCGTTTGAGGTAGAGGTGGAGGGGGTGTTCCCAGGTCATTCCGATACCGCCGTGCAGTTGGAGCGCCTCCTCCGTGGCGTGCACGGCGACCCCGGCCGCGTACGCCTGCGCCACCGCGACCGCGAGGTCCGGCTCGCGGCCGGTCGCCAGGGCGTCGGCGGCGGCGCGTGCGGCGGCCCGCAGTTGCGCGGTCTCCAGCCACAGGTGCGCCAGCCGGTGCTTGAGCGCCTGGAAACCGCCGACCGGACGGTTGAACTGCTTGCGTTCCGTCAGATACCGGACGGTCTCGGTCAGCGCCCAGTCCGCGAGACCCAGTTGCTCGGACGCCAGCAGCCCGGCCCCGGCCCGCAGCGCCCGCCGGACCGCGGGCCCGGCCTCCCCCAGCCGCCGCCCGGCCGCCCCCGCCAGCACCACGGTCGCCACCGGCCGCGTCCGGTCGAGCGACACCTGCGGTACGACGGTCACTGCGGTGGATTCATCGGTCCCCTCGGGCCCATCGGACCTGGCGGGCCGGGTGGACCCATCCGGCCCGGCAGGCCCATACGACCTGGCAGGCCCATCGGACCCGGAAGGCCCATCCGGCCCGGCGGACCCATCGGTCCCGGCAGGCCCATCCGACCCGGCGCACCCGGCAGCCCCCACCGCCACCGCGTACAACGCCCCGTCCTCCGCCGGTACCAACAGCACATCGGCGCCGCCCGCGTCCGCGATCCCCGGCAGCTCCCCGTACAGCAGCGCCCCGTCCCCCACCCGTACCGTCCGGAAGCCCGCGGTGGGCGCGGTGTGCAGGCCGACGCAGAGCGCGGCGACGGCCGTCCCGGAGGCCAGATCGCGCAGCAGGTCGTCCGCACCGCACTCCAGCAGCGCCTCCGTCGCCACGACCGCGCTGGTCAGATACGGTACGGGCGCCACCGCCCGCCCCAGTTCCTCCAGGACGACGGCGGCCTCCCGGTGCGAGGCGCCCTGGCCGTCCAGTTCCTCCGGGATCAGCAGACCGGCGAGCCCCATCCCGGCGGTGAGCGTCCGCCACAGCGCACGATCGTGGGACGCCCCCGGCGCCCCCAGCACCCCCGGCGCCTCCAACTCCCCCGACATCCCCGGCTCCCCTGGCTCCCCCGAATCCCCCGACCCCACCAACCCCAGCACCGACGCGGCGGTGGAGCGGTCGGTGAGCAGGTCCCGTACCGCCGCCCGCAGGGCCTCTTCCTCCTCGGAGTGGAGCAGATCGGTCATCGGGCGAGGGCCTTCCAGGGGACGTCCTTGTCGGTGCGGGGTTCGGCGGGCAGGCCGAGGACCCGCTCGGCGACGATGTTCAGCAGGATCTCGCTGGTGCCGCCCTCGATGCTGTTGCCCTTGGCGCGCAGATAGCGGTAACCGGCGTCGCGGCCGGTGAAGTCGACCCGTTCCGGGCGGCGCAGGGTCCAGTCGTCGTAGAGGAGCCCCTCCTCGCCCAGGAGTTCCACCTCCAGGCCGCTGATCTGCTGGTTGAGGTGGGCGAAGGCGAGTTTCAGCCCGGCGCCCTCGGGGCCGGGCTGCCCGGCGGCGAGCTGCTGCCGCAGCCGTTCGCCGGTGAGCCGGGCGACCTCGGCCTCCACCCACAGGGTCAGCAGCCGCTGGCGCAGTTCGTGGGTGCGCAGTTCGGGGCGGGCGCGCCAGGTCCTGGCGACGGGGGCGATCATGCCGCCCTCGCGCGGCAGCTTCATCCCGCCGATGGCGACGCGTTCGTTGTTGAGGGTGGTCTGCGCCACCCGCCAGCCGTCGCCGACCGCGCCGAGCCGCCGGGAGTCGGGGATCCGGACGCCGGTCAGGAACACCTCGTTGAACTCGGCCTCCCCGGTGATCTGCCGCAGCGGACGCACCTCCACCCCGGGGTCGGTCATGTCGCAGAGGAAGTAGGTGATGCCCCGGTGCTTGGGGACGTCCGGGTCGGTGCGGGCGACGAGGATCGCCCAGCGGGCGAGATGCGCGCTGGACGTCCACACCTTCTGGCCCGTCACCACCCAGTCGTCGCCGTCGCGGACGGCCCGGGTGGCGAGGGCGGCGAGGTCGGACCCGGCGCCCGGTTCGCTGAACAACTGGCACCACACCTCCTCGCCCACCCACAACGGCCGCAGAAAGCGCCGCTTCTGCTCCTCCGTCCCGTAGGTGAGGAGGGTCGGCGCGGCCATGCCGAGGCCGATGCCGATCCGGCGCGGGTCGTTGTCGGGGGCGCCCGCGGCGGCGAGCGCGGCATCGACGACGGCCTGGTGCGCGCGGGGCGCGCCGAGTCCGCCGAGTCCCTCCGGGAAGTGCACCCAGGCGAGCCCGGCGTCGAACCGGGCCCTCAGGAAGTCGAGCGGCGCGGTGGTGGCGGGCGGGTGCGCGGCGAGCAGGGCGGCGGTACGGCGGCGCAGATCGGCGGGACCGGCCACGCAGGCCACATCACCCGCGCCAGCCGCATCACCCCCACCGGCCGCGCCCACCGCATCACCCACGCCGACCGCATCACCCGTACCGGCCGCTCCGGCCGCATCACCCCTACCGGCCACGCCGACCGCATCACCCCCACCTGCCACGCCGACCGCATCACCCCTACCGGCCGGTTCGGCCGCATCGCCCACACCGGCCCCTTCGGTCGCATCGGTCATTCGGCGACTCCCTTGCCCTCACCCTGCTGTCCCGGTACCACCACGATCCGCCCGGTCGTCACCCCGTCCGCCACCCGCCGCACGGCGTCCGCCGCCGCGTCGAGCGGGACCCGCTCGCTGACCAGCGGTCTGATCGCGCCACGGGCGGCCAACTCCGTGAGCCGGTCGTGGCAGTGCCGGACCAGGGCCGGGTTCCGGGTGTTGTAGAGGCCCCAGTGCAGGCCGAGGATCGCGTAGTTCTTCACCAGCGCGTGGTTGAGCGCCGGGCGCGGTATGGCGCCGCCCGCGAAGCCGACGACCACGATCCGCCCCTCGAAGGCGACGACCTTGGTGGACTGCTCGTACGCCGTCCCGCCCACGGGGTCGTAGACCACATCGGCGCCCTGTCCCCCGGTGGCCTCCTTGACGGCCGCTATCACGTCCTCGGTACGGCGGTCGATCACCACGTCACAGCCCAGGTCCCGGGCGACGGCCGCCTTCTCCGGGCCCCCGACGACCCCGACGACCCGGGCCCCCGCCGCCCTGCCGAGCTGGACGGCGGCACTGCCGACCCCGCCGGCCGCGGCGTGCACCAGGAGGGTCTCGCCCTCGCGCAGGGCGGCCCGGCGGTGCAGTCCGAACCAGCCGGTCTGGTAGCCGATGTGCAGCGCGGCGGCCTCGGCGTCGTCCAGCGAATCGGGCGCGGGCAGCAGCCCGGCGGCGTCCGCGACCGCGTACTCGGCGAACCCGCCGTGGGGCAGTACGGGGTTGGCGAGCACCCGGCGGCCGTCCTCGGTCTCGCCGCAGATCTCCACGCCCGGGGTGAACGGGAGCGGCGGGCGCACCTGGTACTGGCCCCGGCAGAGCAGCGCGTCCGGGAAGTTGACGTTGGCGGCGCGCACCTTCAGCAGGACCTGGCCCTCGCCCGGGGCGGGCGGCGCCACCTCCGCCTGCCGCATCACCTCGCCGGGCTCACCGTTCTCGTGCACCTGCCATGCCTGCATGCGGGGCCTCCAGCGACAGCGCCCGGCCCGGACCACCCGGACCGGTTCACTCGACTGCGTCGCATACTAAGCGGTCGCTTGTCGCAAGGGAACCGCACTCCCCGCCCCTCACTCCTCCGCCCGCCTGGGCCGGGCCCGGACATGCATCCGCTCCCCCTGCGGCCCGAACAGGCTCAGGAACTCCGCCGGACCCTCCCCCGTCGACCCGAACCAGTGCGGCACCCGGGTGTCGAACTCCGCCGCCTCCCCCGCCGTGAGCACCACATCGTGCCCGCCCAGCACCAGCCGTACCCGCCCGGAGAGCACATACAGCCACTCGTACCCCTCGTGCGTCCGGGGATCCGGCTCGCCCGCGCGGGTCGGCAGCAGCACCTTGAACGCCTGGAGGCCGCCCGGCTGCCGGGTGAGCGGGATGTACGTCCGCCCGTGCCGGTGGATCGGCTCGGCCCGGACCCGGGGATCGCCGACGGCGGGGGCGCCGACGAGTTCGTCCAGCGGCACCTGATGGGCCTGCGCGATCGGCAGCAGCAGTTCCAGGCTGGGCTTGCGCAGCCCCGACTCCAGCCGGGACAGGGTGCTCACCGAGATCCCGGTGGCCTCCGACAGCCCGGCGAGGGTCACCTCACGCTCCTTGCGCATCTGCCGCAGTCGCGGTCCGACCCCGGCCAACACTTCTTCCGTACTCATCCGCCCATTGCAGATTCGGCAAACAGATTTGTCAATACGGCACCGGTTCGGTGACGGTCGACACCGGAGGTGGTCACCATGACCGAGACAACGACCGGGACGACAGCCGGTGCAACGACGGGGGCGACAGCCGGGACCACGACCGGGACGACAACGAGGACCACGACCGGGACAACAGCCGGGACTCGGCCCACGCCCCGGACCCGCTCCACACCCCCGGCAGAAACCGGACCCTACGAAGTCATCGTCATCGGCGGCGGCGCCGCGGGCCTCTCCGCCGCCCTCGTCCTCGGCCGCGCCCGGCGCCGCACCCTGGTCGTCGACGCGGGCGAACCCCGCAACGCCCCGTCCCCCCACATGCAGGGCTTCCTCACCCGGGACGGGACACCCCCGGCGGAGTTCCTGGCCCTGGGCCGCGAGGAGGTCGCCCGGTACGAGGACGTGACCCAGATCCGGGACCGGGCCGTGGACGTCACCCGGGACACCGGAACCGGGACCTTCGCCGTGACCCTGGAGAGCGGCCGGACGGTCCACGCGCGGCGGCTGATCGTCACCACCGGCCTCAAGGACGAACTGCCGCCGGTGCCGGGGCTCGCGGAGCGGTTCGGCGAGGATGTGCTGCACTGCCCGTACTGCCACGGCTGGGAGGTCCGCGACCGGGCGTTCGGCGTGCTGGCGACCGGCCCGATGAGCGTGCACCAGGCGCTGATGGTCACCCAGTGGTCCCCGGACGTGACCTTCTTCCTGCACACCGTCGACGAGTCCGAACTCTCCGACCAGGATCTGCGGCGGCTGGCCGCGGCCGGGGTCAAGGTGGTGCCCGGCGAGGTCGCCGAGATCCTGACGGCCGACGGCCGGCTCAGCGGCGTCCGGCTCGCGGACGGCACCACGTACGGGCGCGAGGTGCTGTTCACCGCCCCTCGGGCGGTCCCGCGGACCGGCCTCCTGGAGCGGCTCGGCGCACGGCTCGACCCGACGCCGTTCGGCGCGTACCCGGTGGTGGATCCGACCGGGCAGACCTCGGTCCCCGGGGTGTACGCGGCGGGCAACGCCATGGGCTTCGCCGAACAGGTCCCGCACGCGGTGAGCGGCGGCTACCGGGCCGCCGCCGCGGTGAACGGGGAGCTGCTGATGACGGACCTGGACGGGGGGCTGCGGGGGGACTGAGCGGGGTGCGGACTGAGTAGGGACCTGCCGCCCCCCATCACATGCCCCTGCCACCCTCCCCTCCCCCAACCCCTCCCCTCCCCCCAACCCCTCCCCCACCCCACCCGACCCGACATGCCCCCACCCCCACCCCATAGCACCATGGCCGCATGCTGCTGTCCCGGCTCGCCGAGGTGTCCCGGGAGGTCGCCGGTACCTCGGCGCGCTCCCGCAAGACCGCCCTGCTCGCGGACCTGTTCCGCGAGACCGCCCCGGACGACGTACCGATCGTCATCCCCTACCTGGCGGGACGCCTCCCGCAGGGCCGTCTCGGCATCGGCTGGAAGCTGCTGAGCCGCCGGACGGCACCCGCGCCCGCCCCCACCCTCACCGTCCGTGACGTGGACGCCCGGCTCACCGCGCTCGGCGCGGTCGGCGGCGCCGGTGCGCAGGCGGAGCGGGCCCGGCTGCTGGAGGCGCTGATGGGTGCGGCCACCGCGGACGAGCAGCGGTTCCTGGTTGGGCTGATCACGGGTGAGGTGCGGCAGGGCGCGCTGGACGCCGTGGCGGTGGAGGGGCTGGCGCGGGCCACCGGCGCCCCGGCCGCCAAGGTGCGCCGGGCGGTGATGCTCGCGGGGTCCCTCCAGCCGGTCGCCCGCGCGCTGCTCGGTGAGGGGCCGGAGGCCGTCTCCCGGTTCCGGCTCACCGTCGGCAGCCCCGTGCAGCCGATGCTGGCGCAGACCGCGGCGTCGGTCGCCGAGGCGGTGGACCGGCTGGGCGGCGGCTGCGCGGTGGAGGAGAAACTCGACGGCATCCGGGTGCAGGCCCACCGCGACGGCCCCGATGTCCGCCTCTACACCCGCACCCTGCACGACATCACCGACCGTCTCCCCGAGGTGACGTCGGCGGTGCTGGCGCTGCCCGGCGAGCGGTTCATCCTGGACGGTGAGGTCCTGGCCCTCGGGCCGGACGGGCGCCCGCGCGCCTTCCAGGAGACCGCGGGGCGGGTCGGCTCCCGGGTGGACGTGGCGGGCGCGGCCGGGGCGACCCGGATCTCGCCGGTGTTCTTCGACGCGCTCGGTGCCGACGGCCGGGATCTGCTGGACCTGCCCTTCGCCGAGCGGCACCGCGCACTGGCGGCGCTGGTGCCGGAGCCGCTGCGGGTCCGCCGGGTGCTGGTGACCGGGCCGGGGGACGTCCCGGCAGCCGAGGCGTTTCTCGCCGAGACCCTCGCCCGGGGGCACGAGGGCGTGGTCGTCAAGGCGCTGGACGCGCCCTACAGCGCCGGGCGGCGCGGGGCGTCCTGGCTGAAGGTGAAGCCCGTGCACACCCTGGACCTGGTGGTGCTGGCCGCCGAGTGGGGTCATGGCCGCCGTACCGGCCGGCTCTCCAATCTGCATCTGGGCGCCCGCGCGGCCGACGGCTCCTTCAGCATGCTCGGGAAGACGTTCAAGGGGCTCACCGACGCCACCCTGGCCTGGCAGACCGAGCGGCTCCGGGGACTGGCGGTGCGGGACGACGGCCGGGTGGTCACCGTCCGCCCGGAGCTGGTCGTGGAGATCGCCTACGACGGACTTCAGCGCTCCACCCGCTATCCGGCCGGGGTGACCCTGCGGTTCGCGCGGGTGGTGCGCTACCGGGAGGACAAGCGGCCGGAGGAGGCGGACACCGTGGAGACCCTGCTCGCGGCACACCCGGAGGTCACGGCGTGACGGGGCGGCGCAGTGCCGGACTGCTGTTGTTCCGGACCACCGCACAGAGCTGTGAGGTGTTGCTCGGCCATATGGGAGGCCCGTTCTTCGCGCGGAAGGACGCGGGCGCGTGGACCGTGCCGAAGGGGGAGTACGGGGACGACGAGGCGGCGTGGGACGCGGCCCGGCGGGAGTTCCGGGAGGAACTGGGGCTGGCGCCGCCGGACGGGGAGCCGGTACCGCTCGGGGAGGTGCGGCAGAGCGGCGGCAAGACGGTCACGGTGTGGGCGATCGAGGCGGAGCTGGACCCGGCGGACATGGTGCCGGGGACGTTCACGATGGAGTGGCCGCCCCGCTCGGGCCGGATCCAGGAGTTCCCCGAGCTGGATCGGGTGGCGTGGCTGCCGGTGGACCGGGCCCGCGAGCTGATCGTGACGGCCCAGCGGGCCTTCCTGGACCGCCTCACCGAGCACCCCCGCTGACCCGACGACCCGAGCACCCACGCCGACCCGACCGACCACCCACGCCGAGGCAACAACCACGCGTTGCGCTCCCCCGCCCCGCGCGGGAAGGTCGAAGCGTCGACGCACACTCACAGCACCCCCATCAACCCCATCAGCGTCATCAACCCCACCAGCCCCACCCCCCTCCCAGCCCCCTTCCCCCAGCCCCACCAGCCCCACCCGCGCTCCAGGAGGCCGCCATGCCCATCGCGACGGTGAACCCGGCGAACGGCGAGACGCTCAAGACCTACGAGGCCATGGGCGACGAGGAGATCGAGCGGCGGCTCCAGCTCGCCGAGGCCACCTTCCGCACCTACCGCGACGCACCGTTCACCGATCGTGCCCGCCTGCTGCTCCGGGCCGCCGACCTGCTGGACGGGGACCGCGAGGACATCGCGCGTGTGATGACCACCGAGATGGGCAAGCCGCTCGCGCAGGCGCGCGCGGAGGCGGCGAAGTGCGCGCGGGCGATGCGCTGGTACGCCGGGCACGCCGAGGCGCTGCTCGCCGACGAGGTGCCCGACGCCGCCGATGTGGCGGACTCCGGCGCCGCCCGGGTCCGGGTCCGCTACCGGCCGCTCGGCCCGGTGCTCGCGGTGATGCCGTGGAACTTCCCGCTGTGGCAGGTGATCCGGTTCGCGGCGCCCGCGCTGATGGCCGGGAACGTCGGGCTGCTCAAGCATGCCTCGAACGTCCCGCAGACCGCCCTCTACCTGGAGGATCTCTTCCACCGGGCAGGCTTCCCGGAGGGCTGCTTCCAGACCCTGCTGATCGGTTCCGGGGCGGTGGACGGCATCCTGCGCGACGAGCGGGTCCGGGCGGCCACCCTGACCGGCAGCGAACCGGCCGGGCGGGCGGTGGCGGCCACCTGCGGCGAGATGATCAAGAAGACGGTGCTGGAGCTGGGCGGCAGCGACCCGTATGTGGTGATGCCGTCGGCGGACCTGGACCGGGCCGCCGAGGTCGCGGTGACGGCCCGGGTGCAGAACAACGGGCAGTCGTGCATCGCCGCGAAGCGGTTCATCGTGCACAGCGAGGTCTTCGACGCGTTCGCCGAGCGGTTCGCGGCGGGCATGCGGGCGCTGACGGTGGGCGATCCGACGGACGAGGGCACCGATGTCGGGCCGCTGGCCACCGAGCGGGGCCGGGCCGATCTGGAGGAACTGGTGGACGACGCCCGGCGCGGCGGCGCGCGGGTGCTGTGCGGGGGCGAGCGGCCCGAGGGGGACGGCTGGTACTACCCGCCGACCGTGCTGACCGGGATCGACCGCGAGCTGCGGATCCACCGCGAGGAGGCGTTCGGGCCGGTGGCGACCCTGTACCGGGCGGCGGACGTGGACGAGGCGGTGCTCATCGCGAACGATTCGCCGTTCGGGCTGAGTTCCGCCGTGTGGACCCGGGACGAGGCGGAGACCGCCCGGTTCGCCCGGGATCTGGAGGCCGGGGGCGTGTTCTTCAACGGGATGACGGCCTCGCATCCGGCGTTCCCGTTCGGCGGGGTCAAGCGGTCCGGGTACGGGCGTGAGCTGTCCGGGCACGGAATCCGGGAGTTCTGCAACATCACCACGGTTTGGCACGGACGGTGAGCGGAGCGCGGTTACCATCCCGTTTGTGAACCGCGAAGTGACCCTGCCGCTGATCGTCGACGACCGCGGGACCCTCCAGGTGGCTGCCGCCGATGTGAGCCGGTTGCTGCGCACCCTGGGCGGGAGGTGGGTGCGGCTGGTGGAGAGCGGGGCCGGGGACCTGGACGAGGACACGGTCGCGGCGCTGACCATCGAGTTGGCGAAGCTCGCGGACCGGATCGATGTGGCGTGCATCGCTCACAGCAGTGGGCAGCGGGGGTAGGGGCGGAAGGTCTCGTCGGCCGGTGCGGGTGCATTCTGACTGGTCGCGCAGTTCCTCCCCCAGAGGGGGCACCCCGAGCGCCCCTTGACGGCATCGCCGCGTCCCGGGTTTGAAAAGTCGCCGTCCCCGAGACGGAGTAGTTCCGCGCGAAGTCGTCGGGCCGTGGGGTGATCGTGGGGTCATCACCCCTGGTGAAACATCCTCCGGGTGAACACCATCTGACCGGGGGCCGCGGCCTCCGGACGGCGAAAGCAGGCACGGTTCATGGCGACTTTGTGCAGACCCACGGTGTCCGTTCCAGAGCATGTGATCACGATGGAGGAGACGCTGGAGCTGGCGCGCTCCCGCCACGCCGACCACCCCCAACTGCCGCTGGCCCTCCGGCTGATCGAGAACACCGGGGTCCGCACCCGGCACATCGTCCAGCCGATCGAGGAGACCCTGAAGCACCCGGGGTTCGAGTACCGCAACAAGCTGTACGAGGCCGAGGCGAAGGCGCGGGTGCCGGCGGTGGTGCAGCAGGCGCTGGACGACGCGGAACTGCTCACCTCGGACATCGACGTGATCATCTACGTCTCGTGCACGGGTTTCATGATGCCCTCGCTCACCGCGTGGCTCATCAACGAGATGGACTTCGACTCCACCACCCGCCAGCTCCCCATAGCCCAGCTCGGCTGTGCGGCGGGCGGGGCCGCCATCAACCGGGCGCACGACTTCTGCCTGGCCTACCCGCAGGGCAACGCGCTGATCGTGGCCTGCGAGTTCTGCTCGCTGTGCTACCAGCCCACCGACCTCGGCATCGGCTCGCTGCTCTCCAACGGCCTGTTCGGCGACGGTGTCGCGGCGGCCGTGGTGCGCGGGCAGGGCGGCACCGGCGTACACCTGGAGCGCAACGCCTCGTACCTGATCCCGAAGACCGAGGACTGGATCTCGTACGACATCCGGGCGACCGGGTTCCACTTCCTGCTGGACAAGCGGGTGCCCGGGACGATGGAGCCGCTGGCCCCGGCGCTCCAGGATCTCGCGGGGCTGCACGGCTGGGACGCCGCCGACCTGGACTTCTACATAGTCCACGCGGGCGGTCCCCGCATCCTCGACGACCTCAGCAAGTATCTCCAGGTCGATCCGCACGCCTTCCGGTTCAGCCGGGCCACGCTCACCGAGTACGGCAACATCGCGAGCGCCGTCGTCCTGGACGCGCTGCGCCGGCTGTTCGACGAGGGCGGCGCGGAGCACCGGGCCCGCGGGCTGCTCGCCGGGTTCGGGCCCGGTATCACCGCGGAGATGAGCCTCGGCCGCTGGAGCGGCTCCGACGAGACGGCGTGAGATGACCGAAGAGACGATCACCGAGACCGCGCCCCCGGTCCGGCCCTGGCCCGCCCTCGATCTGACCGGGGTCGACTTCGACCCGGTGCTGCGCAAGCTGATGAACGAGGGCCCGGTGACCCGGATCCGGCTGCCCAACGGCGAGGGCTGGGCGTGGCTGGTGACCCGCTACGACGATGTGCGGATGGTGACCAACGACCCGCGGTTCAGCCGGGAGGCGGTGATGGACCGGCCGGTCACCCGGCTCGCCCCGCACTTCATCCCGGCCCGGGGCGCGGTCGGTTTCCTGGACCCGCCGGACCACACCCGGCTGCGCCGCTCGGTGGCGCCCGCGTTCACCGCGCGCGGGGTGGAGCGGGTGCGGGAGAGATCCCGGCGGATGCTGGACGAGATGGTGGACGGGCTGCTGCGGGCCGGTCCCCCGGCGGATCTCACGGAGACGGTGCTCAGCCCGTTCCCGATCGCGGTGATCTGCGAGCTGATGGGCGTCCCGGCGGCGGACCGGCACGGGATGCACACCTGGACCCAGCTCATCCTGTCCTCCTCGCACGGCGCCGATGTCAGCGAGAAGGCCAAGCAGGAGATGGGCGCCTACTTCGCCGAACTGATCGGGGCGCGCGAGAACAGCACCGGCGAGGACGTCACCTCGCTGCTCGGCGCGGCGGTGGGCCGGGGCGAGGTGACGCTCCAGGAGGCGGTGGGGCTCGCGGTGCTGCTCCAGATCGGCGGCGAGGCGGTCACCAACAACAGCGGGCAGATGTTCTACATCCTGCTGACCCGCCCGGAACTGACCGAGCAGTTGCGGGCGGACCCCGGTATCCGGCCGCAGGCCATCGACGAGCTGCTGCGCTACATCCCGCACCGCAACGCGGTGGGGCTGTCGAGGATCGCAGCCGAGGACGTCGAGATCGCCGGGCACACGGTCCGCGCGGGCGACGCCATCTACGTCTCCTATCTGGCCGCCAACCGCGATCCGGCGGTCTTCCCCGACCCGGAGACGATCCACTTCGGCCGCTCCCCCAACCCGCATGTCGCGTTCGGCTTCGGCCCGCACTTCTGCCCCGGCGCGATGCTGGGCCGGCTGGAGTCGGAGCTGCTGGTCGACGCGCTGCTGGACCGGTTGCCGGGGCTGCGGCTGGCGATCCCGGCGGAGAACGTCCCGTTCAAGAAGGGCGCGCTGATCCGCGGGCCCGAGGCCCTGCCCGTCGCCTGGTGAGCGGCCGATGACCGCCACCGAGGGGCTGCTGGTACCGCCCGGCCACGGCCGGGTGGTCCAGACGCCGGCCCAGCATGTGACGTTCAAGGTCACCGGCACGCACTCGCGGATGGCCTCCACCTTCGAGGTGCTGGTCCCGCCGGGCTTCGACGTGGGCGCGCATGTCCACACCCGCAGCGAGGAGCTGTTCTACGTCCTGGAGGGGGAGCTGGACGTCCTCGCCTTCGAGCCGCGGATCCGCACCCCGGACAACTGGCAGCGCTGGCAGTCCCCCAGTGGCAGCCGGGTGGTGCGGGCGACCCCGGGCACGGTGATCGTCGTACCGCCCGGCTGTCCGCACGCCTTCGCCAACCCCACGGACAGTCCGGCGAAGATGTTCTTCCAGGCGAGCCCGCCGCCGGACCACGAGCGGTACTTCGAGGAGCTGCTGGAGATCCTCCGGGACGGCGGCCCCCCGGACCACACGGCGATCGAGGCCCTGCGCCGACGCTACGACATCGAGCAGCTCACCCCCCTGAAGCACCGCTGATGTACTGCTGAAGCGCCGCTGACGCCGCCATGTCCCGGTCAGCGGATCGGCATCCCGGACAGCGTCCGGGCGATCACCAGCCGCTGGATCTCGCTCGTGCCCTCGAAGATGGTGTAGATGGCGGCGTCCCGGTGCATCCGCTCCACGGGGTACTCGCGGGTGTAGCCGTTGCCGCCGAGGATCTGGATGGCCTGCCCGGTCACCTTCTTCGCGGTCTCGCTGGCGAAGAGCTTGGACATCGACCCCTCGGCGGCGGTGAACGGCCGCCCGTTGACCGCCATCCAGGACGCCCGCCACACCAGCAGCCGGGCCGCGTCGATGGAGGTGCGCATATCGGCGAGCTGGAAGGCGATGCCCTGGTTGTCGATGATCGGCCGCCCGAACTGCTCCCGGGTCATGGCGTAGTCGAGGGCGGCCTCGTAGGCGGCGCGGGCGGTGCCGACGGCCATCGCGCCGACGGCCGGGCGGGACGCCTCGAAGGTGGCCATCGCCGCGTTCCTGCTCCGCTCGCCGCCGCCCGCCGCGGCCTTCTCCCGGGCGCGGGCGAGCCGTTCGTCCAGCTTCTCCTTGCCCCCGAGGAGACAGGACCCGGGCACCCGTACGCCGTCCAGCACGACCTCGGCGGTGTGCGAGGCGCGGATGCCGTGCTTCTTGAACTTCTGCCCCTGGGACAGCCCCGGTGTGCCCGGCGGGACGATGAAGGAGGCGTGCCCCCGGGAGCCCAGCCCCGGATCGACGACGGCCACCACCACATGGACGCCCGCGATCCCGCCGTTGGTCGCCCAGGTCTTGGTGCCGTCGAGCACCCACTCGTCCCGGGCCTCGTCGTACACGGCCCGGGTGCGCATCGAGGCGACGTCCGACCCGGCGTCGGGTTCGGAGGAGCAGAAGGCGGCGACCTTGACGTCGTCGGCGTCGCCGTACATCTGGGGGATCCAGGTGCCGATCTGCTCGTCGGTGCCGTTGGCGAGGACGCCGACGGCGGCGAGGCCGGTGCCGACGATCGACAGGGCGATCCCGGCGTCCCCCCAGAACAGTTCCTCCATCGCCATCGGGATGCCGAGGCCGGTGGGGTCGAAGTACTGCTGGGCGTAGAAGTCCAGGGAGTAGATACCGACCTTGGCGGCCTCCTGGATGACCGGCCAGGGAGTCTCCTCGCGCTCGTCCCACTCGGCGGCGGCGGGGCGGATGACATCGGCGGCGAAGCCGTGCAGCCAGTCCCGGACCTCCTTCTGGTCGTCGCTCAGCTCCATGGTGAACTCGGCCATGTCCCCTCCCGTATCACCCATGCTTGTTACTTGCGGTAACCGCAGTCTGTTACCAGTGGGTAGGAAAAGTCAACTCGTGAGCATGACCCGCCAGCCCGTTCGATACTTCGGACATCATCAGTGTTACTTTGCGCAGGCGTCACCGAATCAGCACGGGTGGGGAGAGCACATGGACACCACGCAGCGGACCGAGCAGCAGCGGTCCGCCGACCGCCGCCGGCGTGAGTTGCTGGAGGCCGCCGACCGGGTGGTGCTGCGCGAGGGTCCGCACGCCTCGATGAACGCGATTGCCGCGGAGGCGGGCATCACCAAGCCGATTCTCTACCGCCACTTCGGTGACAAGGGCGGGCTTTACGCAGCTTTGGCCAAAAGGCATACGGATGCGTTGCTGTCCTCGCTGCGGGCCGCGCTGGACGCGCCCGCGGAGCGCCGTGAACGGGTGGAGGCGACGCTCGACACCTACCTCGCGGCGATCGAGGCGCGACCGCAGGTGTACCGGTTCCTGATGCACCCGGCGGACGGCTCCGCCGAGGGGTCCGCCGGGGATCAGGGTTTCGACGTGGGGCGGCACTCGGCGCCGCTGCTGCGCCGGATGGGCGAGGAACTGGCCCAGGTCATCGAGGAGCGGGTGGATCTGGGACCGAACAGCCATGAGCTGGCGCGGGTGTGGGGGCACGGGATCGTCGGGATGATGCACGCGGCGGGGGACTGGTGGCTGGGGGAACGTCCCTGTTCGCGCCGGGAATTGGTGGGGTCGTTGGCGGATCTGCTGTGGGGGCGGCTGGCCGCGGTGGGGGATCGGGTGGGGGGGCCGGGGTTCTGAGGGGTGGGGGTTGTGTGCGGGGTGTTTTGGCGCCGTTCCCCGCGCCCCTGAGGCGGTCGTCTGCGGGTCCGTGGGCGGCGTTCGCGCAGTTCCCCGCGCCCCTGAAGCGGTCGTCTGCGGGCCGGTGGGGGGCGATCGCGCCGTTCCCCGCGCCCCTGGGGTGGTCGTCTCCTTGGAGGGGGCTCGGGGTGGTGCCGGGGTGTTGGGGGCGCGGGGAACTGCGCGATCAGCCACAGACCGGGCCGCACACGCCGAAGTCTACGAAAGCGACCACGGTGCCCGGGCGACCCTGCGGAGCACCCTCCTCCGGCGCCAGCCGGTCACGCGGTCCGTGTACACCCGTCCCTCCAGGTGGTCGCACTCGTGCTGAAGGCACCGCGCGAAGAACCCGCTCCCCCGCACCACCACCCGTTCCCCCGTCACCGTGAACCCCTCGACCACCGCCTCGTCGTACCGTTCCGTCCCCGCTTCGAGGCCCGGGAGGGAGAGACAGCCCTCCGGACCCCGCACCACCACCCCCTCCGCCGCCACCAGCACCGGATTCACCAGATGTCCGAGGTGACGAACGTCATCGTCGTCCGGGCAGTCGTAGACGAAGACCCGCACCCCCTCCCCCACCTGGTTGGCGGCCAGCCCCACCCCCTGCGCGGCGTACATCGTCGCGAACAAGTCCTCCACCAAGCGGGCGAGTTCGGGGCCGAAATCGGTGACTTCGGTGCAGGGTGTGTGAAGGATCGGGTCACCGAGCAGGGTGAGGGGCCGGACGCGCCCGTGGGCACCCGGAATCGAACCGTGTCGCATGATCGAAGGGTACGGTTCCTTCGGTTCACGCCCGCCGCGCAGGCACAGGCCGCGATTCGGGCAGGTGAGTGTTGCTCGATAGGCTGAGTCCACACCGTTGCCGTGAGGCGTTCGGCGCGGCGCGTACGCAAGGAGGATCGGGAACTGATGGCAGGGAACTCGGACCCGCTCACGCCGCGGGCCAAGCTCGCCGTGACCGCGGGCAAGGCGGTCGCGGCGGCATCGCGCGCCGCGGGACGCGGCAGTGGTTCGGTGATCGGCGGCAAGGTGGCCCTCAAACTCGACCCCGACCTCCTCGCCCGGCTCGCCCAGAGCCTGGACGTGACCCTGGTCTCGGCGACCAACGGCAAGACCACCACCACCCGGCTGATCGCCGAGGCGCTGCGCGCGGCCGGACCGGTCGTGTCCAACGCGCTCGGCGCCAACATGCCCGCCGGGATCACCTCGGCGCTGGCCGGGCGCTCCGACGCCAGGTTCGGCGTCATCGAGGTCGACGAGAAGTATCTCGCCGGGGTCGCCCGGGACACCGACCCCAAATGCATCGCCCTGCTGAACCTCTCCCGCGACCAGCTCGACCGGGCCGCCGAGACCCGGATGCTGGCCGAGAACTGGCGGGAGGGGCTCGCCGGGTCGAAGGCCGTGGTGGTCGCCAACGCCGACGATCCGCTGGTGGTGTGGGCGGCCTCGTCCTCGCCGAACGTCATCTGGGTCGCCGTCGGGCAGATGTGGAAGGACGACGCCTGGTCCTGCCCGTCCTGCGGCGGTGTGATGCAGCGCCCCGGCGACGACTGGTTCTGCGGCCAGTGCGGCTTCCGGCGCCCCGCGCCGACCTGGGCGCTCTCCGGCGACCACGTCCTCGACCCGCACGGCCAGGCGTGGCCGATCCACCTCCAGCTCCCGGGCCGCGCCAACAAGGCCAACGCGGCGACCTCCGCCGCCGTCGCCGCCGTGTTCGGGGTGCCGCCGCAGGTCGCGCTGGAGCGGATGTACCAGGTCCAGGCGGTGGCCGGCCGGTACGACGTGGTCCAGTTCATGAACCGGGATCTGCGGCTGCTGCTGGCGAAGAACCCGGCCGGCTGGCTGGAGACGTTCTCGCTGATCGACCCCCCGCCCACCCCGGTGATCCTCTCGGTGAACGCGCGGAGCGCCGACGGCACGGACACCTCCTGGCTCTGGGACGTCGACTACACCCGGCTGACCGGGCACCCGATCTTCGTCGTCGGTGACCGGCGGCTCGACCTGGCCGTCCGGCTGGAGGTCGCCAACCAGCACTTCCAGGTCTGCGACACCCTCGACCAGGCGGTCCAGCAGGCCCCGCCCGGCCGGATCGAGGTCATCGCCAACTACACCGCGTTCCAGGACCTGCGCCGCCGCGTCGGCAACTGAGCGACCCCGGCGACCCAGCGACCGACCCGAGCGACCGAGCGACCGAGCGACCGACGACACGAACCCAGGGGACGATCACCTTCATGAGCGACAACAGCCTCCGGATCGTCTGGATCTATCCGGACCTGCTCAGCACCTACGGCGACCAGGGCAATGTCCTGGTCGTGGAGCGCCGGGCGCGCCAGCGCGGCCTGGACGTGGCCCGCCTCGACGTCCGCAGCGACCAGCCCATCCCCACCTCCGGCGACATCTATCTGATCGGCGGCGGTGAGGACCGCCCGCAGCGGCTGGCGGCCGAACGGCTGCGCCGGGACGGCGGACTGCACCGGGCCGTGGGGAACGGCGCGATCGTGTTCTCGGTCTGCGCGGGCTACCAGATCCTCGGCCACGAGTTCATCAACGACCTCGGCCAGCGCGAGCCCGGCCTCGGGCTGCTCGACGTGGTCTCCACCCGCGGCGAGGGCGAGCGCTGCGTCGGCGATGTCCTCGGCGACATCGACCCCCGGCTCGGACTGCCCCCGCTGACCGGCTTCGAGAACCACCAGGGCGTCACCCACCTCGGCCCCACCGCCCGCCCCTTCGCCCGGGTCCGCTTCGGCAACGGCAACGGCACGGGCGACGGCACCGAGGGCGCCATCAACGACACCGTCTTCGGCACCTACATGCACGGCCCGGTGCTGGCCCGCAATCCGCTGATCGCCGATCTGCTGCTGAAGCTGGCCCTGGATGTGAACGCGCTGCCGCCCACCGACGACCGCTGGTACGAGGCGCTGCGCAACGAGCGGATCGCCTCGGCCCAGCAGCAGCCGGCGTAGCCGTCCCGACGGCGCCGGGACCGGCCCGTCTGACGGGGTGTCCGCACAGGTGAGCGGGGTCGTCCAAGGGCCGGACGCATGGTGGGGCCGGGCCCGGGTGTGCCGCTAGGGTGACGGGGATTCTGGCCGGACAGCGCGGTCCGGACCCGGCCCACGTCGAGAAGGTGTTTCGGGCTATGCGCATTGGTGTCCTCACGTCCGGCGGCGACTGCCCCGGCCTGAACGCCGTCATCCGGTCCGTCGTGCACCGCGCCGTAGTCGACCACGGCGACGAGGTCATCGGGTTCCGGGACGGCTGGAAGGGCCTCCTGGAGTGCGACTACCTCAAGCTCGACCTCGACGCCGTGGCCGGCATCCTGGCCCGCGGCGGCACCATCCTCGGTTCCTCCCGGGTCCGCCCCGAGCATCTGCGGGACGGTGTGGAGCGCGCCAAGGGGCATGTCGCGGAACTCGGCCTCGACGCGATCATCCCGATCGGCGGTGAGGGCACCCTCAAGGCGGCCCGGCTGCTGTCGGACGGCGGACTGCCCATCGTCGGCGTCCCCAAGACCATCGACAACGACATCGCGGTCACCGATGTGACCTTCGGTTTCGACACCGCGGTGACCGTCGCCACGGAGGCGCTGGACCGGCTGAAGACCACCGCCGAGTCGCACCAGCGGGTGCTGATCGTGGAGGTCATGGGGCGGCACACCGGGTGGATCGCGCTGCACTCCGGCATGGCGGCCGGGGCGCACGCCGTCGTCGTCCCGGAGCGGCCCTTCGACATCGAGGAGCTGGCGGCCAAGGTCGGCGCCCGGTTCGCGGCGGGCAAGCGGTTCGCGATCGTGGTCGCGGCGGAGGGCGCGAAGCCCCGGCCGGGGACGATGGCGTTCGACGAGGGCGGCAAGGACGTCTACGGGCACGAGCGGTTCGCCGGGATCGCCCGGCAGCTCGCCGTCGAACTGGAGACGCGCCTCGGGAAGGAGGCGCGGCCGGTGATCCTCGGGCATGTCCAGCGGGGCGGGACGCCCACGGCGTACGACCGGGTGCTGGCGACGCGGTTCGGGTGGCATGCGGTGGAGGCCGCTCACCGCGGGGAGTTCGGGACGATGACGGCGCTTCGGGGGACGGAGATCGTGATGGTGGCGCTGGGGGAGGCGGTGGAGGCGCTGAAGACGGTGCCGGAGGATCGGTACGCGGAAGCGGAGTGTGTGCTCTAGGTTTCGTTGCCGGGTGCGGGTGGGTTGTGGCTGGTCGCGCAGTTCCTCCCCCGGAGGGGGTACCCCCAGCGCCCCCAGGAACCCGCACTCACCCCCCGTGAAATGAGGCACCGGCGCGGTTCTAGTCTTGGGGCGGACGTTTTCGTACAACCCCCACGAATCAGGAGCCGGGCATGGAGCACAGCGGGCACGGCATGGACATGGAGCTGGCGCCGTTCACGCTGGGGCGGGGGCTGGAGTGGTCGGCCGATCCGTTCTTTCTCGTGGCCTGTCTGGTGGGGCTCGGGCTGTACGGGTGGGGGGTGCTGCGGCTGACCCGGCGCGGGGACAAGTGGCCGGTGGGGCGGACCGTGGCGTTCGGCGTCGGGGTGCTGAGCATCGTGCTGGTGACGTGCACCGGGCTGAACGACTACGGCATGGTCATGTTCAGCGTGCACATGGTGCAGCACATGGTGATCAGCATGCTGTCGCCGATCATGATCCTGCTCGGCGCGCCGATCACCCTGGCGCTGCGCGCGCTGCCGCCGGCCGGGCGGGGCCGCAAGGGGCCGCGTGAGCTGCTGCTCGCGGTGCTGCACAGCCGGTACGTACGGATCATCACCCACCCTGTGTTCACGATCCCGCTGTTCATCGCCTCCCTGTACGGGCTGTACTTCACGCCGCTGTTCGACTTCCTGATGGGGTCCACGCCGGGGCACATCGCGATGATGGTGCACTTCCTCGCGGTGGGGCTGATCTTCTTCTGGCCGATCATGGGGATCGACCCGGGTCCGCACCGGCCGGGCCATCTGATGCGGATGCTGGAGCTGTTCGCGGGCATGCCGTTCCACGCGTTCTTCGGGATCGCGCTGATGATGGCGTCCGAGCCGATGGTGAAGGCGTACGAGAATCCGCCCGCCTCGCTCGGGATCGATGTGCTGTCGGACCAGAACGCGGCCGGGGGGATCGCCTGGGCGTTCAGTGAGATCCCGTCGGTGCTGGTACTGATCGCGCTGATCTTCCAGTGGTACGCCTCCGACCAGCGGCAGGCCAAGCGCCAGGACCGGGCCGCCGACCGGGACGGGGACAAGGAGCTGGAGGAGTACAACGCCTATCTGGCCTCGTTGCACGCCCGCAGTCGCTGAACCGGCGGGAACCGGGGCACCATGGAGGGCACCGAACTCTGAGGAGGGTGGCGCGATGCCCGGTTCCACGGACGGTTCCACGAAGACCATGGGAGTGCTCACCGTCGGCGGTCTCGTCGCGGTGACGGCGTACACGGTGACACTCGGTTCCAACGGCTGGCTGTGGTTCGGCTGGGTGGTGCTGGGGCTGCTCACCCTGGGGATGGTCGCCACCAAGGGGTGAGCAAGGGGTAGCAAGGGATGCGCAAGGGGTGAGACGGGGTCCCGGTCAGGTGCGGGGCGGGCCCGGGGCGGAGTGGACGCCCGGCTGGTACTTCGGGAGCCGGGCGGTGATCTTCATGCCCGCGCCGACGGCGGTCTCGATGACGAGGCCGTGGTCGTCGCCGTAGACCTGGCGGAGCCGGTCGTCGACATTGGACAGGCCGATGCCCCCGGACGGGCTGACCTCCCCGGCGAGGATGCGGCGCAGCGCGTCCGGGTCCATGCCGGCGCCGTCGTCCTCGATGACGACCAGGGCCTCCTGTCCGGCGTCCTGGGCGGTGATGCTGATGCGGCAGGTGGCGGTGCGCCCTTCGAGGCCGTGTTTGACGGCGTTCTCCACCAGGGGCTGGAGGCAGAGGAAGGGCAGAGCGACCGGCAGCACCTCGGGGGCGATCTGGAGGGTGACGGCGAGCCGGTCGCCGAAGCGGGCGCGGACCAGGGACAGGTACTGGTCGATGGCGTGGAGTTCGTCGGCGAGGGTGGTGAAGTCGCCGTGCTTGCGGAACGAGTAGCGGGTGAAGTCGGCGAATTCGAGGAGCAGTTCGCGGGCGTGCTCGGGGTCGGTGCGGACGAACGAGGCGATCACGGCGAGCGAGTTGAAGAGGAAGTGGGGGGATATCTGGGCGCGCAGGGCCTTGATCTCGGCCTCGATGAGCCGGGTGCGGGAGCGGTCGAGGTCGGCGAGTTCGAGCTGGACGGAGACCCAGCGGGCGACCTCCCCGGCGGCCCGGACCAGGACGGCGGACTCGCGGGGCGCGCAGGCGACCAGCGCGCCGAGGACCCGTTCGTCGACGGTGAGGGGGGCGACGACCGCCCAGCGGACCGGGCAGTCGGGGGTGTCGCAGGTCAGCGGGAAGGCTTCGCCGCGGCCGGTGTCCAGGGGTCCGGCGAGGCGGGCGGTGATCTCGGCGCGGTGGTGGCCGCCGACGCCGTCCCAGGCGAGGACGCGGGTGGCGTCGGTGAGGCAGAGGGCGTCGGTGCCCAGCAGGGTGCGCAGCGGGCGGGCGGAGCGCCGGGCGGTCTCCTCGGTGAGCCCGGCTCTGAGCGGGGGCGCGGCGAGGGAGGCGGTGTGCAGGGTCGCGAAGGTGGCGTGCTCCACGGGGGTGCCGAGCCCGGCGAGGCTCGCGGGGCGGGCGGTGCGTCTGCCGAACCAGAACCCGGCGGCGAGCAGCGGCAGTACGGCGACGCAGAGCCCGGCGATGAATCCGCTCACATCCTCACCTCACGGCCCGGGGGGTGCTCCGGGTTCACCTGCGCCGGACTCGGACGCCCCGGGCTCGGATGCGCCGGGTTCACCTGCCCCGGGCTCGGATGCTCCGGATCCGGATACCCCGGACTCGGACGCCCCGGACTCGGATGCCCCGGGTTCCGCTTCCCTTGGTTCCGATGCCCTTGGTCCAGGTCCTCGGGGAGATGGAAGCGGGCCAGGATCGCGGCGGTCCCGGCGGGGACGCGGGCGGGGGTGGCGAGGGAGACCAGGACCATGGTGAGGAAGCCGAGCGGGACCGACCAGACGGCGGGCCAGGCCAGCAGGGTGTGCAGCCGGCCGGTGCCGGGGAGCCCGGCCATGGTGGCGGTGACGGCGAGGAAGGCGGAGCCGCCGCCGATCAGCATCCCGGCCGCCGCGCCGGGCGGGGTGAGGCGGCGCCACCAGATGCCGAGGACCAGCAGCGGGCAGAACGAGGACGCCGAGACGGCGAAGGCGAGGCCGACCGCGTCGGCCACGGGCAGCCCCCCGACCAGGACGCTCGCGGCGAGCGGGGCGGCCATGGCGAGGACGGTGCCGAGCCGGAAGTGGCGGACGCCCCGGGCCGGGAGGACATCCTGGGTGAGGACCCCGGCGACGGCCATGGTGAGGCCGGACGCGGTGGACAGGAACGCGGCGAAGGCGCCCCCGGCGACCAGCGCGCCGAGGAGGTCGCCGCCGGGTCCGCCGATGACCCGCTCGGGCAGCAGCAGGACGGCGGCGTCGGCGTCGCCGGTGAGGGTGAGTTCGGGGGCGTAGATCCGGCCGAGGGCGCCGTAGAGCGGGGGCAGCAGGTAGAAGCCGCCGATCAGGGCGAGGACGGCGACGGTGGTGCGGCGGGCGGCGACGCCGTGCGGGCTGGTGTAGAAGCGGACGACGACGTGGGGCAGGCCCATGGTGCCGAGGAAGGTGGCGAGGATCAGTCCGTAGGTGGCGTACAGGGGGCGTTCCTGGCGGCCGTCGGTGAACGAGGTGGACAGGCCGCCGCCGGTGTCGCGCCGGGCGGCGGCGGGGACGGGGTCCCCGGCGGTGAAGGTGAGGCGGGTGCCGCGTTCGACGCGGTGGCTGCCGATGGGGAGGGTCACCTCGGTGCCGGTGTGGCGGCGGCCGTCGACCGTGCCGTCGACGGTGACCGTCAGGGGGCGGTCCAGGCGCAGTTCGAGGGTGGCGTCGACGGTGACCGCGCGCTGCTCGCGGAAGGCGGCGGGTTCGTCGAAGGCGTGCCGGGGGGCGCCGTCGCCCTGCCAGGCCAGCACCAGGAACAGGGCGGGGACCAGGAGGGCGGTGAGCTTGAGCCAGTACTGGAACGCCTGGACGAAGGTGATGCTGCGCATGCCGCCCGCGGCGACGGTCGCGGTGACGACGACGGCGACGATGATCCCGCCGAGCCAGGCGGGGGCACCGGTGAGCACGGTGAGGGTGAGTCCGGCGCTCTGGAGCTGGGGCAGCAGATACAGCCAGCCGACCCCGACGACGAACGCCCCGGCGAGCCGCCGGACGGCCTGGGAGGCGAGCCGGGCCTCCGCGAAGTCGGGCAGGGTGTAGGCGCCGGAGCGGCGCAGCGGGGCGGCGACGAAGAGCAGCAGGACCAGATATCCGGCGGTGTAGCCGACCGGGTACCAGAGCATGTCGGGGCCCTGGACGAGGACCAGTCCGGCGATGCCGAGGAAGGAGGCGGCGGAGAGGTACTCGCCGCTGATGGCGGCGGCGTTCAGCCGGGGGCCGACGGTGCGGGAGGCGACGTAGAAGTCGGAGGTGGTGCGGGAGATGCGCAGGCCGAAGGCGCCGACGAGGACGGTCGCGACGACGACCAGGGCGACGGCGGTGACGGTGTAGCCGGAGTTCACGGGCGGGCCTAGCGGTCTTCGACCAGCCGGACGAAGTCGCGTTCGTTGCGTTCGGCGCGGCGGACGTACCAGCGGGCGAGGAGCACCAGGGGGAGGTAGACGCCGAAGCCGAGGACGGCCCATTCCAGGCGGGCGTCGGGGGCGGTGGCGAACACCAGCGGCAGTGGGGCGACGAGCAGGGCGAGCACGGCGAGGACGGCGAGCGCGGCGCGGAGCTGGCTGCGGATGAGGGAGCGGACGTAGGTGTGGCCGAGGGTGGTCTGTTCGTCGATCTCGGTGCGGGGGCGGTAGGGGCCGGTGGGGTGGCGGCGGCCGGGGCGGCGGGGCGGGCCGGTGACGGTGACCCGGCGGGCGGGGGGCTCGGGGGGCACGGTCAGTCCTTCCGGGCCGGGGCGTTCGGGTGGGGCACCTTCAGGGCCTCCTCATCAGCAGGTCCCGCAGCTCGCGGGCGTGGCGGCGGCTGACCTGGAGTTCCTCGGCGCCGACGACGACGCTGACGGTGCCGGCGTCGAGGCGGAGTTCGCCGATGTGGCGCAGGGCGACGAGATGGCGGCGGTGGATGCGGACGAAGCCGCGGGCGCGCCAGCGTTCCTCCAGGGTGGAGACCGGGATGCGGACCAGATGGCTGCCCCTGGCGGTGTGCAGCCGGGCGTAGTCGCCCTGGGCCTCGACATGGGTGATGTCATCGACGGCGACGAAGCGGGTCACGCCGCCCAGCTCGACGGGGAGGTGGTCGGGGTCGGGCTCGCTGACCGGGATCCTCGGGGCGGCGCCGCGCAGTTCGGCGGCCCGGCGGACGGCCTCGGCGAGGCGTTCCCCGCGCACGGGTTTGAGGACGTAGTCGACGGCCTTGAGGTCGAACGCCTGGACGGCGAAGTCCTCGTGCGCGGTGACGAAGACGACCAGGGGCGGCCGGGCGAAGCCGGTGAGCAGCCGGGCGAGGTCGAGGCCGTCGAGGCCGGGCATGTTGATGTCGAGGAAGACGACATCGATGGCCTCGGGGCCGTGCGGGCCGGATTCCAGGGCGCGGGTGATGCGGCGCAGCGCCTCGGTGGCGTCGCCGGCGCCCTCGGCGGTGCCGACGCGCGGGTCCGCGTTCAGCAGGTACACCAGCTCCTCCAGGGAGGGCCGTTCGTCGTCGACAGCGAGGGCGCGCAGCATGAACGTGGAGTCTAGGAGGAATCCGTACGGCTGCACATGTGCCGGGCAAGGGCGTTCTCGCTGGCTAGAGTGCGAGCCATGAACCAGGGCCCGGGATCGTTCGACGCGCTCGACCGGAAGATCATCACCGCGCTGATGGCCCATGCCAGGACCAGTTTCGCCGAGATCGGCACGGCGATCGGGCTGTCGTCGACGGCGGTGAAGCGGCGGGTGGACCGGCTGCGCGAGACCGGGGTGATCACCGGGTTCACGGCGACGGTGACCCCGTCGGCGCTGGGCTGGCGCACGGAGGCGTATGTCGAGGTGTACTGCGAGGGGGCGGCGCCGCCCCGGCGGCTGGCGGAGGTGGTGCGCAACCATCCGGAGATCACCGCCGCGATGACGGTGACCGGGGCGGCGGACGCGCTGCTGCATGTCCGGGCGCGGGACGTGGGGCATTTCGAGGAGGTGCTGGAGCGGATCCGCACCGAGCCGTTCATCCGCAAGACGATCAGTGTGATGGTGCTGTCGCATCTGATCCCGGAATCACCGGAGGCGGGCGCGACGCAGGCGGCGCCGGAGAGCGGGACCTGACCCGGGAGCGCAGGACCTGACCCGGGAGCGGGAGCGGACCCGGGAGCGGGAGCGGGCCGATGGGCGGCGCCGCGCGCAACATCGCTGCGCGGAGGCTGATCAACACGCAGCGTTCCTGCGTGGACACGCAGCTTTCGTCGCTTGTCGTCCGCGCACGGCGCTTTCTACCGTGGTCTCACCCCTTCATCACCCCTTCACCACCCCTCTCCTCACCTCTCCTCACCCGTAAGGAAAACCGCAAGGAAGCGGAGGCACCCCTCTGTGACCGACACCCGTGTGCCGCGCCCACGGCGCTACCTGGTCTGCGAACCCAGACACTTCGCCGTGCAGTACGCGATCAACCCCTGGATGAACCCCGATGTCGCCGTCGATGTCGATCTGGCGCGGGAGCAGTGGCAGGCGCTGCTCGGCGCCTACCGGGCCCATGGCCACACCGTCGACTCCGTCCCGCCCGTGCCCGGTCTGCCGGACATGGTCTTCGCCGCGAACTCGGCGGTCGTCGTGGACGGCCGGGTCTTCGGCTCCCTCTTCCACGCGCCCGAGCGCCGCCCCGAGTCGGGCCACTACGACACCTGGTTCAAGGCGGCCGGGTACGCCGTCCACCGCCCCGCGACGGTCTGCGAGGGCGAGGGCGATCTCGTCTGGACCGGCCGGTACGTGCTGGCCGGGACCGGTTTCCGCACCAGCCGGGAGGCGCACCGCGAGGTGCAGGAGTTCTTCGGCCACCCGGTGATCAGCCTGACCCTGGTGGACCCGCACTTCTACCACCTCGACACCGCCCTGTTCGTCCTGGACGACAACAACATCGCCTACTACCCGGAGGCTTTCTCGGCGGGCAGCCGGGAGGTGCTGACGCGGCTGTACCCGGACGCGGTGACCGCGACCCGTGACGACGCGCTGGCGTTCGGGTTGAACTCGGTGTCCGACGGCCGCCATGTCTTCATCGCCCCGCGGGCCGAGGCGCTCGCCGCCCAACTGGACGCCCACGGCTATGTCCCCGTCCCCGTCGACCTCTCCGAGTTCCACAAGGCCGGCGGCGGCATCAAGTGCTGCACCCAGGAGATCCGCTGATGACCGCGACGACCACCGGCACCGACCGCACCTCCCCCGTGTCCTCCCGGACCTCCCGGACCTCCGCCGAGCTGATCCGCGCCGAGGAGCCGGTCCTCGCGCACAACTACCACCCGCTGCCGGTGGTGGTCGCCGCCGCCGAGGGCGCCTGGGTCGAGGATGTCGAGGGCCACCGTATGCTGGACATGCTGTCCGGCTACTCGGCGCTGAACTTCGGCCACCGCCACCCGGCGCTGATCGAGGCCGCGCACCGCCAGCTCGACCGGCTCACCCTCACCTCCCGCGCCTTCCACAACGACCGCCTCGCCGAGTTCGCCGAGCGCCTCACCACCCTGGTCGGCCAGGACATGATGCTGCCGATGAACACCGGCGCGGAGGCGGTGGAGAGCGCCATCAAGGTGGCCCGCAAATGGGCGTACGAGGTGAAGGGCGTGCCCGCCGACCGGGCGACGGTCGTGGTGGCGTCCGACAACTTCCACGGCCGGACGACGACCATCGTCGGCTTCTCCACGGACGAGACCGCCCGCACCGGCTTCGGCCCGTTCACGCCGGGCTTCCGGATCGTCCCCTACAACGACCTGGAGGCCCTCGCGGCGGCGCTCGACGAGACGACGGCCGCAGTCCTGATCGAGCCGATCCAGGGCGAGGCGGGGGTGGTGATCCCCGACGACGGCTATCTGACCGGGGTGCGCGAGCTGACCCGCCGGGCGGGCTGTCTGTTCATCGCGGACGAGATCCAGTCGGGCCTGGGCCGCACCGGCCGCACCCTGGCCGTCGACCACGAGGGGGTCGTCCCGGACCTGGTGCTGCTGGGCAAGGCGCTGGGCGGCGGGATCATACCGGTGTCGGCGGTGACCGGGTCCCGGGAGGTGCTAGGCGTCCTCGGGCCCGGGGAGCACGGTTCGACCTTCGGCGGCAACCCGCTGGCCGCGGCGGTCGGCACGGCGGTGGTCGGGCTGCTGGAGACCGGCGTGTTCCAGCGCCGGGCGGCCGGCGCGGGCACGGTCCTGCGGGACGGGCTGACCGACCTGGTCGGCCGGGGCGTGCTCGGCTTCCGCGCCCGCGGCCTCTGGGCGGGCGTCGACATCGACCCGGCGATCGGCACGGGACGCGAGATCAGCGAACTCCTGATGGCCCGGGGCATCCTCGTCAAGGACACCCACGGCTCGACCATCCGCCTGGCCCCGCCCCTGACCATCACGGACGAGGAACTGCGCACGGCGGTGGGGACACTGGGGGATGTGCTGACGAGGGGGTGAGCCGGGGCGGGGTGCGGGTTCGCGGGGGGGGCGCCGCCCCTCAAGGGCCGTGGGGAACCACGCGACCGGCCACCGGCCACCGACCACCCGCACCCCGCACCCCGCACCCGCACCCGCACCCGCACCCGCACCCGCACCCGCACCCGCACCCAGCCTCCCGCCTCCGGCAGAAACCCGGCAGACGCATCCCGCGTCCACTCCCCGCGAGGCCGCTCCCCGCCTACACTGATCGCTCCCCGGGCGAACACGAGGAGCCGGAGCCGCGGTGTTCTACTACCTGCTCAAGTACGTCCTGCTGGGCCCGTTGCTGCGGCTGGTCTTCCGGCCGCGGATCGAGGGGCTCGACCATGTTCCGGCGACGGGTGCGGCGATCGTCGCCGGGAACCATCTCTCCTTCTCCGACCACTTTCTGATGCCCGCGGTGCTCAAGCGCCGGATCACCTTCCTGGCGAAGGCCGAGTACTTCACCGGGCCCGGCATCCGCGGGCGGCTCACCGCGTTCTTCTTCCGCAGCGCGGGCCAGATCCCGGTGGACCGCTCGGGCAAGGACGCCGGGCAGGCCGCGATCCGGGAGGGCCTCGGGGTGCTGAGCAGGGGTGAGCTGCTCGGCATCTATCCCGAGGGCACCCGCTCGCACGACGGCCGCCTCTACAAGGGCAAGGTCGGGGTGGCGGTGATGGCGCTGCGGGCCGGGGTCCCGGTGGTGCCGTGCGCGATGATCGGCACCTTCGAGGCCCAGCCGCCCGGCAGGATCATCCCCACCCCGCACCCGGTCACCATCCGCTTCGGCGCCCCGCTGGACTTCTCCCGCTACGCCGGGATGGAGAGCGAGAAGGCGATCCTGCGCGCGATCACCGACGAGATCATGTACGCCATCCTCACCCTGTCGGAGCAGGAGTACGTCGACCGGTACGCGGCCGTCGTCAAGGCGGAGGAGGCCGAGGCGGCGGCGGCCGAACGTCGGCGCCGCTTCCCGCGCCTGCCACTGCGCTGAGCCTCACCCCGCCCCCAGGGCCGGGGTGAGAGGGCTACGGCTTGGGGACCGCGTGCGGGGCGCAGGTGACGTTCCCGGCGTCCAGCTTCCCGGTCAGCAGATAGGTGTCGACGCGGTCGTTGACGCAGGGGTTCACCAGACCGGTGACCCCGTGCGAACCGGCGTCCCTCTCGGTGATCAGCCGGGAGCCCCTGAACCGCTTGTGGAGTTCCAGCGCGCCCCCGTAGGGGGTGGCCGCGTCGCGCTCGGCCTGCACGATGAGGACCGGCGGGAGGCCCTTGCCGGTCCGGACGTCGACCGGGGTGTTCTGCCGGACCGGCCAGGTGGCGCAGGGCAGGTTCATCCAGGCGTTGGCCCAGGTCAGGAAGGGGTAGTCGCGGTGCAGGCGGGTGTTGTCGCGGTCCCAGGTCCTCCAGTCGGTCGGCCACTTGGCGTCGGCGCACTCGACGGCGGTGTACACGGCGTTGCCGTTCTCGGCGGCCCGGTTCCCGGCGGTGTCGGAGAGGTCGGGCGCGGCGGCGTCCACCAGGGCCTGGGTGTCCCCGGCGGCGTACTTCGCGAAGACGGTGGCGACCGGCACCCAGGAGGAGTCGTAGTAGGGGGCGCCCTGGAAGAAGGAGATCAGCTCGGCGGGGCCGACGACCCCGCCGATGGGGTTCTTCGCGGCGGTGGCGCGCAGGGCGAGCCAGTGGTCCTGGACCTCGGCGCGGGTGTCGCCGAGGTGGAAGGTGGCGTCGTTGCGGGCGACCCAGTCCTGCCAGTCGTTCCAGCGGGTCTCGAAGGCCACGTCCTGGTCGAGGTTGGCCTGGTACCAGATCTTGGCGCGGGAGGGGTTGACGACACTGTCGGCGACCATGCGCCGGACATGGCCCGGGAAGAGCGTGCCGTAGACGGCGGCGAGGTAGGTGCCGTAGGAGACGCCGAGGAAGTTCAGTTTCCGCTCGCCGAGCGCGGCCCGGATGACGTCGAGGTCGCGGGCGGTGTTCGGGGTGGTCATGTGCGGCAGCATCGCGGCGCTGCGCTCGTAGCAGCCCTCGGCGTACTCCCGGGCCAGTGTGCGCTGGGCGCGTTTGTCGGCCTCGGAGCGGGGCACCGGGTCCATCTTCGGCGCCTTCACGAACTCCTGCGGGTCGACGCAGGAGATCGGCGCGGACTTGCCGACGCCACGCGGGTCGAAGCCCACGAAGTCGTACGCCCTGGCGGTCTTCGCCCAGATCGGGTTGGCGGTGGTGACCCGGCGCGGGAAGCGCAGTCCGGAGCCGCCGGGGCCGCCGGGGTTGTAGACGAGGGCGCCCTGCCGCTCGTCCGGGGTGCCGGTGCTGCCGATGCGGTCGACGGCTATCTTGATCTGCTTGCCGTACGGCTCGGTGTAGTCGAGCGGCACCGAGACCCAGCCGCACTGGATGGGCTTCTCCAGGCCCCAGTCGGCGGGGCAGTCCTGCCAGTCGATGCCGGTCCTCGCGGCGCGGGCGGCGGCGACGGCGGTGCCGACGGCCTCCCGGTCCGTGCCGTGGCCCCTGGTGTCCTGCGCCCCGGCGCTGGCCGTGGGGGCGGTCACGGCCCCGGCCAGCAGGGTGGCGACGACCAGCGCCCCGGCCGAACCGAGCGCGACGGTCCGGCTGTTCGCTCTCTTCTCCCGCACAGGAGACCTCCCCGTACCTCGATACGAAACGTACGGGGATCCTTCCGGCTGTGAGCCCGCTGAGAACAGACACGGGTACGGTTCTTTGCCAATCCGATAACCGGACCGACCTGTCCGCCCATCGGACCGCCCGGCCGTTTCAGCCCAGCTCGGCGAGCGCCGCGTCCAGCACCGCCCGCAGCCGCTGCGCGTCCGGCGCGACCGCGCCGACCAGCACGGCGGGCCCGGCCAGCGGCAGCACCGCCGCCCCCTCCCCCAGCACCCGCGGCGGTACGGGGGACCCGGCGAACTCCGGCCGGACGACGACCAGTTGCCCCACGGCCCGGTGGCCGCCGAGCCCGGCGGGGCCGTCCCAGCCGGGCGGGGCGCCGGGGCCGCAGTGCAGTTCCTGGTCGAGGACGCACCGGCCGCCGATCCGGACCGTGAGACGGCTGCCGAGGCGGCCGGGTCGCTCCCCGGCCCGGCCCAGCACCTGTTCCTCGCGCAGCACCAGGCGTCCGGCCGGGCCCACCTCGGCGACGGTCGCGGCATACAGCTCGCTGCCGCCCGCGCTGATCAACTGCTCGGGCAGCCAGTGCAGTTCGGCCCCGTCGGCGACGGAGAGCCGGACCTCGTAGCGGGCCTCCTCCTTGCCCTGGCCCGGCAGGGCGAGGGTGGCGGCGGCCGAGCCGACCCGCAGCCCGGCGCCCGCACCGACCTCGGCGGACACCGTGAACCGGTCGCCGCCGAGCGGCCCGCTCATCGCCCCGACGAGGGTGACCCGGGCGCTTCCGTCCCCGCTCCCCCGGGTGCGGCGCAGGGCGAGCGGGCCGTCCCCGGCCAGCACCGGCAGCACGGTCGTGCCGCGTGCGTCGCGGCGGGCGACGATCCGGGCGGTGGCGGTCACGCCCGCCATACGGCGACCCGCTCCCGTACCCAGGCGGCCACGTCCGCGACCCCGGCCGGATCGCGCAGGGACTGGAGGACGACGGGCAGTTCGGCGCGCTGCGCCTTGGCGTCGGCGGCCATCCGGGCGAGATCGGAGCCGACGTACGGGGCGAGGTCGGTCTTGTTGACGACCAGGAGGTCGGCGGTGGTGACGCCGGGGCCGCCCTTGCGCGGGATGTCGTCCCCGCCGGCCACGTCGATCACGAAGATCTGCGCGTCGACCAGTCCCCGGGAGAAGGTGGCGGTCAGATTGTCGCCGCCGGACTCGACGAGGATCAGATCCAGCGGCCCCACCTCGTCCTCCAGGTCCTCGACGGCCTCCAGGTTGGCGGAGATGTCGTCGCGGATCGCGGTGTGGGGGCAGGCCCCGGTCTCCACGGCGGTGATCCGCTCGGGCGGCAGCACGGCCTCCCGGAGCAGGAACTCGGCGTCCTCGCGGGTGTAGATGTCATTGGTCACGACGGCGAGCGAGAGTTCGTCGCGCAGTTCCCGGCAGAGCGCGGCGACAGTCGCGGTCTTCCCGGATCCGACGGGCCCTCCGAGCCCGATCCGCAGCGCCCGCCGGGTCCCGTCGGGCCGGTGGGCGTCGGCGCTGAGGGCGGTGGTGCGGCTGTGCTGGTGGTCGAGATGCATCGGCGTTGACCTTTCTCCGTCCGGGCGCGTTCCCGCCCGTCCGGCGTTCGAGGACCGGGCCCCTCCGGGGCCGGCATGGGGGTCCGGGGGTGAAGCACCCGGGGAGGGGAGGGGCAGAGGCGGCGGGGGCAACCCCCTCCCGGGCGGTCAGGACGCGAACAACCGCCCCGCCATCCCCGCGTGCACCTCCGCCCCGATCTCCAGCAGCGGCGACGACATCGCGGGCAACGCGTCCACCACCCCCTCCCCCGCACATTCCACCGCCCGGTCGGCGACCCGGTCGATCTCCCCCGCCAGCCGCGCCAGCACCCCGCTCGCCTCGAACGGATCGAGGCTCAGCAGCCGCACCACCGCGGAGGCGGCCCCGCTCACCGATTCGTACGCCGCGCAGTGCGCCGCGTCCGCCGCACCCAGCCCGGCGGCCCGCGCCACCACCCCCAGCACCACGGGCTGGTGCGCCCCCTTGGGAAACGCGCGGGCGAGATCCCCGTACCCCTGCGCGCCCTGCGGCCAGGTGGCGCGGGCGGCGCGCAGGAGCTGGCGGCCGAGGCGGCGGGAGGCGGTGCGCAGGGCGGGGGACGGTGTCCGGGCGTCGGCGGCGGCGTCCAGCGCGACCGGATCGGTCCCGAGCGCGGCGGACGCGGCGAGGGCGGCGGACACCAGTCCGGCGGTGTGCAGCCGCCCCCGGCAGAAGTCGGCCAGGCTCGCGGCGTCCCGCACCCGCCCGGCGCGGACCGCCGCCTCGGCCCCGCCGGAGTGCGCGTGCCCGCCGGCGGGGAACCGGCCGTCGGCCAGCAGCAGCAAGGTCGCTCGGGACATCGGGCCCCCTAGAAGAGGAAGTAGCGCTGGGCCATCGGCAGTTCGGCGGCGGGCTCGGCCTCCACCAGTTCGCCGTCGATGTGCACGGCGAAGCTGTCGGGGTCGACCCGGACGTCGGGCCGAGCGTCGTTCTCCCGCATGTCGGCCTTGGTGACCGCGCGGGTCGACTCGATGACGGCGAACCGCTTGCCGAGGCCGAGCCGCTCGGGGAGGCCGTCCTCGACGGCGAGGGGGGCGACGAAGTTGACCGAGTTCGCGGCGGGCGCCCGGCCGATCGCGCCGAACATCGGGCGCGGCAGGATCGGCTGCGGGGTCGGGATGGAGGCGTTGGCGTCGCCCATCTGCGCCCAGGCGATCTGGCCGCCCTTGAGGACGAGGTGCGGTTTGACGCCGAAGAACGCCGGTTCCCACAGGACCAGGTCGGCGAGTCTGCCGGTGGTCACGGAGCCGACCTCGTGGGCGAGGCCCTGGGCGAGGGCGGGGTTGATGGTGTATTTGGCGACATAGCGACGGACCCGGTGGTTGTCGGCGCGGCCGTCGCCCGGCAGGGAGCCGCGCCGCCGTTTCATCACATGCGCGGTCTGCCAGGTCCGCAGGATCACCTCGCCGACCCGGCCCATGGCCTGGGCGTCGGAGGAGATGATCGAGATGGCGCCGAGGTCGTGGAGGATGTCCTCCGCGCCGATGGTGGACGGGCGGATGCGGGACTCGGCGAAGGCGAGGTCCTCGGGGACGGCCGGGTTGAGGTGGTGGCAGACCATCAGCATGTCGAGGTGTTCCTCGGCGGTGTTGACGGTGAACGGCCGGGTCGGATTGGTGGAGCTGGGCAGGACGTGCGCCTCGCTCACCACGGTCATGATGTCCGGCGCGTGCCCGCCGCCCGCGCCCTCGGTGTGGTAGGCGTGGATGCCGCGTCCGCCGATGGCGGCCAGGGTGTCCTGGACGAAACCGGCCTCGTTGAGGGTGTCCGTGTGGATGGCGACCTGGACGCCGGTACGGTCGGCGACGGTCAGCGAGGCGTCGATGACGGCCGGGGTGGAGCCCCAGTCCTCGTGCAGTTTCAGGCCCAGTGCGCCGCCCCTGATCTGGGACAGCATCGCCTCGTGGGAGACGGTGTTGCCCTTGCCGAGCAGCCCGATGTTCAGCGGGTACGCCTCCATCGCGGCCAGCATCCGGGCGAGGTGCCAGGGTCCGGGGGTGACGGTGGTCGCCTTGGAGCCCTCGGCCGGGCCGGTGCCGCCGCCGACGAGGGTGGTGATCCCGGCGGACAGGGCCTCGTCGGCGATCTGGGGGCAGATGAAGTGGACGTGCGCGTCGACGCCCCCGGCGGTGAGGATGCGTCCGTTGCCCGCGATGATCTCGGTCTCCGGGCCGATCACCAGATCCGGGTGGACGCCGTCCATGGTGTCGGGGTTGCCGGCCTTGCCGATGCCGGTGATCCGGCCGTCGCGGACCCCGATGTCGGCCTTGACGATGCCCCAGTGGTCGACGATCACCGCACCCGTGATCACGGTGTCCGGGGTGCCGTCGGCGCGGGTGGCGCGGGACTGGCCCATGGACTCGCGGATGACCTTGCCGCCGCCGAACACGGCCTCGTCGCCGGAGCGTCCGGGGCCGCCGCAGCGGTCCTCCTCGATCTCGATCAGCAGATCGGTGTCGGCGAGCCGGATCCGGTCCCCGGTGGTCGGCCCGTACAGATCGGCGTAGCGGGCGCGGGAGATCTCACTCATCGCGCACCCCCGCCCCGTCCAGCGGACCCGCGACCTCGCCCCGCAGTCCGGGCACGATCCGGGCCCCGGCCAGCGGCACGAGGACGACCTCGACCGGAATGCCGGGTTCGAACCGTACGGCGGTCCCGGCGGGGACGTCGAGACGGGTGCCGCGCGCGGCGGCGCGGTCGAACTCCAGGCCGGGGTTGGCCTCGGCGAAGTGGTAGTGGGAACCGACCTGGACGGGCCGGTCGGCGGCGTTCAGCACGGTCAGCCGGGTGGTCGGGCGGCCCTCGTTGGAGACGACCGGGTCCTCGGCGAAGAGGATCTCTCCGGGGATCATCGCGGCCCCCTCAGACGATCGGATCGTGGACGGTGACGAGTTTGGTGCCGTCCGGGAAGGTGGCCTCGACCTGCACCTCGCGGATCATCTCCGGCACGCCCTCCATGACATCGTCCCGGCCGAGCACGGCCCGCCCGGACGCCATGAGTTCGGCGACGGTCCGGCCGTCGCGGGCGCCCTCCAGCAGATGCGAGGTGAGCAGGGCGACGGCCTCCGGGTGGTTGAGCCGCAGTCCCCGGGCCCGGCGCCGCTCGGCCACGTCGGCCGCGACATGGATCAGCAGCCTCTCCTGCTCGTGCGGGGTCAGTTGCACGTCCCACCTCACATCCTCGCTCCGGGCCGTACGGGGTCCGGGGGCCGTGGCCACCGCGGAAACACCAGGTGGCGTGAGGGGAGGCTAATTGCGGTGCGTTTCGGTCACGTTAACCGTCATACGATCCGGCCGCGGGCGGGTGGTCCGGCATGCGGTCCGGCCGCGGGGGGGGCGGGGCGGGTCGTCCGGCATACGATCCGGCGCCGGGAGGCTCGGGGCGTCCGGTATGCGGTCCGGCCGCGGACGGGCGGGTCGTCCGGCATACGGGTCCTGCCGCGGGCGGCTCGGGTCACCCGGCACGCCGTCCGGCCGCGGGCGGCTCGGGTCGTCCGGCACACGGTCCGGTCGCGGGGAGGGCGGGTCCCCGCGGGGCGGGTCAGCTCCCCGACTCGGCGGGCGTGATGCTCAGCAGCGCCCGCAGCCCGCCCCTGAGCGACTCCTCCGGCACACCGCCGAACATGGCGTGCTGGGTGGCGTATCCCTGGACGAGGGCGAGCAGGGTGCGGGCCATGGCGTCGGTGTCGGCGTCCGGGTCCATCAGGCCGGCCGCCTTGTAGTTCTCGCCGATGGTGTTCCAGGCGGCGCGGATCCGGGTGACGCCCGGCTCGATCATCGCCGCGAGTTCCCTGTCCCGCAGGGTCTCGGTCCAGACCTGCATCATCAGCCGGGGGAAGAGCCACTCGCCGTTCAGGGTCTCCGGCCGCAGCCGCTGCATATGGGTCACGATCCGCGGGATCAGCACGTCCGGGGTGGGCGGCGGATCCTCCTCGGCGGCACCCTCGTAGGCGGCGAGGGCGTAGTCGAGGACCTCGGCGACGATGGCCGCGATCAGCGCCTCCTTGCCGCTGAAGTAGCGGTAGACGCCCCCGGCGGAGAGGTCGGACTCCTTCAGCACGTCCTGCATGGACGTGGCGTGGAACCCGTCCCGCGCGAAGCAGCGCGCGGCACCGTCGAGGATCTGCCGGCGCCGGGCGTCGAGGTGCTCCTGGGATACGCGTGCCATGCGCCCATCGTAAAACGAATGTTCCTTCTTGACAAGAACGGCGGACGCGGCGCACGGTGGGGTTTACTTAAAACGAACGATCCTTCTTTTTACCGCCGGTCGGACCCGGACGCCTTCGCGTCCGTCTCCGCCGCCCCGCCTCCGCCTCCACCTCATCTCTCAAGGGGAACACCCATGTCCACCACCACCAGCCCGCCGCAACGCCGGCTCCTGCTGCGGATCGTCCTGTTCGTCCCGGTGATCGCCGCGCTCGCCCTGTGCGCCTTCGCCTGGCCCGCCGCCCGTACCGCACCCCGCGACCTGCCCGTCGGCGTGGCCGGCCCCGCCGCCGCCACGGCCCCGGTCGAACAGCAGCTCTCCGCGCAGGACGGCGCCTTCGAGATCCACCGCTACGCCGACGAGGCCGCCGCCCGGGACGCGGTCGAGGACCGCACGGTGTACGGGGCACTCGTCATCGGCCCGGACGGACCGGTGCTGCTGACCGCGTCGGCGGGCGGCCTGGCCGTCTCCCAGTTGCTCCAGCAGGCGGCGGCCGGGCTGGGCGAGGCCGACGGTACGCAGGTCAGGACGGTGGACGTGGTTCCGGCACCCGCGGGCGACCCGCGCGGGTCGGGATTCGGCTCCAGCGTGCTGCCGATGGCCCTGGCGGGCATGGCGGCCGGGGCGATGGTCACCCTCCTCGGGCTGAGCGCCGGTTACACGGTGGTCGCGCTGCTCGGGTCGGCCGCGCTGGTCGGCGTCGCCGCGACGGTCGTGTCGCACAACTGGCTGGAGGTGCTCACCGGGAACTGGTGGGCCGAGGCGGGCGCGCTGGGGCTGTCCGTCCTGGCGGTGAGCGCCGCCGTCGCGGGGCTGGCGGCGCTGGTGGGCAAGCCGGGGATGGGGGTCATGGCGATCCTGATGATGCTGATCGGCAATCCGTTCTCCGGCGCGTCCTCCGCCCCGGAACTGCTGCCCGTCCCCGCCGGCACCATCGGCCAGTGGCTCCAGCCGGGCGCCGGCTCCTCCCTGCTGCGCTCGGTGTCGTACTTCGACGGCGCGGGCGCGTTCGGTCCGGCCCTCACCCTGGCCTGGTGGGCGGCGCTGGGCCTGGGCGCGGTCGTGCTGGGCAAGGCGCTCAAGAACCGCCGACCCGACGCGCAGCCCCAGGCCGCCGAGCGGGAACCCGCACCGGTCGGCTGACCCATGCGGACCACACGAAGGGCACGGCTCCATACCGGGAGCCGTGCCCTTTCCCGTCTCTCCTCTTTCTCTTCGCTTCTCTTCTCTTCGTTCCGTTTCGTCTGCCCATTTCTTTCCGGCTAGGACGGATTCGGCCCCCGGTGCTCCGCCACGATCCCGAACCGCCGGTGCTCGGGTGCCGCCGCGGGGGCGACCTCGCGCACCGCCGCGACGGAGCCGATCACCTGCTCCTCGCCGGGCTCCCCCAGCGCTTCGAGCCGCTCCAGGTCGGCGGCGGAGACCAGGGCGACCAAGGGCTTGCCGTGCCGGGTCACCACGACGCGCTCACCGCCGTAGACCACCCGGTTGATCAGTTCCGCCAGTTCGGCCCGTGCTTGGGTCACCGGAATCTCGTAGGCCATGCCCCCAGCTTACGGAGCGGGGCTCCCGGACGCCGGGGCGGCGGAGCGACCATCGCCAAGACAACGTACGTCCTGTACATTTTTTACAGAAGCGGCGCCCGCGTGGGGCGCCGTCCAGCAGCCCTGCCAAGGAGGCGTTCGCCATGGACGGCCCGTCCGCCCGTCATGTCCTGCCCGAGTTCACCGAGCGCACCGGCCACGGGCACCGGACGCTGGATCCCTACGCCAAGCTGCTGGAGGAGCGGATCGTCTTCCTGGGCACCCCCGTGGACGACATCGCGGCCAACGATGTGATGGCCCAGTTCATGCATCTGGAGTACCAGGACCCGGACCGCGCCATCTCCCTCTACATCAACTCCCCCGGCGGCTCGTTCGGCCCGATGTCGGCGGTCTACGACACGATCCGGTTCGTGCGCTGCGAGGTGGAGACGGTCTGCCTGGGGCAGGCCGGGGCCATGGCGGCGGTACTGCTGGCGGCCGGGACGCCCGGCAGGCGGCTCGCGCTGCCCGGTGCCCGGATCGTGGTCCACCAGCCGTCGCTGCCGGAGCCGATCGAGGGGCAGACCAGCGACCTCGTCCTCCAGGCCGCCGAGCTGGCGCGGGTGCGCGCCCGCCTGGAGGAGATGCTCGCCCTGCACACCGGCCGGTCGCGGGAGCGGGTGAGCGCGGACATCGAACGGGACCTGGTGCTCACCGCGCCGCAGGCGCTGGAGTACGGGCTGGTGGACCGGGTCGTCGAGAGCCGCAAGGCGACGGGGGGCAACGGAGGAAGGGCGGGCCGGGGATGACCCTGCCGCCCGAGCACCCGCCGCTGCCCGCGCTGACCCGGGCGGAGGGCGAACTGATCGACCGTTATCTGGAGGCGGCCGATCTGCTGGGCCGGATCAACCCGGCGCGGCACGGCGACACCTACGCGGCGCTGCGGGCCGCCCAGGCGCTGGTCGCGAAGGCGGCCCTGCTGCGGGACGCGCTGGCGCTGATGCACCACCGGGGCGAGTCGGAACTGTCCTCGGCGACCCTCGCGCGGGCGCTGCGCGTCCTGGACGGCGAGCGCCGCACCGCGCGGGTCTCGCTTCCTCCGCGCTCCGACGGCTGAGGCGCGGACGGCCGGGGACCGCACCCCGCCCGCCCCGCGCCGAACTACTCGGAATGCCGGACTCCGGTGTCAAACGGACCAAATGGATTACGTCCGTTCGGCGTATCGGATGGTCATTTTGACGACCCGGCTCGCTCGCCGAACGCGCCCCCGGAACGGGGTTTGAGAGGGCTCCGGTGCTGGTCCGGGGCGTGCGCGCATCGTGACACGCGTTCGCACACCCGGATGTCCACCCGAACGGGTGAGTGGTGAGTAACGCCACAAATCCTCGGTTCCGTTGGGATTTTCGGACACGGGTAGGTGAAGATCCCTGACTGACGACAAGACCCCGCCACCGCGGCGGGGCGGTCCGGGCGGACGCCGAGTCCTGCCGCCGCCCGGATGCCCGGTCGACAGGAGTGGATCGGCAGGAGTGGAGGACCCAGGCATGACGGGTCGCCGGAGCGCAGTTCGGCTTCGAGCGGTCCTTGGGGTGAAGCCGCCTTCGGGCGGCCGGGCTACTTCGCCAGCCCGAATCCGACAGGTCATCCTTCACAGGCGGCTGACGAAGGGTTGCGCATGACCGCGCTCAATCGTGTCCCGTCGCTCATGGCACGCGCCGGTACGGCATCGGCGCTGACGCTCGCCGCGGTGGGCGGCAGCGTGGTGGTTCCGGGGTTCGCCTCGGAGGCATCGGCTGCCACGCACGCGACCAAGGCACTTCAGGTGGCGGCTTCCAAGAAGGGAGCGCCTTACAAGTGGGGAGCCACCGGACCCAGCCGCTTCGACTGCTCCGGGCTGACGCTGTACGCCTTCAAGAAGGCCGGCAAGAAGCTGCCGCGTACGGCCGCCCAGCAGTACAACAAGACGAAGCACATCTCGGCAGGCAGCCGCAAGGCGGGTGACCTGGTGTTCTTCCACTCCGGTTCGAACATCTACCACGTCGGGATCTACGCCGGTAAGGGCAAGATCTGGCACTCGCCGAAGTCCGGCGACGTGGTGCGGCTCCAGAAGATCTGGACCAAGAGTGTCTGGTACGGGCGCGTGAAGTGACGCCGGGGGTCTGAGACGGCGACCCCTGCGGGGCGGTGACGGCATCGGGGACACCGGTGACGGGCCGTCACCGGTCCGGCGGGGGTGGGTGGTTCTCGTGCGGGCGTGGCCGCTCGTCGTGACGGGCGAGCGGTCCCGCGCGGACCGCGACGGCGGTTCGCTCGCGCGGGAGGCGGGTTGTGGCGGGCGGTACGCGCCCCGACGCGCCGCCCTCCGCACGGCGGCCCGCTCCCGGGGCGGGACGGGCCGCGCGTCGCCGCGCATCGCAGCGCGACGGCCTGTGCCGGTCGCCCGAGAGGGCGCTGCGCGCCGCAGGCGGCCCCGGCGGGCGGTACGGGCCCCGGCGGGCCACCCGGTGCACCAGGAGTGGCTTCCGGGCCCCCTGGCCACACGGGACGGCACCGGGCCCCGCGCAGGGCCCGTGGCGCGCCCCGGACGGCCCTGGGGTCCCCGGGGTCGAGCCGGGCGCCCGGAAGCCCGTCCGGGGCCTCCCGCCCCCTCCGCTCCGCTTCCCGGGACCCGGTCCGCCCCTCCCCCCGTCGCCAACGGACCGCCGACCAGGAGTCGGGGCCGGCTCCTCCCCTCGTCGCCGAAGGCGCCCCCAGGCAAGAGCCGGGGATGGCCCTCCCCCCGTCACCGAAGGCGCCGCCAGGCAAAAATTCGGGGCCAACGCCTCCCCCACCGGCCGAACACCGGGCGCCGCCCCGGTCCGCCGAAACGTTTCCTGGCATCGGCGCGGAACGCGGGCTCATGGTTCCTGCTGGCCCGTTGTCGTCACCGGGCGGGCCGGGACCGTCCAGGGGAGTTCGATGGACACCGTCTTGCCGCCCTCGGGCGTGGCGTGGACCCTGAGCTTTCCGCCGCTCTCGGCGGCCAGCCAGCGGATGATGACCAGTCCCCGCCCGTTGTCCTGCTGCACCGCGGCCGGAAGCCGCTTGGGGAACCGGGGGTGACTGTCCGTCACCCCGAGGCGGAGCCGCTCGTCGCGCGCGAGTTCGAGGTCCACCGTGAAGGTGGGCGACAGCCCGAACGTGTGCTGGACGGCGTTGGTGGCGAGTTCCGAGACGATGAGGCGGACGCTGTCCGCGAGGTCCGAGGCCGCCGGGAGCCCCCATTCGACGAGGGTGTCGGCCACGAAGCCGCGGGCCGCGGACACCGAGGCGGCATCGCTCGGCAGAGTGACGGATGCTTCCAGATGATCTGCCATGGCGACGTCGTCCCTTTCCCACGGGACCGCGGTCCGACACGGAAGCGGATGGTTCGAGTACGGTCCCGGACTGGTGCTACATCGCCCAGCCTGCCACTAGTGCGACGGTCCGGGTGGCGATCCACCAAGATATGCATATATCTGTCGCTCAATGCGGTGAACTCTGCGACGGCAGAGCGTATTTGGGCGGCCCGGAAGGAGTAAGGAGTACCCCATGCAGCACGGTCCCGTGGTGCGCCGCCGGAAGCTGGGCGCGGAATTGCGCGCCCTGCGCACCCGCGTGGGGCTCACCAGTGGCGAGGCGGCCGGTCTGGTCGGCTGGCACCAGTCGAAGGTCAGCCGGATCGAGACCGGCGCCAGCGGTGTGAAGCCCGCCGACGTCCGGTTACTGCTGGACGCCTATGGCGTCGACGACCCCGATCTGCGGGAACTGCTCCTGGTGCTGGCAGGCTCCGAGGAGGGCGGCCGGCACCACTGGTGGCACGCCTACCGCGGGGTGCTGCCGCCGACGTACCGGGACTTCATCAGCCTGGAGTCGCAGGCCACCGCCATGCGGACGCTGGAGACCTCGGTGATCCCCGGGCTGCTCCAGACCCGGGAGTACGCCCGCGCGGTGACCCGGGCGGCCGTCGAAGGGCTGGACGACCAGCGACTGGACGCGCTGGTGGAGGTGCGGCTGGCCCGGCAGGACGTGCTGCGGGCGCATCCGCCGCTGGAGCTGAGCGCCGTACTGGACGAGGCGGTGCTGCGGCGGGAGGTCGGCGGGCCGGAGGTGATGGCACGTCAGCTCGCGCAACTGGCCGAGGCGGCGCTGCTGCCGCAAGTGCGGCTCCAGGTGCTGCCGTTCTCCGCCGGAGCGCATATCGGGGTCACGGGGCCTTTCGTTATCTTCTCGTTTTCGCGCACTTCCGATCTGGATGTGGTTGTTCTCGACCACATGACGAGTAGCCTCCATCTGGAACGGAAAGAAGACCTAGTGGCCTACAGCGAGTCCTTCCGCACGCTTCAGCACCACGCGCTTTCCCCCGCGGACTCGCTCGATTACCTCGCCGGGATAAGTGACGGCTCATATGGCGCATAGGGAGGCACCATGACCGCACTGCCTCGACACGTCCCCTCCACCGACCGACTGCACGGCGTGCGATGGCTGCGCAGCAGCCACAGCACCGGCGCGAACAACTGCGTCGAGACGGCCCGGCCGCCCCGCGGCCCCTGGGCCGGTCTGCTCGCCGTGCGCGACTCCAAGGATCCGTCCGGACCCGCGCTGCTCTTCTCCCCCGAGAGCTGGGCGGGGTTCACCGCGGCGTTCCACGCCGCGCGCTGAATCCACCGGGCACGTCCAGCACATCCAGCACATCCGGCACACCGAGCGCATCCAGCACCTGGAACGATCCGTTCCGGTCATCGCCCCGGCGGTACCCGGCCGCGGTCCGCCGACTCATGGCCGCGTCCCGCCGATGACCCGGACGGCGTGCTCCACCTGTTCCCCGGAGAGGTCCGCGCGGGCCGTCAGCCGCAGCCGCGAGATGCCGTCGGGCACCGACGGCGGGCGGAAGCAGCCCACGGCCAGCCCGGCCGCGCGGCAGTCCGCGGCCCACCGCACGGCCCCCTCCGGGGACGGCGCCCGCACCGACACCACCGCCGCGTCCGGCCGGACCGCCGTCAGGCCCAGCGCCGTCAGCCGGGCGTGCAGCTCCGCGGCGACGGCCCGCGCGCGGGCGGCCCGCCCGGGTTCCCGGACCAGCAGCCGCAGCGCCGCGAGCGCGCCGCCCGCCGCCGCCGGGGCGAGCCCAGTGTCGAAGATGAAGGTCCGGGCCGCGTTGACCAGATGGTCGATGACCGCGGCCGGTCCGAGGACCACCCCGCCCTGGCTGCCCAGCGACTTCGACAGGGTCGCCGTCACCACCACGTCCGGCGCGCCCGCGAAACCCGCCCCGTGCGCCGCGCCCCGGCCGCCGTCGCCCAGCACGCCCAGCCCATGCGCGTCGTCCACCACCAGCCCCGCCCCGCGCTCCCGGCACGCCCCGGCCAGCTCCGCGAGCGGGGCGGCGTCGCCGTCGACCGAGAACACGGTGTCGGAGACCGCCACGGCGGGCCCGTCATGGGTGCGCAGCGCCTTGCGGACGGCGTCCGGCTCGGCGTGCGGGACGACCTGGGTGGTGCCGCGGGCCAGCCGGCAGCCGTCGATGAGGGAGGCGTGATTGCCCGCGTCGGAGACGATCAGCGTGCCGTGCGGGGCCAGCGCGGTGACGGCGGCGAGATTGGCCGCGTACCCGGAGGAGAAGACCAGGGCGGCCTCGACGCCGCAGAAGGCGGCCAGTTCGCGTTCCAGTTCGGCGTGGAGTTCGGTGGAGCCGGTGACCAGCCGGGAGCCGGTGGCGCCCGCGCCCCAGTGCCGCGCGGCGACGGCGGCGCCCTCGGTGACCTCGGGGTGCCGGGCGAGTCCGAGGTAGTCGTTGCTCGCGAGATCCAGCAGCGGCGCGTCGGCCGGCCTCGGCCGCAGGGTCCGGACGAGCCCGGCGCGGCGGCGTACGCGCGCCTGCTCGTCGATCCAGCCGAACGCCATGGCTCCTCCGGGGACGGGGAAGGGGAAGGGGGAAGGGGGAAGGGGACAGGGAAGGGAATTGGACAGGCGGGGGGAATTTGTAGGCAGTGCACAGACCCTAGTCGCAGCATCGGCCCCCCACGGTGTGGCGATACCCACACCTCCGGTGCCTCCCTTTGTACGAACTCTCCTTGGCCCGGAGCGGCTCCTTAGGACAGGATCGGCTTCCATGGACCTGCTGAACACGCTGGTGGACAAGGGGCTTCGGCGCGAGCTGCCGACCCGCGAGGAGGCCCTGGCCGTTCTCGCCACTTCCGACGACGACGTGCTCGATGTGGTGGCGGCGGCCGGGAAGGTGCGCCGCCACTGGTTCGGCCGCCGGGTGAAGCTGAACTACCTCGTCAATCTCAAGTCCGGTCTCTGCCCGGAGGACTGCTCCTACTGCTCCCAGCGGCTCGGCTCCACGACCGGGATCCTCAAGTACACCTGGCTCAAGCCGGACGAGGCGACCGCCGCCGCCGCTGCCGGGCTGGCGGGCGGCGCCAAGCGGGTCTGTCTGGTGGCGAGCGGGCGCGGGCCCACCGACCGGGACGTGGACCGGGTCTCGAAGACCATCAGGGCCATCAAGGACGAGCACGAGAACATCGAGGTGTGCGCCTGCCTCGGGCTGCTCTCCGACGGCCAGGCGGAGCGGCTGCGCGAGGCGGGCGCCGACGCCTACAACCACAACCTCAACACCTCCGAGGCGACCTACGCCGACATCACCACCACCCACACCTACGCCGACCGGGTGGACACCGTGCGCCGGGCGCACGCGGCGGGGCTGTCGGCCTGCTCGGGGCTGATCGCGGGCATGGGCGAACCGGACGCGGAACTGGTCGACGTCGTCTTCTCGCTGCGCGCGCTGGACCCGGACTCGGTGCCGGTGAACTTCCTGATCCCGGTGGAGGGCACCCCGCTGGGCGGCGAGTGGCATCTGACGCCGCAGCGCTGTCTGCGCATCCTGGCGATGGTGCGGTTCGTCTGCCCGGACGCCGAGGTGCGGATCGCGGGCGGGCGCGAGGTCCATCTGCGCACCCTCCAGCCGCTCGCCCTGCATCTGGCCAACTCCCTCTTCCTCGGCGACTATCTCACCACCGAGGGGCAGGCCGGGAAGGCCGACCTGGAGATGATCGCCGACGCCGGGTTCGAGGTGGAGGGCGCGGACGAGGTGACGCTGCCGGAGCACCGGGCGGCGGCGACCGCCGGGTGCGGCGGGGCCGCGGGCTGCGGGGACGGGGACGGTGGCGACGGCTGCGGGACGGGGGCGGCGGAGGCGGTGCCCGCGGGGGGCCAGACGGTCCCCGCGAGCGGCCACACGGTCCCCGCGGGTGGTCAGGCGCTGCCCGGCGAGGTCCGTACGGATCTGGTCGCGGTGCGGCGGCGGGGCGCGGGAACGGATCTCGCGCCCAATGCGTGAGGGCACGGTCGCCGAACTGCTGGAGCTGGACCGGCGGCATGTGTGGCATCCGTACGGGCCGATGCCGGGGCTGGTCGAGCCGCTGGTGGTGGAGTCGGCGAGCGGGGTGCGGCTGCGGCTGGCGGACGGCTCGGGCGAGCTGGTCGACGGCATGTCGTCCTGGTGGTCGGCGATCCACGGCTACCAGCACCCGGTGCTGAACGAGGCCGTGACCGGGCAGTTGGGGCGGATGAGCCATGTGATGTTCGGCGGGCTCACCCATGAGCCCGCCGTACGGCTGGCGAAGCTGCTGGTCGACATCGCGCCGGACGGACTTGAGCATGTGTTCCTGGCCGACTCCGGGTCGGTGTCGGTCGAGGTCGCGGTGAAGATGTGCCTCCAGTACTGGCGGTCGCTGGGCCGCCCCGCCAAGCGGCGGCTGCTGACCTGGCGCGGCGGCTACCACGGCGACACCTGGAACCCGATGTCGGTGTGCGACCCCGAGGGCGGGATGCACGAACTGTGGAGCGGGGTGCTGCCCCGCCAGATCTTCGCCGACGCCCCGCCCGCGGGCTTCGACGAGGAGTACGCCGAGCATCTGCGGCGCACGATCGAGCGGCACGCGCCCGAGGTGGCCGCGGTGATCGTGGAGCCGGTGGTGCAGGGCGCGGGCGGGATGCGGTTCCACTCCCCGGACTATCTGCGGGTGCTGCGCGAGGCGTGCGACGCCCATGACGTGCTGCTGGTGTTCGACGAGATCGCCACCGGCTTCGGGCGGACGGGCGCCCTGTTCGCGGCGGACCACGCGGCGGTGACGCCGGATGTGATGTGTGTCGGCAAGGCGCTGACCGGCGGATACATGACCCTGGCGGCGACGCTGTGCACCGCGCGGGTGGCGGCCGGGATCTCCCGGGGCGAGGTGCCGGTGCTGGCACACGGCCCGACGTTCATGGGCAACCCGCTCGCCGCGGCCGTGGCCCGCGCCTCCGTCGAGCTGCTCCTCGCCCAGGACTGGCGGGCGGAGATCAAGCGGATCGAGACGGGACTGCGCACGGCGCTGGAACCGGCGGCGGAGCTGCCGGGCGTGCGCGAGGTGCGGGTCCTCGGGGCGATCGGCGTGGTCCAGCTCGACCGTCCGGTGGACATGCGCCGGGCGACGGCGGCGGCGGTGCGCGCGGGGGTGTGGCTGCGGCCGTTCCGCGATCTGCTCTACACCATGCCGCCGTACATCACCGGTGACGAGGATCTGGCACGGATCGGCCGCGCCGTGTGCGCGGCGGCGCGGGAGGGCTGAGATGGCCGTACTGGTGATCACCGGCACCGGCACGGAGGTCGGCAAGACGATCGCCACCGCCGCGCTCGCCGCGACCGCGCGCGCGGCGGGCCGCTCGGTGGCCGTCCTGAAGGCCGCGCAGACGGGCGTAGGGCCCGACGAACCGGGGGACGCGGCGGAGGTGGCGCGGCTGGCGGGGGACGTGACGGCCGCCGAACTCGCCCGCTACCCGGATCCGCTGGCCCCGGCCACGGCCGCGCGGCGGGCCGGACGGGCCCCGGTGCACCCGGCCGACGTCGCCGAGACCGCCGCCAAACTGGCCACCGAGCACGATCTGGTGCTGGTCGAGGGCGCGGGCGGGCTGCTGGTCCGCTTCGACCCGGCGGGCGGCACCCTGGCCGACGCGGCTGAACTGCTGGCCGCCCCGGTGGTGATCGTGGCCCCCGCCGGGCTCGGCACCCTCAACACCACCGAGCTGACCGCCCGCGAGCTGCGGCGCCGGGGCCTGGCCCCGCTGGGTGTGGTGATCGGGAGCTGGCCGGCCGCGCCTGGTCTCGCCGCCCGCTGCAATCTGGCGGACCTGCCGGAGGTGGCGGGCGCTCCCCTGCTGGGCGCCCTCCCGGAACACGCCGGACGGCTCGCCCCGACGGCGTTCCGCGCGGCGTCCCCGGGCTGGCTGGCGCCCCGCCTGGACGGAACCTGGGACGCGGAGTCGTTCACGGTGCGGGAGGGGGCTCGGGGGTAGGGGGGTTCGGGGGGCGGGGTCGCTGGAAGGCTGGGGACCGGGGCTCGGGGGACTCCGGCGCCGGGACCTCGGTGGGTGCGCGACGGGCCGCGCGGGGACAATCGGCGTAGGGCGGCCCGGCCGGTGAAGGAGGTCCCATGGCGTCACGGTCGACGAGGGCGCGCGGGGAGGGCGGGGACGACGGGGAGCGCCGGGATCCCGTGCACCACCCGCTGTTCGCCCGCTACTACGCACGGATCAGTGTCACCGCCGAGACCCGGATGGGCATGGCCGGGGTGCGGGACCGGCTGCTCGCCGGGCTGTCCGGGCGGGTGCTGGAGGTCGGCGCGGGCAACGGCCTCAACTTCGCCCACTATCCGCGTACCGTCGCCGAGGTCGTCGCGATCGAGCCGGAGCGGGTGCTGCGGCGGCTGGCGGTGGACGCCGCGCTGCGGGCCGCCGTGCCGGTCGATGTGGTGCCGGGCACGGCGGAGGCGCTGCCGGTCGGGAACGCGGGCTTCGACGCGGTGGTGCTGTCCCTGGTGCTGTGCAGCGTCCGGGACGTGCGGCGGGCGCTGCGGGAGGTGCGGCGGGTGCTGCGGCCGGGCGGTGAGGTGCGGTTCTTCGAGCACGGCCGGGGCGGGGGCACGCTGATGCGGACAGCGCAGCGTGCGCTGGACGGCACCCTGTGGCCCCGGCTGAACGGCGGCTGCCATCTCGCCCGCGACCCGGTCGGCGCCCTGCGCGCGGCCGGGTTCGACCTGGGCCCCTACCGGAGGGTCCTGCTGCCGGAGAAGGGCCCGGTGCTGCCGGCGTCGTACTGCTCGCTGGGGATGGCGTGGCGCCCGCTGTCGGACGTGCGGACGGTCTGAGCGGGGCGGGACCCTTGGGCGGACCCGTGGCTCACCGGCTCCAGCGGCGCAGTTCGTCGGCGATGTCCGGGAGCGTCGCCCGGCCGGTCTTGACCAGCCGGGCCAGGTCGCGCACCTGCTCGGGCGAGGTGGTGACCTTGACGCCGCTGGCGACGAGATAGGCGTAGGCGACGGCGGAGGCGAACAGGGCGTTGTTCCGCTCCAGCGCGGGCACGTGCAGGAGCAGTTGGAGCAGGGCCGCGGCGCGCGCGTGGGGTGTGTCGTAGACGGGGACGTCGAATATCTCGGCGCGATGGCGGGCGACCGCCGCGACGAGGGCGCCCCAGTCGGTGACCTGGGGGTCTCCGGGGGTCTTCTGTTCGGCGAGCATCAGGAGCCAGGCGAGATCGATCCGGAGGTCGTTCAACGGCTCAGCGACGCCCGTCGAACTCTGCGGGATCCGCGGATCCACCGGTCCCTGAGGCCCCTGAGGACCGTACAGAGCCTGCGGGCTCTTCGAATTCTGCGGAGAACGCGGAGAACACGGTCTCGTACTGCTTCATGAAGTCGGCCGCGGCCTCCACGAAGGTGCGTCCCGCCTCCCCGGTGTCCTGCCGGACGAGTTCCTCGATGTAGCGGTTGACGCTCATCCCGCGGGCCAGGGCGCGTTCCCGGGCGGCGCGCGCGGTGTCCTCGTCCACCCGGACGTTGAGCTGGGTCTTCGCCATGGGTCGACGCTAGCGCCGAGGCGCTAGCAGCGGCAAGGGCGTGTGCTCGCCCCCGCGCGCCCGGTTGCGGCTTGGCCCGACCGGCGATGCCCCTGCTCACGGCCCCTGGTGTCCGGATACCGGAAACCCGCTTCTGCCGGGACCCTGGCCCGTGCTCTGATCGCCACCATGACCGAACCGCGCATACGCCCCGCCGCCCCCGCCGATCTGGACACGGTGCTGGCCTTCTGGAGGACGGCCGCCGAGGGGACCAGCATCAGTGACGACCGGGCGGGGGTGGAGCGGCTGGTCGACCGTGACCCCGGGGCCCTGGTGCTGGCCGAGGCGGACGGGGAGCTGGTGGGCACGGTGATCGCCGGTTTCGACGGCTGGCGGTGCCATCTGTACCGGCTGGCGGTGCACCCCGGGTACCGGCGCCGGGGCATCGGCTCCGCGCTGCTGGCCGCCGCTGAGGAGCGGTTCGCGGCACTGGGGGGCCGGCGCGGCGACGCGATGGTGCTGACCGACAATGAGCGGGCCCATCACGCGTGGCGGGCGGCGGGGTACGCACCGCAGGAGGAGTGGCGTCGCTGGGTGAAGTCGCTCACATCCTGATCCCTTTGCCCCTCCTTTACGATTGAGGCACACTTCGGTTTCCCCCATGGCGCCCTGCCCGGCGTCATGGCCTCAGGTCTTCAAGAAAGGTGTGAGCGTCCACCGTGGACGAACCTCCCAGTAGCCGGCATACCGGCTGCCGCAACTCCCGCACCACCCGCCGTACGCGCGGTACCCGCCGTACGCGCCCCGCGCGACATCGCGCGTACCTCCCGGCCCTGTCCGATCCTGGGACGGAGGTGAACCGATGACCGAGGTGCTCCTGCTGCTGGTGGCGATCCTGCTGTCACTGGCCTGCGGCGCCTTCGTCGCCGCCGAGTTCTCCCTCACCACCGTCGAGCGGGGCGAGCTGGAACGGGCCGTGGAGCGCGGCGAGCGGGGCGCGCCGAGCGCCCTCAAGGCCGTACGGAATCTGACGTTCCAGCTCTCCGGCGCCCAGCTCGGCATCACCGTGACCAATCTGGTCGTCGGCATGCTGGCCGAGCCCTCCATCGCGCGGCTGATCGCCGGTCCGCTGCGCGCGATCGGCATCTCCGGCTCCGCCGCCTCCTCGGTCGCCCTGGTGCTCGGTACGGCCCTGTCGACCGTGTTCCTGATGGTCGTCGGCGAGCTGGTGCCGAAGAACTGGGCGATCTCCTCGCCGCTGGCCGTGGCGAGGACCGTGGCGACGCCGCAGCGCTGGTTCACGGCGATGTTCCGGCCGTTCATCACGCATCTGAACAACACGGCCAACCGGATCGTGCGCCGGTTCGGCATCGAGCCGGCCGAGGAGCTGGCCTCCGCCCGCGGACCGCAGGAGCTGGCCGCGCTGGCCCGGCACTCCGCCAAGGAGGGCGCGCTGGAGGCCGACACCGCCGAGCTGTTCGTCCGGACGCTGAACCTGGCCGATCTCACCGCGGAGAACGTGATGACCCCCCGTGTCCAGGTCGTCGCCCTCGAAGCGCAGGCGACCTGCGAGGACGTGGCGAACGCGACCCGCGCGACGGGGCTGTCCCGGTTCCCGGTGTACCGGGGCAGTCTGGACGCGGTGGTCGGCACCGCGCACATCAAGGACATCCTGGCGGTGCCCGCGGATCAGCGTCCGCGCACCCCGGTGGCCGAGCTGATGCGCGAACCGCTCCTGGTGCCCGAGTCGCTCACCGTCGACCGGCTCCTGGACCGGCTGTCCGGCAAGCGCACGATGGCCGTCGTCATCGACGAGTACGGCGGCACGGCGGGGGTCGCGACGCTGGAGGACATCGTCGAGGAGGTCGTCGGCGAGGTGCGGGACGAGCACGACCCGCAGGAGACGCCCGACCTGGCGCCCGCCGGGCTCGACGACGAGGGGCACAACCTCTTCTCGGCGGACGGCGCGGCCCGGATCGACCAGCTCGCCCGCGTCGGCCTGCGCGCCCCGGACGGCCCGTACGAGACGCTCGCCGGGCTGGTGGCCACCGAGCTGGGCCGGATCCCGGAGAGCGGCGACACCGTGGAGGTGACCGGCTGGCGGCTGGACGTGGTCGACGCCTCCGGGCGCCGGGCGGCCCGGGTGCTGCTGCACGCCCCGCTGACGGGTGCGCGTCACAGTGACGATGACGAGGACGAGGAGGGGGCGAAGTGACCGCCGTACAACTGCTGATCGGGCTCGCGACCCTGTTCGTGAACGCGTTCTTCGTCGGCGCCGAGTTCGCGCTGATCTCGGTGCGCCGCTCCCAGATAGAGCCGTACGCCGAGCAGGGCGACCGGCGGGCCAAGCGGGTGCTGTGGGGTCTGCGGCATGTGTCGGCGCTGATGGCGGCGGCGCAGCTCGGGATCACGCTGTGCACCCTGGTGCTCGGTGTGGTCGCCGAGCCGGCCATCGAGCATCTGCTGGAGCCGGTGTTCCACGCGGTCGGGGTGCCGGAGAGCGCGGGCCATGTGGTGTCGTTCGTCATCGCGCTGACGCTGGCGACGTATCTGCACATGCTGCTCGGCGAGATGGTGCCGAAGAACATCGCGCTGGCCGAGCCGGTGCGCAGCGCGCTGGTGCTGGGTCCGCCGCTGGTGGCGCTGGCGCGGGCGCTGCGGCCGGTGATCTTCACCATCAACGCCTTCGCCAACACCCTGCTGAAGCTGCTGCGGGTCGAGACGAAGGACGAGGTCACGGCCACGTTCTCGGATGCCGAGCTGGCGCGGCTGGTGAAGGACTCCGGGGAGGCCGGGCTGATCGACGACCGGGCCCTGGAGCGGCTGCACGACGCGCTGGAGCTGGGCCGCAGACCGGTCAACGACGTGATGATGCCGCTGGAGCGGGTCACCTACGCGCGGGTCGGGGTCACCCCGGAGGAGCTGGAGCGGCTGTCGGCGGAGTCGGGGTTCTCCCGCTTCCCGGTGGTCGACGAGGGCCGCCGGATCGTGGGCTATCTCCATGTGAAGGACGCCCTGGACGCCTCGCCCCGCGAGGAGCCGTTCCGGCTGCGGGACATGCGGGCCATCGCCCGGGTCCGGCAGTCCACGCCGCTGGACGACGTCCTGACCGCGATGCGCGGCAGCCGGACGCATCTGGCGGCGGTGCTCGGGGAGGACGGCCGCCTCGCCGGGCTGGTGACCATGGAGGACGTGCTGCGGGAGCTGTTCGGACAGTACGCCTGAGCACCGGGGAGGAGGGGGGCGCGGCCGGGGTGACCGACCGCTGGGTATGCGCCTCGGGATACCATCGTCGACGCCATGCAGACGATCCCCTCCTCCCACCCCCAGCCTCCCTACTCCAGCCTGGTCGCGGTCGGTGACTCGTTCACCGAGGGCATGTCGGACCTGCTGCCCGACGGCTCCTACCGCGGCTGGGCCGATCTGCTGGCGGCCCGGATGGCCGCCTCGGCGCCCGGTTTCCGGTACGCCAATCTCGCCGTGCGGGGCAAGCTGATCGGGCAGATCGTGGCCGAGCAGGTCGAGGTGGCCGCCGCGATGGGCGCCGATGTGGTGACCCTGGTCGGCGGGCTCAACGACACCCTGCGCCCGAAGTGCGACATGGGCCGGGTGCGCGGGCTGCTGACCGAGGCCGTCGAGCGGCTCGCCCCGTCCTGCGGGCGGCTGGTGCTGATGCGCAGCCCGGGTCGGCAGGGCCCGGTCCTGGAGCGGTTCCGGCCGCGCATGGAGGAACTCTTCGCCTGCGTCGACGATCTCGCCGCCCGGCACGGGGCGGTGGTGGTCGATCTCTACGGGGCGCCCTCGCTCGCCGATCCCCGGCTGTGGGACGTGGACCGGCTGCATCTGACGGCGGAGGGGCACCGCCGGGTGGCGGAGGCGGTGTGGCAGGGGCTGGGGCATCCGCCCGAGGACCCGGACTGGCGGGTTCCGGTGCCGCCGTCCGCGCCGCCCGCCTGGGTGGCCCGCCGGGTCGCCGACGCCCGTTTCACCCGGACCCATCTGATGCCCTGGATCGGCCGCCGCCTGACCGGCCGCTCGTCGGGCGACGGCCGCGTGGCCAAACGCCCCGAACTGCTGCCGTACGAGGGTGCCTGACAGGGGGCGCGCGCGGAGGGCGTGCGGAGGGCGTGCAGGGTCCCGTACCCCGGGGTCGTGACGAGGGCCGTGCCGGACTCCGTACCCGGGGCCGCGCCAGGAGCCGCACCAAAGGCCGCGGCAAGAGCCCCCTGCCGGAGGCCGGACCGAGGGCCGTGACAGGAACCGTGCCGCGGACCGTGACAAGAGCTGTGCCGAAGGTCGTGGCAAAGGCATGGGCGGAGCCGGTCAGATCGGCTCCGCCCATGCCGGGGCGCCCGGTCCCGGAACGGGACACCCCGTCCGGGGGCCGGATCAGTCGTCGTACGACAGTCCGTGGCCCGCGGGGTAGAGGACCCGGGTCGGGTCGTCGGCGCGCTGGATCGGTACCGGGAGCTTGCCGCGCGGGTCGACCCGGCCGGCGATGACCCGGGCGGCGGCCCGCAGTTCGACATCGGTCCAGCAGTAGGTGGCGAGCGCCGCCTTGACCCCGCTGAGCTGGGCGATGTCGTAGGGGTTGCGGACCGCGACGGCGATCACCGGGATGCCGGTGGCGACGAGGCGGCTGACCAGGGTGCGCTGGGTGCTGGTGGCGCCCACGTTGTCGGTGATGACGACGATCGCGTCCCGGCCGGTGGCGGCGGCCACGGCACCGTCGATGGCGGCGGTGTCCGGGGCCCGTCCGGTGGCGATGGACGTGGTGGTGAAGCCGAGGTCGTCCAGCGCGGTGGTGAGCGACGGCAGGGCGTACCGGTCGGCGTCGGCCGGGAAGAGCGGGTTGGCGCCCACGACCAGCAGTTTGCGCTGGCGGCGGCGGAGCGGGAGGGTGTCGTCCCGGTTGACCAGCAGGGTGGTGGTCCGCTCGGTGATGCGGTCGGCGGTGGCCAGGTTGCGGCGGGTGCCGACGGTCCGGTCGACCTCCGCGTGGGAGATGTAGGGGCTGCCGCTGAGCAGGCCGACCTTGTCCTTGAGGCGCAGGATGCGCAGGACGGACTCCTCGATCCGGGCCTCGGTCAGCTCGCCGGAGCGCACCGCCGCGACCACGGCGTTGAAGGCGACGTCCAGGTTCGGCGGGAAGAGGAGCTGGTCGACGCCGGCCTTCACGGCGAGCACCGGCACCCGGTCGTCGCCGTACTTGGTGCGGACGCCCTGCATGTTGAGGGCGTCGGTGACGATCACTCCGTCGAAGCCGAGTTCGCCGCGCAGGACATCGGTGAGGATGATCGGCGAGAGCGTGGCCGGGTCGTTGCTCGGGTCCAGCGCGGGGACCTGGAGGTGGGCGGTCATGATCGAGTCGACGCCGGCGGCGATGGCGGCCCGGAACGGCGGGGCGTCGATGCGCTCCCACTCCTCGCGGGTGTGGGTGATCACCGGGAGCTGGGTGTGGCTGTCGGCCCCGGTGTCGCCGTGGCCCGGGAAGTGCTTGGCGCAGGCGATGACCCCGGCGCGCTGGTAGCCCTGGACCTGGGCGGCGACCAGCTTGCCGACGGCGACCGGGTCGGCGCCGAAGGAGCGGACGTTGATCACCGGGTTGGCCGGGTTCACATTGACGTCGGCGACGGGGGCGAAGTTCTGGTAGATGCCGAGGGCCGCGAGTTCGGCACCGGCTATCTGCCCGGCGGTGCGGGCGTCGGAGGTGGAGCGGCCGGCGCCGAACGCCATCGCGCCGGGCATCTGGGTGGCCGGCTTGCCGATCCGGGTGTTGGCGCCGTGCTCCTGGTCGATGGAGATCAGCGAGGGGATGGGGGTGGGCAGGGCGAGCGAGGCGCGCTGCACCCCGTTGGTGAGATCGGCGATCTGGTGGAGATCGCGGATGTTCCCGGCCCAGCCGCTGAAGTAGATGACCCCGCCGAGGTGGTACTTGGCGATGGCCTCGGCGACATTGCGGACGCCCAGTTCCCGGAGGTTGTTCGTCTCGTGGTTCGGGGCGGGGGCGGTGGCGGAGTGGCCGTAGAAATAGGTGACGAAGAGCTGGCCGACCTTGGCCTCCAGGCTCATCCCGGCGATGAGTCTTCGGAGGCGCGCGTCCCGGGTGGCGGGACGCTCGGTGGCGAGGGCGGGGGTGGCGGTCATCCCCAGGGCCCCGGCGCCCGCGACAGCGGTCGCGGAGGCGAGGAGGGTACGCCTGGACAGACTCCGGTCCTGCATACGGAGGGGCTCCTTCCGGCCTTGCACGTCAAGGGAGTTGGCGGAATTTTGAACTTCACCTGGACAGCCGGAAACGTAGCTGTGGATCATTCTCGCCACAAGAGGTCTAGACAAAAAAGGTCTAGACAAAAACTGGGCCCAAGTCCCTGACCAGGCATTTCTTCATCCACCTTCTTGCAGAAATCGCGTGGGCGGGGGTGGGGCGACGCTGAACCGGCCATGAGGGTGGGGGTGGGGGCGTGGGTCGGAGGGGTGCCGCGCCGGGGTCGGAGGGGTCCTGCGGGAGGAGGACGGGGGAGGGCGGGGGGGCGGTCCGGTGAACCCCGTAAACTCGGTGCACGTGACTTCCGCACCCGCCAAGCCCCGCATCCCCAATGTGCTCGCCGGACGCTATGCCTCCGCCGAGCTGGCCACGCTCTGGTCGCCCGAGCAGAAGGTGAGGCTGGAGCGGCAGCTCTGGCTCGCCGTGCTGCGCGCCCAGCAGGACCTCGGGATCGAGGTGCCGGACACGGCGATCGCCGACTACGAGCGGGTGCTCGACACCGTCGACCTGGCCTCGATCGCCGAGCGCGAGAAGGTCACCCGGCACGATGTGAAGGCGCGGATCGAGGAGTTCAACGACCTCGCCGGGCATGAGCAGGTGCACAAGGGCATGACCTCCCGCGACCTCACCGAGAACGTCGAGCAGCTCCAGATCCGCCTCTCCCTGGAGCTGGTGCGCGACCGTACGGTGGCGGTCCTGGCCCGGCTGGGCAGGCTCTCCGGCGAGTACGGCGAGCTGGTCATGGCCGGCCGCTCGCACAATGTGGCCGCGCAGGCCACCACCCTCGGCAAGCGGTTCGCGACCGCCGCCGACGAGCTGCTGGTGGCCTACGGGCGGCTGGAGGAGCTGCTCGGCCGCTATCCGCTGCGCGGCATCAAGGGCCCGGTCGGCACCGCCCAGGACATGCTGGACCTGCTCGGCGGGGACGCGGGGCGGCTGGCCGAGCTGGAGCGCCGGATCGCCGGACACCTCGGCTTCGCCCACGCCTTCACCTCGGTCGGCCAGGTCTACCCGCGCTCGCTGGACTACGAGGTGGTCACCGCGCTGGTGCAGCTCGCGGCGGCCCCGTCGTCGCTGGCCAAGACGGTCCGGCTGATGGCCGGGCACGAACTGGTCACCGAGGGTTTCAAGCCCGGCCAGGTCGGCTCCTCCGCCATGCCGCACAAGATGAACACCCGCTCCTGCGAGCGCGTCAACGGGCTGATGGTCATCCTGCGCGGCTACGCCTCGATGACCGGCGAGCTGGCGGGCGACCAGTGGAACGAGGGCGATGTGTCCTGCTCGGTGGTGCGCCGGGTCGCGCTGCCGGACGCCTTCTTCGCGCTGGACGGGCTGCTGGAGACGTTCCTGACCGTGCTCGACGAGTTCGGCGCGTTCCCCGCGGTGGTGGCCCGTGAGCTGGACCGCTATCTGCCCTTCCTCGCGACGACGAAGGTGCTGATGGCGTCGGTGCGGGCGGGGGTGGGCCGCGAGGAGGCGCACGAGGCGATCAAGGAGAACGCCGTCGCCGCCGCGCTGGCCATGCGCGAGCGGGGTGCCGAGCGCAATGAGCTGCTGGACAAGCTGGCCGCGGACGCGCGCATCCCGCTGGACCGGGCGGGGCTGGACGCGCTGATGGCCGACAAGCTGTCCTTCACCGGCGCCGCCGCCGACCAGGTCGGCGCGGTGGTGGCCCGGATCGAGGAGATCGTGAAGCGGCACCCGGAGGCGGCGGGCTACACCCCGGGAGCGATCCTCTGACCCGTCGCCCCACCCCCGCGGAGCTGGAGGCCGCCCGCGACCGACTCGTCCCGGACGTGGTCGCGGACGGCCTCAACGTGCTGTTCTGCGGCATCAATCCCGGCCTGATGACGGCGGCCACCGGCCACCACTTCGCCCGGCCGGGCAACCGCTTCTGGCCGGTGCTGCACCGCTCCGGCTTCACCCCGAGGCTCCTCGCCCCCGCCGAGCAGGACCTCCTCCCGTCGTACGGGCTCGGCATCACGAACGTCGTGGCACGGGCGACGGCGCGGGCGGACGAGCTGAGCGCCGAGGAGTACCGGGAGGGCGGGCGGCTGCTCGCCGAGAAGGTGGGGCGTTTGCGCCCGCGCTGGCTGGCGGTGGTCGGTGTGACGGCGTACCGCGCGGCCTTCGCCGACCGGAAGGCAGCGGTGGGGCCCCAGGAGCGGGTGTTCGGGGCGACGCGGGTGTGGGTACTGCCGAATCCGTCGGGGTTGAACGCGGGGTGGAGTGTGGAGGCGATGACGGAGGAGTTCGGGCGGTTGCGGGGGGAGGTTGCGGGTGGGGGTGTGCCCCGGGAGGGCTGAGGGGGCTGCCGGAGTGCTTCGTGCTCCGCTATGACCGGAGTTGCGGGTGGGGGTGTGCCCCGGGGAGGGCTGAGGGGCCGGGGGCGTCGGGCCCAGGGCCCAGGGAGCGGGCGCTGCGGGAGTTGCAGGAGTGAAGGGTGCGGAGGAGGTGGGGGACAGGGCTGAGGGGGTGTGGGTGTGGGGGTGGCTGATCATGTGGGTCGCGTGGCGTTCCGCGTGCGGTTCCGCGCCCCTCGGACGAGCAGGACCCACCGCCGCCCCGCCCGCTCCCCCAACGCGAGCAAACCCCTCCGCACCCCTCGCACGAGCGCCCCCCGCCGGAGGCGCCCCCTCACACCGGTGGCACGTCCGTCACCGCCGCGATCAGTCGCCCCGGACTCGCCTCCCGGGCCCGGCCCCGGGCCACTCCCAGCGCTATCCAGCGGCCGTGTTCCGCCGCTTCCCAGAGGTCCAGGTCGTCCAGCAGGACGGCGAGGGCGGCCCAGGGGTCGGGTATCGCCTCGGCGCGCTCCAGGCGGACTCTGAGGGTCGCCGTGCCCAGGCGGGGCTGCGGGGGCCAGCGGGCGTCGAGGCGCTGGGCCAGCGCGTCGCGCAGCGCCTCCAGGTCCTCGGTGTCCTGCGCCGAACCCGCCTCCCCGTCGCCCGTGCCCCCGGTCCACTCCGTGAGGAAGAAGCCCGGTCCCTCCCGGCCCGGGTGCGACCCGCCGTGCGCCGCCGGGAAGGGGCGGGCGCACAGTTGGTCGATGGTGTCCAGGCACCGCGCGATGTCCATGCGTCCAGTAAACCCGCCGGCACTGACAATTGGCGGGGCGTCAGTGATCGCCCGGCCGGGCTCACGCGTCCCGGCGGCGCACGCTCCAGGCGCCCGCGGCGAGCGCGGCGGCCGTCCACAGCGCGGTGACCGCGAGGCCGGTCCAGGGGCCGAGGGAGCTGTCCGGATGCTGCTGGAAGGCGAGTTGGCCGGCCCGGTCGGGGAGGTAGTCGATCGCGCCGCCCGCCGCGTCCCCGACGACGAAGGACACGATCAGGACGAACGGGACGAGAATGCTCAGGGTGGCGACGCCGCTGCGCAGCACGGCCGCGAGGCCGGTCGCCAGCAGGGCCATCAGCATCAGATAGCCGCCGCAGGCGAGCACGCCCCGGGTGAGCTGCGCCGCGCTGATGCCGTCCGCGGCGTCGCCCAGGGCGGCGGTGCCGACGGCGACGGACAGGGCCCCGGTGAGCAGTCCGGCCGCGAGTGCCGGGAGGGCGACGGCGACGGCCTTGGCGGCGAACCAGCGCCCGCGGCGCGGGACCGCCGTCAGCGCCTGGCGCAGCCCCCCGCCGCCCTGGAACTCGGACGACACGGCCATCGCGCCGAAGGCGATGACCGCGATCTGGGCGGGCGCGACGCCGAGGAAGACCGCGAGCAGGGGGTCGAAGCCGGGCTCGGCGGTGTCGGACGTCCCGGCGAGCGCGGCGAACACCGTGGCCACCGCGACCAGGGCGGCCAGGGAGCCGTACAGGGAGCGCAGGGTGCGGATCTTCAGCCACTCGGAGTGGAGGACGGGTGCGAAGGGCATGGTCAGACCTCCTGCGCGGGGGTGTCGACGGGGGCGGGCCGGGTGAACTCGGTCTCGGTGGCCGTCAGATCGAGGTACGCCTGCTCCAAGGTGCCCTCCAGGGCGGTGAGTTCCAGGACCGGGATGCCCGCCTGCGAGGTGAGGCGGCCGAGGTCGGCCACGCGCGCGTCGCGGACGGTCCAGGCGCCCTCGGGGTCGCGTTCGGCGTGGTGGCCGTGGCGGGCGAGGAGGTCGCGGAGGGCGGAGTCGTCGCCGGTGCGGATGCGGACGCCGGGCCGGACCCGCGCGTCGATGAACTCGCGCGTCGGCAGGTCGGCCAGCAGTCGGCCCCGGCCCAGCACGACGAGCCGGTCGGCGAAGGCGGTCGTCTCGGTCATCAGATGGCTGGAGACCAGCACCGTACGGCCCTCGTCGGCGAGGCGCCGCAGCAGGTGCCGGATCCAGATGATGCCCTCGGGGTCGAGGCCGTTGGACGGCTCGTCGAGCAGGATCACCGGCGGGTCGCCGAGCAGCGCGGCGGCGATGCCGAGGCGCTGGCGCATGCCGAGCGAGTAGGTCTTCACCCGGCGGCGCGCGGCGGACACGAGGCCGGTCTCGGCGAGCACCTCGTCCACCCGGGCGGCGGGGAGGGCGTTGCTGGCGGCGAGGACGCGCAGATGGTCGCGGCCGGTGCGGGAGGGGTGCGGGGCGTGGGCGTCGAGCAGGGCGCCGACCTCGCGCAGCGGCCGGGCGGCGGCCTCGTAGGGGCGTCCGCCGATGGTGGCGGTGCCGGAGGTGGGCCGGTCCAGGCCGAGGATCAGCCGCATGGTGGTGGACTTCCCGGCGCCGTTGGGGCCGAGGAAGCCGGTGACGAGGCCGGGCCGGACGGTGAAGGTCAGCGCGTCCACCGCGCGGTTGCCGCCGAACTCCTTGGTGAGGTCGTGCACATCGATCGTGGTCATGGGGGCAGCGTGGCCGGGCGTGCGCCCCCGGGGCCTCCCCCGGGGGTGGGGTCCGTCTCCCCCGGGCGGGGGAGGCCCGCTGTCAGTGGCGGCTGTCACGATGGACGGATGATCCGCCTGCTGCGCCCGCTGACCCGTGGGACGACCTACACCCGGCTGCTGCATCTGCTGCTGCCCGCGGCGCTGGTGAGTGTGTGGCTGTTCATCGACATGAGCAAGCCGTGGGTGCCCGCGCTGCTGGTGGTCCCGGTGGGGCTGATTCCGGCCGTGCGGCGGGGCGAGGGGCTCCAGGCGCGGTTCATGCTGGTGCCGGACGGGCCGGAGCCGTCGTCGTCCGCCGCGGTCGGGACGATCTCCACGGCCCCGTCGGCGACCTGGCGGGACCGGGGGCGCACGGTGGTGTGGCTGGAGGCCCGGCTGCTGTTCACCGTGCCGGCCACGTTCGCGGCGGTGTGGCTGCCGTTCCTGTCCGTGGACCTCGCCCGCGCGGCGCTGGGGCACACGGTGCTCGACAACCCGGTGTACCGGATCGACGAGCCCCACTGGGCGTACGGGCTGCTGGTGCCGCTGCCACTGCTCGCCCTGGCGGCCGTGGTGGTGGGGCTGGGCGGGCTGGTCGCGGCGGTGGCGCGCGGGCTGCTGGGCCCCTCCCCCGCCGAGAAGCTGGCGGCCCTGGAGACCCGCACCGAACAGCTCCTGGAGCGCACCCGTATCGCGCGGGAGCTGCACGACTCGATCGGGCACGCACTGACGGTGGCGGTGGTGCAGGCGGGCGCCGCGCGGACGGCGGGCGATCCGGCGTTCACGGACCGGGCGCTGGCCGCGATCGAGGAGACCGGGCGGGCGGCGCTGGAGGATCTGGAGCGGGTCCTCGGGGTGCTGCGGGAGTCGGAGCGGCCGGTGAGCGGCAGACCGACGCTGGTGGACGCGGACCGGCTGCTGGAGTCGGCGCGGACGTCCGGCGCGACGGTGGACGCGGAGGTGACCGGGCCCCTGGAGACCGTTCCGGGTCCCGCCTCCCGGGAGGGCTACCGCATCCTCCAGGAGGCGCTGACCAACGTCCTGCGGCACGCGGGGGCGGTGCCGGTGGAGGTCCGGATCGCCGTCGCGGGCGACGCGCTCGCGCTGGAGGTGCGCAACCCCCTGGGCGCCGCGGCACCCGGGCCCGGCCGGGGCAGCGGGCTGCGCGGCATCCGCGAGCGCGCGGCCCTGCTGGGCGGCCACGCCGACACCGGGCCGGACGGGGGTGAGTGGCGGGTACGGGTGGCGCTGCCGCTGCGCTGAGCGGGGGTGACGGCCCGGCTCCTGGGGGACCGTCCTAGGCTGGGCGGATGCCGGTGACCGTGCTCCTTGTCGATGACGAACCCCTGGTGCGCGCCGGGCTGCGGGCCGTGCTGGAGGCGCAGCCGGACATCGAGGTGGTGGGCGAGGCGGCCGACGGGGCGGCGGTGATCCCCCTGGTGCGGAAGCTGCGGCCGGACGTGGTGGCGATGGACGTCCGGATGCCGCTGCTGGACGGGATCGAGGCCACCCGCGCGGTGCTGCGCACGGTGGACCGGCCGCCGAAGATCCTGGTGGTGACGACCTTCGAGAACGACGAGTACGTGTACGAGGCGCTGCGGGCCGGAGCGGACGGGTTTCTGCTGAAGCGGGCCCGGCCCGCCGAGATCGTGCACGCGGTCCGGCTGGTCGCGGCCGGTGAGTCCCTCCTCTTCCCGGCGTCCGTACGGCAGTTGGCCGCCGCGTACGGTGACGGCGACGGCGGGAACCGGGCCGCGCGGGCGGTCCTGGACCGGGCGCAGCTCACCGATCGGGAGGCGGAGGTGTTGCGGCTGATGACGCGTGGGATGTCCAACGCGGAGATCGCCGCGCAGTTGGTGGTCGGCACGGAGACCGTGAAGTCGCACGTCAGCGCGGTGCTGGCGAAGCTGGGCGCGCGGGATCGGACGCAAGCGGTGATCACGGCGTACGAATCGGGCTTCGTTTTGCCGGGCTGACGTCCGGGATGGAGGCGGAGTTCATCGTTCCGCCACTCGCCGGGGCTCCTCCGTGCCGAGTACCATCCGCCCAACAAGCGCACAAGCTGGGAGGACGTACGGTGGGGCGGCTGACCGGCGGGGATCCCTCGCTGCTGCGAAGGATCAATTCCGCGGTGGTGCTGCACGCGCTGCGTGCCACGGACTCCGCGACGCTGACCGAGATCACCAAGGTGACCGGGCTGTCCCGGCCGACCGTCGAGGGTGTCGTCGAGGGGCTGATCGAGAACGGGCTGGTCGTGGAGACCGTCGCCGAGGAGGGCGCGGCGCGGCGGCAGGGGCGCCCGGCCCGGCGGTTCCGGTTCCGGGCGGAGGCGGGGCATCTGCTGGGGCTGGAGATCGGCCCGCACCGGGTGGCGGCCCTCCTCGCCGACCTGGACGGACGGGTGGTCGGCGCCCAGGCCAAGGACGTCGACGCGACGGCACCGGCCGATGAGCGGCTGGAGCGGTTGCGGGGCGCGGTGGCCGAGCTGCTGCGCCGGGCCGGGGTGCCGCGCGGGTCGTTGCGCGCGGTCGGGGTCGGCACCCCGGGCATCGTGGAGGCGGACGGCACGGTGCGGCTGGGCACGGCGCTGCCGGAGTGGACGGGGCTGCGGCTCGGGGAGCGGCTCGGGCGGTCCTTCAAGTGCCCGGTGCTGGTCGAGAACGACGCCAACGCGGCGGCGCTGGCCGAGCACTGGAAGGGCGGCGCCCGGGACTGTGACGACCTGGTGTTCGTCCTGGCGGGGCTGAGCCCGGGGGCGGGGTCGCTGATCGGCGGACGGCTGCACCGGGGGTTCGGCGGGGCGGCGGGCGAGATCGGCGCGCTGCATCTGCTGGGCCGCGAGGTGACCCCGGAGCGCCTGCTGTCCACCACGGACGAGCCGCTCCAGCCGCTGGACGAGCAGCAGGTGGCGGATGTCTTCGCGCGGGCCCGCCGGGGCGACGAGGGGGCCCGTCAGGCCGTGGACCGCTTCATACAGCGCCTGATCCACGATGTGGCGGCGCTGGTCCTCGCCCTCGACCCGGAGCTCGTCGTCGTCGGCGGCTGGGCGGCGGGCCTGGACGATGTCCTGGAGCCCCTGCGCCGCGAACTCGCCCGCTACTGTCTGCGGCCCCCGCGGGTGGCCCTGTCCCTGCTGGGCGAGGCGGCGGTGGCGACGGGGGCGCTCCGGCTGGCGCTGGACCATGTCGAGGACGAACTGTTCGCGGTGGAGGGCGCGGGGACGGCCCGGCAGTAGGGCCGCACCGGGCTGTGAGAGGCCCCAGCGCATACGCGAAGAGCCGCGCCCCGGGATCCCTCCCGGGGCGCGGCTCTTGTGCGCTGTCGGTCGTCCCGCGGAGGGCGTCCCGCCCGGCCCCTGGTCCGGGTGGCGCCCCGCGGGTTCAGGAGGCCCGCTGCTCGGGCCCCTGGTGGATCTCCACGCTTCCGGAGTCCCCGAAGGTCAGCCGGCAGGTGTCCGCGCGGTACGTGGCCACGGAGACCGCGGCGGTACGGCCGTCGGCGAGGTAGCGGGTGGTGACGACCAGGACCGGCGCGCCGGGCAGGCGGTCCAGTTCCTTGGCGTCGCCCGCGTTGGCCGAGCCCAGTTCCACGGCGCTCTCGCTGCCCTCCAGCTCCAGCCGGTGCAGCTCGCGCACCACCGCCCGCGCGCGGGCGGCGCCCGAGGGGGCGTCTATGGCGGTCAGCTCGGGCACCGAGGACTGCGGGATGTAGAGCAGTTCGGCGGCGACCGGCTGCCCGTGCGTCATCCGCGTCCGGCGCACGATGTGCACCGGCTGCCCGCCGTCCGTCTCCAGGGCCCCGGCGACCGGGGCGGGCGGCTCGGCCAGCGCGCAGTCCGCCGCCTGCCAGGCGTCCTCGCCGGTGCCCGGCCAGGCGTGCTGCTCGGTGCCGACGGCCACGCCCATGCGCGGCGGCGCCACCGTCGTACCGACGCCGCGGCGGCGCTGGAGGCGGCCTTCGAGTTCGAGCTGTTCGAGTGCCTGCCGCAGTGTGGCGCGGGCGACACCGAAGCGGGCGGCGAGATCGCGCTCGTTGGGCAGGATCTCGCCCACCGCGAACTCGGAGTCCAGTGCTTCGGTGAGCACGGTTCGTAGATGCCAGTATTTTGGTTCCGGTACCGCTTCTAGCTGCGTGGTCCCCACCCTGTCCTCGCAATCGCCGTGATCCGGCAGCGTTTTTTAGCGCCCTTGTTTATTAAAGGTTGTTGCACTAAGAGCGACCATAAGGCTGCCTTAACCCTTGGTCAATACCAATCCTCCGTCCCCCGTGCGCCGCGGGCGGCCCTCGCAGCGGAGCGTTCACGACGCGTTCGCAAAGGGCCGCATTCGTGACGTAGCGGCAAAGCCCCCGTCGCGGGACGGGGACCTGCGGCCGACCACCGGTCGGGCAAACGTTCGCCAGGAAACCTACCTAGTCGGGTTGGCGTAGGCGAACTCAGACAGCGGCCAAGGCGTACAGCTTGTCCGGATTGCGAATGACGTAGACGGCCTGAATACGTCCATCCGCGACATCCAGTTGGAACACGGAATCGGGCTTGCCACCGGAGAGGACGAGAAGAGCGGGCCCGGCGTTCACTTCCACGGCCCGGAAGGTGAGATCCGGAATGCCCTGCCGGGCGACCCCGACGAGGAATCGGCCCACCTTGTCGGCGCTCTCCAGGATCCGCAGCGGCGCCTTCGCCTTGCCGCCGCTGTCGCCGACGAGCCGGACGTCCGGCGCCAGCAGCTCCATCAGGGCCCCCAGATCACCGCCCCCGGCGGCGGCCAGAAACCGTTCGGTCAGATCCCGGCGGCTGGCCGGATCCACCTCATAGCGCGGTCGGCGCTCCTCCACGTGCCGCCGGGCCCGCCCGGCGAGCTGGCGCACGGCGGGCTCGGCCCGGTCGAGCATCGCGGCGATGTCCGCGAACGGGAACCCGAACGCCTCGCGCAGCACGAACACCGCCCGCTCCAGCGGCGAGAGCGACTCCAGGACGACGAGGACGGCCAGGGACACCGTGTCGGCGAGCACGGCCCGCTCTGCGGTGTCCGGGACGCCGTCCCCGAAGTCGGTGACACAGGGCTCGGGCAGCCAGGGCCCGACGTAGGACTCGCCCCGGGCGCGGATCTGCTGGAGCCGGTCGATGGACAGCCGGGTGACGATCCTGACGAGGTAGGCGCGCGGAGCGCGGACGTCCGAGCGGTCGGCGGCGGACCAGCGCAGCCAGCCGTCCTGGACCACGTCCTCGGCGTCGGCCACCCGGCCGAGCATGCGATAGGCCACCCCGAACAGGACAGGGCGGTGCTCCTCGAAGAGATCGGTCGCGGTGTCGGTGCTCACCGTCCCATCCCATCCCGGCACCCTCCAGGGTGTCCAGGCGATATGACCGTGTTCCGGGCAACGGGGAATGGGGCTGTGGCCCGGGAACGCCGGGGGGTACGTGGGGGGGCGCCCCCCACGGCGGCCAGGGATCGTGCGCGCGGCGGCCGAGGGGACCGTGCACGCGACCTACCGGCGAGTAGCCATCCCTGCCAAGCTGTCCACCGAGCACACGCCCCCGCCCCGCCCCAACTCCCCCCTCCTCCCCCCTCCCCCGGACGACCCCCTCCCGGCCCCGAGGAGCAGCAGCCATGGCCGCCACCACCGTTTCCTTCGACATCCCGACCCCCCACGGCCCGAGCACCGTGACCGTCTCCTACGCGCGCGTGGGCACCGGTGAGCCGCTGCTCCTGCTGCACGGCATCGGGCACCACCGGCAGGCGTGGGACCCGGTGGTGGACATCCTGGCGACCGAGCGGGACGTCGTCGCGCTGGACCTGCCCGGCTTCGGCGCCTCCCCCGCCCTGCCCGGCGGGCTCCCCCACGACCTGCCCACCACCCGCACGGTCCTGGGCGCGCTGTGCGCGGCGCTGGAGCTGGACCGGCCCCACGCGGCCGGCAACTCGCTGGGCGGGCTCCTCGCCCTGGAACTGGGCCGCGAGAAGCTGGTCCGGTCGGTGACCGCGCTGTCCCCGGCCGGGTTCTGGACCACCGCCGAGCGGCACTACGCCTTCGCCCTGCTGCGGACCATGCGGCACACCGCGCGGCGGATGCCCGTGCCGCTGGTCGAGAAGATGGCCCGCACGGCGGCCGGGCGTACCGCGCTGACCAGCACGATCTACGCGCACCCGGCCCGTCGCGCGCCGCAGGCCGTGATCGCCGAGACCCGGGCGCTCGCCGGGGCCACGGGGTTCACCGAGACTCTGCGGGCCGGTACGGGGGTGCGGTTCACGGACGCGGTCACGGGTGTCCCGGTCACCGTCGCCTGGGGCAGCCGGGATCTGCTGCTGCCGCGCCGCCAGGGCGTGCGCGCCAAGCGGATCATTCCGCACGCCCGGCTGATCCGGCTCCCCGGCTGCGGCCATGTCCCGATGCACGACGATCCGGCGCTGGTGGCGCGGGTGATTCTGGACGGGAGCCGGTGAGGGACGGCGGGGAGGCCCCCGGACCGGGCCCCTGAGCCCCGCCGCCCGCCCCTCCCCGCCGCTGCGGCCACGAGAACCACGAGAGCCGCGTCAGGCGCAACAGGCGCACCGCCCTCGTCCCCGGTACCACCCCCGAACCCAGCGCCACGCCCGCGCCCACCAGGGTGCTGCCTACGGCCTGGGCGAGCCCATAGGTGCCCGTTCCGACCAGGGGGGCGGTCGCCGCCGCCGCGACCGGGATGAGGCCGGAGAAGAGCGTGGCGCGCTCCGCGCCGATCCGCTGCATGGCCATGTACCAGCAGACGAAGCCGATGACGGTGACCACGGCCGCCTGCCACAGCAGCGCCAGCACCTCCGTGCTGTCCGGGCGGGGCAGCCACCCCGAGCCGTCCACCAGCAGCCCCACCGCCGCCGATTCGACCGCCGCGAGCCCGCACACGGTGGCCGACAGCAGGCGCGGCCCCAGAGGGCGCAGTACCGGCACCGCCAGCATCGCGAAGCCGACCTCGCCGAGCAGCGCGCACACCGAGAAGGCGATCCCGGCGGCATCCGTACGGCCCCACCCCTGGACGGTGAACGCGCCGACCGCGACCAGCAGCGCCCCGTACAGGACCGTCCGCTGCGGGCGGCGGCCGGACGTCAGCGGGACCAGGACCGCCACGACGATGGGCGCGCAGCCGACGAAGACGCCCGGGACGGCCGGTTCCGCCGTGCGTTCGGCGGCGAGCACCGCCAGGTTGAAGCCGACCATGCCGACCGCCGCGAGCAGGGCCAGGCGCCCCCACTGGCGCGGGGTCAGCGCCCTGAGGCGGGCCCCGGCGCCCGGTCCCGCGAGCGGGACGAGCAGCAGACCGGCGAGCGCGTAGCGCAGGAACTGGCCGCCCGCGTAGGGGTAGTCCCCGAGCACGCTGTTGGCGGTGAAGGACGCCCCGACAAGGACGCAGGCGAACGCGGCGAGCAGGGCCCCGCGCGCGGTGGTGGCATTCATGGCACCGACGCTAGGGAGGCGGGCGGTCCGGATTAAGGTCCATTTCCATGAGCCCATCGGAGACCAATTCGGCGCCCGCCTCCCCCGCGGCCACCCCGTCCGCACCCACCCCGTCGACGCCCGCCTCCCCCGCAACCGCCTCCCCCGCTTCACCGGCCCCCGCCCCCTCCGCCCCCTCCGCCCCCTCCGCCCCGGCCTCTCCGGCCTCCCCGGCCTGGGAGCTGCTGCTCCCGGCCGCCTCGGCGCCCGCCCGCGCGCGGGGCCGGGCCCTCCAGGCCGCCCTGCGCGAGGCCGTGCGCTCGGGGCGGCTCACCCCGGGCACCCGGCTGCCGTCGAGCCGGGACCTGGCGGGCGACCTGGGCGTGTCGCGGGGGCTGGTCACGGAGGCGTACGAGCAGTTGACGGCGGAGGGGTATCTGCGCAGCGGGCGCGGGGCGGGGACCTGGGTCGGGGACGCCGTACGGGCCGCGCGGCCGGCGGTGCGGGATCTGGCGCCGCGGACGACGGGGGTGCGGGCCGACTTCGTACCCGGCACGCCCGATCTCGCGCTGTTCCCGAGGGCCGCGTGGGCGGCGGCCCAGCGTGCCGCGCTGGCGGAGGTGCCGCACACCGCCCTCGGCTATCCCGACCCGCGGGGCCTGCCCCGGCTGCGCACCGCGCTGGCCGGGCTGCTGGCGCGGCGCCGGGGGGTGGTCGCGGACCCGGAGCGGATCGTGGTGGTCTCCGGGGTCGCCCAGGCGTCGGCGCTGCTCGGTTTCGTGCTGCACGCGCGCGGGGAGCGCGCGATCGGCGTGGAGGACCCGGGCAGCCCGCAGCACGACACCCTGTACGCGGCGGCCGGGGTGGCCACCGTCCCGGTGCCGCTCGACGCGGAGGGGATCGCCCTGGAGCCGCTGCGGGCGTCCGGGGTGCGGGCCGTGGTGACGACGCCGTCCCACCAGTTCCCGACCGGCATCGCGTACTCGGCGCGGCGCCGGGCCGATCTGCTGGCCTGGGCGCGGGACCGGGACGGGCTGATCCTGGAGGACGACTACGACGGCGACTTCCGCTACGACCGGGCGCCGGTCGGCGCGCTCCAGGGGCTCGATCCGGAACACGTGGCCTATACGGGCTCGGTGAGCAAGTCCCTGGCACCGGGGCTGCGGCTGGGCTGGCTGCTGGTGCCCCGGTGGCTCGCCGAGGAGACGGTGGAGCGCAAACGGACCATGGACCTCGGGCATCCGGCGCTGGACCAGGAGATGTTCGCGCGGTTCGTGGAGCGCGGCGACTACGACCGGCAGTTGCGGCGCTGCCAGCGCGCCTACCGGGAGCGCCGGGACGCCCTGGTGGCGGCGCTGGCGGACCGCTTCCCCGGGGCGCGGGTCTCCGGCATCGCGGCGGGGCTCCACGTCATCGCCGAACTGCCTCTGGGGCGGGGGTCCGAGGAGGGGTTCCTCGCGCGGGTGGGGGAGGCCGGGGTCGCCGTACGGACGCTGGCGGACTACGCGAACCAGAGCGCCGCCCCGCAGCACGGGGCCCCCGGCGCTCCCGGTACCCCCGGCGTCGTGCGGCTGGTGCTCGGGTACGCGCATCTGACGCCCGCGCGGATCAGGGCGGGGGTGGCGCTGATGGCGGAGGCGGCCGGGGAGTGAACCGGGGGCGGGGCACGGTCCGCTGTCCACCCTCCGGAACGGGCGGACGGGGCACGGTCCGCTGTCCACCCCGGACCCGGCGGACGGGGCACGGTCCGTTGGCCACCGCACAACCGGCGGACGGGGCGGACGGGACACGGCACGCTCCGTTGTTCACCTCCGGTTCGCGTGCCCGCTGTGGAGCCCCCGTAGGAGTGGCGGTGCGCGCCCTCGGTGGCCGGTTCCGATCCCCCCGGGGAGGCGGCCGGACACCACCCGACTCCGTACCCCACCGGATCGACATCACTGGAGGCTCCCCATGTCCCACGGTCCGCTCCCCGGCCGCCGCGGTGTGCTGCGCGGCTCGCTCGCCGCCTCGGCGGCCCTGGCCCTGCCCGCCGGTCCCGGCGCGGCCCCCGCCCTCGCCCTGTCGGGGCGCCCGCGCGCCGGGTGGGGCGTCCAGACCGGCGATGTCACCACGGACTCGGGGCTGGTGTGGGTCCGCTCGGACCGCCCGGCCCGGATGATCGTCGAGACGTCCGCCACCGAGTCCTTCCGCAGAACCACCCGCCGGTACGGTCCGCTGCTCGGCCCCGGCACCGACTTCACCGGCACCACCCTCCTGCGCGGGCTGCCGTCCGGCGAGCAGATCCACTACCGGGTGCTGCTGGCCGACCCGGACGACCCGCGCCGTACCGGCGAGCCGGTCGAGGGCACCTTCCGGACCGCGTCGGACAAGCGGCGCGACGGCGTCCGGTTCGTCTGGTCCGGGGATCTGGCGGGACAGGGCTGGGGCATCAACCCGGAGATCGGCGGCTACCGGATCTACGAGGCGATGGGCCGCCTGGACCCCGACTTCTTCCTGTGCAGCGGGGACAACGTGTACGCGGACGGCCCGATCACCGCGTCCGTGCCCCTGCCCGACGGACGGATCTGGCGCAACGTCACGACCGAGGAGAAGGCGAAGGTGGCCGAGACCCTCGCCGAGTTCCGCGGCAACTTCCGCTACAACCTGCTGGACGCGCATCTGCGCGCGTTCAACGCCCGGGTGCCGTCGATCATCCAGTGGGACGACCACGAGGTCACCAACAACTGGTACCCCGGGGAGATCCTCGGCGACGGCCGGTACACCGAGAAGCGGGTGGACGTGCTCGCCGGGCGGGCCCGGCAGGCGTTCTCCGAGTACTTCCCCATCTCCACTCTGCGCCGCCCCGACGGCCGGGTGCACCGGGTCCAGCGCCACGGCCCGCTGCTCGATGTGTTCGTGCTGGACATGCGGACGTATCGCAACGCCAACTCGACGGACGACCAGCCCACGGACCCGCAGGGCATTCTCGGCGCCGGGCAGCTCGCCTGGCTCAAGCGGGAACTGTCGCGCTCGCGGGCGGTGTGGAAGGTGATCGCCTCCGACATGCCGATCGGCCTGGTGGTGCCGGACACCGGCGACGGGAAGCCGCACATCGAGGCGGTCGCGCAGGGCGACCCGGGGGCGCCGCTCGGGCGGGAACTCCAGATCGCGGAGCTGCTGCGGTACATCAAGCACCGGCGGATCACCGGCACGGTGTGGCTGACGGCGGACGTGCACTACACCTCGGCGCAGCACTACCAGCCGTCGCGCGCCGCGTTCGGCGACTTCGAGCCGTTCTGGGAGTTCGTCTCCGGTCCGCTGAACGCGGGCGCGTTCCCGGCGAACGCGCTGGACGGCACGTTCGGGCCCGAGCGGGTGTTCCTGAAGGCGCCGACGGTGGCGAACGTGTCACCGGCCGAGGGGTACCAGTTCTTCGGCGAGGTGGACATCGACGGCGGCAGCGGGGAGCTGACCGTGCGGCTGCGCGAGCAGGACGGGACGGTGCTGTTCACCAAGACGCTCCAGCCGGGGCGGGTCGGACAGTGAGCCCCGGGCGGCGCCGTCCGGCGGGTGGTCCCTCACCGCACGGGCAGCCACAAAAAGGACATAAGTAGCTTTTACCGTTCGGTCACAGCGCGTTTGTGATCACGCAACACCGTTCCTTCACAGTGGCGGCATGAATCGGAAGACGGAGCCGAAGACAAAGACGCAGACGAAGGCGAAGGCGAAGGCGAAGGCGACAAGGACGATGACCGACGTCACCCGGGCCCGCCACGGCCGCCCGGTGCACCACTGGCGGCGGGACGTGGTGGAGCTGGCCGCGCTGTTCACGGCCGTCGCCGTCGCGGACGCCGTGGCCAATCTGATCGGGCACGGGCCCGGCGGCCCCGAACTGCTGCTGATCTCGGCGGTGGTGCTGGTGGCCACGGCGGCGTTCCACGTCTGGTGGTCACGCCGCCACGGCCATGCCCCGCCACCGCCGTCCGATACCGGTGCCCGGCCCCGCTCCCCCGAGCGGCGGGCCGGGCCCCCGGCCCCCGGCGACGGGGCGCGCGACGGCGCCACGCCCCCGCACCCCACCCTGTGGCGGATGCGCACCACGGTCCGCGACGAACCCGGGGCCCTCGCCGCCCTGTGCACGGCGCTCGCCGGGCACCGCGTCGACATCCTCAGCCTCCAGACGCACCCCCTGGGCGCGGACACCGTCGACGAGTTCCTGCTCCGCTCCCCCGGCACCCTCGCCGCCACCGAGCTGACCCGCGCGGTGGCCCTCGCGGGCGGCTCCGGCACCTGGATCGAGCGGGCCGACACCCACGACCTGGTGGACGCCCCGACCCGGATCCTCTCGCTCGCCACCCGGACCGCTCTGGACGCGGCGGAACTTCCGCTGGCCCTGCGTCAGTTGTTGGGACGGTGCACCATCCGCTCGCTGCCCGCGCGGCCCACCGCCTCCGGCCGGTCGCCGGAGCGCGTTCCCGTGGAAGGCGCGCTGGAGGACACCGTGATGCGACTGCGAGCACCAGAAGGCGGAGTGATCACCGTGGAGCGGCCCTATCTGCCGTTCACGCCCACCGAGTTCGCGCGGGCGCGCGCGCTGGTCGAGCTGGACTCCCGGCTCGGCCCCCGCGTCCCGCGCGGCCGTGACGTCCTGACGCTGCCCGAGGGCGGCGACTTCACCGTGCGCCGGGCCGGGCCCGACGACCTCGACGCGGCCAAGGCCCTGCACGAACGCTGCTCGGCCCACACCCTCGGCCTGCGCTACCACGGCCCGGTGGGCGACGCCGACCGCTATCTGCACCATCTGCTCAGCCCCCGCTTCGGCCGCACCCTCGCGGTCGAGACCGGGGACGGCCGGATCGCCGGTCTCGGCCATCTGCTGTGGGACGGCGACGAGACCGAGGTCGCGCTGATCGTCGAGGACGCCTGGCAGCGGCGCGGCATCGGCGGCGAACTGCTGGGGCGGCTGGTGGCGATGGCCGTGGAGGCGGGCTGCGACAGCGTGTACGCGGTGACCCGGTCCGGCAACACCGGCATGGTCGCCGCGATGCGGGGTCTGGGCCTCCCGCTCGACTACCAGATCGAGGGGGGCACCCTGGTCATCACGGCCCGGCTGGACGCGGCGCCGGTGACACCGAGCCCGGCGGCATCGACCCCGGCATCATCGGCCCCGGTGACATCGGCCCCGCCGTACGACACGGCACGGGAGCGAAGCGCCCGGGAGTGACGGGCCCGGGAGTGACGGGCCCGGGGGCGGGGGTCACTGGGTGGGCCGCAGGCGTCGCGGGGTGCGCTCCGGGGGGCGCCGAGTGGATCCCAGAGGTTGCCTGGTGGGGCTCAAGGGGCGCCGAGTGCACCCCAGGCGTCCCCGGGTAGGCCCCAAGGGGTGCCGAGTGGCCTCAGAGGTCCCCGAGTGGGCGCCAAGGGCCGCCGGGCGCACCCCACAGGCATCCCCGGGCACGCCCCACGAATCGCCGAGTAGACCCCAGAGATCGCCAGGCGCGCGCATCCCGAGGCCCCCAAGCCGGCCTCAAGGGGCCGCCGGACGCACTCCAGGCGTCCCTGAGCAGGCCCCGGGAATCGCCCGGTGTGCCTCAGGGATCGCCGAGTGGGCCCCAGAAGTCGCGGGGTGCGCGTCCCCCGCCCACCCGGTGGTCCCGGCCCCGGCCCCGGCGCCGACCCGTCCGTCCGGCCGCCCCCCGGCGGCCCGCCCGGCGGCACCCTCCCCCAGAGCCCCCTCCCCCAGACCCCGGCCCCCTAGACCCCGGTCCTCCAGGCCCCGGCCCCCCAGACCCCGGTCCAGGTCCGCCCACAGGTCGTCCACGTCCTCCAGGCCCACCGACAGCCGCAGCAGCCGGTCGCCGACCCCGGCGTCCCGGCGGTCGTCCGGGGCGACGACGCGGTGGCTGATGGACGCGGGGTGCTGGATGAGGGTGTCGACGCTGCCGAGGCTGACGGCGGGGGTGATCAGCCGGACGGCGGCGATCAGGTCGTGCGGGTCGCGGTCGCCGTACGGCTCGAACGCGATCATCGCGCCGCCGATCCGGGGGTAGCACACCCGGGCGACCCGGGGGTCGGCGGTGAGTCTGCGGGCCAGTTCCGCGGCGGTCGCGGAGGCCGCCCGGACCCGTACCGGCAGGGTCGCCAGACCGCGCAGCAGCAGATACCCGGCCAGCGGGTGCAGCACCCCGCCCGTCGCGAACCGGATCCGGCGCAGCGCCCCGGCGAGTTCCTCGTCGCAGGCGACCACCCCGCCCAGCACGTCCCCGTGGCCGCCGAGGTACTTGGTGGCGGAGTGCAGGACGAGCCGGGCGCCCTGGTCCGCCGGGCGCTGGAGGACGGGGGTGGCGAAGGTGTTGTCGGCGAGCAGCGGCACCGATCCGCAGGCATGGGCGACGGCCCGCAGATCGATCTCGGCCAGGGTCGGATTCGCCGGGGTCTCGACCATGACCAGACCGGTGTCCGGGCGCAGCGCGTCGGCGATCCCGGCCGGGTCGGTCCAGGTCACCTCGGTGCCGAGCAGCCCGGCGGTGAGCAGATGGTCGCTGCACCCGTACAGCGGCCGGACGGCCACCACATGGCGCAGCCCGAGCGCGGCACGGGCGAGGAGCACGGCGGTGAGGGCGGCCATACCGCTGGCGAAGGCGACGGCGGACCCGGTGCCCTCCAGCCGGGCCAGGGCGGTCTCGAAGCGGGCGACGGTCGGATTGCCGAGGCGTCCGTAGACGGGCGGGCCGTCCGGCTCGGCGCCGGTGGCGGCGAAGGCGTCGACGCGGTCCGCCTCGGCGCGGCTGTCGTACGAGGGGTATGTGGTGGAGAGGTCGATCGGCGGGGCGTGCAGTCCCTGCCCGGCGAGGTCGTCGCGGCCGGCGTGCACGGCCTCGGTGTCCAGGGCTCGCGGTGGGGTCAGGGCGCTCGGTGGGGTGGGTATGTCCATGGGGGCAGCCTTGGGCACCGGCCAGTCCACGTGTTCGAAAGCCCGTGCTACGTTCGGCCGATGGCCCAGTCTGTCGTACTGGATCCGGTGGATCTCCGGTTGCTGCGGCTGCTCCAGAACGATGCCCGGACGACGTACCGCGATCTCGCCGGGCGCATCGGGGTGGCGCCGTCGACGTGCCTGGACCGGGTGGCCCGGCTGCGGCGGGCCGGGGTGATCCTCGGGCATCGGCTGCAACTGGATCCGGCCAAACTCGGGCGCGGTCTCCAGGCACTGCTGTCCGTGCAGGTCAGACCGCATCGGCGGGAGCTGGTGGGGTCGTTCGTGGACCGGGTGCGGGCGCTGCCGGAAGCGCTGACGGTGTTCCATCTGACCGGTCCCGACGACTATCTGGTGCATGTCGCGGTCGTGGACATGGCAGATCTGCAACGGCTGGTGATGGACGAGTTCACCGCCCGGCGCGAGGTCGCCCGGGTCGAGACACGGCTGATCTTCCAGCAGTGGGACTGCGGGCCGATTCTGCCCCCGGCGCAATCGGGGTGACGTCCGGCGGGCGGCCGTATGAGGATGGGCCGCATGTCACAGACGACCAAGAGCCAGCAGTTGCCCCGCGAGGTCGCCGACGCCTATGTCGACGATCTCATCGCCCTCGACCCGGTCACCGGCACCTATCTCGGTGTCGCGGAGAGCTCGCGCAGAATGCCGGACCTCTCCCCCGCCGGACAGGAGGCGGTCGCGGCGCTGGCACGGGCCACGCTGGTGCGTCTGGACGAGGCCGAGCGCCTGCCCGGCGCCGACAGTGACATCGAGCGGCGCTGCGCCCGGCTGCTGCGCGAGCGCCTGACCGCCGAACTCGCCGTGCACGAGGCCGACGAGGGGCTGCGCCAGGCCGGCAACCTGGGCACCCCGCTGCACTCGGTGCGGGAGGTGTTCACCGTGACCCCGGCCGACACGGACGAGGACTGGGCGGCCATCGCCGAGCGGCTGCGCGCGGTGCCGGACGCCCTGGCCGGCTACCGCGCCGCCCTCCAGCTCGGCCTGGACCGCAAGCTGTACGCGGCGCCCCGGCCGACGGCCACCCTGATCGGGCAGCTCGGCGAGTGGGCGGACACCGACGGCACCGGGCGCGGCTGGTTCGAGGACTTCGCCGCCGCCGGACCCGACGCCCTGCGCGCGGAGCTGGACGAGGCGGCCCGCGCCGCCACCGCCGGGGTGGTCGCCCTGCGGGACTGGCTGCGGGACGTGTACGCCCCGGCGATCGAGGGCGCCCCCGACACCGTCGGCCGTGAGCGCTACGCCCGCTGGGCCCGCTACTTCAACGGCACCGATCTCGACCTGGACGAGGCGTACGCGTACGGCTGGGCCGAGTACCACCGGCTGCTCGCCGAGATGCGGCGCGAGGCCGAGAAGATCCTGCCCGGCGCCGCGACGCCCTGGGTGGCGCTGGCCCATCTGGACGAGCACGGGCGGCACATCGAGGGCGTGGACGAGGTCCGCGACTGGCTCCAGGGGCTGATGGACCAGGCGATCGAGGCGCTCGACGGCACCCACTTCGAACTCGCCGAGCGGGTCCGCCGGGTGGAGTCGCGGATCGCCCCGCCCGGCAGCGCCGCCGCGCCCTACTACACCGCCCCCTCCGAGGACTTCTCCCGCCCCGGCCGCACCTGGCTGCCGACCATGGGGCAGACCCGGTTCCCGGTGTACGACCTGGTGTCGACCTGGTACCACGAGGGCGTCCCCGGCCATCACCTCCAGCTCGCCCAGTGGGCGCACGTCGCCGAGAACCTCTCCCGCTACCAGGCCACCCTGGGCGGGGTCAGCGCCAACGCCGAGGGCTGGGCCCTGTACGCGGAGCGGCTGATGGACGAGCTGGGCTTCCTGACGGACGCCGAGGAGCGGCTCGGCTATCTGGACGCCCAGATGATGCGGGCGACCCGGGTGATCGTGGACATCGGTATGCATCTGGAGCTGGAGATCCCGGCCGACTCGCCGTTCCACCCCGGAGAGCGCTGGACGCCCGAGCTGGCCCAGGAGTTCTTCGGCGCCCACAGCAGCCGCCCGGCGGACTTCGTGGAGAGCGAACTGACCCGCTATCTCACCATTCCCGGCCAGGCGATCGGCTACAAGCTGGGCGAACGCGCCTGGCTGCTGGGCCGCGAGAAGGCCCGCGAGCGGCACGGCGACGGGTTCGACCTGAAGGCGTGGCACATGGCGGCGCTGTCGCAGGGCTCACTGGGGCTGGACGACCTGGTGGACGAGCTGGCGCGGCTGTAGCAGCGGGGCCGGAGGGCGGTGGCGCCGAGGCCCGCCCCTCACGGTTCGCGCCGGCGCCGAGGCCCGCCCGTCACGGCCCGCGCCGCCCCCGGAACCCGCCCCCCGCCTCACTACCGGGAGGCCACTCCCCCCGCCTCACCGCCGGGAGGCCACTCCCCCACCTCACCGCCGGAACCCGCCCTCCGAGTCGATCACCTGCCCGGTGATCCAGCCCGCCTCGTCCGTGGCCAGCCAGGCGATGAGGCGGGCCGGGTCGTCCGGCATCCCCCAGCGCCCGCCCGGGAAGCGCGCGGCGACGGCGTCGTAGTCCGCGCCCGTCAGATAGTCGGTGTCGACGGGGCCCGGGTTGACCGTGTTCACGGTGATCCCCTGCTCGGCGAGCGTCGTGGACAGGGACCGGGTGATGGAGGCGAGGGCGCCCTTCTGGAGGCCGTAGGCGAGTTCGTGGGGCATGCCGCCCGCGATGTCCTGACCGGACGTCATCATCATCACCCGCCCGCCCCTGGGCCGTTCCGGCTGCCGGGCGAACGCCTGCACCAGCAGCAGGACCGAGCGGGTGTTCACGGCCCAGTGGTCGTCCAGGATCGTCGCGTCGATCTCGTCGAGGGTGCCGTCCCGGCCGCTGCGGGCGTGGTTGGCGACCAGGATGTCCAGCCGTCCGCCGAGCGCTCCGGCGGCGGTGGCGATCAGCCGGGCGGGCGCCTCGGGGTCGGCGAGGTCGCCGGGGCCGTGGACGACGGTCGCGGCCGGGTCGCCGAGTGCCTCGCGCACGGACGCGGCGACGTCCTCGGGCCGGTCGGCGCCCCAGGGGAGTTCGGCGTCGTGCGGCACATGGTGGTGCAGGTACACGCTCGCGCCGTACGCCGCCAGACGCCGGGCCACCGCGTGCCCGATCCCGCCGCGCCGGCTGGCGCCGGTGACGAGGGCGGTACGGCCGCGCAGCGGGAGCGGATCACGGCGGAGGGCTTCGGGGGTGGGGTGGGGAAAAAGAGGCATGACAGCCCATCATGAACACCACCCGCAACCCCCGCATCCCCTTTTCCACCGGCCCCTCCCTCCTCAGCAGCCGCAGACCCCGCCCACCGGTGCCGTCAGCGGGTCGGCCGCCCGGCGCTCGGCGCCGTCCGCCGTCTCGTGGGCGAAGCCCTCGCGCACCCAGTACTCGAATCCGCCGAGCATCTCCCTGACCCGGTAGCCGCGTTCGGCGAGGGCGAGGGCGGCGCGGGTGGCGCCGTTGCAGGCCGGGCCCCAGCAGTAGGTCACCACCGGTACGGCCGGGTCCAGCAGCCGGGGCGCGAGGGCGGGGATCTGCGCGGTGGGCAGATGCAGGGCGCCGGGGATGTGGCCCTGGTCCCAGGACTCGGTGGAGCGGGAGTCGAGGAGCACGAAGCCGGGTCCGCCGTCGGCGGCCAGCGCGGCGGCGACATCGGAGACATCGGTGTGGAAGGCGAGCGAGGCCCGGAAGTGGGCGGCGGCCTCGGCGGGGGTGGGCGGGGTGACCGGGAGCGGGGCGATCGTCGTCATGCCGGAGAATCTACGGCGGCCGAACCGCCGGATGAAGGCGAGTTCCCCGGCGCTCTCCTTGCCCCGCCGTGCATTCCCCGGCATTCTCGCCCCATGAGCACGTTTTCCCCCGATGCCACCGATTGGCGCATCCTCGATGTTCTCCAGCGCGACGGACGGGCCAGCTTCGCCGAGCTGGCGCGGGCGGTGGCCATGTCGCCCAGCGCGGTCACCGAGCGGGTGCGGCGGCTGGAGGAGGCGGGCGTGATCCAGGGGTACGCGGCGGTCGTGGACCCGGACCGGCTGGGGCTGACCATCCTGGCGTTCGTCCGCCTGCGCTATCCGCACGGCAACTACCGGCCGTTCCACGATCTGGTGGCCGCCACCCCGGAGATCCTGGAGGCGCATCACGTCACCGGTGACGACTGTTTCGTCATCAAGGTCGCCGCGCGTTCGATGCGGCATCTGGAGGAGGTGACGGGGCGGATCGCCGGGCTCGGGTCGGTGACGACGAGTGTCGTGTACTCCTCGCCGCTGCCCCGCCGCCCGATCGGCCACTGAGGGCGGCCGTCAGGTCCGCTGCCGCAGCACCGACCCCGACCGCCCCTTCACCACCTCCAGTTGGGCGTGCACCCGGCGCCGCAGATCGGCGACATGGCTGACGATCCCCACACTGCGGTCCCGCTCCCGCAGCGAGTCCAGGACGTCCAGGACCTCGTCCAGGGTCTGGTCGTCGAGGCTGCCGAAGCCCTCGTCGATGAAGAGGGTGTCGAGCCGGACCCCGCCCGCCTCGTCGGTGACGACGTCCGCGAGACCGAGGGCGAGGGCGAGGGAGGCGAAGAAGGTCTCGCCGCCGGAGAGGGTGGCGGTGTCGCGCTCCCGGCCGGTCCAGGCGTCCACCACATGCAGCCCGAGCCCGCTGCGCCCGCGCCCGCTGCGGTCGTCGGAGTGGACCAGGGTGTACCGGCCGGACGACATCCGCCGCAGTTGTACGGTCGCGGCGGCGGCGACCTGCTCCAGCCGGGCCGCGAGGACGTACGACTCCAGCCGCATCCGGCGTTCGTTGTCGGCGGCCGTGCCCGCGGTGAGGGCGGCCATCCGGGCGACCCGGTCGTACTCGGCGCGCAGCGGGGCGAGCCGGCGGACGGCGTCGGCGGCCCGCGCGGAGAGGGCGTCCAGCTCGGTGCGGCGCCGGTCGGCGGCATCGCGGGCGGAGGCGGCGGTACGGACCCGGCGGTCGGCGTCGGCGGCGGCCCCCTCGGCGGCGGCGAGGTCGGCCGGGGGCTGCTGGGCGGCGTCGGCCGTGGCGGTCTCGGCGAGCAGCGCGCGGACGGCCGCCTCCTCGGCCGCCCAGGCGTCCAGTTGGTGCTGGAGGTCGCGGTGGGCGGCGTCGTCGAGGAGGGCGGCGGCGGCCTCGGCCGGGGTGTCGAAACCGGCGCGGAAGGCGGCGTCGGACAGCTTGGCGTCGGCGTCCTTGAGGCGCTGGGCGGTGTCCTCGGCGCCCCGGGCGGTGTCGGCGGCCTCGGTGAGCAGGGCGACCTGCCGCTCCAGGTGCGCCGCCCGCGCGGCGACGCTCGCGAAGGCGGCGCGGGCCTGCGTCAGCTCGTCCTCCAGGGACCGGCGTTCGCGTTCCAGGCCCTCCCGGCGGGCGGTGCGGGCGGCGGCCCGCAGCTCGGCCCGCTGCCGGTCGTCGGTGCGGCGCCGGTGCTCCTGCTCGGCGTGGCGCAGGCTCTCGTGCGCGGTGTGCAGGCCGGACGCCTCCTCGCGGGCGCGCGCGTAGTGCCGTTCCAGTTCCTCGGTCTCGGCGGCGAGCGCCTCGGCCGCGGTGTCCCCGGCCTCCGCGGCGGCAGCGGCGAGCGCCTCCCGTACGGTGCCCAGACGGCGTTCGTCCTCGGTGTGCTGCTCGTCGGCGCGCTGGAAGGTGTCCTGGGCGGCCTGCTCGGCCGCGCGGTCGATGTGCCCGGCGTCCTTGCGGGCGGGCGCGGGGTGCGCGGTGGCGCCGCAGACCGCGCAGGGGGCGCCGTCGGTGAGGTGCGCGGCGAGTTCGGCGGCGATGCCGCTCAGGCGCTGTTCCTTGAGGTCGAGCCAGTGGGTGCGGGCGTCGGCGGCCCGCCGGGCGGAATCCAGGGCCGTGCGTCCGGCGCTCTCGGTGTCCCGGGCGAGCCGGTCGCGCTGCCGGGCCGCGGCCAGCCGCCGCCGGGCGGGCTCGCGTCGCTCGCCGAGTTGTTCGGCCCGGGTGGCGGCGTCCTGCGCGGTGTCGACGGCACTCTGGAGGGCGGTGCGGTGGGTGTCCCAGCCGGTGAGCCAGGTGCCGGTCTCGGCGAGGATGTCGTCGTCGGCGCGGTCCTGGCGGTCCAGCGCGGCGCGTTCCCCGGTCAGTTCGGCGAGGCGCTGTTCGGCGCGGCGGGCGGCTTCCAGGCCGCCGAGTTCCTCGGTGGCGCGGCGGGCGGCGGTGGCGAGGCCGGTGGGTCCGGCGCCGGTGAGGGCGGTGGGCAGCGGGTCCCGCGCGCGGGCCTCGGCGGCGCCCGCCCGGCGGTGCTCGGCCTCGGCGGCGTCCCGCAGGTCCAGGGCGGGGGCGACGGCCGCCGCCTTGCGGGCGCGCTCCATCCGGGTACGCGTCTCGCGGTGCGCCCCGGCCCGCGCTTCGAGCCGCCCGGCCCGCTCCCGCGCCTCCCCGAACCTCCCCTGCAACCGCGCCAGTTCCCGTACGTCGTCCAGGGCGCGGCCGGTGGCGGCCCGGTCGGACTCGGCGGCGAGGAGGCCCGCGCGGGCGATGTCGAGCTGTTCGCGGGCGGTGGAGCGGGCGACGGCGGCGGCACCGAGCACGGCGTCGGCGAGTCCGGGCTCCCCGGGAGCGAGGCCGGGCAGTTCCATGGCGTCCCCGGCGGCCTGCTGCATCCGGTGGGCGTCGGCGAGGAGTTCGGCGTCCCCGTCGCGGACGGCGGACTCGGTGGTCCGGCGTCGCTCGGCGAGCCGCTTCTCGACCTCGCCGAAGCGATGGGTGTCGAAGAGGCGCCCCAGGAGCCTGCCGCGGGCCTCGGCGTCCGCGCGCAGGAACCGCGCGAAGTCGCCCTGCGGCAACAGCACGACCTGGCAGAACTGCTCCCGGCTCATCCCTAGCAACTGGGTGATCTCCTCGCCGATCTCCTGGTGGGAGCGGCTGAGGTCGGTCCAGGCGCCCGCCCTGTGCTCGCGCAGCCAGGTCTGCGCCTTGTCGACGGTGGTACCGGCGCCGCCGCGCTTCTTGGGGCGGGCCCAGGGCGGCTGGCGGGTGATCTCCAGCCGCCGTCCGGCGACGGTCAGTTCGAGGGTGACGGAGGTGCGGGTGCCGGGCGCGGCGTGGTCGCTGCGCAGGGTGAGGCCCTGGCCGGTCTGCCGGGCGCCGGGGACGGCGCCGTACAGGGCGTAGCAGACGGCGTCCAGGACGGAGGTCTTTCCGGCGCCGGTGGGGCCGTGCAGCAGGAACAGTCCGGCGGCGGCGAGCGGGTCGAAGGCGACGCTCTGGGTGGCGCCGAAGGGCCCGAAGGCGGTGAGGTCGAGGCGGTGCAGCCTCATCGGGCGCTCTCCTGGGGGATCTGATCGGCGCGGACCGCGCCGGGCCGGCGGGGACCGGTTCGAGGGGCCTCCTCCCGGACGGGCCGGTCGGTACGGGCGGCGATGAACCGGTGGGGCCCCGTCACACGGGCGGCGATGGACCCGTGGAGCCCCGTCACACGGGCGGCGCTGAACCCATGGAGCCCCATGGGACGGGACTCGCGGACAGCCCGGTCCGCGTGGACAGCCCGGTCGGCGCGGGCGGCGTTGCACCCGTGGCGCCTCACCGGCCCGTCTCCCGGAGGGTCGCATCGGCGCGGACCGCGTCGAACGCGTCGCGCAGTACGGCGCGTTCGCGGGCGTCGGGTCCGGCGCCGCGCACATGGGCCACGAAGTCCTCGGCGATCTCCTGGTCGGTGCGGCCCGCGAGCCGCCGCGCGTAGGACACATCGGGGTCCTCGGGCGGGCGGTCCGGGTCGAAGACCAGGGCGAGGGCGTGCGGGAACCGTTCGGTGAGGCGGGCCATGGGGTCGGTGGGGCGGACCGGGTCGGTGAGGGTGGCCTCGGTCCAGGACTGCTCGTGCGGGGTGAGCGCCGGGTCGGCGAGGAGGTCCTCCAGGGTGCCGCGCAGCCGGGCGAGGGGGCGGGGCACCGGGCAGTCGAGGCGCTCGGCGCCGATCGTGCCGTCGGCGGCGAGGTCGATCAGCCACATGCTCTTGCGCTGGTCCGCCTCGGAGAAGGAGTAGGCGAGGGGGGACCCGGAGTACCGCACCCGCGGGGTGAGGGTCTGGCAGCCGTGCAGATGCCCCAGGGCCACGTAGTCGACGCCGTCGAAGACCCCGGCGGGGACGGCGGCGACCCCGCCGACGGTGATGTCCCGTTCGCTGTCGCTGGCCCGGCCGCCGGTGACGAAGGCATGGGCGAGGACGACCGAGCGGGTGCCCGCGGGGCGGGTGGCGAGATCGGCGCGGACCCGGTCCATGGCGGCGGCGAGCACGGCCTCGTGGCCCGCCCGCTCCACCTGGAACTCGTCCTTCACCAGGGCGGGTTCGAGATAGGGCAGCCCGTAGAAGGCGACCTCGCCGAACGCGTCGCCGAGGACGACGGGGGTGCCGCAGCCCGCCGGGTCGGTGCGCAGATGGATCCCGGCCCGGCCGATCAGCCGGGCGCCGACGCCGAGGCGGCGCGCGGAGTCGTGGTTCCCGGAGATCATCACCGTCGGCACCCCGAGTCCGGCCAGCCGGTGCAGGGCCTCGTCGAAGAGTTCGACCGCGGCGAGCGGCGGGACCGCCCGGTCGTACACATCGCCCGCCACGACCACCGCGTCCACCGCCCGTTCCCGCGCGGTCGCCAGGAGATGGTCGATGAACCCGGCCTGGGCGCCGAGCATGTTCACCCGGTGGAAGGCCCGGCCCAGATGCCAGTCGGACGTGTGCAGAATTCTCACGACACCACTCCGGCCCGCACGTCTCCCCCAACAACCCCCGTGCCGGCCCGGTGCCGGCGTTCTCGGCACCGGCCACGCTATCCCCTGCCGGTGACCGGTGGCTCACGGACCTCACAGTCTGCCACCGGCCGCACCCGCGCCGGGCGTCAGGTCCGGCAGGGCGGGGCGTGGCCGAGAAGGGGGAAGCGGGGGTTCCGGTCGGCGCGGCCGATGGGGCCGGGGACGCGGTCGCAGGCGTCGGCGAGGATCCGGTCGAGGCCGGTGGACCGGACCTGGACGCCGCGGTGGGCGGTCACGGTGAGGAGGGTCCCTTCGGTCGTGGGACAGCGCACCGCGTACCTCGGCTGCCGATGGCGGACCGGTCGCGTCCCGTCTCACATGACAGCTCACACATCACACATCACACATCACACATCACACATCACACATCACACATCACCGTACGTCTCCCCGCCGAGTTCGAGGACGGCGGTCCCGGCGGTGGTGTCGGCCAGCCAGGCGCGGAAGGCGGGGACTTCGGCGTCCGGGAGGGCGACCTCGATGGCGACCTGCTCGCCGTAGCGCACCTCCCGTACCGTGCGGCCGGTGGCGAGCAGGTCGTTGTGCAGGCGCCCCGCGCGGTCGTGGCCGACGGTGACCGCGCCCAGCCGGAAGCGGCGCCGGGTGCGGGTGCCGAGGGCGTCCAGCGTCTCGCCGACCGCGCCCCCGTAGGCGCGGATCAGGCCGCCCGCGCCGAGTTTGACCCCGCCGTAGTAGCGGGTCACCACGGCGACGGTGTGGCGCAGATCGCGCCGCAGCAGCATCTGGAGCATGGGGAGCCCGGCGGTGCCGCCGGGCTCCCCGTCGTCACTGGCCTTCTGGACGGCGGCGTCGGCGCCGATCACATACGCCCAGCAGTTGTGGGTGGCGTCCGCGTGCTCCTTGCGCACGCGCGCGATGACGTCCTGGGCCTCCTGTTCGGTGGCCGCCGGGGCGAGCGTGCACAGGAAGCGGGAGCGGTTGACCTCGGTCTCGTGCACACCCGCGCGGGCCACTGTGCGGTACTCGTCCGGCATCCGCCCAGCCTATGCGGCCCCTGGGGCCCGGTTCCCGGTGACCCTTCTAGGTAGCCGTACTCATGTGCGATCGGGTCCGGGGCGGGAGGCTGATGGCGTCGGACGGCACAGCGGGACCGGGCGGAGGGGCCATGACGGGTGCGGAGCGGCGGCACGGGCCGTCGGGCGGGGCGCAGACGGCGGCCTCTGCGGGGCTGCTGGTGCTCGATCTGCTGCTCATCGCCTGGCTGTGGCTGCGCTGGGGCATCACCGGCTGGGGCGACGCCTACGACCCCGCCAATCCGGCGGAGGCGCCCCGGTCGGCCCGGCAGGCGATGTGGATCCTGCTCGGCGGCGCGGCCCTGACCGGCGGCGGCCTGCTCGCCCTGCGGTGGCGGGGCCCCGGGGTGCTCCAGTTGGTGGTGCTGGGCGGGGCGGGGGCCCTGGCGGCGGCGTTCGCGGCCGGATGACCGCCCCCTGCGCGGCCTTCCACCCCGTCTCCTCGGCTACGCGGCCTTCTTCTTCCGCCCCCTCGGCACCAGGACCGCCGTCAGGAGGGCGGCGCCGGGGGCGAGGGTCTCCCAGGTGGGCCCGTACCAGGTGAGGACGGCCACGGCGGACGTGGGGAACTTCTCCCGGACCCGGTCCAGGGTGCCGTCCAGGCCGTCCCCGGCGAGGCGCAGCACCAGGTCCTCCAGACCGGGGTTGTGCCCGACCAGGAGCAGGGTCTCCACCCGGGGCCGGGTCTCGCGCACGACGGCCAGCAGTTCGGGGGCGTCCGCCGCGTACACCCGCGGGTCGTGGTGGACCGGCGGCGGGGTGCCCCACTGCGCGGACGCCAGCTCCCAGGTCCGGCGGGCGCGGACGGCGGTGGAGCACAGGGCGAGGTCGGGCAGCAGATCGGCCTCGGCGAGGGCGTGCCCGACGGCGGGCGCGTCCCGGCGGCCCCGGGGTGCCAGCGGCCGGTCGTGGTCGGGGACGCCGTCCGGCCAGGCCGACTTGGCGTGCCGCAGCACCACAAGGCGGCGCAGCGGGCCCGCGCCCGTCCGGCGGGTCACGCCTGCGCCCCCACGTCCCGGGTGAGTTCGGCGCCGAGCAGCCGGTCGGCGTAGGCGAAGGTCTCGAAGCGGGCTCCGTCGGGGACGGCGGGGTCGTCGGCGACGCCGCGCAGGACGGTCAGGACACCGGGCACGTCCAGATCGTCCTCCCAGGCGGCGCGGAGCCGTTTGCGGACATCGGCGGGGATCGGCCGGGACGGGGTGCGGGCCCAGCCGGCGACCGCGCGGCGCCAGCCGGAGAGGATGCCCCGGGCGGTGTCCAGCGCGGCGGGGTCCACGCGCGCGGGACGGTCGTGGCGAGCGGAGAGCAGGGCGAGCCGCAGGACGGCGGGGTCGGTGCCGGGCGGGGGCCCCGTCGCCGGGTCGACCGGCGCGACGGCGACGAGCGCGCCCTCGGCGGTGAACGGTGCGGCGCCGCCCGCGGGGGCCTCCCTCGCCGCGACGTGTATCACCTGGGCCGCCCCGAGGGCCTGCCCGACGTCCCGGCTCTCCTCGAACGGCCGGACGCCGAGCGCGGCGGCGTCCGCGCGCAGTTCCGTCTGGTCGTCCGCGCCGCCCAGTTGCGCCCACACCGGCGTACCGCCCAGTTCCAGGGCACGGACGAGGACATCGGCGACCAGCAGCACCCGCAGGGCGGTGGTGTCGTGTCCGGCGGCATGGACCTCGACGCGGGTCAGTCCCCGGCGGACCGGGGCGGCGTCGGCGGAATGGCCCGTTCGGGCGTCGATGATGCGCAGCACGGCCCGAGCGTAGGCCCGAAAGCCGCACTACGCAGGCATGTCATGAGGCATCCGGACACCTTGGCGCGGAAACGCGGTCCGGGACGGCCGACGGGCGACGGTGGGAATCCCCCGTGCCGGGTGGGAATCCTCGTGGCGGGTGGGATGTCCTCGTGCCGGTCGGGATCCCCCCGTGCCGGTGGGAATCTCCGCGGAGTGCCGCGCGTTCCTCCCACAGAGGCGCCGACGAAGGCGCGGGCAAGAGCTGTGGGGGGGATGGAATGTCCGGGAGGCCGGCCGTGTACGGCGACGACGAGACGATCCGCAGGATCCTGACCGGGTCGGGCGACACCTGGGCGGTGGTGGGCCTGTCCGCGAACCGGTCCCGGGCGGCGTACGGCGTCGCCGCGGTGCTCCAGCGGTTCGGCAAGCGGGTGATCCCGGTCCATCCCAAGGCGGAGACCGTCCATGGCGAGCAGGGCTACGCCTCGCTGGCCGACATCCCCTTCGCGGTGGACGTGGTCGATGTCTTCGTCAACAGCGACCTGGCGGGAGCGGTCGCCGACGAGGCCGTGGCGAAGGGCGCCAAGGCGGTCTGGTTCCAGCTCGGGGTGATCGACGAGGCGGCGTACGAGCGGACGCGCGCGGCGGGCCTGGACATGGTGATGGACCACTGCCCCGCGATCGAGATACCCCGCCTCGGCTGACCCGCCACGGGGTGTCCCCGGCCGATACCACCGCCCTCAGGCCACGTCCACCACTGCCCTGAGGGCACTGCCACCACCGCCCTCAGGCCACGTCCGTCACCGCTCTCAGGCCACCCCCAGCCCCTCCAGCACCACCGCGCCCGGCAGTTCGGCGAACGCCTTGCCCGGCACCAGCAGCTTCCCGCGCCGCCGTCCGCTGCCGACGAGGACGTACGGCAGGTCCACCACCGCCGGGTCGACCAGCACCGGCCAGTCGGCGGGCAGGCCGATCGGGGTGATGCCGCCGTACTCCATGCCGGTCTCCCCGGTCGCGGTGTCCATCGCGGCGAAGGACGCCTTGCGGGCGCCGAGTTGGCGGCGGACGGCGCCGTTGACGTCGACGCGGGTGGTGGAGAGGACGACGCAGGCCGCGAAGGTGGTCTCCCCGCCCCGCTTCCCGGCCACGACCACGCAGTTCGCGGACTGTTCGAGGAGGTCCTGCCCGTAGTGCTGGACGAAGACCGCCGTGTCGGCCCACTGCGGATCGGTCTCGACATAGACGATCTGCCCGGCCGGGACGCTGCCGCTCCAGTCGCGGACGGCGGCGGCGACGGGGGTGACCAGTTCGGCGAGGGCGTCGGGGGCGGGGGTGGCCTGTTCGAAGTGTCCGATGGGTGCGCGCATCCGCGCACGCTAACAGGCGCCTCGACGGCACCCACCCCGGGCAGGTGTCCCGGCCTCCGGACGGCGAACGGCCCCTCCGGACGGCGAACGGCCCTCCACGGGCGGAGCCACAGACCCGGCGGGCGAAGACTCAGCCCACCGGCAGCACCCCAGGCCCCCCGGTCCCCCGCTCAACCCACCGGCGGCACCGACACCGCCATCACCATCCGCATCGGAAGGTCCCCCGTGTTGCCGTAGACATGGGCGGCGTTGGCCTCGAAGGCGGCGCTGGCCCCGGCCGGGACGCGGTGGTCGGTGCCGTCGACGGTGAGGGTCAGTTCGCCCTCGATGACATGGACCAGCTCGACCGTGCCGGCCGGGTGCGGGTCGGAGGGGCTGGACTCGCCGGGCATCAGCCGCCACTCCCACAGCTCCAGCGGGCCGGGGGCCTCGGTCCCGGCGAGCAGCAGGTTGTAGCTGCCGGCGTCGGTGTGCCAGAGCCGTACGGCCTGGTCGGCGGGGACGATCCGGACCCTGGGGCCCTGTTCGTAGTCGAGGAGGGTGGTGATGCTGATGCCGAGCGCGTCACCGATCTTGACGACCGTGCCGAGGCTGGGGTTGGTGCGGGCCTGCTCGATCTGGATCAGCATGCCCCGGCTGACGCCCGAGCGGGCGGCGAGCACATCGAGGGTGAAGCCGCGCACCGCGCGCCAGTGCTTCACCGTGCGCGCCAGCGACTGGGTCAGCAGTTCGAGGTCCGACACATTCCACCCAACATCGACATCCAGACCGGCAGCGTCCGCCGGTCGGCGGCACCCGCCGCGCTCCGGTGCGCTGCACCCGATTGTTCACCGCACTGTACTGCGCGGCACTGCCCCGGCTCAGTCGGCGTCGAGCTGGGCGAGCCGGGCCAGGTCCTCCTCGTCCAGGCCGGCCAGCTCCGCGAGCCGGGCCGCCGCCGCCTCGTCCAGCCCGGACACCGCGAGGAGCTGCTCGGAGGTCACCCCGTCCGGGACCGGGACCGGCGCCGGGGTCCGCAGCGGCGGCTGCCAGCCCTCGGCGGGGGTCCAGCGCCGGACGACCCGGGCGGGAGCGCCCGCGACGACGGCGTGGTCGGGAACCGCCCCGCGCACCACCGCACCGGCGGCGACGACCACGTTCCGCCCGATGCGGGCGCCCGGCAGGATCACCGCGCCGGTGCCGATCCAGCAGCCGGGGCCGATCTCGACCGGCTCCATGCGCGGCCACTGCTTGCCGATGGGCTGGTGCGGATCGTCGTAGGAGTGATTGGTGGAGGTGATGTACACATACGGGCCGAGGTAGCAGTCGCTGCCGATGGTGACCGTGGTGTCGGCGATGACATGGCTGCCGCGGCCGAGGACGACTCCGTCGCCGATGCGCAGGATCGGGTCGGGGCCGAGATCGAGGTCGGGCATCAGCCCGGCGGTCAGGGTGACCTGTTCGCCGACGATGCAGTGGGCACCGAGCCGGATCCAGGGCTCGCCGAAGACCGTGCCGAGCGGGAAGGCCAGTCTGGTACCGGTTCCCATCGCGCCGAAGCGGAAGCGGCCCGGCCGCTCGGCCGTCACGGAGCCGGTGCGCTGCACCCAGGCCCAGCCCGAGTGCACAGCACGCTGCGCCACCCGGCGCCACCAGGACGAGAACGTGTTCCTGCGTTTCGTCACGGGTTCACGTTAATCGGCGGGCGGGCCGCTCCGCGGACCGGTGCCCTGTGATCTTCGCCCCACCGGGTGACGTACGGTGCTCAGCGGCAGGCACCTCCACCACCCGCAGGGAGACGGCATGGCACAGCAGGCGCTGATCACCGGTATCGGCGGCAGGGAGCCGCGCATCGACCCGACGGCGTTCGTGGCACCCACGGCCGCGGTCATCGGGGACGTGACGCTCTGTGCCGGGGCGAGTGTCTGGTACGGGGCGGTGCTGCGCGGCGATGTGGAGCGGATCTCGGTGGGCGCGGGCAGCAACGTCCAGGACAACTGCACCCTGCACGCCGACCCCGGCTTCCCGGTGACGGTCGGCGAGCGGGTGTCCATCGGCCACAACGCGGTGGTGCACGGCGCGACCGTCGAGGACGACTGCCTGATCGGCATGGGCGCCACCGTCCTCAACGGCGCCGTCATCGGCGAGGGTTCCCTGGTCGCCGCCCAGGCCCTGGTCCCGCAGGGCCTTGAGGTCCCGCCGGGCTCCCTGGTCGCGGGCGTACCGGCGAAGATCCGCCGCGCACTGACCGCCGAGGAACGCGAGGGCCTGACCCTCAACAGCACCCTCTACACAGAACTGGGCAAGGCCCACGGCGACCTGTACTGACCCCCTCACCCGCCACTCGGCGCGCCGGTGATCTCCACCTCCGCCCGCAGCGCCAGATCCCCCGACGACGCCCCCACCCACACCGTCCGCCGCCCCGTCCCCAGCACCCAGCCGTGCCGCTGCGGATCCCAGGACGACAGGGTGCGCCCGTCGATCCGGACGCTCACCTCGCGCCGCTCGCCCGGCCCGAGCGTCAGCCGCCGGTACCCCGCCAGCACCCGCACCGGCTGCTCCAGCCGCAGCTCCGGCGAGGGCCCCAGATACACCTGGGGCACGGCGATCCCGCTCCGGCCCCCCGTGTTGCGCACGGCGAAGACGACCTCGGCCCCCTCCGCCGTCCGGCGGGCCCGGAGCCCTTCGTAGGCGAAGGAGGTGTACGACATGCCGTGCCCGAAGGGGAACAGGGGCCGCACGCCCCGCGCGTCGTACCAGCGGTGGCCGAGGTGGACGCCCTCCGAGTACTCCACGACACTGTTCTCGCCGGGGTAGCGGCGGGTGTCGGCGGCGACGGGATGGTGGTCGTCGTCGGCCGGGAAGGTCTGGGTCAGGCGGCCCCCGGGGTCGCAGTCGCCGTAGAGCACGGCGGTGGTCGCGGCGGCGCCCTCCTGGCCCGGGTAGTACATCTGGAGCACCGCGCCGGTCCCCTCCAGCCAGGGCATCGCGGTCGCGGACGAGGTGTTGAGGACGACGGTGGTGCGCGGGTTGGCCGCGGTCACCGCCTCGATCAGCCGGTCCTGGCCGCCGGGCAGGGACAGGCTCGTACGGTCCCGGCCCTCGGTGGCGTCCTCGTGGGCGAACAGCACCACCCGGTCGGCGGCGCGGGCGATCCGTACGGCGTCGGCCACGTCGTCGCGGCGGGTCGTGCCGCTGATCCGGCGCAGCCGGAAGGAGAGCCCGGCGGTGCCGCCCTCGGCGGTGACGGCCAGCCGGTGGGCGCCGGGGGTGAGGGCGCGGGTGGCGCGACGGACGCCGAGCCCGTCGGGGGCGGTGGTGGTCAGTCCGCCCATGAAGTACTCGCCGTGGTCCGGGAGCTGAGGGAAGAGTTCCGTGCCGTCGAGGCGGACGGAGGGGCGGCGGGCGGGGTCGCCGGAGAAGTGCAGGACGAAGGTCCACTCGTCGGGCGCGTCGAGGGTGAGTGTGCCGTCGTAGGTCCAGGTCCGTCCCGCGGCCACGGTGCGGTGCTCGGCGGCGAGGGCGGGGGTGAGCAGGGTGGCGGGCAGCGGCTTGCCGAAGAGGTCCTCGCCGAGGGCGTGGGTGACCGAGGCGGCCCGCGCCCGCAGGGCGTCCAACGGGCTGACGGCCCGGTCGGGCACGACATGGGCGCTGCCGCCGCCGCTGACGAAGGGGTGGGAGGCGGACGCTCCGATCACCGCCAGCCGGGCGCTCCCGTCGAGGGGGAGGGTGCCCCGGGCGTTGCGCAGCAGGGTGGCCCCGGCCTTGGCCACCTCCAGGGCGACGGCCGCGCCCGCCGCCGGATCGCGCGCGGGCCGGGGCGGGGCACTCCCGTCGAGCAGCCCGAAGCGTTCCATCACCCCGAGCAGCCGCCCGGCCGAGGCGTCGACCAGTTTCTCCGGCACCCGGCCGTCCCGGACCGCCGCCGCGAGGGCCGCCCCGAAGTACCGGCCGTCGGGCATCTCCATGTCGAGTCCGGCGGTGATCGACGCGACGGTGCTCCGGGCGGCCGACCAGTCGGTCATCACCCACCCCTCGAACCCCCACCGCTCACGCAGGATCTCGCTCAGCAGCACCGGGTTCTCGCAGGCGAAGACCCCGTTCACCTTGTTGTACGCGCCCATCACCGCGCCCGCGCCGGCCGTGACGGCGGCCTCGAAGGCCCGCAGTTCGACCTCGTGCAGGGTGCGCTCGTCGACCCGGACGTCGACCGTCATGCGGTCCTGCTCCTGGTTGTTCAGGGCGAAGTGCTTGACGGTCGCGATCAGTCCGGCGTCCTGGACGCCCCGGATCTCGGCGGCGACGAGATCGGCGGCGAGCAGCGGATCCTCCCCGAACGTCTCGAAGTTCCGGCCCGCGTAGGGGGTGCGGATCAGGTTCACCATCGGGGACAGCAGCACATCCTGGCCGAGGGCGCGGCCCTCCCGCCCGATGACCTCGCCGTAGCGCCGCGCGAGCGCCGGGTCGAAGGCAGCCGCCAGCAGAACGGGGGCGGGCAGCGCGGTGGCGTGCCGGGCGACCCGGACCCCGGCGGGTCCGTCGGCCAGCCGCAGGGGCGGGATGCCGAGCCGTTTCACCCCGGGGACGTAGCCCGCCTGGCCGAGCGGGGCGGGGTCGGTGGCACCGTGCAGCAGGGAGATCTTCTCGTCGAGGGTGAGCTGTTCGAGCAGCGCCCCGGCCCGGCGCCCGGCTCCGGCCGCACCGGTCGGGACCGCCGTCGCCGGGCGCGCGCCGGATGCCCGCGCGCCCGCCGCCCGTACGGTGGAGGCGTGCGCGCCGGTGGCCGCCGCGACGACGGCGAGGGCACCGCCGAGCAGCCGCAGGGCGGATCGTCGGGGAACGGTGTCGGTCATGGGCCCACTGTGCGGCAGCGGAGGGTGACGAACCGTCAGGCGGGGTGTCGGGCGCGGCGGGGCCGGACGGTGCGGAGGGCGGGGGCTCACGGGGCGGAGGGCGGGGCCGGACTGGACGGAGGGGCCTCACGGGACGGGCGCGGGGCCTCGCGGAGGCGGGGCCGGTCCCCGCCGCTGCCGACCCCGGCCCCCACCCCGTGCCGGGCGTGCCGCCGCCTCAGCCGCCCGGCCGCAGCGTCCAGACGACCGTCATCTCCGCCGTCACCGCCCCGTCCTCGCGCCGGATCTCCACGGCGACCGGGAACTCGGGGCGCTCCCCGGCGTCGAGTTCGGCGACGATCTCGGGGATCGGGCGGCCGAGGGTGGCCGTGGCGGTCACCGGGCCCAGCGCGATCTTGCGGAAGTCGATCTCCGCGTGCACGGGCAGCGGCACGGCCCGCGCCAACTGGTCACCGAAGGCGGCCAGTACGACGGCCCCGCTGGCGGACTCGCCGAGGGTGAACATCGCGCCCGCGTGGGGCCCGCCGACATGGTTGCGGTACTCCTCCTGGTCCGGAAGGGCCAGCACCGCCTTCTCCGGGGTGGTCTCCAGGTAGGCGAGTTCGAGGGTCCGCACCATCGGCACCGTGGCGGCGAGCAACTCGCCGATCGTCATCTGGTCAGCGCTCATGAAGGCCATGTTACCCACGGGTAGCGGAAAGGTCGCCGGAGAGGCACCGGGAACTGCGCTCCGCTGAGGCCCCTCTCCGATGAGGCCCCTCCGATGAGGCACCGGACACCTTCGGTACAGCACCGACGATGGCCGGTGACCCCATCGTGTCCCGCTCCGCACTAGGGTTACCGCACATGTGGCCAGGACAGCAGCCGCCAGGGGGCGAGCAGAACCCGCAGGGGCACCCGGAACAGGGACACCCGCAGCAGCATCAGCATCAGGGCACTCCCTCACCGAGCGCTCCGCAGCAGAACCCGTACCAGCAACCGGGCACCCCGCAGCCCGACCCGGACCCGCAGCCCGGCGCCCAGCCCAATCCCCAGCCGCAACCCGGCGCCCCCCAGCCCAACCCGTACCAGCAGCCCGGCTACCAGCAGCCGAACCCGTACCAGCAACCGGGCTACCAGCAGACCCCGTACCCGCATCAGCCCCACCAGCCCCCGCAGCCCCACCAGTCGCAGCACCACCCCGCCTGGACCGTGCCCACCCCGGTGAGCGACCCTCAGCCGCCCTCCGGCGGAGGCGGGAACCGGACCAGGCTGGTCGCCATCGTCGCCGCCACGGCCGTCGTCATCGCGGCCGGTGTCACCGGCTACCTGGTCCTGGGCGGCGACCAGGACAGCGCCAAGGACCCCGCCGACGCGGGCGGTCCCGAGGCGAGCCAGTCGGCGTCCCGGGAACCGGCCGGGTCCCCGAGCGCCCAGGAGAACCCGCGCGGCACGGAGACCGAGAAGCCGACGGTGCCCGGCTGGAAGGTCGTGGTGAACCCCAAGTGGGGCATCGCCTTCGACGTACCGGCCGACTGGGAGGTGCAGTCGCCGACCCTGAGCATCGGGTTCGAGGAGTCGGACTCGGACGACTTCAAGCCGCTCATCACCATGGCCGGCACGGCGCTCTACCAGTCCAAGTGGTGCACCAGCGACGACAACAAGGACGGCAGCACCGACGACACCTCGCTCGGCGCGGTCGGCACCAAGGGCGCGGACGGCGCGAAGGACACCGACGAGGTCGCCATCAACAACGTGTCCTGGTGGGTGTACGGCGGCTACACCCAGCCCGACCGCAAGAGCGTGCAGAGCCCCGACAAGGCGGAACCGTTCACCACCGATTCCGGCATCCAGGGCTCCATCGCCTGGGCGCGGTCCACAAACACCCCGCAGACCGGCAAGTGCGCCAGCGACGGCAAGGCGCTCACCTTCGGCTTCAAGAACTCCAGCAACGACTTCGTCTCCTGGAACTTCTACGGCGCCAAGGGAGTGCAGGACGAGATCCCGGACGCCGATGTCCTGAAGATCCTCAAGACGGTACGGCTGCACGGCGAACCGACCGGCGGCTGACCCGGACCGGGCCGGGAGGCCGTGGCCGGGAGGCCGTGGCCGGGAGGCCGTGGCCGGGAGGCCGTGGCCGGGAGGCCGTGGCCGGAAGGCCGTGGCCGGAAGGCCGTGGCCGGAAGGCCGTGGCCGGAAGGCCGTGGCCGGAAGGCCGTGGCCGGAAGGCCGTGGCCCGGCCGCGGACAACGGTTCGGCCGCCCCGGTCGAAGTCGAAGGGCCCCGGAAAGTCCGGCAAGGGGTTTGGCAAGGGGCTCTCCGGCCGGAGATAGTCGGGCCGTGCAGACCCCCGCCACACCCCCCACGCCCCCCGGCCCGCCCCCGTCCTCCCCCCGGCGCCGTCCCGCCTGGGCGGGCCGCAACTACACCCTGCTCACCGGCGCGGCCTTCATCACCAACCTCGGCAGCAACGGGGCGCTGATCGCCGCAGCGTTCGCGGTGCTGGAGGCGGGCGGCGACGGCGGGGACGTCGGGCTGGTGGCCGCCGCGCGCACCCTGCCGCTGGTGCTGTTCCTGCTGATCGGCGGCGCGCTCGCGGACCGGCTGCCGCGCCACCGGGTGATGGTCGCGGCGAACGCCCTGAACTGTGTCTCCCAGGGCCTGTTCGCGGTGGTCGTACTCACCGGGCGGGCCGAGCTGTGGCACATGATGCTGCTCTCCGCGCTCGGCGGCACCGGCCAGGCGTTCTTCAGCCCGGCGGCCGAGGGCATGCTGCTGTCCAGTGTGACCGCCGAGCACGCCAGCCGGGCGTTCGCGATGTTCCGGATGGCGATGCACGGGGCGGCGCTCGGCGGGGCCGCGCTGGGCGGGGCGATGGTCGCCGCGCTGGGCCCCGGCTGGGTCCTGGCGGCGGACGCGGTGGCCTTCGCGCTCGCCGGGGCGCTGCGCTGGTTCCTGGACGTGAGTCATATCCCGGCCCGGGAGCCGGGCGGCGGGCTGCTGTCCGATCTGCGGGAGGGCTGGCAGGAGTTCAGCGGACGGCCCTGGCTGTGGAGCGTCGTCGTCCAGTTCTCGATCGCGAACGCGGTGGTGGCCGCCGCCGACGGCGTCTACGGCCCCCTGGTCGCCCGCGACCATCTGGGCGGCGCCGGTCCCTGGGGTCTGGCGCTGGGCTTCTTCGGCGCGGGCACGGTCGCCGGGGCGCTGCTGATGACCCGCTGGAAACCCCGCAGGCTGCTGCTGGCCGGCACCCTCGGGGTCTTCCCCCTGGCGCTGCCGGCGGCGGCCCTCGCCGTACCGGCGTCGATCGGGGTGCTGTGCGCGGTCATGTTCCTGACCGGCGTCACCCTGGAGATCTTCGGGGTCTCCTGGATGACCGCGCTGCACCAGGAGATCCCGGAGCACAAGCTGTCCCGGGTCGCCGCCTACGACTGGTTCGGCTCGGTGTCCCTGGTGCCGCTGGCGACGGCGCTGGCGGGCCCGGCGGAGTCGGCCTTCGGCCGGACGGGCGCCCTGTGGGGGTGCGCGGTCCTGGTGATCGTGGTGACGGCCCTGGTCCTGTGCGTCCCGGAGGTACGGACCCTGCGCCGCCGCACCAAACCGGTGACGACGTCGAAGCCCCCCGCCCCCCACACGCCGCCCACCCCAACGGAAGCGCCCACCGCCCCACCCCCGTCACCCGACCCCGAACGCCCCCTCCGGCGGAACCGGTGAGGCGACCGCCTCCGCGTCCCGGACCGGTCGCGCCCCGCCGATGAAGTCCCGGAGCGCGGCCCCGTGCACCACCCGCGCCGGAAAGGCGTCCGCGGCGGTCCGCCGGGCCAGCGCCGCCACGTCGACAGGGTGACGCGAGGCCACGACCACCGCGTTGCCGAACCGCCGCCCGCGCAGCACCCCCGGTTCGGCGACCATCGCCAGTTCCCCGAAGACCGTCGCGAGGTTGGCGAGTTGGGTGCGCAGAAACCCGAAGGGCGCCCCGTCCGCGAGGTTGGCGAGATAGACGCCGCGCTCCCGGAGCACCCGGGCGACCGTCCGCGCATACTCCACGGAGGTCAGCGACGCGGGCACCCGCGAGCCGCCGAAGACATCGCCGATCACCACGTCCGCCGAGGAGTCGGGGGCGGATTCCAGCCACTGCCGGGCGTCCGCCGCGTACAGCTCGGCCGGGATCTCCGGGGGCAGCGGCAGATGCTCGGTGACGAGATCCAGCAGCCCCCCGTCCGCCTCGACCACCCGTTGCCGGGACCCGGGCCGGGTGACCCCCAGGTACCGGGGCAGGGTCAGCCCGCCACCGCCCAGGTGGACGACGTCCCACGCCCGTCCCGGCGCGTCCAGCACGTCCAGGGCGTGCCCGAGCCGCCGGGTGTACTCGAACTCCAGACGGTCGGGCGCGTCGAGATCGACGTAGGACTGCGGTGCCCCGTCGACGGTGAGCAGCCAGGCGCGCGGCAGGTCCACATCGGGCAGCAGCTTCACGGTGCCGTACTCGGTGACCCGGAGCACGGGAAGGGCGTCGTTCACCCACCCATTGTGCGGGGGCGGCACGGGGGGCCCGGCACGGCCGCGGCCCCCCGCCCCCTTCACACCCGGCGGGTCACAGCAGGGCCGTCACCGTCCCCGCCCCCACCGTCCGGCCGCCCTCGCGGATCGCGAAGCCGAGCCCGGCCTCCAGCGGTACGTCCCGCCCCAGTTCCACGGTCATGGTCACCGTGTCCCCGGGCCGGGCGACCCCGGCCTCGCCGAGGTCGACGTTCCCGACGACATCCGCGGTGCGGATGTAGAACTGCGGCCGGTACCCGGTGGCGACCGGTGTCGTCCGCCCGCCCTCGCGGGCCGACAGCACGTACACCCGGGCGGTGAAGCGCCGGCTGGGCGCCACGCTGCCCGGCGCGGCGACGACATGCCCGCGTCGCACCGCGTCCCGGGGCACCCCGCGCAGCAGCAGCGCCACGTTGTCCCCGGCCTGGGCCTCCGTCATGGGCTTGCCGAAGGTCTCCAGCCCGGTGACGACGGACTCCAGCTCCGCGCCGAGCACCTCGACCCGGTCGCCCATCCGGATCGTGCCGCGCTCGACGGCGCCGGTGACGACCGTGCCGCGCCCGGTGATGGTGAGCACGTTCTCCACCGGTAGCAGGAACGGGGCGTCGAGATACCGCTCGGGCAGCGGGACATAGGTGTCCACCGCGTCGAGCAGCGCCTCGACGGACGCGGTCCAGCGCGGGTCGCCCTCCAGCGCCCCGAGCCCGGAGACCCGCACGACCGGTACCGCGTCGCCCGGGTAGCCGTTGCGGGTCAGCAGGTCGCGGACCTCCAGCTCGACCAGGTCGGTCAGCTCCTCGTCGCCCGCGTCGGCCTTGTTGAGGGCGACGACGATGTGGTCGACGCCCACCTGCCGGGCGAGCAGGACGTGTTCGGCGGTCTGCGGCATGATCCCGTCCAGCGCGGACACGACCAGGATCGCCCCGTCGAGCTGGGCGGCGCCGGTGACCATGTTCTTGATGTAGTCGGCGTGACCGGGCATGTCGACATGCGCGTAGTGCCGGGTGTCGGTCTCGTACTCGACGTGCGCGATGTTGATGGTGATGCCGCGGGCGGCCTCCTCCGGGGCGCGGTCGATCCGGTCGAAGGGCACGAAGGTGCCGGAGCCGCGCTCGGCGAGGACCTTGGTGATGGCGGCGGTGAGCGTGGTCTTGCCGTGGTCGACATGGCCCATGGTGCCGATGTTGAGATGCGGTTTGGTGCGGATGTACGCCGTCTTGGACATGACTGAGTTCCTCGTAACCCGGCTCGAAGCCTGCTGAGGGTGGAAGACGGGACCCCGGATTCCGGCCGACCCTCCCCCTGCGGGGTCCGCCGGTCGTTCCGGGGAGGGTCAGCTTCGGGCGCCGTCTACAGCGGCCAGGAGCACAAGGACGGCAGCCTTCGGAGCATCCGCGGCGGCGGATGCGGCGAGAAGGAAGGCGTACCGGAACATGGAGAGATCATCGCTGGCGAAGCCCCCCGGCGTCGAACGGTTTTCCCGCCCCGCCCGGCCGCCCCTACTCCCCCGCCCCTTCCGTCTCCCCTTCCCCCTCCCCGATGTTCTTGAGGGCCTCCCGGACCGAGAGCGGCGCGAAGCGGCCCCGTTCGCGCGCCAGGAAGTCCCGTACGGCGTCCGGGTCGGTCTTGGCGTACTCGCGCAGCGCCCAGCCGATGGCCTTGCGGATGAAGAAGTCGGGGTGGCCGGACCTGCGCAGGCAGTAGCCGAAGAGCCGCTCGGTGTCGGTCCGTTCCCGGTAGCGGAGCTGGTGGAGCAGGGCGGTGCGGGCGACCCAGAGGTCGTCGTCGGTGATCCAGCGGTCCAGGTCGGCGGTGAGCCGGGGATCGGCGGCCACCAGTCCGCCCACGACATGCACGGCGAGCAGATCGACGGTGTCCCACCAGGAGCCGGTGGTGATCAGCCGCCGGGCCACCGGCAGGAAGGCGGAGGAGCAGCGGGCGGTGTGGCGGCGGAGGTAGTCGACGGCGAAGTACTGGTACTCGCGCTCGGGCAGCGCCCAGCAGCGCAGGGCGACGGCGGTGCAGTCGGCCTCGGCGGGGCGGGGCGTCCCGGCGAGCACCGTGCGGGACAGCGTCCGCCGCACCGGTGTGGTGAGGCCGAGGAAGGGGGCGATGTCCTTCATGTACGCCCGCATGGCCGCGGCCCGGTCGGGGTCGGCGGCGGCCGGGTAGACGGTGGTGAGCCGCTCCAGCAGGGTGTCCGCGAGCGCGCTGCCCGGTACCGCACCCGCACCCGCTCTTCCTTCCCCGCCTCCGTCGCCCATGGGCGCACGATACGGCGACGGCGGCGCACCCGCCCGGTCCGGTTCGGGAACGACTGTGCCGCTTCTCACAAGTGGGCGGAGCGAACCAGCCATAGGACAATCGCGTATACAGACGTGACCCCTGTGGGATCGTGGGCACGGGCCGCCTGCTTCCCGGCACGCGCCCGCCCCGCCTCCCCGCCGTCGGGACCCCGCCCTCGGGAAACTCCGGGAGTTCACTTGTTCGATGCCAGCACCCGCCCTGGGGGCACCGGTACGGCCGCACCCCCGGCCGCGCCCACCGGACTCGCGCACACCACCGCCCTCCCCGCCGGTGCCGTGCCCCTGCGTCCCACCCTCGCCGTCCGCTGTGCCAGAGCGCTGCTCTCGCCCTGGGCCCGGTTCGCCCTGCTGGTGGCGCTGCTGGTGGGGGCGGGGGCGACCGTCCTGCTGTTCGAGCCGCAGCGGCTGCTGCGGGAGGGCTGGCCGCCGCAGCTCGGCGGGGTGCTCGCCGCGCTGGTGTTCGCCGCGGCGTACGGCCTGGTCACGGTGGCGTTCGTACCGCGCCCGCTGCTGAATCTGGCCGCGGGGGCGGTGTTCGGGTCGCAGTTGGGCATCGCCACGGCCCTGGCGGGTTCGGTGATCGGCGCCGCGATGGCCTTCGGGCTGGGCCGGGCGCTGGGCCAGGACGCGCTGCGCCCGCTGCTGCGGGGGCGGCTGCTGACCGCGGTCGACGGCCAGCTCAGCCGCCACGGCTTCCGGTCGATGCTGGCGGTGCGGCTGTTCCCGGGGGTGCCGTTCTGGGCGTCGAACTACTGCGCCGCGGTGTCCCGGATGGGCTGGGTCCCGTTCCTGATGGCGACCGCGCTGGGGTCGATCCCGAACACGGCCGCGTATGTCGTCGCCGGGGCGCGCGCCTCGACGCCCACCTCGCCCGCGTTTCTGATCGCCCTGGCCTGCATCGCCGTACCGGGTCTGGCGGGCACGGTGATGGCCTGGCGCAAGCGCCACCACTTCCGGGGCCGCCCGGCGGCGAAGGACGGGGCGGGAACGGCGGGGACGGGAACCGGGACCGGGGTGGCGCCGGTGTGCGCGACGGCGGACGACCGGCAGGGCGGCTGAGCGGGCCGGAGAGGCCACTGATCGGACCGGAGACGGCACACGGGACGCCGACGCCGCTCGCCGATGCGCGGACGCGCGGACGCCAGGGACTGGACCCCGGCGGGCAGGATCCCGGCGCCAGGGACGCCGACCCGCGGGACCCCGGCAGGCGGGAACACCGGCGGGCAGAGGCACCCGCACTCGGGCCGCCTCAGACAGCCTCCAGGATCATCGCGTTGGCGAGGCCGCCCGCCTCGCACATGGTCTGGAGCCCGTAGCGCGCCCCGCGCTCGCGCAGGGCGTGGACCAGTGTGGTGGTCAGCCGGGTCCCGCTGGCGCCCAGCGGATGCCCCAGCGCGATGGCACCCCCGTTGACATTGACCCGCCCGAGATCGGCGCCGGTCTCCTGCTGCCAGGTCAGGACGACACTGGCGAACGCCTCGTTGACCTCGAAGAGGTCGATGTCGCCGAGGGTGAGCCCGGCCCGGCGCAGCACCTTCTCCGTGGCGGGGACGACCCCGGTGAGCATCAGGAGAGGGTCGGAGCCGGTGACGGCGAAGCTGTGCAGCCGGGCGAGCGGGCGCAGACCGAGCCGGGCGGCGGTGTCGCCGGACATGATCAGCACGGCGGAGGCGCCGTCGTTGACGGGGCTGGAGTTGCCGGCGGTGACGTTCCACTCGATCTGCGGGAAGCGCTCGGCGAACCCGGGGTCCCGGAAGGCGGGCCGGAGCCCGGCGAGGATCTCGGGGGTGGTGCCGGGCCGCACGGACTCGTCCCGGGTGACGCCGTCCAGCGGGACGACCTCCGCGTCGAACCGTCCGGCGGCCCAGGCGTCGGCGGCCCTGCGGTGGGAGTCGGCGGCGAAGGCGTCCATGCGCTCCCGGCCGAGGGACCACTTGGCGGCGATCAGCTCGGCGCTGATGCCCTGCGGTACGAGGCCCTCCGGGTAGCGGGCGGCGACCCCGGGCCCGAAGGGATCGGCGCCGGGCGGCACGTTCGACCACATCGGCACCCGGCTCATGGACTCGACCCCGCAGGCGACGACGATGTCGTACGCGCCCGACAGCACGCCCTGGGCGGCGAAGTGCACGGCCTGCTGGGAGGAGCCGCACTGCCGGTCGACGGTGGTGGCGGGGACGCTCTCCGGGAACCCGGCCGACAGGACGGCGTACCGGGTGGTGTTCATGGCCTGCTCGCCGACCTGGTCGACGGTGCCGCCGATGACGTCGTCGATGAGCGCGGGGTCGATGCCGGAGCGCTCGACAAGGGCGCGCAGGGTGTGGGCGAGGAGTTCGACGGGGTGGAGGTGCGCGAGGGCACCGCCGGGTCTGCCCCTGCCGATGGGGGTGCGTACGGCTTCGACGACGACTGCGTCACGCATGTGCGGCCCTCCCCGGCCGGGCGGCGACGCCTGCGCGGCACCCCGCACGCCGGTACTCGACGGCTTCGGTAAGTAGGATTTCCCAACCCACCCTAGCTCTGCTGGTTGGAAAATCAAACCCTCACTACACTGACCCCATGGCCGCCCGAAAAGACGCCCGCCCCTGTTCCATCGCCGACGCGCTCGCCCTGGTCGGTGAGAAGTACTCGCTGCTCGTGCTGCGCGAGGTCTGCCTCGGCAATGGCCGGTTCGACCAGTTGGTACGGAACATCGGCGCCCCCCGCGACATCCTCGCCACCCGGCTGCGCCGCCTGGTGGACGCCGGGATCCTCACCAAGCGGGCGTACAGCGAGCGCCCGCAGCGGTTCGAGTACCGGCCGACGCAGGCCGGGCTGGAACTGGAGCCGGTGCTCATGACACTGATGGCGTGGGGCGACCGCCATCTGCGTCCGGACGGCGACCGCCCGATGATCATCGATCACCGCTGCGGCCACGAACTGTCACCGCAGGTGGTGTGCCGGGCGTGCGGCGAACAGGTCCACCACGAGGACCTCACGGCACGACCGCAGGCGGCGGGGTGGGGGGTGACGGGGCCGACGGCGGCGGCGTGAGGCCGGGGGGAGGGCTGGGGGGCGGGACCGACGGCGGCGGCATGAGGCAGAGGGAAGGGCTGGAGGCGGGACCGACCGACCGCGACGGGCAAGCACCGGACGGACAACGGCCGTGCGGGGAAAGGACGTACGAAGCCCCTGTGTGGGGCGGGCGCCCGGCGGGACGCTACGCTGCCTCCACCACACCTGATCACCCGCATGGGCGAGTGTCGGTGTGTCCGTAGCCCGTTGCACGATCGGCACTTGGACTCCGTACTTTCATGTCTTGGTTCGAATCACTCATCCTCGGACTCGTCCAGGGGCTGACCGAATTCCTTCCCGTGTCCTCCAGCGCGCATCTGCGGCTGACGGCGGCGTTCTCCGGCTGGGAGGACCCGGGGGCGGCCTTCACCGCGATCACCCAGGTCGGCACGGAGGCCGCGGTGCTGATCTACTTCCGCAAGGACATCGGCCGGATCGTGCTCGCCTGGTGCCGCTCGCTCTACAGCAAGGAGTGGCGGCGGGACCACGACGCCCAGATGGGCTGGCTGGTGATCATCGGCTCGATCCCGATCGGTGTGCTCGGGGTGACGCTCAAGGACCAGATCGAGGGGCCGTTCCGGGATCTGCGGATCACGGCGACGATGCTGATCGTCGTCGGCATCATCATCGGCATCGCGGACCGGATGGCGGCCCGCGACGAGACGGGCGGGCGGCATCGCGCCCCCAAGCAGCGCAAGGGCCTCCAGGACCTCAACGCCAAGGACGGCCTGATCTTCGGCCTCTGCCAGGCGTGCGCCCTGATCCCCGGCGTCTCCCGCTCGGGCGCGACCATCACGGGCGGCCTCTTCATGGGCTACAACCGCGAGGCCGCCGCCCGCTACTCCTTCCTCCTCGCCATCCCGGCGGTCCTGGCCTCGGGCCTGTACGAACTGAGCGACGCGATGGAGGGCGGGCATGTGACCTGGGGCCCGACCATCTTCGCGACGATTGTCGCTTTTGCCACGGGATATGCCGTCATTGCATGGTTTATGAAATACATCAGCACGAAGTCCTTCATGCCGTTCGTCTGGTACCGGATCGCCCTCGGGATCATCATCATCGTGCTGGTCATGACGGGCGTACTGAGCCCGCACGCGGCGGAGTCGGCGGGCTGAGGGGGCGCTCCGGATCGGCCGGGATCAGCTAGCGGCGAGTGGCTGTGACCGGGGGTTCGTAGAGGGGCTTGAGCCTCGGCCGGGAGCCGGGCGTACCGCTCCCGGATCTGATCTGCTGCACGAGCGCTGAGCGCGGTCCCGGCCGGGACGGGGCGCACCGGCCGGGACCGCGGACGATGCCGTCCGCCCCTCGCCGACCTGAGGGACGGACGGCGGTCATCGGCGGACGTCGGGATGGGTCCGCGGGTACGTGCCCTCGCACTGGGCTTTGTGGAGGTAGACCGCGCAGCCGTCCCGGGACTCGCCCGGGTTGTCGAGCCGGTAGGGCTCGCCCTCTGTGATGGGCTCTCCGCACCGCCGGCAGGTCATCGGCGTCCCTCACGCCTGAGGCGGCGCAGGCTGGACGCGTCGTCGCAGCCTCCCGCGTCGTCGGTGCACTGCTCGCAGAGCCCGGCGTGGTCCATGAGGGCGCGGTAGGCCCGCTCCCCGGTGTGGGCGCGGCAGGCTCGGGGGAACCAGCGGCCCGTGCCGTCCTTGCGCTCGCCGAGGTCGACGGCGGTCTCGGCGGTGAGCGGCTTCTCGTCGGCGCCCCAGACGCAGACGGCGCCGCGCCGTTGGTCCACGGTGAGCGTGTCCAGCGCTGGGATTTCGAGGAGGCTGAGCGCCTCGGCTGAGATGTCATGGGTGGTGCTCATCATGGGGTCGCCCCCTCGGGCGGCCGGGCGGTACCGTGCGGCATGTCGACTCCTTCGTGGTCGGCCATGCCCCGGGACCGTGACGGCGGTCGCCGGGGGCTCCTTCCGGCAGAGGGATCCCGCTCACGGCACCCGCATGTGACGACTGCCCACACGCGAGTCGCGCCGCGTATCACGACCCTCCCTGCCTCGCGCAAGGGACCGGAGACGACTCCGCAGTGGAAGCAGGCCAGCCCGTGAAGGCGGGCGATGCTCACGCTGTGACTCACGACCGTCGGAGGGGGCAGGGGCTCGTCTGACATCCCGGGTCCCGGTCCCATCTGCTCGGTTTTGCGCGTGAGACAGATGGTGGCCCGTCGGGAAGGGCACAAGTACCCCAGCGCGGGGTACCCCGGTATCAGGTGGCGGCGCACCACTCCGCGAAGGCGGTCAGGTCATCCACGCCCGCCCGCTTCAGCCGCCGCAGCGTCGCAGCGTCCTGCCGCACCCACGGGTGCTCGCGGGTGTGCTGGGGCGCGATCTCCCGCGCGACCTTCAGCGCCTCGAACGCCGCATCGGGGTGACCCGCCCAGAGCTGGGCGCGGGCCATCTCGATGTAGAAGCCCGACCGGCGCTCGGCGGGCAGCGAGGTGGGGGGCTTCCACTCCCGGGCGACTTCCAGGGCGCGGCCCACATGGTCGTTGCCGAGGCTGACCGCGACCGAGACCTCGTGGATACGGACGGAATCCGGACCGAACGCGGTGCCCAGGTAGACGTCCTCCTTCACATTCTCTGCCAGCTTCCGCGCCTCGGACAGATGAAGGGTGGCGGCACTGGCGTCGGCCGCTCGTCCGGCGATGACCGCCGCCCGCATGTGGAGGGCCCCGCGTGACGCGGCGGTCGGCACGTCGTCCGGGGCCGGTGACGCATCGATCGCCGCTTCCAGCGCACGCAGCCCGACAGCGTGGGCGCGGGCGGCGAAGAAGGTCTCCGTGCGCACGTAGGCGACGGACGACGCGAGCAGCGGGTCGCCGGACTCCGGCACGGCCCACCGCATCAGCTCGATCATCCGGGCGGACAGGTCGCGGGCGCCGAACTTGTACGCGACCGCATCGGCGCTGCGGGCGGCACGGACGACCAGCGCCGACCAGTCGCTCCGGCTGCCCAGCGCGGAGTTGTAGCCGCGCAGCAACTCGGCGAGCAGAGCAGGGAGCTTCCGGGCGATCGGCGTGTAGCGCGCCGCCAGCCGCCAGCCCTCGGCCTCCTCGACTGCCCCGTGCAGTGCGGCGAGTGGTCGTACCGGGCCGTTGTCGGGGAGGTCGTACGCGGCGATGGAGTGCGACAGGGACGGCAGCGCGTCGCGCACCCGGGTCCGCGCCGCATCGCGGTCGGACAACAGCTCGCTCGGGTCCACTCCGAGAGCATCGGCGATAGCGTCCATGACGGCGACGCCCGCCCCGCGCTCACCGCGCTCGATCTTGCGGATCGTGCCCAGTGCGACCCCTGCCGTGTCGGCCACCTGCCGCTGCGTCAGCGGCGGGCGGTGGACACTGCGGTAGTACGCGATCCGTTTGCCGACCTCGCGCGCAGACATGCTGCCCCCTTTGTCCGTTCAGGGCCACCGTAGCGGCGTGAGGGGTACGTCGTGGAGGGTCAGCCAGAGACGATGCCGGCCAGTTCGCCGAGGCTGCCGATGCGGTAGTCCGCCTGCGCTGCCTCCGGGGTATCGGCCCACAGGTGCCCCCAGGGCCCGCGCCGCAGGTGCGCGGTGAGCAGTCCGGCCGCCCTCGCTGGAGCGATGTCGTTGGCCGGGTGGTCGCCGACGTACAGGCTCACGGCCGTGTCCAGGTCAGCGGCGGCCAGCACGCGGGCGAAGAACTCCGTCTCCGGTTTGGCCACGCCGAGGTCGCCAGAGGTGACGATGAGGTCGGCGGGCAGATCGAGACCGCGAAGGAGATCACCCGCGAGGGCGGTCTGGTTGCCCGCGATGATGACGCGGGCGCCGAGGGCACGGAGGGCTGCGAGCGCTGGGCGGACATCCTCGTACAGGTCGCTCTCATCGAGGCGCTCACCCCGCCCCGCTGCCTCGCGGGCGGCGTACTCGGCTGGGATGTCGATGCCGGGCCGGAGCATCCGCAGGGCCTCGGCGTTGTCGTGGCCCTGGGCAACGACGGCGCCGACGAGGGCGGAGACGGTGTGGCGCGGGATGTCGAGCCAGTCGGCCCACGCCGCCCAGAAGCGGTCATCCCGCGTGATCGTCTCGCCGACGTCGAAGATCACAGCGCGAATCATGCGGCGAGCGTACCCGCACAGCAACGGTGCCTCTTTCGCGCGAGGCGAGAAGGACGCGATGGCAAGAGGCTACGGAGCAGTCCGGCGGCCCCAGCCGACCTTGAACCGCTCGTCGATGGCCAGCCCCTGATCCTGCGACCGACGGTGAGCGGCTGCGTAGCCACTTGCCGGGTTGACCCGAGGCCGGATTTCCAGGACACGGGCGCAATGGACGGCGCCGCCTTCGGGCGGGGCATCACTCAGGAGATGGCGATGCGCGCCCGTGATCCTCAACTGATCGGCTACTTCCCGGTCAACTCGGCTCAGGTGAGCACCGATCTGTGCAGGGCGGCCCTTGAGGACGGGCGGCGGCTCATGCCGAAGGTCCGGATCATGGCGATGGAGCAACAGACCCACGGCGCTGGCCTCACCCTCGACCGGACGGCGGTGGGGGCAGGTCCTTCGGATCGTCCTGGAGACGGCACGCCGGGACCGAGGCGTGTACCTCGCCCGGCACGCCACTGCGGCAGCCGCTGCCGGTGAGCCCGAGCAGGCGCTGGAGATCGCGCGGTGCGCCGCGGACATCGCGGTCGAGACCCTGTCGGCCAGGATGCGGCGGGAGTTGGTGACCCTTCAGGGGGCGATGCGGCCGTGGCAGGATGCTCCGGTCGGCCAGGATCCGGGAGAGGTGCTGGCCCCTGCGATCGGAGGGAGCTGACCGTGTCGGACGGACGCGGCGCCGCTGTCAGAGAGCGAGATCGAGACCGCCTTGGGCCAGGTGCCGGGCTGGCGGCGGGACGGCGACGAGATCACCCGCTCCTACGCGATCCGCTACCACGGCGGGGTGGCGATGATCGTGCATGTCGCGGACGTGGAGCGGTTGATCGGCCACCACGCGGACATCGATCTGCGCTGGGGGACGATCCGCTTCGGGATCACCACCCACGACGCCGGTCACCGACTGACGGCGGACGACTTCGATCTCGCGCGTCGGATCGACGCCATCGCACAGGCGCACGGCGCGGAGCCGGTCACGGAGATGTAGCCGGTACCGGCACGACGAACACCCCGCCCGAGCGAAGCAGAACGCGCACCCGGTCGGCCCGTGTCCGCAGCGCGCAGCGGACTCCACGAAGTACTTTCCAACTGAGGAGTGTCGTGACCACGATTGCCGTGACCGGGCACATGGACCTCACAGACGCCAGCGTCCCCCTGGTACGGGACGCCCTGCGTGAAGTCCTGAAAACGCACGCCGCCGCGCTGACCGGCGTGTCGTGCATCGCGAAGGGAGCCGACTCGTTGTTCGCGGAGGCCGTGCTCGAACTAGGTGGGCGCCTCGTGGCGGTCATCCCCTCGCAGGACTATCGGCAGAGCAAGGTGAAGCCCGACCACACCGAGACCTTCGACCGGCTCACCGCCGCAGCCGCCGAGGCCATCGTGCTCCCGCACGAGACGGCAAACCGGGGCGCCTACGAGGACGCCAACCGGACGCTGCTCCAGCAGGCCGAGCGCCTGGTTGCCGTCTGGGACGGGACGCCTCCGAGCGGCAAGGGCGGCGGCACCGCGGACACCGTTCTGGAAGCACGCGAGGCGGGAGTACCTGTCGACGTGGTCTGGCCCGAGGGCGCCGCGCGACGAAGTGCCGCGTAGACGCGACAGCGCGCTCCTCCCCGCCCGAAGCGAGAAGTCCTGGCACGACGAAACGGCCCGCTCCCCTGTCGGGCGAATTCCAGGGGCCGGTACGCGATCGGATCTCGCCGGTCCACAGGCGGCCGTCTCCCCGTCGAGGCCGCCACCCGAGGGGGCGGGGCCGATGCGAACAACCGGTCCCGGCCAAACCCCGTCCGCTGCCGTAGTCGGGCGGTAGCGCTGTGTCAGTGCTTGGCCCTAGGCTTGCCGCATGTCCCCAGATTCCGAGCGCCGTGGTTTCATTCGTTCCGCCGCCGAGCTGAACGAACAGATCCGGGCCCTTTGGCTGCGCGCGGGCGGCTCGCTGTCCGTCCAGGAGCGCGCGGAGTACGAGTTGCTGGTGGTGGAGTGGGCCGCGGCGGTGCGCGGGGAGATCGTCGAGGCGGCGTAGGACGAGGCGAGGGCGAGGCCGAAGCCGACCCGGGCAGTACCGGCCCACGCACACCCGCGCCACGCACAACCGCGCCAGGCGGAACCGACCGGCGAAGAGCCGCTCAAGGAAGGGCCGATCAGCGCAGGGCCCACCGGGCACCGGCCGTCGGCCGCGACACCCCGCGTGACACCCTCCCCCCATGGACCACCTCACCACCGCCCCACCCCGCCAGGGCCTGATCATCTTCCTGAACGGAACGACGAGTTCCGGCAAATCCGCCATCGCCGCGGAGCTGCTCCCGATCCTGGACGAGCCGTACTTCCACCTCCCGGTTGACGCCTTCCACGCGCTCCGCTCCCCCGTCCCCGTCCCGCCCGAGTCCCTGGACCTCCTGCTCCACCGCACCTGGCGCGGCTACCACCGGGCGGTCGCGGGCATGGCGGCGGCCGGCAACCACATCGTCATGGACCATGTGCTGAGCGCCGACTGGCGTCTTGAGGACTGCCTCGCCCTCTTCTCCCCGCGCGATGTCGTCCTCGTCGGCGTGCACTGCCCCCTGCCCGAGCTGGAGCGCCGCGAGCGGCTGCGCGGCGACCGCCCGCCCGGTCTCGCCGCCCGCCAGCTCGCGCAGGTCCACGCCCATGGCGTCTACGACATCGAGTGCGACACCGGTACGACCGACCCGGCGGCCTGCGCCCGGCTCATCAGGGACTTCCTGGACGACCGGCCCACACCCACCGCCTTCGAACGCCTCCGCGCGACCGCGGGCGCCCGCTGACCGCACGCCCTCAGCGCCCGCCCGACACCCGCAGCACCGCACCCGTCGTGAAGGAGGACTCCGGCGAGAGGAGCCAGGCGATGGCGGCGGCGATCTCCGCGGGGTCGCCGGGGCGGCGCAGCGGGGTCGTGGCCGCCATCCGGGCCGCGCGCCCGGGGTCCCCCATCGCGGCGTGCATCTCGGTGTCGATGACGCCGGGCGCCACCGCGTTGACCCGCACCCCGTCGGGGCCGAGTTCCTTGGCGAGGCCCAGGGTGAGGGCGTCGACGGCGGCCTTGGTCGCCGCGTAGTGGACGTACTCGCCGGGGCTGCCGATCGAGGCGGCGGCGGACGACACGTTCACGATCGCCCCGCCCCCGCGACCGCCCCCGGTCATCGACCGGGCCGCACGGCGGCAGCACAGCAGCGTACCCAGCAGATTGACGTCCACGACCCGGCGCAGATCGTCGGTGGACGTGTCCGCGAGGCGGCCCAGCGGGCCGGTCACCGCCGCGTTGTTCACCAGTCCCGTGACCGGGCCCAGCTCCCGCTCCGCCCGCTCGAAGAGCCCGTCGACCTCGCTCTCGACGGAGGTGTCGACCCGGACGACCGCGCAGCGCCGCCCCGCCGCCCGCACCCCGTCGGCGACGCCTTCCGCCGCCCGCTCGTCCCGTACGTACCCGACGGCCACGTCATGCCCGTCCGCGGCCAGCCGCAGACAGGTCGCGGCCCCGATCCCCCGACTGCCACCGGTGACCACGGTGACGGGCTGCTGCGCCATACGGGCTCCCCCCATCTCTCCCCATTTCGACCTATCTGTCCGCTTCGCTCCCGGCAGACTCGATCAAGAGTACGGGCGCCGCCTCCCCGCGCCCGTCCGCCATGGAGGACGCGTCCGTGATCGAGCAGTCCCCGGCGCGGACCCCCGCCACCCCGCACCCTCCTCACCGGCACGGACACCGGCCGGCCCCGCTTCGACGGATGGGCCCTGCACCTGCGACCAGAGGGAGAGTTCGCTGCCCGTCGCCACGGCGAGGGTGCGTCCGGAGGGCGAGAAACCGGCGGCCCGAACCTCGGAGCAGGACGCGTCCACCAGGTGCCACCAGCGCTCCCCGTGCGGACCGTCGTGCGGGAGTCCGCCGTCGCGGGAGAGGAGAACCCGCAATCCCTGTCCCTCCCCACCCCGCGTCCTCGACCGACCGCCCCATGATCCCCCCCGCACCCGAAACCCCGCCCCCGCACCCCGGCCCCGGCCCCGGCTCCCGGCTCCACCGGAGGAGCCGCCCCCCTCCCCGAATGTCCTGCACGCCCCTTGGCTCCCCACTCCCCGTGTCCAACACTGATCAGGTGACGCAGCGTGTGGAGCTGGCGACCCTGATGGACCGGATGGCCGTGGACGGGCTGATCACCGACTACGCCGTGGCCGTCGACGACGGTGACTGGGAGGCGTACCGGGGGCTGTTCACCGCCGACGGCCGGGCGGACTACCGTTCGGCGGGCGGGATCGAGGGCGGGGCGCGGGCGGTGTCGGAGTGGCTCGCGGAGCATCTGCGGGTGTTCCCGGTGCGGCAGCATCTGATCGTCAACCGGAGGGTGCGGTTCGAGATCCTGGAGCGGGACACCGGGGACACCGCGCGGGTGCAGGCCGACTATGTCAATCCGATGGGCGCCTCGGCGGTCCCCGACTTCATCTGCGGCGGGCGCTACGCCTTCGGGGCGGTCCGCACCGGGGACGGCTGGCGGCTGAGCGAGGTCGTCGTCCGGGAGAAGTGGCGGCGGGTGTCCTGAGCCGACGAAGGCCATGAGGAGGGCCATGAGGAGGGCCCCGAGGGAGCTGACGTGGCTTGATGTGGGTGGGGGCGATCAAGGTCCCCTGTACCTCGATCCGGCGGCGGGGTCACACTCGTCGTATGACCTCATCGCGGCGGCTGCTCGGCTCCGACTGGCGGCGGTCGGTCGTCGCGGCCGGGGCGGGGGCGCTGCCGCTGCTGGCGTTTCCGGCTCCGGCGCTGTGGTGGTGGGCGCCGGTCGCGCTGGTGCCGTGGCTGCTGCTGGCGCGCGGGGCGCCGACCGGGCGGCGGGCGCTGTACGACGGCTGGTGCGGCGGCTTCGGGTTCATGCTGGGTGTCCATCACTGGCTGCTGCCGAATCTGCATGTCTTTACCTTCGTCATCGCGGCGCTGCTGGGCGCGCTCTGGGCGCCCTGGGGCTGGCTGGTGCGCCGGTTCCTGGGCGGGACGCCCTCGCCGGGGCGGGTCGGGGCGGCGCTGCTGGTACTGCCGTCGGGGTGGCTGGCGGTGGAGCTGGTGCGGTCCTGGCAGGGGCTGGGCGGGCCGTGGGGGATGCTCGGGGCGAGCCAGTGGCAGACGGCCCCGGCGCTGCGGCTGGCCTCGGTGGGCGGGGTGTGGCTGCTGAGCTTTCTGCTGGTCGCCGTGAATGTGGCGGTCACGGCGCTGGTGGCGGTGCGGGCCGGCCGGGTGCCCGCCCTCGCCGGGCTGCTCGCCACGGCCGCCGCGACCTCGGCGGCCTGGGCGTGGGCGCCGCACCCCGAGGTGGCGGAACGGGTCGCCGTGGCCGTCGTCCAGCCCGGGGTGGTGGGCGGGGCCGACAGCGGGGACCGGCGGTTCGACCGGGCGGAGGCGCTGACGCGGGAGTTGGCCGGGCGGGGTGCGGAGCTGATCGTGTGGGGGGAGTCGAGTGTCGGGTTCGATCTCGGGGAGCGGCCCGATCTGGCCGGGCGGCTGGCGGCGCTGTCGCGCGGGACCGGTGCGGAGATCCTCGTCAATGTGGACGCGCGGCGGCCGGGGCTCCCGGGAATCTACAAGAGTTCGGTGCTGGTCGACGACGGGGGGCCGACCGGGGACCGGTACGACAAGATGCGGCTGGTGCCGTTCGGGGAGTACATCCCGGCGCGGTCGCTGCTGGGGTGGGCGACCTCGGTCGGCGAGGCGGCGGGCGAGGACCGGGTGCGGGGCACCCGGCAGGTGGTGATGGCGACCGGCGGCGGCCTGCGGATCGGGCCGATGGTGTGCTTCGAGTCGGCGTTCCCGGACATGAGCCGGGCGCTGGCCGCGGCCGGGGCGGAGGTGCTGGTCGCCCAGTCGGCGACCTCGACGTTCCAGCAGAGCTGGGCGCCCGAGCAGCACGCCTCGCTGACCGCGCTGCGGGCCGCCGAGACCGGCCGCCCGATGGTGCACGCCACCCTGACCGGCGTCTCCGTGGTCCACGGCCCGGACGGCACCCGGGTCGGCGCCCCGCTGGGCACGGACGCGAGCGCGTCCCGGGTGTACGAGGTGCCGCTCGCCGCCGGGGTCACCCCGTACGTCCGCCACGGCGCCTGGCCGGTACACGCGGCGCTGCTGGTGCTCGCCGGGCTGGGGGCGGCGGAGGCACTGCGGGCGATCAGAAACAGAAACCGGCGGGCCGCTCCCGCACCGGACGCACCGCCCGCGCCGCCCGCACCATCCGCTCATGACCGGCCCGGGCGCCCGGGACGCTGAGCACCCCGGCCCTCCCCGTACCGACTCCCCACCCGCTCACGACCGGCCCGCGCGCCAGGGGACCCTGAGAGCGCCCCCGCCCTCCCCGCACGGACCCCCTCAGAACCCGGCGGCAGGCCGCTCCGTCACCGCCCGCACCACGCGCTCGCACATCTCGTGCGTCGCCAGCGCGTCACGGGCGCTGAGGGTCTTCCCGGCGCGCACCGCGTCGAGGAAGCCGAGGGCGACCTGCTCGATACCGCGCTGGCGGGCCACCGGCACCCAGTCGCCGCGCCGCCGCACGGTGGGCTGGCCCTTGTGGTCGATGACGTCGGAGATGTTGAGCACCTGGCGCTTGGTGTCCTGCCCGGACACATCGAGGATCTCCTCGGTGGAGCCGCTGAGCCGGTTCATCACCCCGAGCGCGGTGAAGCCGTCCCCGGCGAGCTGGAGCACCACATGGTGGAGCAGTCCGTCCAGCACCCGCGCCCGCACGGTGACGTCCTCGATCTCGCCGGGCACCAGGAAGCGCAGGGTGTCCACGACATGGATGAAGTCGTCCAGGATCATCGCGCGGGGCTCCTCGGGCAGCCCGACCCGGTGCTTCTGCATCACGATCAGCTCGCGCGGATGCTCGGCGCACTGCGCGTACGCGGGCGCGTACCGCCGGTTGAAGCCGACGGCCAGGCTCACCCCGCGCTCCTCGGCGAGGGTCACCAGGCGCGCGGAGTCGGCGAGTTCGTAGGCGAGCGGCTTGTCGACGTACGTCGGGACGCCCGCCGTCAGCAGCCGGGTCACGATCTCGGGGTGCACGGCGGTCGGCGCGTGCACGAAGGCCGCGTCCAGGTCCTGGGCGAGCAGGTCGTCCAGCGTGGTGTGGCGCTGCGCGGCGGGCAGGCGCAGTCCGTCGGCGACCCGGTGGAGGGTGGCGGGCGTCCGGGTCTGGAGGTGCAGCTCGATCCCGGGCTGGGCGCCGAGCACCGGCAGATACGCCTTCTGCGCGATGTCACCGAGTCCGATGCAGCCGACCTTCACGCCATCTCCCCAGGGTCAGTCAGTCGTTCAGTCGTTCAGTCAATCAGTCGTTCAGTCAGTCAGTCGCTCAGGCGTTCGCCCGCCGTCGTCTGATCGGAGCATACGGGGTCGGCCGCGGCGGTCTCCGGCCACGGGGCCGGATCCTGGGGTGGGCCCCGCGGCCGGGCCCTGGGACTGATCCTGGGGCGGGATCTGGGCCGGGTCCTGGGGCGTGTCCTGGGGCGGGCGCCAGTCGGCGATGCCGTCGAACCCCTTCAGGAAGAGCGCGGGCCCGGCGATCCTCGACAGCGCCGACAGCGCCGTGTCCCGTACGGCGACGGCGGTGCGGCCGGCGGTGAGGTTGAGGCGGGAGACCCGTACCGCCTGGCGGGCGATGCGGGTGGTCCTCGGCAGCCGGGCGGCCGAGTAGGCGGCGAGGTCGGTGTGGTGGTGGGCCAGGACGACGGCGTCCTCGATGGCCTGGTTGCCGCCCTGGCCCAGGGTCGGCGGCATGGCGTGCGCGGCGTCGCCGAGCAGCGCGACCCGGCCGCGGTGGAAGGCGGGCAGCGGCTCGGCGAGGTGGTGGACGTCGTGGCGCAGGACGTCCTCGGGGCGGGTGGCGGCCAGCACCGCCGGGATCGGGTCGTGCCAGTCGCCGTAGCGGCGCAGCAGTTCGGCGCGTTCGTCGGCGGCGCGTTCCCCGGCGGGGGCGAGGGCGGCGGCGTAGGCGTAGATACGGCCGTCCTTGAGGGGGTGGGTGCCCCAGATCCGGCCGCGCCCCCAGGTCTCGTGCGCGGCGAAGGCGACGCCGGGCAGCGGGACGACGATCCGCCAGGTGGTGAACCCGGCGTAGACCGCCCCGGGGTGGTCCGGGAAGAGCGCGCGGCGCACGGCGGACTGGATGCCGTCGGCCGCCACCACCAGGTCGGCCGCCGTCTCGTCGCCCTCGGCGGTACGGACGCGGGCCGGGCGGCCCGGATCACCCGGGTCGCCGGGGTCGACGAGGGCGGTGTCGGCCGCCGTGCGGACCGTGCCCTCGGGGAGCCGGGCGGCGAGGGCGTCGATGAGCGTGGCGCGGTGCAGCAGCACGAGCGGTCCCCCGAACCGCTCGGCCACCGCGTCGGCGCTGGACCGGGAGAGCCAGCGCCCGCCCGGGGTGCGCACCCCGCCGTCGCCCTGCCAGGCGGCCAGCGCGCGGATCTCGTCGCCGAGTCCGAGGGTGTCGAGGGCGCGCAGGGAGTTGGGCGCGAGGGAGATCCCGGCGCCGACGGGTTCCAGCGACGGGGCGCGCTCCAGGACGGTGACCCGCACTCCGCGCCGGTGCAGGGCGACGGCCGCGGTGAGCCCGCCGATCCCCCCGCCGACGACCACGGCGGTCCGGACCGCGCCCGGCGCCCCCGCCCGCCCTTGCGCCCCCCGCGCCTCCGGTACCCCTGATGTCCCTGGTGCCTCCGGTGTCCCGCGCATGGCTCCTCCTCGGACGCCGACCCGCTCACTACATCCGTAGTGACCCTTGTGGTGACGACTTTACTACAGGTGTAGTGGGAGAGGTAGATTGCCTCCATGCCCGAGCGCCCCGCCCCCACCACCCCGGCCACCCCCACCACCTCCGCCGCCCCCGCCACCCCGACCACCCCCGTCACTCCCGCGCCCCCCTCTCCCACCCCCTCCCCCACCGGCAACCCCCGGGCCGAGCTGGTCGCCGACACCTCCATCGCGCTGCTCGCCGAACGCGGGATGCGGGGGCTGACCCATCGCGCGGTGGACGAGGCCGCCGGGCTCCCGCAGGGCTCCACCTCCAACGTGGCCCGCACCCGCCAGGCCCTGCTGGAGCTGGCGGTGCGTCGGCACGCCGAACGCGAGGCCCGCGTCCTGGCCCTCGGGGAGATGCCCGATCCGCGCGGCGGCCGGGACGCCGTCGCCGACGCGCTGGCGCTGGCCGTGCACCGCACCCTCACCGACCACCGCGACCTGCTGATCTCCCGCTACGAACTCGCCCTGGAGGCCACCCGCCGCCCCGAACTGCGCGCCTTCTACGACGCGACCGGCGCCGTCTTCCGCGCCCACCTCACCGCGCTGGTCGCGGCCCTGGGCTCGACCGCCCCCGCCCGTCACGCCCTCTCGCTGATCGCCTGGGCGGACGGGCTGATGTTCACCTGCGCGGCCGGTTCCTACAGCGCCGAGGTGCCGGACCTCGCGGAGTTGCGGGCCGGGGTGCGCGAACTGCTCGCGGGGCTGCTGGGCGACAACGGCTGACCTGCGCGGACACCTCCGGCGCCCGGATTCCGGCCCGCCCCCGATAAGCCGTGGCCAGGGCCCGCCGCCTCGGGTGAGGATGGCCCCCATGACCATCGAACGCAATGAACCTTCGCGGGCCGCCGACGAGCGCACCATGCTGGACGGCTGGCTGGAATACCACCGCGCCACCCTCGCGGCGAAGTGCGAGGGCCTCACCGACGAGCAGCTCAGGACCAAGTCGGTGCCGCCGTCCGAACTGTCCCTGCTGGGGCTGGTACGGCATATGGCGGACGTGGAGCGCGGCTGGTACCGCAGGGTGCTGGCCGGGGAGGACGCCCCGCCGATCCACTACACCGACGACGACCTCGACGGCGACTTCCGCACCGGCCCGGCCGACACCTGGGAGCAGGCGTACGCCACCTGGCAGGAGGAGATCGCCGCCGCCCGCCGCCACGCGGCCGATTTCGCCCTGGACGACCTCGCCAAGGGCAAGCACCGCCACCGCGGCGACGAGCCCTTCAACCTGCGCTGGATCCACACCCACATGATCGAGGAGTACGCCCGCCACAACGGCCACGCCGATCTGCTGCGCGAGGCCATCGACGGCAGCACCGGGGACTGACGGAGGCGGTCATCGGGGCGGGCCCGCACGCCGTCGACCGTGCGGGCGCCCCGGGGCACCGCCGGGGGCCACCTCGGGGGGGGACCCCGCCGGTCGGGCCCCGGGATCACCCGTGCGGGTCATCCCGCGCCTGTCCGGTGCCGGGAACCGGGCCCGAGCCAGCAGAGTGGCCCGGGTGCATCGAACGACGACCACCGCCACGCTCCTGGTCACCGTGGCCGTCTCGGCCCTCACCGGCTGTACGACGGTCCACCCCCCGGCCGCGCCCGCCCCGGTGGCGACACCGGTACGGCCCCCGGTGCCGGAGCCGGACGGCAGCTCGGGGCCGCAGATCGTGCAGGCCCCGGCCCGAGAGGCGCTGGAGCTGATCGGCCCGGCCCGGCCGCACGCCGGCCGGCGGACGGCCCCGGCCGCACGCCCCGCCGTACCGCCCCCGTCCACCAGGGCTCCGGTACCCGGGCCGAAGACCCCGCGCGCCACGCCCCGCCCGCGCACACCGGCCCCGGCGCCCCGGCCGTCGCGCAGACCGACCGCCCTGCCCGACCTCGCCGACGCCATCGGCAAGGACGTCCGCCGCCAGACCGATGTCTGCGCGCTGGGGCGGCGGTACGGCGGCTGGGACCCGGACAGCCCCGAGTCACGGATCTGCGAGCAGACGAACGGGCGGTGAAGCCCCCGGCTCCGGCCGCCAGCCGAGGCGCGGCCAGGGTCATCACCGGTACGGGCGGCCGTCCCCTCCGGGTCTCCCGTCCGGGTCGTCACCGGGTCTCCCGTCCCGGTCGTCACCGGGTTCCCCCTCCGGGGCGTCACCGGGTTCCCTCTCTGATCCCCCGCCCCGCCCTTCTCCCAGTTCCCCGCCCAACCCCCCGCCCAGTTCGGCGAGCCGGGCCTCCAGGCGGCCGAGGGTGGTGCGGAGCCCGAGGCCGTGGCCGTCGTCGGGCAGCCGGGAGCAGGCGTGACGGGCACGGGCCGCATGGCTGCGGGCGGCGTCGGCGCGGTCCAGTTTCAGATAGTCGGCGGCCAGGTTCAGATGCAGGGCGGGGTAGAACGCCCGGACCGCGACGGCGCTCTCGTGGTCGGCGGGGTGCAGTGCGGTGAGTTCCTCGGCCGCGGCCAGCGCCCTGAGGTCCCAGGCGAGTTCGTCGGCCGGGTCGTCCTGGGTGTCGGCGAGGTAATGGGCGAGGGTGCAGCGGTGCAGGGGGTCGCCGTGCTCACCGGTCTCGGTCCACAGCCGCAGCAGCCGGTCCCGGGCCTCCTCGCGGTCGCCCGCGTGGTGGAGCATGACGCCCTGCCCGATCCGGGTCAGTACGGCGTCCGGCACCGACTGCTGCTGTCGCTCCGTCATCACGGCCTCCGCGCGCTCACCGACTGTCCGGCACCGACGCTAGCCGCCACCGGGGGCGATCACGCTGAGGCAGGCCCGGCCGACCCGTACGGGACGGGGGGGACGGGACCGGCCCGGCGGGCGGCTCAGCCGAGGTCGGGGATCGTCCAGTCGATCGCGGTGTGGCCCTGGCGGGCCACAGCCTCGTCGATCTGGGTGAAGGGGCGGGAGCCGAAGAACTTCTTCGCGGAGAGCGGGGAGGGATGGGCGCCCTTGACCACGACATGCCGGTTCTCGTCGATCAGCGGCAGCTTCTTCTGGGCGTAGTTGCCCCACAGCACGAAGACCGCCGGGTCGGGCCGGTCGGCGACCGCGCGGATCACCGCGTCGGTGAACTTCTCCCAGCCCTTGCCCTTGTGGGAGTTGGCCTCGCCGGAGCGGACCGTGAGCACCGCGTTGAGCAGCAGCACACCCTGGGTCGCCCAGGGCATCAGATAGCCGTTGTCCGGGATCGGGGTGCCCAGCTCCGCGTGCATCTCCTTGTAGATGTTGCGCAGGGACGGCGGGATCCGCACCCCCGGGCGCACCGAGAAGCACAGGCCGTGGCCCTGGCCCTCGCCGTGGTACGGGTCCTGGCCGAGGATCAGGACCTTCACCTGGTCGTAGGGCGTGGCGTCGAGGGCGGCGAAGACCTCCTCGCGGGGCGGGTAGACGGGGCCGTTCGCCCGCTCCTCCTCCACGAAGTCCGTCAGCTCCTTGAAGTAGGGCTGCTGGAGCTCGTCGCCCAGGACTCCGCGCCAGGACTCGGGCAGCATGGCGATGTCGGTCACGTCAACTTCCTTACGCTGTATGTCACTTCGAGGCACCGGCCCGCCGGTCGGTCGGAGGGTCCGGTGATCCGGTGGTCCTCGGATCCTGGTTCCAGAACCTACAGGCGGCCACTGACAACCGGCCCCCCAGGGAAGGCCGGGGGCTGGTCAGGGGGAGGACCGGCGGGGGGAGAGCCGACGGGGGGAGCCGACGGGAGGGAGAACCGGGGCTACCAGCTCGTCTTCCGGGACAGCGTCCACACCATCATGATCGTCGACGGGTCGAGGGCCTGCTCCCCGCCGGAGATCTCCTCGCTGGCGGCGATGTACTGCTTGCCCTGCCACAGCGGCAGCAGCCGGGCGTCGTCCACCAGGATCTGCTGGGCATCCTCGAAGTCCTTCACCACCTGGGCGCGGTCGCTCTCGCGGCGCGAGCGGGGCAGCAGGACGGTGGTGATCTCCTCGGCCGGATAGGGCGTGCCCAGGGCGTTCTGGTCGCCGACGAAGGGGGCGATGAAGTTCTCGGCGTCGGGGAAGTCCGGGAACCAGCCGCGGCCGAAGACCGGGTACTCGCCCTTCTGGTAGCCCTCGACATAGGTCTTCCAGGGGCGGCTCTTCAGGGTGATCTCGAACAGGCCGGACTCTTCGAGCTGCCGCTTCAGCTCCTTGAAGAGGACGGCGGTCTCGGAGCCGTAGCGGTCCGTGGTGTACCAGAAGGTGAGCTTCACCGGGGTGGTGATCCCGGCCTCGGTGAGCAGTTCGCGGGCCTTGTCGGCGTCGGGGTCGCCGTAGTCGTCGAAGAAGCCGGTGGTGTGTCCGGTGAGGCCCTTGGGGACCATGGAGTACAGCGGCTCGACGGTGTCCTTGTAGATGTTGTGCGCGATGGAGGCGCGGTCGACCACCTGGGCGACGGCCTTGCGGACGGCGGGCTCGGCGGCCGTCGGGTCCTTGGGGTTGAACACCAGATAGGAGATGTCCGTCCCGGCGCCCTCCACGAGCTGGAGCCCGGAGTCGGGGTCGGTGCTCTGGAGGTCGACGATGTCGTTGGCGGCGAGACCCCGGTAGGTGAGGTCGATCCGCTTGGCCTTGAGGGCCTTGACCATCTCGCCGGAGTCCTGGAAGTAGCGGATGGTCACGGCGCTGTTGCGGCGGTCGGCGAAGCCCTTGTAGCTCTCGTTGCGGACCAGTTCGGCCTCGCTGTTCTCGGTGTACGAGGCGAGGCTGTAGGGGCCGGAACCGGTGACGGAGGTGCCCTCGCGCAGGGCGTCCGCCGGGTAGTGCTCGGGGTCCACGATCGACATGGCCGGGGTGGCCAGGACGAACGGGAAGGTGGCGTCGGAGGTCTTCAGGCGGAACAGCACCTGGTTGTCGCCCTCGGTGTCGACCTGTTCGAGACTGCCGAGGAGCCCGGCGGGGCCGCCGGCGACATCGATCTTCAGGATCCGGTCGAACGAGTGCTTGACCGCCTGCGCGTCGAGCTTGTGCCCGTCGGAGAAAGTGAGGCCGTCGCGCAGGGTGCAGCGGTAGGCCGTGTTGGAGGAGTCGGTGAACTCGCAGCTCTTGGCGGCGTCGGGCTGCGGGGTGGTCGCTCCGTTGGGGTAGCTCAGCAGGGTCTGGTAGATGTTCCGGTACAGCTCCCAGGAGCCGTCCCAGGAGGCGGCCGGATCAAGCGTGCTGGGCGCGCTCGTCGTCCCCACCACGATCGGCCGGCTGTCGTCGGACCCGTTGTCCGACAACACTCCGCATCCGGCCGCCAGGGATATGGACGCGATGGCGGCGACTGGCCGCAGGCATCGGTTCCGGTTGAACACGCGCTCGCTCCTCGATCTGCCATGCCAAGGGTTGGCAGACCCTACCGCAGCCCAAAGCCTTGTGAACCGCGCTTGAACGAGCCGATGGATCAACTCGGGAATGATTACGTTGTCATGGCCGAAAAGCGCGCCCCTGACGCCCGGTTGGACATCGGAAATCTCCCTTTCGGACACCCGGCGGGCACGGCACATGCACAGGGAATACACAGCAAGGGCGGGCTCCGGCCACCCGGGCGGAGGGCCACCCCGAACCGGCCACTCGAACACCCTCCGTCACGACTGCCTCGGCCCGCCCCGACACCGAGGACGAGCCCTCCCTCACGAGGACTGCCCCGGCCCACCCCGGCGTCGGAAACGAGCCCTCCGTCACGACGACCGCCTCAGCCCACCCCGGCGTTGAGGAAGAGCCCTCCGTCGACGGCCAGGGTCTGGCCGGTCACCCAGTCCGACTGGTCGGAGGTGAGGAACGCGGCGGCGCCCCCGATGTCGGAGGGGACGCCGAGCCGGCCCAGCGGATAGGCCGCGGCGGCCTCCTCCTCGCGCCCCTCGTACAGCGCCTGGGCGAACCTGGTCTTCACCACCGCCGGGGCGATGGCGTTGACCCGCACCTTCGGGGCGAACTCGTGCGCCAGTTGCACGGTCAGGTTGATCATCGCGGCCTTGCTGACGCCGTACGCGCCGATGAACGGCGACGGGGCGAGACCGGCGATGGAGGCGATGTTGACGATGGCGCCGCCGTTCTCCCGCTGCCAGGCGTGCCAGGTCTTCTGGGCGAAGCCGAGGGCCGAGACCACATTGGTCTCGAACACCTTGCGGGCCACGCCCAGGTCGAGGTCGGCGAGCGGGCCGAAGACCGGGTTGGTACCGGCGTTGTTGACCAGGAAGTCGACCCGGCCGAACGCCTCCATCACCCGCTCCACGGCGGCCGTCTGATGGGCCTCGTCATGGGCCTTGCCCGGGACGCCGATGACCCGGTCCGCGCCGAGCCGTTCGACGGCCTCCTGGAGGGCGTCCTCGTTGCGGCCGGTGATGCAGACCCGGTCACCGCGCGCGACCAGCGCCTCGGCGACGCCGTGGCCGATGCCCCGGCTGGCGCCGGTGATCAGCGCGACCCGGCCGGAGAGCGGCGGGAGTTCCGTCATGTCCGTGTCCTTTCCTGTCCTGTCCTGTCCTGTCCTTCCAGAGTCCCGGGGGGCCGCCGGGGTCTCAGTCGAGGGGTCCGCCCGCCACGTACAGGACCTGGCCGGAGACGAAGCCGGCGGCGTCGCCGGTGAAGAAGGCGATGGCGTTGGCGATGTCGTCGGGCTCGCCCACGCGCTGGACCGGGATCATGGTGGCGGCGGCGGCCTTGAAGTCCTCGAAGCCCATGCCGACGCGCTCGGCGGTGGCGGCGGTCATGTCGGTGGCGATGAAGCCGGGGGCGACCGCGTTGGCGGTGATGCCGAACTTGCCCAGTTCCTTGGCGAGCGTCTTGGTGAGGCCCTGGAGACCGGCCTTGGCGGCGGAGTAGTTGACCTGGCCGCGGTTGCCGAGCGCGGAGGACGAGGAGAGGTTGACGATCCGGCCGAACCCGGCGTCGACCATGTGCTTCTGGCAGGCGCGGGACATCAGGAAGGCACCGCGCAGATGGACGTTCATGACGGTGTCCCAGTCGGAGACGCTCATCTTGAACAGCAGGTTGTCGCGGAGCACCCCCGCGTTGTTCACCAGGACCGTGGGCGCGCCCAGTTCTCCGGCGATCCGCGCGACCGCCGCCTCGACCCGTTCCTCGTCGGCGACATCGCAGCCGACCGCGAGCGCGGTGCCGCCCGCCGCGGTGATGCTCTCCACGGTGTCCGCGCAGGCGGCCTCGTCGAGATCGAGCACGGCGACGGCCCGGCCCTCGGCGGCCAGCCGTACGGCGGTGGCGGCACCGATGCCGCGGGCCCCTCCGGTGACGATCGCGACGCGCTGCTCGGTGGTGGACATGGCGGCTACTCCTCGCCCTCGGGGATGCGGCTCCCGCGACCGACCCGACCCTAGAGGTGAGCGACCGCTTAGTACCTTCGGCAGAACGTGACGCTAGAAGCCCGGGCACCTGGTGTCAACGGGGCGCGGGGTGGATGTGATCGACGTGATCCATGTGATCCCTCACCGGGCCGGGGCTGCCCTCCGGGCCGGGGCGCCGGGCCGGGGTGCGCGGGGCCGGGGTGCGCGGGGCCGGGGTGCGCGGGGCCGGGGTGCGCGGGGCCGGGGTGCGCGGACCCTGGGGCTTCCGGACCCGGGGTGCGCGGGACCAGGGGCTTCCGGACCTGAGGTGCGCGGGCCCAAGGGCGGGCCCGGGGTGCGCGGACAGGGGGTGGCCCGGCCCCAGAGGTGCGCGGACCCGGATTCCCGGACACGGGGCTTCCGCACCTGGGCTTCCCAGACCTGGGGTGGCCGCACCCGGGGCGCCCGGACCCAGGGTTGCGCGGACCGGGCTTTCCGGGACACGGGGTGCCTGCACCTGGGTTTCCCGGACCCGGGGTGCGCGGACCCGGGTTTACCGGACCTGGGGGCTCCCGAACCCAGGGCTCCCGAACCTGAAGTGCCCGGCCCCGGGTTTCCCGCACCCGGGTTTCCCGCACCGGATTCCCGGACCCCGGGGTGCCCGGCCCCGGATTCCCGCACCCGGGATGCCCGCACCCCCGCGCCCCTCACTGCACCAGCAGATCCAGCAGCCGCCGTGTCTCCCCCTCCGGGTCCCGGGTCAGGCCCGTGTGCACCGGCCCCGGCTGCACCACCGTCGAACGCGGCGCGACCAGCCAGCGGAAACGGCGGCCGGCGTCGTCGTGGCCCGCCTGGCCCGCGGCCCCGCCGCCCGCGCACACCCCCTCCACCGCGCGGAGCGCGGCCCGCACGCCGGGTACGTCGGCCGCCGGGTCGAGGGCGAGGAGGCGGGCCTCGTCGAGGTGGGTGAGCGCCCCCAGGTACCCCCGCGCCCGGCAGTAGAGCAGGACACCCGCGTTGACGCACTCGCCGCGTTCCAGGCGCGGGACGACCCGCAGCAGGGCGTACTCGTAGACGTCCCGGTCGCCGCCCTGGCCCGCGCGGGTGATGTGACGCTCGGTCATGGCACCGGCCACATTGATCAACTGCCCGCTCACCGCGTGCCCTCCAGTCCGCCGATGCGCTCATGGACGGTCGCGGCGCGGGCCAGCAGAGGCCGGGCGTAGGCGCGGCGCAGGTCGTCCGGGGTGTCGAAGCCGGGTTCGCCGGTCAGCCAGGCGTCCGGGACGGCGGCGGTGACCTCGGAGAGCAGTTCCTCGGTGACGAGCGGCGCGAGCCGCTCCGCGGCGGCCCCGACGTCGGGGGCGAAGGACCGCAGGGCGTGGTCGGCGGCGTCGTAGGGGCGGGCGGCGGAGGCTTCGGCGCCGGGCCAGTTGTGGTGCCAGATCATCGTGGCGCCGTGATCGATGAGCCACAGGTCGCCGCGCCACATCAGGAGGTTGGGGTTGCGCCAGGAGCGGTCGACGTTGTTGACGAGCGCGTCGAACCAGACGACCCGGCCCGCCTCGGCGGCGCTCACCTCGAAGGCGAGCGGATCGAAGCCGACGGCACCGGAGAGGAAGTCCATGCCGAGGTTGGTGCCACCACTGCCCTTGAGCAGTTCCTGCACTTCGGGGTCCGGCTCGCCGAGCCCGAGTACGGCGTCCAGCGCCACGGTCACCAGCCGGGGCACCCGGAGCCCGAGCCTGCGGGCCAGTTCACCGCAGACCACCTCGGCGACCAGCGTCTTGCGGCCCTGCCCGGCGCCGCGGAACTTCAGGACGTAGGTCCCGAAGTCGTCGGCCTCGACCAGACCGGGCAGGGAGCCGCCCTCACGCAGGGGCGTGATGTAGCGGGTGGCGGTGACGTCCTTGAGCATCGCCCCAGGTTACTGGGGCGTTCACGGCCACCCCGGGCCGCCCCGGACCGTCCGCGTCTCGATCGGGTGAAGATCCGTGGGCCGGTGAACTCGTCCCGCGTGCCGTTCGTACTGAGGATTGAGATCGCGGAAACCTCGCGGACCCGGGAAGATCCGAATAGGCCCGAATAGATCCGAATACATCTCCATAGATCCGCATGCGTCTCCACAGAATCAAGTAGATCTGCGCAGATCCGGAAGATCACACAACGCCCCTGGAAAGGAACGTCAGGATGCCCAGCGAATCCCTGCACCGCACCGCACACCGCACCGCCCCTCCCCTCCGGCCCGCCCGCCGTACGGTCATGGCCGCGGCCGGGGCGACCGGGCTCGCCGTGGCGCTGACCGCGTGCGGCTCCGGGGACGACTCCGGGTCGGCGTCCGGCGCGGCGACCGAGGACGCGGCGTCACCGGGCGGCAGCGCCCCGGCCGAGAGCGGCGGCGGGGGCGGTACCCCGCTGGGCCTGACGTCGGAGATCCCCGAGGGCGGCGGCAAGGTCTTCGCCGACCAGGGCGTGGTGGTGACCCAGCCGGCGGCGGGGGAGTTCAAGGCGTTCTCGTCCAAGTGCACCCATCAGGGCTGCGCGGTGAAGGACGTGACGGACGGGGTGATCGTCTGCCCCTGTCATCAGAGCCATTTCTCGGCCGCCGACGGCAGTGTGCGGCAGGGCCCGGCGACCCAGCCGCTGCCGGAGACGCGGATCAGCGTGGAGGGCGACGAGATCCGGCTGGTCTGACACGGGACGGCCCCGGTCAGCGGCGGTGCCCGAGGCGGCTCAGGATCTCGTCGGTGGTCGTGACCGTGGCGACCAGGGCGAGGGTGTGCCGGATCATCGCGGGCACGTAGTCGGCGGGCACCCCGGCGACGGCGTCCGCCGGGGCGACGACGCGATGGCCCCGGTTCACCGCGTCGAACACGGCGTTGGGGATCGCCACATTGGCGGACACCCTGGTGACGATCAGTGTCCGGCAGCCCAGATTCCGCAGCAGCGCGTCCAGTCCGGTGCCCATGGACGGGTGACAGCCCGTGCAGTAGCCGTCGTACGACGATGTCCTCCTCGGTGACCTCGATCGGCGGGGCCTTGCGGTTGGCGGCGGCACGGCCGTCGGGGCGGCGTTCGGCGAGGGCGTGCACGACCTCTGGACGCCGGTCGCGTGCGCGGCGGCGACCAGCCGGGCGATCCGGGTGAGGGCGCCGGAGGCGCGGGCCTGCGCGGCGAGTTCGGGCAGGGCGCTGTCCGGCCCGACCACGGCCCGCTGGCACTCGACGGTGAGGAGCACGGTGGCCGCCGGGTCGGGCGGTTCCGCGCGCCGGTTCCGGTCCTGCGCCTGCGCCGCCATGGCTGCCCCTCTTGGCCGCGTGCCGGGGCGGTGGACTCCGGGCACGGGTACGGGGAGCTGAGCGGGCGGGCGGAGTTCGTGGGCGAGGCGCCCCGGACGGGTGGACCGGCGGGGGCGGAACTCGTCGGCGTGGAGCGGATGTTCGCGGCGGAGCACTTCGGCGGGGACGAGCTGCCGCACGACGGCCGGCACGCGTGGGCGCGTCCGGCGCCGGACGCGATCCGCTCGTGGGACTTCCGGAAACTGGGGCTATGGGGCAGGCGGGGTGCGGGTGGCGCCGGGGGCGGGTGGTGGGGTGACGGACGCGCCGATCTTCTCGCCCGCCGCGCGCAGCGCCCGCACGGCCGCCCGGATCGAGGGACGGCGGTCGGCGTCGGCGCGCCAGACGACGTAGACATGGCGGGTGATCCGCTGTCTGAGCGGGACGGTGACGACGCCGTGCGGCATCGGGTCGCGGCCGAGCAGCGGGGCGATGCAGACGCCGAGGCCGGCGGAGACCAGGCCGAGCTGGGTATGGGTCTCGGCGGCGCGATGGCCGAGGATCGGCTCGACCCCGCGTGAGCGCAGGGTGAAGACCAGCCACTCATGGCAGAACTCTCCCTCCCCCCAGGTGATCCACTCGTCGTCGGGGAACTCGGCGAGGTCCACCTCGTCCCGGTCGGCCAGCGGATGGTCCGCCGGGAGCGCCACGTCCGCCGGGTCGTCCAGGATGGGCGCCTTGACCAGTCCGTCGGGCAGCGGCAGCGGCTTGTTGTACCAGTCGAGGACCACCGCGAGATCGAGGTCACCGCGGACCACAGCGCGGATCCCGCCCTCGGGCTCCAGTTCGCAGGAGCGCAGCCGCAGTCCGGGGTGCTCGGCGCGCAGCGCGGACAGGGCGAGCGGGAACAGCCCGCGCGCGGCGGTCGGGAACGCGGACAGCCGCAGCTCCCCCACCACCTGCCCCCGCTGGGCCTCCAGATCGGACTGGGCGAGCTGCACCTGGGACAGGATGCGGGCCGCGTGCTCGGCGAGCAGCCGCCCGGCGTCCGTGAGCCGGACCCCCCGGCCGTGCTTGGCGAGAAGCTGCTGCCCGACCTCCCGCTCCAGCTTGGCCATCTGCTGGGAGACGGCCGAGGTCGTGATGTGCAACGCTTCGGCGGCGCCGCTGACGGAGCCGTGCCGGGCGAGCGCGTCGAGGGTCCGCAGCCGTTCGAGATTCAGCATGCCTCCAGCCTACGCACAATTAAGCACTGCTACGAGATACAGAGCATGAGATTTCGATTGTGCTACGAGGTTGTCCGGAGCCATCGTGGTCACCATGACCACCGCCGCCCGCACCACCGCCATCCCTGCCGCGAAGGTTCACCCGACCCCGATCTCGACCCCGATCCCGACCCCGACCCCGGCCCGCCGCCGACTGGACTGGCGGCTGCGTTTCGCCGCGCTGTCCCTGGTCTGGGGCTTCAGCTTTCTGCTGATCAAGGTGGGGACGGAGGGCTACGCCCCGTTCCAGGTCACCCTCGGCCGACTGGTGTTCGGTACGGCGGTGCTGGCGGTGGCGATGGCCGTGAAGCGGGAGCGGCTGCCGCGCGGGGCCCGCACCTGGGCGCATCTGACGGTCGCCGCCCTGCTGCTGAACGCCCTGCCGTTCTCGCTCTTCGCGTACGCCGAGCTGACCATCCCGTCCACCCTGGCCGGTATCTGCAACGCCACCTCGCCGCTGTGGGGCATGGCGTTGTCGTTGGTGGCGCTCTCCGAGGACCGGCCGACGCGGGTCCGGGTCGCCGGGCTCGGCATCGGCTTCCTCGGGGTGCTGACCGTGCTCGGGGCGTGGCAGGGCTTCAGCGGGCTGGACGTCACGGGGACGGCGCTGGCGCTGCTGGCCTCGCTGAGCTACGCGGTCGGCTGGATCTACGTCCGGCGCACGCTGGCCGGGTCCGGCGCGTCGCATCTCTCGCTCACCGGGGCCCAGTTGGCGGTGGCGACCGCGCAACTGGCGTTGGTGACGCCGCTGTTCACCTCGGCGCCGGACGGGTTCCATCCGGTGCCGGTGCTGGCGATCGTGGTGCTGGGGGCGATCGGTACGGGGTTCGCGGTGCTGGTGCAGTACGGGCTGGTGGCGGAGGTCGGGCCGACGACGGGTCAGTTGGTCACGTACTTCATCCCGGTCGTCGCGACCGGGGCGGGCGTGCTGGTGCTCGGCGAGTCATTGAGCTGGTCGACGCCGGTGGGGGCGGTGATCGTGATGGCGGGGGCGGCACTGACGCAGATGCGCCCCCGATCCGAACGCCGGGCCGGGACACGCCCCCCGTCCGAGCACTGAGCCGAGACCCGCCCCGCACCCCGACCCCGGCCCCGCACCCCCATCCGAACGCCGGACCGGGACACGCCCCTCAGGGGCGCGGGGAACTGCGCGACCAGCCACAACACACCCGCAGCCGCAATCACTCCCGCATCCCCACCCCCACCCCCATCACACACCCCCCGCCCTACCCCGAATGGCGCCCCACCCCGGGCCTGACCGCAAGGGCGATCACCTCCGCCAGCCCAGGCGCCTCCCCCGGCATCAACGCCGCGACCGTGACCCGCACCCCCGGCGGAGCCGACATCCGGAACCGGGCCCCGGGAGCCACCGCCCACCCCGCGTGCAGCAGCCGCGCCACCACCCCGGTCTCATCGGGCACCGGCACCCAGACATTGAGCCCGCTGCGCCCGTACGCCGGGACGCCGCGCTCGGCGAGAGCGCTGATCAGCGCGTCGCGGCGCTCGGCGTAGACCGCCGCGACCGCCCGGGTGTCCACCGCGCCGCTGCTCCACAGCCGCGCCACCGCCCGCTGGGTGAGCCGGCTGACCCAGCCGGGACCGAGGCGCTGGCGTCCGCGCACCCGGTCGAGGGTGACGGCGTCGCCGGTGAGGACGGCGAGGCGCAGATCGGGGCCGTACGCCTTGGCGGCCGAGCGGACGAACGCCCAGGAGCGGGTGGTCCCGGCCAGCGGGTGGAGCGGCAGGTCGACGATGCGGTGGCCGTGGTCGTCCTCGATCAGCAGGGTCCCGGGGTGGGCCGCGAGGATCTCGCGCAGGGCGCGGGCGCGGTCGGCGGCGAGGGCCGCGCCGGTCGGGTTCTGGGCGCGGTCGGTGACGATCAGGGCGTGGGCCCCGGCGCCGAGGGCGGCGCGTACGTCGTCGGGCAGGGGTCCGTCGTCGTCGACGCCGACCGGGACCGTGCGCAGGCCCAGGGCCGGGATCAGATCGAGGAGGCTGCCCCAGCCGGGGTCCTCGACGGCGACCGTGTCGCCGGGTTTCAGATGGGCGGCGAGGACGCGCTCGATGGCGTCCAGTGAGCCGGAGGCGACGGCGACGGGCCCGGCGGGAACGCCGTCGGCGTCCAGGTCGGCGCGGGCCCGGCGGACCAGGTCGGGTTCCTCGGGGTCGGCGCCGTACAGCACCGGGTCGCGGTCGGCCTGGGCGGCGGCCTCGGCGAAGACCCCGGCGAGGGCGGGCAGCAGGGCGGGGTCGGGGTTGCCCGCGGCCATGTCCCGCACGCCGTCCGGGACGTCCACCCGGATCTGCTCGCGCCCGGTCGTGGCCGGTTTCGCCCGGACCCGGCTGCCGCGCCGCCCGGCGGTCTCGATGACCCCGCGCTCGCGCAGGACCCGGTAGGCGGCGGCGACGGTGTTGGGGTTCACCCCCAGGAGCCCGGCCAGCTCCCGCATCGGCGGCAGCGACTGCCCCGGCCGCAGTTCGCCCGCCGCCACCGCGCGCTCCACGCTCGCGGAAATCTCCGCTGCGCCCCGTCCACTGATCGGATATTCTGCGTACTCTACTAGCACAAACCCTATTATGCACTAGTGCAATGAGGAGCGCCATGTCAGCCGCCATGCCGGCCACGCCGGGAACGAGCACGCAGGGAACGAGCACGCCGGGGACGGCCCCGACCACGCCGGGCACCGCCACCGGCTACACCCCCACCGACCGCACGGTCCCCACCCGCTCCGCCGACCGCGCCCGGTACGACAAGGAGATGGTCCACGCGATCCTCGACGAGGGGTATGTCTGCCATCTCGGCTTCGTCCGCGACGGCGCCCCGGTCGTGCTGCCCACGCTCTACGGCCGGGTCGGCGAGCGGCTCTACGTCCACGGCTCGACCGGTTCGCGTCCGCTGCGCATGACCGGCAAGGCCGACCCGGGGCTCCCGGTCTGTCTCACGGTCACGCATGTCGACGGCCTGGTCCTGGCCCGCTCCGCCTTCCACCACTCCATCAACTACCGCTCGGTGGTGGTGCACGGCATCGCCCATGACGTCACCGACCCCGACGAGAAGCGCGCGGCCCTGGACGCCCTGGTGGACCATGTCGTACCGGGCCGCGCCGCCGACTCCCGGCCCGCCAACCGCAAGGAACTGGCCGCGACCGCCGTCATCCGCCTCGACCTCGACCAGGTCTCCGCCAAGCTCCGCACGGGCGGGGTGAACGACGACCCCGAGGACCTCGACCTCCCCCACTGGGCCGGGGTGGTCCCGGTGCACAAGGGCTACGGCGCCCCGCTCCCGGACGCCGACCTCGCCCCCGGCACGGCCCTGCCGGACTATCTGGCGGCCCCTCGGTGAGACGGGCCCGCCGCCCCGAGCACACCACCCACGCCGCCCCACCCCGTCCGGGGACACCACCCACCCGGGGACACGGCCCACCCTGCCCCGCCCCCGGGTGCGACACCACCGCCCACCCACCCGGGGCACCCCACGCGGCCCCACCCAGGCGCACCGCACACCCCACCCGGGGCACCCCCACTCCGCCCCGCCCAGGCACACCGCCCGCACCACCCGCGCCACCCCCGGGTGCCACACCGTCCACCCCACCCCAGGAGCACCCCGGGACCGCGCCCCCTGCCCGTTCACCCCCTGACCACGGCCCCGCTCCCCCGCGTCTCCGCCCACGCCAGGCCCGCCACCGAGCCCAGCATCAGCAGGGTGCCGGCGACGGTCGCCGCCGTGAGGTGCTCGCCGAGCAGGACGACCGCGAGGAACGCCGCGCTGACCGGCTCCAGCAGCATGACCACCGACACCGTGGCGGACCGGACGACGGCCGCTCCGGCGAAGTACAGCGCGTAGGCGAGGGCGGTCGGGACGGCCGCGATGTAGACGATCAGCCAGACCAGCCGGACCGGGTCGGCGGTCTGCGGGACCAGCCCCTCGACGAGCGCGAACGGCAGCAGCAGCACGGTCGTCACCCCGAACGCCCGGACCGTCGTACGGGAGGAGTCGGTGTCGCCGTGGCGGCCCCACCAGCGGGTGAGCAGGGTCATCGCGCTGTATCCGGCCGCCGACACCAGCGCGAGCGCCACACCCGGGGGCCGTACGGAGGTGTCCCCGCCGCCGAGGACCAGCACCGCGAGTCCGGCGAGCGCCCCGGCGACCGCGACCGCGCCGCCGCGCCCCAGCCGTTCGCCCATGGTCAGCCGGGCCCCGAGCGCCATCAGGACGGGCCCGGCGCCGAGGGTGACGACGGTCGCGACGGCGAGCCCGGTGGCGGATACGGCGGCGAAGTAGGCGGTCTGGAACACCGCGAGGGCGAGGCCGACGGCTCCGGCGCGCAGCACCGCGCGGCGCGGCGGTTCGGGCACGGCGGGCGCCGCCGTCGGCCTGCGGCGAGGGCGCAGCACGCGCACGGCCAGCAGCAGGACCAGTCCGGCGGCACAGCGCCAGAAGGACAGGGCGACGGAGCCCATGTCGCTGGTCCGGTAGATGAGGGAGGCGGCGGCACCGGCGGTGCCCCAGGCCACTCCGGCGACCATCAGCCGGAGCAGCCCGCGCCCGACGGACGGCCGCCCGCCCCGGTGCTCGACGGAACCCGCCGGGGAAACTGAATCGAACCCGGAACCGGACCCGGACCCGGAACCGGAATCAGACCCGGAATGGAATCGGGAGGTGAACCCGGAACGGGAACGGGAAGGGGAACGGGAATCCCCGGCAGGGGAAGGGTGCATGGACACGCGTTCTCTCCGCAGTCGCGCCCGAGGCGCGGAAGTTCGGGAAGGGACCACCGCTGGGGCGGGGTCCGCGGACTTCGTCTGCGGGCAGCACCGTCACGCCCGGCGCATCACGCGGGGCGAGGGTTCCGGAGGGCCCGCCTCAGGCGGCCGGCGGCGGAAGGACGAGTGCGTTCGCATGCATGATCGACACCCTACGTCGCGGTTCCACGGGCCGACAACTCCCGTTCCACGCCCGCACCGGCCACGGGCCGCGCCCCGGACCCCTTGGCCGGAGTGGCGGACTGGGCGATGAACGCGCCGGTCAGCACGATCGCGCCGCCGATGATCTGCGGGGCGGAGAGATGCTCGCCGAGCAGCACCCAGGCCAGTCCGGTGGCGATGACCGCCTCCAGACACGCCACCACCCCGGCGACCTGCGGGGAGAGCCGCCGTACCGAGACCACCCCGGTGATGTACGCGATCACCGTGGCGACCAGCACGATCCAGCCGAGCAGGGCGAGGGCGGGGACGGCGGCGCCGTCCATGGCGGCGGTGCCGGTGAGAACGCCCCAGTCCATGCCCCAGGGGCGGGCGACGACGGTGAGCACGGCGGCGCCGATCAGCAGTCCGTAGGCGATCACCCCGAGCGGGTCGGGGGCGTCGGCGCCGGAATCGCTGCCCTGGTCGGCGAGGACGAAGTAGCCGACCTGGCAGCAGGCGGCGCCGAGCGCGAGCAGCAGCCCCACGGCGTCGAAGCTCAGCCCGGCCCAGACCTCCACCACACAGGCCAGACCGCCGACCGCGAGCACCACCCCGACCGCCGCGGCCCGGGTCACCGCCCGGCCCTGCACGAACCGCACCCAGCCGAGCACCAGCGCGGGCGCGAGGTACTCCACGAGCAGGGCGACGCCGACCGGGATCCGCGAGATGGAGGCGAAGTAGAACGCCTGGACCCCGGCCACGGCGAGCAGTCCGAACCCGGCGAGCAGCGCGGGGCGGCGGCGCAGCAGGGCCCGGTGGCGCACGGCGAGCGGCAGCATCACCAGGGCGGCCCCGGCGACCCGCAGCCACACCACGTGCAGCGGGTCGAGGCCCGCCTCGATCAGCGGCTTGGCCGCGACGCCGGATCCGCCGAAGGCGACGGCGGAACCGAGGGCGAGGCCCAGTCCGACGCCCTTGCCACGGCTGCCGTGGCTGCTCTGTGTCGTGCGCACCGGCACATGATGACAGGGCAGTACATGAGCGTCACCCCCGATGACACCTGTCTCAGCGCGTGGACGGACACCGGGTGCGCACCGGGGGCGGCGAAGTGGGGGAGCCGGGCAGGAACTCCCCCAACGGGACGCCCGGTACGCGCCGGGGAGCGGCTCAGCCGCCCTGGACGGATTCCAGCCGCTGGACGAGCTGGTGATGGTCGATACCCGCGCGGCTGAGGACCTCGACGGCGCGGGCCTCCGGGTCGGCGGTGAGCCCGGCGAGCAGATCGAGCCCGCGGGGCCGGTCCAGACCCCGGCGGGCGGCGCGGTCCCCAGCGTGTTCCAGCGCGGCGGCGGCGAGCGGGGAGTAGCCGTCGGCCACGGTCACCACGGGGAGGGCGCCGGAGTCCTCGACGGTGCCCTGCCAGCGCAGTCCGTAGCCGATGCTCCGCTGCACGAGATAGCCGAACAGCCGGGCGAGCCGGGGGCCGTCGTCGTCGCAGGCCGCGCGGACCTCGGGGTCGGCCTCCAGCAGGGAGTGCAGCAGATGGGCGGTGTCGATCTGGCGGTCCCCGTCGCGGACCGCCCGTCGCCGGGCCCCCGCGAGCACCGCCGTCAACTCCGCGCCGGGCCCGGCCCCATGGACCGCGCGCGGGGCCGCGGCTGAGGCACTGTCCAGGTCGGAGGCGGGTTGACGGGGGATTCGGTGGTGCACATCCCCTACCCCATCAGCCCCTTTGGCGTAAGTCATCCCCGGCGGGAAGCATCTTCGCGTCCCACGCAGAGGGGACATCACCGGGCGGAATCTCCTCCTTACGGATGAGATCACGCCGAATCCGGCACAGGGGCGCACGCACGTGCGTGGTACGCCCCGCCCGCAACCATCACCCGGTGTCGCTCGTCCGACACAGACATGGACGACGATTGCTGGCTGGTGGCGCTGCCGGCGGTCGACGGCAGGGACTATGTCTACCGGGTGTACGCCCCGGTGGACGCCCTGCTGGCCGACCTGTTCTGGGAAGCCTGGCACTGCCACGACGAAGGACCGCACCCGCGCGCGTGGGACCTGTTCGACGCGGCGGAGATCCGCAGGGTGGGCTGATCCCCGCCGTGGCCACGGCGGTGGCCGTGGCCGAAGCCATGACCCAGGCCCAGGCTGAGGCCCAGGCCGAGGCCGACTGCCGGTCCTCCCGCCAGTCCCCCTGTCAGTCCTCGTCGGCGAGGATCAGATACAGCTTCTTGCGCGCGTCGTTGACGATGGCGAGCGCCTTGTCCCGCTGCTCCTTGTTGCCGGTCTTCCAGACCTGGCCGAACGCCTCCAGCAGACCGAACCCGGCCGACCGGATCTCGTTCAGCGTGTCCCAGTCGACCCCGCGCGAGGCCTCCTCCCACGGGGCGTCCGGCCCCTCGTCGGCGGCCTGCCGCCCGGCGTCGGTGAGCGAGAACAGCTTCTTGCCGCCCTCACTGGCGCTGGCGATCAGCCCCTCGTCCTCCAGCAGTTGAAGGGTGGGGTACACCGAACCCGGGCTGGGCTTCCACGCCCCGCCGCTGCGCTCGGCGATCTCCTGGATCATCTCGTAGCCGTGCATCGGCCGGTCCTTCAGCAGGGCCAGGATCGAGGCCCGGACATCGCCGCGCCGCGCCCTTCCCCTGGGGCCGCCGCGACCGCGGCCTCCCCAGGCTCCGGGACCGAAGCCCTGCCCTCCGAAACCCTGTCCGCCGAAGCCATGACCGCCCCCGGGGCCGAAGGGCCCGAAAGCGGCACGCCGGCCGTCGAATCCGCCCTTGCCGCGGCGGCGTCCGTGCTCGTGCTCATATCCATGCGTGTGCATTGCGATCACTCCGTTTTCGTGTGTCGTACATGTCTTCTTCATCGCGGTTGTCGTTACCTCACTGGTCACATCACTGACTCAGTCGCGATGCGTCAACGATATATCGGAAGAGAGGCTATGGCAAGGCCGGTCCTGACAGTCCTGACAGCCGACCCCGCCCGGCACAAATCCGCACAGCCGAGCGAAACACCACTCGTTGGTGATTTCCCCCCGCCCTCCCGACCTCCCCGCCGCGATCCTCGGAGCGGGGCGGCGCACGACCGGTGCCGCCCGGACGCGTACCCGTGGGGGGACGACATGACGGACCGCACCACCTCGCGGCGGCCGGCACTGGACCAGCAGGCGGTTCTGCTGGCCGCCGGGCTCGCCGACCTCGCGCTCAGCACGGCCGGCACGGCCCTCGGCACGTTACGGGGCCTGCTGCGCCGCTCGGACGGAGCGGAACTCGCGGAGCAGGCCGAGCAGGACCTCGTGGCCCGTGGACGGCTGGTCCTGGACCGGTACGCCACCGCACCCCCGGCCCACCTGGAGATCCTCGCCCAGCACTCCCGCCACACCACCGGCACCGCACCCGCACCCGCACCCGCACCCGCACCCGCACCACCGTCGCCGACCGCCTCCGCCACCCCCACCACCCCCACCGTCCCCGCCACCCCCACCACCACCCCCACCGTCCCCGCGTCCCGGCGGCCGGGTGCCCATGCCTGACCGCTGGGACCCCACCGCCTTCCGCGCCCGCGTCGACACGGTGCTGCACGCCTTCACCGCCAAGGAGGCCGACCGGTTCGCCGAGATCGATCCCCTGCTGGCACCGGTCGCCGCCCAGGTCGAGGCGGCCGTCGCGCACGGCAAGCGGCTGCGCGCGGCGTTCTGCTACTGGGGCTGGCGCGCGGTCGGGCAGCCGGACAGCGAGGCACTGCTGCGGGCCGCCGCCGCCATGGAACTCGTACACGCCGCCGCCGTCGTGCACGACGACCTGATCGACGACAGCCCCCTGCGCCGCGGCCTGCCCACCGCCCATCGCGCCCTGCGCGGCGCGGTACGGCGGCGTCCGCGCGCCGACGCCGCCGCCCGTTCGCTGGCGATGCTGGTGGGCGATCTGCTGATGGCGCTGGCCGGGCAGTTGTTCACGGCCAGCGGACTGCCCGCCGCCTATCTGGCGCGGGCCCGCCCGCTGTGGACGGTGATGGCGCGGGAGCTGATCGCGGGCGAGTGCCTGGAGATCCTGCGCACCGGGACCGGCGCGGACACCGAGGCGTCCCTGAAGGTGATCCGGTACAAGACCGCCAAGTACACCGTCGAGCAGCCCCTGCTGATCGGCGGCACGCTGGCCGGGGCGGGCCCCGGGCTCCGCGAGGGCTACTCGGCGTACGCGCTGCCGCTCGGCGAGGCGTTCCAGCTCCGTGACGATCTGCTGGGCCTGTTCGGCGACCCGGCGCACACCGGCAAGGCCAACGCCGACGATCTCTCCGGTCACCGCCCGACCGCCCTGCTCGCCGAGACCCGCCGCCTGGCCGACGCCGCCGAACGCGAGGAACTGGACGCCCTGCTGGGCCGCCGCACCCTGGACGCCGGGGCGCTGGACACCGTCCGCGCGCTGATGGTCCGGCTGGGGGCGCCCGACCGGATCGAGGACATGATCGCCGTCCGCGTCGAGCAGTCGCTGGGCGCCCTGCACGACCTGGACGTCCCGGCGCCCGCCACCGCCGCCCTGACCTCCCTCGCCCGCTCGGCGACGTCCCGCACGTCCTGACCAGCCCCCGACTCCCCCCACCGCCACCGCCCAGGACAAGGAGCCGCCCGATGACCCCGGACTCCCCCGCATCCCCCGGCCCCCGCTACACCGACGCCGCCCTCGACGCCCTGCGCCACCCCGGCGACGAACTCGCCGACGCCACCGTCGCCACCCTCTTCGAACGCGGCGAGGTCGGCACGTTCAACACCCTCATGCGGTACGTCTCCACCACCGGCTCCCCTCTGCCCGACGGGCTGCCGGACGTCGCCCGGGAGTACCTCGCCGCGACCGCCGCCCCGCCGTCCTGGGTGGACTGGGCGGAGATGGAGAAGGCCCGGCTCTTCTTCCTCGACAACAACGTCCACATCTCCACCGCGCTGTCCTTCGCCTCCATGCCCGCCTGTTATGTCGTCCCGCATGTGGCGAAGCTGCTGTCGGCGACGCACGGGCTGAAGTACCCGTCGAAGCGGATGGCGGAGACGGGCCAGTTCACCGTCTATCTGATGCAGCCCGGCGCGTTCGAGGCGGGCAGCCGGTTCATCCCGGCCGCGCAGAAGGTACGGCTGCTGCACGCCTCCATCCGGCACCATCTGCGCCGCGAGGGCGTCTGGGACACCGCCGCGCTCGGCACGCCGATCTGCCAGGAGGACATGATCGGCGGCCAGATGTTCTTCTCGATGCTGGTGCTGGACAGCCTGCACCGGCTCGGCATCCATATGTCCCAGAGCGGCGCGGAGGCGTACTACTACGCCTGGCGGGTCGTCGGCGCGATGCTCGGCGTCGACCAGGACGCGGTCCCCCGGACCCTGGACGAGGCCCGCCAGTTCCTCGACCTCTACATGATCCGCCACATGGGCCCCTCACCCGAGGGCGCCCATCTCACCCGCCAGCTCATCGACCTCTACGAGGAGGTCGTGCCCGGCACCTTCTTCGACCCGATCGTCTCCGCGCTGATCCGCCATCTGGTCGGCGACACCAGCGCCGACTGGCTGGAGGTGCCGCGCACCGCGTGGGACACGGTCGTCAGGGCCGTTCCGCATCTGCTGGGCGTACTGGAGACCATCGAGGACCACTCCCCGTTCGGCGCCTGGGCACTGGACCGGCTCGGCCATCTCACCACGGTGTTCGAACTCTCCTCGCTGACCCGGGGCCGGGTCATGCACTACGCCATCCCGGAACAGCTCCGCAAGGACTACGGCGTCTCGGACGCCCTGCCACCCCACCGCCGCTGGACACCTCCGGCACCGACCGTCACCTGACCACCACCGGCAAGGGGATCAGGTCACCGGCGAGGGGACCACCGGCGAGAGCCCTCCCTCTCTCCAATACTCCATGGATATATGGATAATGGGCTGCGACACCACCCCGGCACGACCCCGACACCACCCAGTCGCACCCCTGGAGGCCGACATCCCCACCCCCGGCACCCCACCCGAGCCCGAGCCCACCGTCGCCCCCACCCCCACCTCCACTCCCCCCGACGGCAAAGCCCGCCTCTACGACGCCTTCGCCGCCGGGGGCAAGGCGCTGGCCAGCGGAAAACGGCTGGAGCTGCTCGATCTGCTGGCCCAGGGCGAGCGGACCGTCGACGCCCTGGCGAAGGCGGCCGGGCTGAACCTCACCACCGCCTCGGCCCATCTCCAGACCCTCAAGCAGGCCGGGTTCGTGGCCACCCGCCGCGAGGGCGTCCGGGTCCACTACCGGCTCGCGGGCGAGGACGTGGCCAGGCTGTTCGCGCTGCTGCGCAAGGTCACCGAGGCACATCAGCCAGCGGTACCGGCGGCGCGGGACGCGTATCTCGGCGCGCACGACCCCGCCGAGATGGGCCATGCGGAGCTGGCGGCGCGGGTGGCGGCCGGGGAGGTGGTGCTGCTGGACGTCCGCCCGGTGGAGGAGTACCGGGCCGGGCACATCCCCGGCGCCCGTTCCCTGCCGGTCGGCCAACTGGCGGAGCGGATCGCCGAACTGCCCGAGGAGACGGAGATCGTCGTGTACTGCCGGGGCGCCTACTGCGTCCTCGCGTACGACGCCGTACGGCTGCTGACCGAGCGGGGGCGGCGGGCGGTGCGGCTGCACGACGGGATGCTGGAATGGCGGCTCGCCGCCCGGCCCGTGGCCGCCGGGGACCCGGCGTGAGCCGGCTGGCCGGGGCCGCGGACAACCCCCTCATACCCGGCACCCCTCTCCTGCCCGACGCCGCCCAGGCCCAGCGGCGCATCCTGCGGGCCCTCGTCGTCTCCCAGATCCTGAGCGGCGCCGGACTCGCCGCGGGCGTCACGGTCGGCGCGCTGCTCGCCCAGGACATGCTGGGCGGTACGAGCCTGGCGGGACTGCCGAGCGCGCTGTTCACCGCCGGTTCGGCGCTCGCGGCCGTGGTCGTCGGCCGGATCTCGCAGGCCCGGGGCCGCCGCCCCGGCCTCACCGCCGGCTATCTCACCGGCGCGCTCGGCAGCGCGGGCGTGATCACCGCCGCCGTCCTCGACCACCCGGTACTGCTGTTCCTGTCGCTGTTCGTGTACGGCGCGGGGACGGCGACCAACCTCCAGGCGCGGTACGCGGGCGCGGATCTCGCGGAGCCGGACCACCGGGCGCGGGCCGTGTCCCGGGTGCTGGTGGCCACCACGCTCGGCGGGGTCGCGGGCCCCAATCTGGCGGCGCCGATGGCGGATCTCGCCGAGGGCCTCGGGGTGCCGGGCCTCGCGGGACCGTTCCTGCTGTCGGGGACGGCGTACGCGCTGGCCGCGCTGGTGCTGGCGGTCCGGCTGCGCCCGGACCCGCTCCTGACCGCCCGCGCGCTGGCGGACGCCGAGCAGCGGACCGCGGCGGCCGGGGGCACGGGCACGGGGCGGGAACCGGAGGGGCGGCGCCCCGGGGTCATGCTCGGCGCCCTGGTCATGATCGTCACGCAGTTGGTGATGGTCGCGGTGATGACGATGACGCCGGTCCACATGGTCGGCCACGGCCATGGCACCGCCGCCTCCGGGCTGGTCATCGCGCTGCACATCGCGGCGATGTATCTGCCGTCGCCGCTCACCGGCTGGCTGGTGGACCGGTACGGACGGATCCGGATCGCCGGGGCGTCCGGGGTCACCCTGCTGGCCGCGGGCGTCCTGGCCGCCGTCGTGCCCGGCGACTCGGTGGCGCTGCTGGCCCTGGCGCTGATCCTGCTCGGCCTCGGCTGGAACCTCGGTCTGATCTCCGGCACGGCGATCATCACGGACGCCCTGCCGCTCGCCACCCGGGCGAGGACCCAGGGCCTGGTGGACGTCGCCATCGCCATCGCCGGGACCACGGGCGGTCTCGCCTCCGGACTGATCATGGCCGCGACCAGCTATCCGATCCTCGCGCTGACCGGCGGGGTGCTGTCCCTGGCGATCCTCCCGGCCATCGCGGCGACGGCGAGCAGGACCGGAGGCCGGGGCGGAGGCCGGGGCGGAGGCCGGGGCGGAGGCCGGGAGGGAGGCCGGGAGGGAGGCCGGGACGGGGGTCGGGGCGAAGGTCGGGGCGAAGGTCAGGGCAGGGGCCGGGACGGAGGCCGGGACAAGGGCTTTGCATGACCATGCGAGATGCTGCATACTCTTCCCATGTCCAAGGTCCTCACCTCCCTCCCCTCCGGCGAGCGCGTCGGCATCGCCTTCTCCGGCGGTCTCGACACCTCGGTCGCCGTCGCCTGGATGCGCGACAAGGGCGCCGTCCCGTGCACCTACACCGCCGACATCGGCCAGTACGACGAGCCCGACATCGCCTCGGTGCCCACCCGCGCGAAGACCTACGGCGCCGAGGTGGCCCGGCTCGTCGACTGCCGGGCGGCGCTGGTGGAGGAGGGCCTCGCGGCGCTCACCTGCGGCGCGTTCCACATCCGCTCGGGCGGGCGGGCGTACTTCAACACCACCCCGCTCGGCCGCGCCGTGACGGGGACGCTGCTGGTCCGGGCGATGCTGGAGGACGACGTCCAGATCTGGGGCGACGGCTCGACCTTCAAGGGCAACGACATCGAGCGGTTCTACCGCTACGGTCTGCTCGCCAACCCCAACCTCCGGATCTACAAGCCGTGGCTGGACGCCGACTTCGTGACCGAGCTGGGCGGTCGCAAGGAGATGTCCGAGTGGCTGGTCGCGCACGCGCTGCCGTACCGGGACAGCACGGAGAAGGCGTACTCCACGGACGCCAACATCTGGGGCGCCACCCATGAGGCGAAGACCCTGGAGCACCTGGACACCGGGGTGGAGACCGTGGAGCCCATCATGGGCGTCCGCTTCTGGGACCCGTCGGTGGAGATCGCCGCCGAGGATGTGACGATCGGCTTCGACCAGGGGCGCCCGGTCACCGTCAACGGCAAGGAGTTCGCCACCGCCGTCGACCTGGTGATGGAGGCCAACGCCATCGGCGGGCGGCACGGCCTCGGGATGTCCGACCAGATCGAGAACCGCATCATCGAGGCCAAGAGCCGCGGCATCTACGAGGCCCCGGGCATGGCCCTGCTGCACGCGGCCTACGAGCGGCTGATCAACGCCATCCACAACGAGGACACCCTCGCCCAGTACCACAACGAGGGCCGCCGCCTGGGTCGGCTGATGTACGAGGGCCGCTGGCTGGACCCGCAGGCGCTGATGATCCGTGAGTCGCTCCAGCGCTGGGTCGGCGCGGCCGTCACCGGTGAGGTGACCCTGCGGCTGCGGCGCGGCGAGGACTACTCGCTCCTCGACACCACCGGCCCGGCGTTCAGCTACCACCCCGACAAGCTCTCCATGGAGCGCACCGAGGACTCGGCGTTCGGCCCCTCGGACCGCATCGGCCAGCTCACCATGCGCAACCTGGACATCGCCGACTCCCGCGCCAAGCTGGAGCAGTACGCCGGGATGGGTCTGATCGGCACGGCCCACCCGGCGATCGGTGCCGCGCAGGCCGCCGCGACCGGTCTCATCGGCGCCATGCCGGAGGGCGGCGCCGAGGCCATCGCCTCACGCGGCGAGGTCTCGGAGGAGGACGAGCTGCTGGACCGCGCGGCGATGGAGTCGGGCACGGACTGACTCCACCGTCCACCCGTCCACCCGCACATCCGTACATCCGCACGAAGGCCGGCCCGGCGCCGAGGACCCCCGGGCCGGCCTTCGGCGTACCCGCCCGCGCCCCCTCCACGCCGTTCAGGTCCAGATCCCCGCGATTGGCCTTTTCCCGCCCCGCCCCCCGCGCCCTACCGTCGGGGCCATGCGGATTCGAATCGTCGACGCCTTCACCGACCGCCCCTTCGCGGGGAACCCCGCCGGGGTGATGCTGCTGGACGCGTTCCCCGAGGACGCCCGGCTCCAGAGTGTGGCGCTGGAGGTGAACCACGCCGAGACGGCGTTCGCGCATCCGCTGCCGCCGGGCGGGGACGCGGACTGGGCGCTGCGCTGGTTCACCCCGGTGACGGAGGTCGCCCTGTGCGGCCACGCCACCCTGGCCACCGCGCATGTGCTGCACAGCACCGGCGTCCACGAGGGCCCGGTGCGCTTCGCGACCCGCAGCGGCACCCTGACCGCCACACCCCGGCCGGACGGCTCCCTCACCCTCGACTTCCCCACCGCCCCGCTGACCCCCGTCGACCTGCCGGACGGGGTCGCCGAAGCGCTGGGCGCGAAACCGCTGGCCGCGGTCGACACCGGCCCGAACCTGGGCGACCTGGTCCTCGAACTCGCCGACGAGCGGACCGTCCGCGCCCTGGCCCCGGACCACCGGGCACTCGCCCGCCACTCCACCCGGGGCATCATCGCCACCGCCCGCGCCGAGGACCCGTCCCACGGCTACGACTACGTCTCGCGCTGCTTCTTCCCCAATGTCGGGATCGACGAGGACCCGGTCACCGGCAGCGCGCACACCGCCCTCGCCCCGTACTGGTCGCCGCGGCTGGGCAGCCCGGACCTCACCGGCCTCCAGGCGTCCCGCCGCACGGGCCTGGTCCGCACCGGGCTGCGCGGCGCGCGCACCCTGCTGACCGGCCACGCGGTGACCGTCATCGACGGGGAACTGCTCACCCCCTGACCACCGCCCCGCCCCTCCGTCAAGCCGTCGGCAGCCAGCTCACCCGGCCCGCCAGCAGCGCGTACCCGACGAACGCGCCGATGTCGAGCAGGGTGTGCGCCACCACCAGCGGCCCCACCCGCCCCCAGCGGCGGTACAGGTACACGAAGACCACCCCCATCACCATGTTGCCGATGAACCCGCCGATGCCCTGATAGAGGTGGTACGAGCCGCGCAGTACCGAACTCGCGGCCATCGAGGCCCCGGGCGACCAGCCGAGCTGATCGAGCCGCCGCAGCAGATAGCCGACGACGATGACCTCTTCGACGATGGAGTTCTGCGCGGCGGACAGGATCAGCACCGGGAACTTCCACCACACGTCCGGCAGGGCCTCCGGCACCACGGTGAGGTTGAAGCCGAGGCCCCGTGCGGCGAGGTAGAAGGCGATGCCGGTGCTGCCGATCCCGGCGGCGATCACCGCGCCGCGCCCGAGATCGGGCCAGGGACGGGTGCGGTCGAAGCCGATGGTGCGCAGGCTCGCGCCCTCACGGATCAGCAGATGCGCGACCAGCGCGACCGGCACCAGCGCGGTGGTGATGCCGAACAACTGCCAGGCCAGGTCAAGCCAGGGGCGGCCGGGGGCGGCGGAGGCGTTGAGGGTGGCCGCCTGGTCGCTGAGACCGCCGGGCCGGGTGGCCGAGCCGATGAAGCTGATCAGCGCGGAGACCCCGCTCGCGCCCAGGGACAGGGCGAGGACGAGCAGCGTCTCGTCGCGCAGGGTCCGCCGCGAGAGCCGTTCCAGCGGCTGTGCCCGAGCCGCCGCGCTGTCCTCCGCCTGCACAGGTGCCTCCCGTGGGTGTCCAGTGGGTAGAGCCGTGAAGGATCACAGCTTGCCCCATGAACCTGGGAGCACGAATCCCCGGGTACCCGGGGGCCCGGCACGACAGGTACCTGACCGGGGGTGGGTGCGGGAGGGGGGGAGCGGGTGGGATCGGCCGCCCGGCGGGGCCAGAGAGCGGGCCGGGCCGGTCGGGAAGGGACCACCCGGGGGCCGCCGACCCGCCCGGCAACCCCATCCGGCACCGGCCCGTGAGGGCGGGCCCGGCAGCCGGCCGGGCAACGGCAGTCGCAAAGGGTCCCGGTAAAAGAGAAAGCCCCCTCAGCGCCGCACCGCCTCCGGCACCCCCACCGGCCAGGTGTGGACCGGTTCGCCCAGCCGGGTCAGTTCGCAGTAGCGGCGGGTGGTGGCGGCCAGCGCCCGGTCGCGGTTCAGGCCGCTCTCCAGGGCCCGGTGAAACGTGGCGACCTGCCAGGACGCCCCGTTGAACCGGCGCCGGCAGCGTTCCTCGACCACCCCGAGATAGAAGTCGCGGTCGGCGGGTTCGATGCCCCAGGCGTCCAGTCCGGCGGCGGCCAGCGGCAGCAGTTCGTCCCGGACCAGGGTGACCGCGTCCACCTCGGCCGTACCGCCGTACCGCCCGCGGCGCGGCCAGCGGAAGCGGGCCTCGATGCCATGGCGGCAGGCGGCGTCGAAGTTCTCCGCCGCCTGCTCGAAGGGCAGCCGGGTCCAGACCGGCCGGGACTCGTCGGCGAGGGCGCGGACCAGGCCGTAGTAGAAGGCCGCGTTGGCGAGGACGTCGGTGACGGTGGGCCCGGCGGGCAGCACCCGGTTCTCCACCCGCAGATGCGGGACGCCGTCGGCGATGCCGTAGACGGGCCGGTTCCAGCGGTAGACCGTGCCGTTGTGCAGGACGAGTTCGGCGAGCGTGGGGACGCCGCCCGCGTCCAGGGTCTCCAGCGGCTCCTCGTCGTCGACGATGGGCAGCAGGGCCGGGAAGTAGCGCAGATTCTCCTCGAAGAGGTCGTGGGCCGACGAGATCCAGCGCTCCCCGAACCAGGTGCGCGGGCGGACGCCCTGCGCCTGGAGTTCGGGCGGCCGGGTGTCGGTGGACTGCTGGAACAGCGGCGGCCTGGACTCCCGCCACAGCTCCCGCCCGAACAGGAACGGCGAGTTGGCGCCGACCGCGATCTGCGCCGCGGAGGCGACCTGCGCCGCGTTCCACACATCGGCGAACCGCGCCGGAGTGACCTGGAGATGCAGTTGTACGGAGGTGCAGGCGGCCTCGGGGGCGATGGAGCGGGAGGTGCAGACCAGGTGTTCCACCCCGTCGATGTCGAGGGTGAAGTCCTCGCCGCGGGCGGCCACTATCTGATCGTTGAGCAGGGTGTAGCGGTCCACCTCGGAGAGATTGGACGAGACCAGATGGTCCCGGTCCAGGGTCGGCAGAATCCCGATCATCACGATTCCGGCATCGACCTCGACCGCTTTCCGGTGGGCGTAGCCGAGAGAGGTGCGGACTTCCTCGGCGAGCCGGTCGAATACCCGGCCGCTCAACCGGTGGGGGGCAATGTTCACTTCCAGATTGAACATGGCGAGTTCTGTTTGGAAATCCCGGCTGGCGATGCGTTCCAGGACTTGCCCGTTCAACATTCTCGGCAGTCCGTCGGCACCGACCAGATTCAATTCGATCTCCAGGCCCATCAGGTTCTTGGGCCGGTCGAACCGCTGCTCCGCGAGCAGTCGCTCCAGGCCGGTCAGACAGCGCCGGAGCTTGTCCCGGTAGCTGTGCCGATCGGACAGGTCGATACCGCCTGCCACGACCTTCTCCCCCATCGAAGCGTCCCTCCTCGGATGGGCGGGCCCGGACCCGGGCCCGCCGGGGTGCGCGGACCGGGTACGGGCCCGGCTGGATGTCAGGGTGAATGTCCGTATGGATGTCCGTGGTGGATGTCCGTATGGATGTCCGTGGTGATGTCCGTGGTGATGTCCGTGGTGGATGTCAGGGTGGATGATGCCCAGCCCGGACGATCCATAACGCCACACGGCGGCCCGCCCGCCCGCTAATCTGGTCCCTGCCGGGCACTTATGTCCGGGGGCACATACCCCTGGCATACGGCATTCGGGTTGCACCGCCTCCGCGTTACTCGTGAAAAACGCCGACGACAATTGGCCCACCACATGACGCACACAACCCGAGGTCAGCGCAGCCGCGGCAACGGGAAATCGGGATGTTTCACCCTGAATCCATGACTGGAATCGGCCTTGTCCGGGTGCCCCGGAACGGCTAGCCGAAACACCGCTCGAACAGCGGTCGTATAAACTCCGCGAACGAGGCAGAAGGCCGACACCGGCCCCCGGGACATCCGCCGTCACGTTCCTCCGCGCGGGATATGTCCCGTCGCGCCCCGGCACCCCGGCCGGTCTTCCCTCGACCGTGAGCAGACAGCGCCGTCCGCCCCCGCCCTCACGCACCCCTGCCTGTCCAATGAGAGGCGACCCACCATGCCGCTGCATGTCCCGCCGGCTCCCGCGCCCGCTCTTCGCACCGTCCTCACGGCCCTCGGTTCCCCCACCGCGGTCCGTGAGGCCCGAACGCCCTCCCTGCGCACCGCCGACGGACCCGTCACCCCCGAACTCCCCCTGCCCGTGCACGTCCTGGACCCGGTGACGGGCGGCGGAGTCTTCGCCACCCGGCTGGCCGGCTGGCGCTTCCTGATCCACAGCGGGGGCCGTGCCGTGGCCGCCGCGGAGACCCGGCTCACCGCCGACGGCTGGGCCTTCTCGCACTTCTTCGAGGGCCCGTACATCGCCTCCACCGAACTCGCCCTGCGCCAGGCCGAAACGCTCCCCGGCCGGTACCAGCCGCGTCTGCTCTCCGTACCCAGCCTCTACATGCTCACCCTGTGGCTGCACGGCGATCCCGGCGCGGACGCGGCGGCCGGTCTTCCCGCGGCGGCCGATCTGCTGGTGCCGCTGGCCCCGGCCCCGCCCGGCATCCCGGCCCACCGTCCGCACCGGGCGGGCGAGTTGCTGCCGGTCCTCACCCAGCGGGTGCCCCCGGCCCCGCTGCTGGGCTCACCCGCCTGAGCCGCCCCCGCCCCTCCCGGTCACCCCCACCCCGCCACGCCCCTCGTACCCCGCCGCCGCACCACCGGCCGCGGGGTACGGCGTTTTCCCCCGACGCTTCCCCCCGACACTTCCTCCCGACGCCGCCTCCCGACGCCGCCTCCCGGCACTTCCTCCCGACGCCTTCTCCAGGCACCGTCACCCGACGCCATCCCCCTCCCCTCCCCCCCGGAGCGACAGCTCTCTTGTGCCATTTCCCGCTCATACGAGCCTCACCCCCGGTGAACCCGAGCGGACTAGCCCCATCCGGTCACCGTGAATCACCCGAAAGGGCAGCACAGTTGAACTGAACCGTCCGGCCGGGTGATGCGTCATGAACCTGTGAGAAGCGGTGCTCCGAAATCCCTGCGGATCGACGCCCGTGGGGCAACACTGGTTCAGGACCCGACTCATCACAACGGGGGGCGGCCATGAAAGACGCTTCGAGCCGCGGAACAGACACGCCGATCAGTACGCACACCCCATCCAGAGCGCATACCCCATCCGTCACGACAGAGCGAAAGATCCCATCCATGTGCCAGCACACGCCTCCGTGCCCCACAGCCGACTCCGCCGACCGGGACTCCGCCCGCCTCGTGGCGCACCACCCGGAACAGGGCTGGAGCCTGCTGTGCAACGGGGTGCTGCTCTTCGAGGACACCGGCGAACTGCTGCCGGACGGCCAGATCATCGCCCCGCACCGCCCCCAGGTGGTGACGGCGGCCTGAGCCGTACCGGGCGGCCGGACGACAGCACCGCCCGGGGACAACAGGGGCCGGACCGCGGGCACACCGCGAACCGGCCCCGACGCGTCTCCGGACACCGTCACGGCCTGTAATCGACCGTGTCGACGGCGGCACCGCGCGTCAGGGACGCGCAAGGTTCCGACTGTCGCGCGCCAAGAAGCCGCAACCGGCCTTCACCGCGCACCCGCGTGCGGGTGGGATGGGACCGGCCCCGTGCCGGGGCCCGGCGCTGGACAAGCGGTCCACCGCCATGGGCGACGAACGGTGGAGCGATGTCCGGCAGCGGCGACGCAGGTACCCCTCGGGTCGTGGTGGGGGTCAGTGGCTCCCTCGGCAGCGTCACCGCGCTGTGCCGGGCGGCCGAGGAGTCCCGCCGCCGGGGCGCGGCGCTGTGGCCGGTACTGGCCTGGGAACCGCCGGGCGGCGAACTGGGCGTGGGCCGCAATCCGGCCCCGTGCGTGCTGCTGGACGAATGGCGCCGCCTGGCCGGACAGCGGCTGCTGGGCGTGCTCGCCGACGCGTTCGGCGCCGACGGCCCCGGCGTCCCGGTGCGGGCCACGGTGGCCCGGGGCGCCCCCGGTGTCGCCCTGGTGCGGGCGGCCGACCGCGAGGACGACATCCTGGTCGTCGGGGCGGGCCGGCGCAGCCCCTGGCATCGCGCCTTCTCCCGCTCGGTCAGCCGCTACTGCCTGACCCATGCCGTCTGCCCGGTCCTCGCGATCCCGCCCTCGCCCCTGGAGGCGGAACTGACGGCCGTCCACCGCCGGAACACCTGGCGCCTGCGACTGGACACCGACGGACTCACGGACGAACGCCAGCCCTCCTGACAACGGCCCCCGCCCCAACGCCACCCACCCCACCCCCGCCGACCCGGGCAGCACCCCGCCCGCCCCCCTCTCCTCCCCCTACGAAACCCCGGCGACCCGCTCCTCCGCCTCCCCCGGCCCCTCCGGCTCCCCAGCCACCACCCCCCGCGACGACACCCCTCGCTCCCCCACCCCCACCACCGAAACACCCACACTCCCCTCATCCCCCGCATCCCCCACGCCCCCCGCACTTCCCCCACCCCTCCCCACCGCCCGCCGCAGACTCAGCACCATCGTCAGCCCACCCCCCGGCGTGTCCTCCGCCGTCAGCGTGCCGCCCATCGCGTCGGCGAAGCCGCGCGCCACCGCGAGCCCGAGCCCCACCCCGGTACCGCGCGGAGCGTCCCCATGGCGCTGGAACGGCTCGAAGATCCGTTCCTTCGCCTCGTCCGGCACCCCCGGCCCCCGGTCCACCACCCGCACCTCCACCCGCTCCCCCAGCGCGCTGGCCGACACCATCACCGTCTCGCGGGTGCTGTACTTCACGGCGTTCTCGACCACGTTGGCCACCACCCGCTCCAGCAGCCCCTTGTCCACGACGACCATCGGCAGGGTCTCCGGGATGTCCAGCTCGACGCTGTCCTCGGGCACCCCGCCGAGCGCCATCGGCACCACCTCGTCGAGGTCGATCTCGCGCACGATCGGGGTGACGGTCCCGGTCTGGAGGCGGGACATGTCGAGCAGATTGCCGACGAGATGGTCGAGCCGGTCGGCGCCCTCCTCGATGGCCGCCAGCAGTTCCGCCTGGTCCTCCTCCGACCAGGCCACGTCGTCCGACCGCAGCGAGGAGACGGCGGCCTTGATCCCGGCGAGCGGGGTGCGCAGATCATGGCTGACGGCGGCCAGCAGCGCGGTGCGGATGCGGTTCCCCTCGGCCAGCGCACGCGCCCGGTGGGCCTCCTCGCGCAACCGGCGCCGGTCGAGCACCACCGCCGCCTGCGCGGCGAACGCCGCCAGCACCCGGCGGTCCTCGGCGGGCAGCACCCGCCCCGAGAGCGCGAGCGCCATGTGGTCGCCGACGGGGACGTCCACATCGGCGTCCTCCGGGCACCGGCAGGGCTGCGCGCCGACGCTGCCCGCGCAGGTCCAGGGCTCGACCTCGCTCTCCCGCTCCAGCAGCGCCACCGACTCAATCGCGAAGGTCTCCCGGACCCGCTCCAGGAGCGCCTCCAGGCTGGTCTCCCCGCGCAGCACGTCCCCGGCGAGGAACGAGAGTATCTCCGACTCGGCCCGCAGCCGGGCCGCCTGATGGGTGCGCCGGGCGGCGAGGTCGACCACCGAGGCCACCGACACGGCGACCCCGATGAAGATCGCGATGGCGACGATGTTCTGGGGGTCGGCGATGGTGAGGGTGTGCACGGGCGGGGTGAAGAACCAGTTCAGCAGCAGCGAACCGGCCACCGCCGAGGCCAGCGCGGGCACCAGTCCGCCGAGCAGGGCCGCCGCCACCGTGAAGGTGAGGAAGAGCAGCATGTCGTTGGCGAGGCCGACGTCCGGGGCGAAGCCGTCGAGCAGCGCGGTGAGCAGCACCGGGCCGAGGACCCCGACGATCCAGCCCCACAGGATCCGCCCCCGCCCGAGCCGGGCGCCCCGGGCGACGGGCAGTCCGCGCCCCTTGCCGGCCTCGTCATGGGTGATCAGATGGACGTCGAGATCGGGTCCGGACTCCCGAGCGACGGTCGCCCCGACACCCGGTCCGAACGCGTACTGCCAGCTCTTGCGGCGGGAGACGCCCAGCACGATCTGTGTGGCGTTCACACCCCGCGCGAAGTCCAGGAGGGCGGCGGGAATGTCGTCTCCCACCACATGGTGGAAGGTGCCGCCGAGATCCTCGACCAGCGTGCGCTGGACGGCCAGTTCCTTCGGGGAGCCCCCGGTGAGGCCGTCGCTGCGCGAGATGTAGACGGCGAGGACCTCCCCGCCCGCTCCCTTCTCGGCCAGTCTCGCCGCCCGCCGCAGCAGCGTCCGCCCCTCCGGTCCACCGGTCAGACCGACCACGATCCGCTCCCGCGAGCCCCAGATCTTCGACACCCGGTGCTCGCTGCGGTACTCCGTCAGATACTCGTCCACCCGGTCCGCGACCCAGAGCAGGGCCAGTTCCCGCAGGGCGGTGAGATTCCCGGGCCGGAAGTAGTTCGAGAGCGCCGCGTCGACCTTGTCCGGCTTGTAGACGTTCCCGTGCGCCATACGCCGCCGCAGCGCCTCCGGCGACATGTCGACCAGCTCTATCTGGTCGGCCCGCCGCACCACCTCGTCCGGCACCGTCTCCTGCTGCCGCACCCCGGTGATCGACTCCACCACATCGCCCAGCGACTCCAGATGCTGGATGTTCACCGTCGAGACGACATCGATCCCGGCGGCCAGCAGCTCCCCCACGTCCTGCCAGCGCTTCGCGTTGCGCGACCCCGGGACATTGGTGTGCGCCAGCTCGTCCACCAGCGCCACCCTGGGCCGGCGCGCGAGCACCGCGTCCACGTCCATCTCCGTGAACGTCGTGTCCCGGTACTCCAGCTCCCGGCGCGGGATCTGCTCCAGGCCGTGCAGCATCACCTCCGTCCGGGGCCGGGCGTGATGCTCCACGAACGCAACCACGCAGTCCGTGCCCCGCTCGATGCGCCGATGGGCCTCCGACAGCATCGCGTACGTCTTGCCGACGCCCGGAGCGGCGCCGAGGTAGATCCGCAGCTTGCCGCGTGCCATGTTCATCCTTCGAAGCGGTAACCCATGCCGGGTTCGGTGACGAGATAGCGGGGATGGGAGGGATCGCTCTCCAGTTTGCGCCGCAACTGGGCCATGTAGACCCGCAGATAGTTGCTCTTGTTGCGCTGGGACATCCCCCAGACCTCCTGGAGCAGGAACGTCTGGCTGACCAGCCGCCCGGGACGGGTCACCAGCAGCTCCAGCAGATGCCATTCGGTCGGGGTGAGCCGGATGTCCCGGCCGTCGCGCACCGCCCGTTTGGCGAGCAGGTCGATGGTGAAGTCGGCGGTGGTGACCACGGTGGCACCGGGCGCGGGCACGGTGTCGTCGGTACGGCGGACGGCGGCGCGGAGCCGGGCCATCAGCTCGTCCATGCTGAACGGCTTGGTGACGTAGTCGTCCGCCCCGGCGTCGAGGGCGGCCACCTTCTCGTCGGACGCCTGCCGGGCCGACAGCACCAGGATCGGCACCCGGCTCCAGCCGCGCAGCGCCCGGATCACCTCGACGCCGTCCATGTCGGGCAGTCCGAGGTCGAGCATCACCACATCGGGCTGACGGGCCGCCGCCAGCCGCAGCGCGGTCGCGCCGTCGGTGGCGGAGTCCACCCCGTACCGGCGTGCCCGCATATTGATCACGAGGGCCCGGACGAGCTGTGGATCGTCCTCGACCACCAGCACACGAGTCATGGGCGTGCGCCTTTCCTGTCGTACGGGAGGGGGATCGTACGTTCCGGCGACGGCGGGAGGGGTCCCACCGGAGAGGGGCCCACGGGGGGAGCGCGGGCAGGGGTCCGGGATGGGGGGCGGGGACGGAGATCCGGGGACGGAGATCCGGGACGGCGGCGGGAGCCGGCGGGGCCGGGGTGTCCCGGGCCCCGCCGGCTCCCGTACCGGCCGGAGCGCGTCACGCGCACGCCGTTCCCCGATCAGTCGCACTGGTCAGTCGCCCTGATCAGTCGCCCCGGACGAGTTCCCTGAGCGCGATGTTGAGTTCGAGGACATTGACCCGCGGCTCGCCGATGAAGCCGAGGGTGCGGCCCTCGGTGTGCTCATCGACCAGTCCCTGCACCTCGTCCACCGGCAGCCCGTTCCGCTCGGCGACCCGGTGGACCTGGAGGTCCGCGTAGGCGGGGGAGATGTCCGGATCGAGACCGGAGCCGGAGGAGGTCACCGCGTCGGCGGGCACCTCGTCGGGGTCGACGGTGTAACCGGGCACGGAGTTGTCCTCGACGACGGCGGCCTTGGCGTCGGTCACCCACTGGATCAGCTCGGGGTTGTCCCCGGAGCGGTTGGTGGCCCCGGAGAGGATGAGCTGGTACTGGGTGTTGACGCTGTTGCTGCCGAGCCCGTTCTGCGGACGGCCCTGGAACCACTTGAGGTCCGGCTCCGGGGTCTCCTGCCCCTCCCCCAGCGGCAGGTTGTACGCCTGCCCGATGAGGGAGGAGCCGACGACCTCGCCGTCCGCCGTGATCTCCGAGCCGTTGGCCGAGTCGCGGAACAGGCCCTGGGCGATCCCGGTGACGACGAGGGGGTAGAGCACGCCGGTCACCAGGGTCAGCACGAGGAGGGCGCGCAGGCCCGCGCCGAGCAGCCGGGCGGTGTTGGTTACGGAGTTGTTCATGCCGATCAGCCGATTCCGGGGATGAGGGAGATGAGCAGGTCGATGAGCTTGATGCCGATGAAGGGCGCGATCAGCCCGCCGAGGCCGTAGATCCCGAGGTTGCGGCGGAGCATCTTGTCGGCGCTGACCGGCCGGTACTGCACGCCCCGCAGGGACAGCGGCACCAGGGCGATGATGATCAGCGCGTTGAAGACGACGGCCGACAGGATCGCCGAGTCCGGCGAGGACAACTGCATGATGTTCAGCTTGTCCAGGCCCGGGTAGACGGCCGCGAACAGCGCCGGGATGATCGCGAAGTACTTCGCGACGTCGTTGGCGATGGAGAAGGTGGTCAGCGCGCCCCGGGTGATCAGGAGCTGCTTGCCGATCTCCACGATCTCGATGAGCTTGGTCGGGTTGGAGTCGAGGTCGACCATGTTGCCGGCCTCCTTGGCGGCCGACGTCCCGGTGTTCATGGCGACACCGACGTCCGCCTGGGCCAGCGCCGGGGCGTCGTTGGTGCCGTCACCGGTCATCGCGACCAGCTTGCCGCCCGCCTGCTCCCGCTTGATGAGGGCCATCTTGTCCTCGGGGGTGGCCTCGGCGAGGAAGTCGTCCACGCCCGCCTCCTGGGCGATGGCCTTGGCGGTGAGCGGGTTGTCGCCGGTGATCATGACGGTCTTGATGCCCATCTGGCGCAGTTCCTCGAACCGCTCCCGCATCCCCTCCTTCACCACGTCCTTGAGGTGGATGACCCCGAGGACCCGGGCGCCGCCCGCGTCCTCCACGGCGACCAGCAGCGGGGTGCCCCCGGCCGCCGAGATCTCGTCGACGATCCGGCCGGCGTCCTCGGCGGTCTCGCCGCCGCGCTCCCCGACCCAGGCGGTCACCGAACCGGCGGCCCCCTTGCGGACCTTGCGGCCGTCGACGTCGACGCCGGACATCCGGGTCTGCGCGGTGAACGCGATCCACTCGGCCTGGGTCAGCTCGCCCTGGTGGCGCTCGCGCAGCCCGTACTTCTCCTTGGCGAGGACGACGATCGAGCGGCCCTCGGGGGTCTCGTCGGCCAGCGAGGAGAGCTGGGCGGCGTCCGCGAGTTCGGGCGCGGTGGTGCCCCGGACCGGGACGAACTCGGCGGCCTGGCGATTGCCGAGGGTGATGGTGCCGGTCTTGTCGAGGAGCAGGGTGGAGACGTCCCCGGCCGCCTCGACCGCGCGGCCCGACATGGCGAGCACATTGCGCTGCACCAGCCGGTCCATCCCGGCGATGCCGATCGCGGAGAGCAGGGCACCGATGGTGGTCGGGATGAGGCAGACCAGCAGGGCGACCAGGACGACCATGGAGAGGTCGGTGCCCGCGTAGTCGGCGAGCGGCGGGAGGGTGGCGACGGCCAGCAGGAAGACGATGGTCAGCGAGGCCAGCAGGATGTTCAGCGCGATCTCGTTGGGCGTCTTCTGCCGGGCGGCGCCCTCGACCAGGCTGATCATCCGGTCGATGAAGGTCTCCCCCGGCTTGGTGGTGATCTTGACGACGATCCGGTCGGAGAGCACCTTGGTGCCGCCGGTGACCGCGCTGCGGTCGCCGCCCGACTCCCGGATGACCGGGGCGGACTCGCCGGTGATGGCGGACTCGTCGACCGAGGCGACGCCCTTGATGACATCGCCGTCGCCGGGGATGATGTCCCCGGCCTCGCACACCACGTGGTCGCCGATCCTCAGCTCGGTGCCGGGCACCTGCTCCTCGCGCTCACCGGTCAGCCGGCGGGCGACGGTGTCGGTCTTGGCCTTGCGCAGCGTGTCGGCCTGCGCCTTGCCCCGGCCCTCGGCGACCGCCTCCGCCAGATTGGCGAAGATGACGGTCAGCCAGAGCCAGGCGCTGATCGCCCAGCCGAACCAGTCTCCGGGGTCGGTGAAGGTGAACACGGTGGTGAGGACCGAGCCGACCCACACCACGAACATGACCGGCGACTTGACCATGACCCGCGGGTCGAGCTTGCGCAGCGCGTCCGGCAGCGACCTGACGAGCTGGCCGGGGTCGAAGAGGCCCGCGCCGACACGGCCCTCGGCGGACTTGCGCCCGGTGGGTACGTCGCTGTGCGGCGCCCGGGTCGGGGTGGGTGTGGACATCGATGCCCCTTGCTGCTGCTTCTGCTCGGAAATCGCGGGATCCGCTGCTCGGTCTGGGCGGTGTATGGGCGCGGACATCACGCCAGCCCTTCGGCCAGCGGGCCCAGCGCGAGCGCCGGGAAGTACGTCAGACCGGTGACGATGATGATCGTGCCGACCAGCAGCCCGGAGTACATCGGCTTGTCGGTGCGCAGGGTGCCGGCGGTCTCCGGGACCGGTTTCTGCTCGGCGAGCGACCCGGCCAGCGCCAGCACGAACACCATCGGCAGGAAGCGGCCCAGCAGCATGGCGACACCGAGGGTGCTGTTGAACCACTGGGTGTCCGCGTTGAGCCCGGCGAAGGCCGAGCCGTTGTTGTTGGACGCGGAGGTGTAGGCGTACAGGATCTCGGAGAAGCCGTGGGCGCCGGAGTTGGTCATGGAGTTGCCCGGGGTGGGCAGGGCCATGGCGAAGGCGGTGAAGACCAGGACCAGGGCCGGGGTGATCAGGATGTAGCAGGCGGCGAGCTTGATCTCGCGGGCGCCGATCTTCTTGCCCAGGTACTCGGGGGTGCGGCCGACCATCAGACCGGCGAGGAACACCGCGATGATCGCCATGATCAGCATGCCGTAGAGGCCGGAGCCGACACCGCCGGGCGCGATCTCGCCGAGCATCATGCCCAGCATGGCGATGCCGCCGCCGAGTCCGGTGAAGGAGGAGAGGAAGGCGTTCACCGCGCCGGTGGAGGTGAGGGTGGTCGCCACGCCGAAGATCGAGGAGGCGCCGACGCCGAAGCGGACCTCCTTGCCCTCATAGGCACCCCGGGCGATCTCGAACGCCTCGCCGCTGTGGTGGAACTCGGTCCACATCATCAGGACGGTGAAGCCGAGCCAGATGGTGGCCATGGTGGCGAGGATCGCGTAGCCCTGCTTGACCGAGCCGACCATCAGCCCGAAGGCGCGGGTCATGGCGAACGGGATGACCAGGATCAGGAAGATTTCGAACAGGTTGGAGAACGGTGTGGGGTTCTCGAAGGGGTGGGCGCTGTTGGCGTTGAAGTAGCCGCCGCCGTTGGTGCCCAGCTCCTTGATGGCCTCCTGGGAGGCGACCGCGCCGCCGTTCCACTCCTGCGAGCCGCCCATGAACTGGCCGACCTCGTGGATCCCGGCGAAGTTCTGGATCGCCCCGCAGGCCACCAGCACCACGGCCCCGACGAACGCCAGCGGCACCAGGATGCGGACGACACCGCGCACCAGGTCGGCCCAGAAGTTCCCCAGCTCACCGGTGCGCGACCGGGCGAAGCCGCGCACCAGGGCGACGGCGACGGCCATGCCGACGGCGGCGGAGACGAAGTTCTGCACCGCGAGCCCGCCGGTCTGCACGACCGGGCCCATGGCCTGTTCGCCGTAGTACGACTGCCAGTTGGTGTTGGTGACGAAGGAGACGGCGGTGTTGAACGCCTGGTCCGGGTCGATGGAGGCGAAGCCCAGCGAGCCGGGCAGCACGCCCTGGAGCCGCTGGAGCAGATAGAGGAAGAGGACACCGACGGCGGAGAAGGCGAGCACCCCGCGCAGATAGGCGGGCCAGCGCATCTCGGCGTCGGGGTTGGCGCCGATGCCCTGGTAGATCCACTTCTCCACCCGCAGATGCCGGTCGGAGGAGTAGACCCTGGCGATGTGGTTGCCGAGCGGTACATAGACCACCGCGAGCGCGCCGATCAGCGCGACGAGCTGAAGAACGCCGGCGAGTACGGGACCCATGTGCGGCTCAGAACCTCTCCGGGAAGATCAGCGCGAGGACGAGATAGCCCAGCAGGGCGACGGCCACGATGAGGCCGACGATGTTTTCGACGCTCACAGCTTCGTCACCCCCTTGGCGACGAGAGCCACCAGCGCGAACAGCGCGAGCGTGGCGACGACGAAGGCCACATCGGCCATCGTGAACTCCTGGAGTCGAGGTACGAGCGGGACAGAAACGGCGTGAACGGTGGGACGGGAACCGGCAGAACAGGTGGACGGGAACGACGGGACAGTGGGACGGGAACGACGGGACCGGACACGAACCGCCGGACGGGAACGGTTAGAGGAAACCGCCTGTTTGGCCGGTTCCGACCGCCGTTGACGGGTCCCATACGGTGCCCTGCACCCCTTTGACGGGACCCATACGGCGGACGGTCGCAGGCACCGGCCGGCCCTGACCCCGCGCTGCGGCTCCACCACCAGAGCCCCCCACGGAGTGCTATCTCAGCGTTACGTTACGCAACCACTCCTCACCCGAGCCGGAACCGCAACCGGCAGATCACCGCGTCGGTGTCGCGGCGCACGGCATGGGCGACGACCGCGCCCCGCTGGTTCTGGAGCAGCCGCTGCCACAGCCGTTCCGGCTCGGTCTCCGCGACCAGCACGGTGACCCGGGTGCCCGGCACGGCCGACAGCTCCCGCACATAGGCGGCGATCGGGCGTCCCAGCGCGCGCCGCTCGCTGTGCAGCCGGACCAGGGGCACCCCGGGGTCCCAGTCGGCCCAGGCGCGCTCCAGGGCGTGGCTGTGGGCCCGGTCCTCGGGGTCCGGGTAGCAGACGGTCACCGCGCGGACCTCGTCGCCGAGGGAGCGGGCCGCGGTGAGCGCCTCGGAGGTGAGCCGGGACAGCGTGGACACCGGTACGACCACGAGGGACCGGTCCCGGTGCGGCGGCTCGGGGACCCGGCCGAGCCCGAGCCGTTCCCCTATGCGGGCGTACGCCCGGTGCACGGTCCGGAAGGCCACCACCAGCACCGGCAGCGCCACCACCACGAGCCAGGCGCCCTCGTCGAACTTGGTGGCGGTGACGACGATCGCGGCGACCCCGGTGAGAGTGCCGCCGAACCCGTTCAGCAGCGCCTTGCCCCGCCATCGCGGCCCCCGCTCCAGCCGCCAGTGCCGGACCATGCCGATCTGGGCGATGGTGAACCCGATGAACACCCCGATGGCGAACAGCGGCACCAGGGTGTTGGTGTCGCCGCCGGAGAACAGCAGCAGCGCGGCCGAGACCAGCGCCAGCGCCAGCACCCCGTGCCGGTGGACCTGGCGGTCGGCCTTCAGCGCGAAGACATGCGGGAGGTAGTTGTCCCGGGCGAGCAGCTTCAGCAGCACCGGCAGCCCGCCGAAGGAGGTGTTGGCGGACAGCGCCAGCAGCACCATCGTCGCGAACTGGACCACATAGAAGGCCGCGTTGTGGCCGAGGGAGGCGTCGGCGAGCTGGGCGAGGACGGTGACGCCCTCGACCGGCTGGAGGCCGAACCGCGAGATCAGCACCGACAGCCCGATCAGCATCACGCCGAGCACCGCGCCGAGGGCGACCTCCGCGTGCTGCGCCCGCTTGGCGCGCGGCGCCCGGAAGGAGGGCACGGCGTTGGCGATGGCCTCGACGCCGGTGAGCGCGGAGCAGCCGGAGGCGAACGCCTTGAGCAGCAGCAGCGCGCCGACGGTGGTCGCGTTGTCGGAGAGCACCGAGGCATGCCCGGCCGCCGCCTCGGTGCTGACCGGCGCCGACCGGAAGAGACCGACCCCGATCAGCACCAGGATCGACCCGACGAAGACGACCGTCGGCACGATGAACGCCCGCGCCGAGTCCACGATCCCGCGCAGATTCACCGCCGTGATCAGCACCAGCACGGCCAGGCACAGCCACAGCCGGTCGGCGTAGAGGGAGGGGAAGGCGGAGGTCAGCGCGGCCACCCCGGCGGTGACGGCGACGGCCACATTGAGCACATAGTCCAGCACCAGCGACCCGGCGGCGACGAGACTCGTCCGCACCCCCAGATGCCGCCGCGCCACCGCGTACGAGCCTCCGCCGTCCGGAAAGGCCGCGATGACCTGCCGGTACGAGGCGACGAGCACGGCCAGCAGCCCGGCGATGGCGAGGGTGACCGGCAGCGTGAACCCGAGGCCGTGCGCCCCGGCGGCGGCCAGCACCAGCACGATCGCCTCGGGCCCGTACGCCACCGACGCCATGGCGTCCAGCGACAGCGCGGCAAGGCCCGTGACGGCGGTGAGGCGGTGCCGCTCACCGGTATCGGGCGGTTCCTCCCCGACGGGGGCGGCGCCCGGTGCGGCGGTCAGTACGGACATGGCGTGGGTGCTCCTTGTGGTGTGAGGTCTGTGAGGTGCCCTCAGAGTGGGACCGGTTCCGGCCACCGCCGAGTGGCCCTTGCGCGTTCTTCGCGCGGAGGGACCGGACCCTGACGGGCTCTTGACGGGGCCGGACCCGTGTGCGCGGCGTCAAGAAGGCACAGGGCCTCGTCAAAGTGCCGTCAAGCCACCCGGCAACCGGCCCCGGAATCCCTAACGTCGGTCATATGGGACACCGAGGCGACCCACGTCGTGAACGGCCCGGCACACCCGCCCCACCCTCCGGCCCGGTGGTGCACGACCGCTGCCGGCCCCGCGCGTCCCACGGCGCCGGGCGCTGCGCGGCCACCCTTCTCGCCCTGATGCTGGCCGTCGACGAACTGGCCGGCACACTGGACGCCGACCGGGCCCTGCTCTGGACCGGCCTCGCGGCCCTGCTCTGGGTGATCCTGCTCCCGGCCCAACTGACGGCGGGCGACGGCTGGCTGGCCTCCCGCACCCTCCTGCGCACCCACCGGGTCCGCACGGACCTGCTGGTCTCGGCCCACGCCCCGGACGGCGTCTCCCAGCGCCTCGTCCTGCGCGACGCCCTCGGCAACCGCGTGGAGATCGACCCCCGCGCCCTGATCGCCGACCCGGCCCTGTGGCACCGCGTCGACACGGGGGTACGCCGCTCCCTGACCAACGGCACCCTCCGCTCCGGCACCCAGGACCTGCGACGCCTGTCGGCCCGGATCGACGGGGAGACCGCACGGGAGGTGTTCAGGGCCTCGGGACTGAACTGAACGGCACGCATCCGCGAGCCCCTTCCCGCCCCCTCAGCCCACTCGGCCTCTCCCCCCTCCCTCTTCTCCCTCCCCTCCCTCCCCTTCCTTCTCCCCCGCCCTCACCGGTACCGGCACCGCCAACGGCAACGACACCACCATCGTCAACCCGCCTCCCGGCGTGTCCTCCGGCGTCACCGTGCCGTTCATCGCCTCCGTGAGCCCCCGGGCGAGAGCCAGCCCCAGCCCGAGGCCGGTCGTGTTGTCCGTGTCGCCGAACCGCTGGAACGGCTCGAACAGCCGCTCCCGTCCGGCCACCGGCAGTCCCGGCCCCCGGTCCACCACCCGCACCTCCACCCGCCCCGCCAGCACACTCGCCGTCACCAGCACCGCCGCGCCCCCGGGACTGTGCCGGACGGCATTCGCCGCGAGGTTGGCGAGAACCCGCTCCAGCAGCGGCGGATCGACCAGCACCTGCGGCACCCGCTCCACCTCCCGCACTTCGACGGACGGCAGATCCGCGAGCGCCGCCGGCAGCACCTCCTCCAGCGCGGTCGGCCGCAGATTCAGGGTCAGCACCCCCGCCTCCAGCCGGCTGAGATCGAGCAGGTTCTCCACCAGCCGGCTCAGCTTGGCCATGGACTCGTCGGCGGTCGCAAGCAGCTCGTCCCGGTCCTCCTCGCTCCACCGCACCTCCCGGCTGCGCAGCGAGGTGACCGCCGCCCAGCCCGCCGCGAGCGGGGTCCGCAGATCGTGTCCGACGGCCCGCAGCAGCGCCGTGCGCATCCGGTCGGCCGCCCGCACCGGCTCCACCTCGGCCGCGGCCTCCGCCAGCCGCGCCCGCTCCACCGCCGATCCGACATGCGCGGCGAACGCGGCCAGCACCCGCCGCTCCGACGACGACCGCGTTCCCCCACGCAGCACCAGGAACCCCCCGGGCCCGGCCGGTACGACGCTCGCCCCGCCGGTGTCCACCGGGTCCTCGACCAGCTCCACCGAGTCCGCCCCGAAGGTCTCCCGGGTCCGTTCCAGCAGCGCGGGTATCGTCTGCCCGCCCCGGACGATGCTGCCGGCCAGCGACGACATCGTCTCCGCCTCGGCGGTCGCCCGCGCGGCCCGCCGCGACAGCCGCAGCGACCGGTCGACGACCGCCGCCACGACCGCCGCCACCAGCACGAACACACCCAGTGCGAGCAGCGCGTCGGGGTCGCCGAGGGTGAAGTGCCCGATGGGCGGGATGAACCAGTAGTTGAGCAGCAGGGACGCGGTGACGGACGCGATCACCGCCGAGACCACACCCCCTATGCAGGCCACCCCCACCACCGCCAGCAGAAACAGCAGCGCCTCGCTGGTCAGACTCACCGAGCCGCGGAACTGCGCCAGCACCAGCGTCAGCAGCACCGGCAGCACCAGCCCCGCCACCGGCCCGGCGATCATCCGGGCCCGCGAGAGGGTGCGCCGCCGCGACGGCAGCAGCGTGCCGCGCCCGGCCCGCTCATGGGTGACCTGGTGGACGTCGATGTCCCCGGACAGCGCCACCACCCGCTCCCCGGTGCCGAGCCCGGTCAGGAACCGTTCCAGCCGCCCCCGCCTGCTCGACCCGAGGACGAGCTGTGTGGCGTTCTCGGCCCGCGCGAACTCCACCAGCGCCGCCGCCACATCGTGCCCGACCACCGAGTGGTAGCTGCCGCCGAGGTCCTCGACCAGCCGCCGCTGCCGGGCGAGCGAGGCGTGCGACACCCCCGCCGCGAGCCCGTCGCTGCGCGCCACATGGACGGCGAGCAGCGCCCCGCCGCCCGACCGGGCCGCGATCCGGGCCGCCCGCCGCACCAGGGTGTCCCCCTCGGGCCCGCCGGTCAGCGCGACCACCACCCGCTCCCGGGTCTCCCACACCCCGCCGATGGCGTGCTCGGCCCGGTAGCGCTGGAGGGCCTCGTCCACCCGGTCGGCGGTCCACAGCAGCGCGAGCTGCCGCAGCGCGGCCAGATTGCCGGGCCGGAAGTAGCTGGCGAGCGCCGCGTCGACCCGCTCCGGCGGCCAGAGGTCCCCGTGCGCCATCCGCCGCCGCAACCGCTCCGGCGGCACATCCACCAGCTCCACCTCCACCGCCCGCCGTACGACGTCATCGGGGACCGTCTCGTGCTGCGGCACCCCGGTGATCTTCTCCACCACGTCCTTGAGCGATTCGAGCTGGTGCACATCGACCGCCGTGATCACATCGATCCCGGCGTCGAGCAGCGCCTCGACGTCCTGCCACCGCCTGCCGTGCGCCGCGCCCCGCCCGTTGCCGCGGGCCAGTTCGTCCACCACCACGACCCCGGGCGCCCGCGCCAGCACACCGGCGAGATCCAGCTCCGCGTCCCTCACCCCACCCCCACTTCCCACACTTCCCAGCACCTCCAGCCCATCGAGCATCCTTTCCACCGCCGCCCGCCCATGGCACGCGGCGGCCCCCACCACCACATCCGCACCCCGCGCCGCCCGTCGCCCGGCCTCGTCGAGCATGCGAGTGGTCTTGCCCACCCCGGGAGCAGCCCCGAGATACACCTTCAGTCGTCCACGCCGTACGTCGTCCATCACTCCTCAATGAACCGCCGCCCGGACCACCCGGCCCCCCTCTTGACGCGATACTGGCGCCACCTCCGATGACGTTGACATCGTCTTGACGACCACTCCACCGCCCTCTGCTCCCCCCATCCGGCCCAACCCCCATCCACGGACTCACGGCACCACCCCCACCCGCCCCCACCTCCCACCCTCCGCACCTCCCCCTCCCCGCTCCCTCCCTCACCCAAGGCCGATTCGTCCCCTTCCTCCTACCCTGAACCCACCGCCCGCGTGATGGCCGAATCCCCTCGACGCCCCACCCCAGGAGCACGCCGATGGCCGCCCAGCCCCCACCGCCCGGTCGTTTGCGCCGGTGGCTGCTGGAGGGCCTGTCCGACATCAGCAAGACACACGCCCCCCAGGCCGGAAGCAACGGCGACACAACCGACGAACCCAACGGACCCGAGCGAGCCAACCGAACCGACCGAGCCAACCGGCCCGAAGGACCCAACCGGCCCGACGGCGCCGACGGCGCCGACAGACCCGGGGAAACCGACGGCACCGCCCCACCCACCCCCTCCGCCCAGGACCACCGCCGCCCCTGGTACCGCGTGATGTGCCTGACCGGCGTCGACTACTTCTCGACCCTCGGCTACCAGCCCGGCATCGCCGCCCTAGCCGCCGGCCTGCTGTCGCCGGTCGCCACCGTCGTGCTGGTGCTGGTCACCCTCGCGGGCGCGCTGCCGGTCTACCGCCGGGTCGCCGAGGAGAGCCCGCACGGCCAGGGTTCGATCGCGATGCTGGAACGTCTGCTGTCCTTCTGGAAGGGCAAGCTGTTCGTCCTCACCCTGCTGGGCTTCGCCGCCACGGACTTCCTGATCACCATCACCCTCTCCGCCGCCGACGCCTCCACCCATCTGATCGAGAACCCGCACCTGAACAGCGCCCTGCACAACCAGCGGCTGCTGATCACCCTGATCCTGATCGCCCTGCTCGGCGCGGTGTTCCTGAAGGGCTTCCTGGAGGCGATCGGCGTGGCCGTCGCCCTCGTCGGCATCTATCTGACCCTGAACGCCATCGTCGTCGTCAGCGGTCTGTGGCATGTCCTCACCGAGGGCCATGTGGTGACCGACTGGGCGACCGCCCTCACCGCCGAGCACGGCAATGTTCTGGCGATGATCGGCGTCGCCCTGATCGTCTTCCCCAAACTGGCCCTCGGCCTCTCCGGCTTCGAGACCGGCGTCGCGGTGATGCCCCATGTGCGGGGCGACCCCGGCGAAACCGAGGAGAACCCCCGGGGCCGTATCCGCGACACCAAGAAACTGCTCACCACCGCCGCCGTGATCATGAGCTGCTTCCTGATCACCACCAGTTTCATCACCACCCTCCTGATCCCCGCCCCGGAGTTCGAGCCAGGCGGCGCCGCGAACGGCCGCGCCCTCGCCTATCTGGCCCACGCCTACCTCGGCAGCGCCTTCGGCACGGTCTACGACATCTCCACCATCGCCATCCTCTGGTTCGCCGGCGCCTCCGCCATGGCCGGTCTGCTCAACCTCATGCCCCGCTACCTCCCCCGCTACGGCATGGCCCCGCACTGGGCGGGCGCGGTCCGCCCGATGGTCATCGTCTTCACCCTGGTCGCCTTCCTGGTGACCTGGATCTTCGATGCCAGCGTCGACGCCCAGGGCGGCGCCTACGCCACCGGGGTCCTGGTGCTGATCAGCTCGGCCGCCATCGCCGTCACCATCGCCGCCCACCGGGCCGGCCAGCGCAGATGGTTCCTGAGCTTCGCCCTGATCGCGGCCGTCTTCCTCTACACGACCGTGCTGAACGTCATCGAACGCCCGGACGGTGTGAAGATCGGCGCCTGCTTCATCGCCGGGATCATGATCCTCTCGTTCGCCTCCCGGCTGACCCGGGCTTTCGAGCTACGGGTGACCGGCGTGACCCTGGATCCGCTGGCGGCACGCTTCGTACGGGACGTCGCCAGCCGCAAGATCCGGCTGATCGCCAATGAGCCCGACCGGCGCGATCTCGCCGAGTACCGCGACAAGATCGAGCAGATCCGCCAGGACAACGAGGTGACGGGCCCGGAGGACTTCGTCTTCGTCGAGGTGACCGTCACCGACCCCTCCGAGTTCGAGACGGTCCTGACCGTCCACGGCGAGGTCCTGCACCACCGCTACCGCGTACTGACCCTGGACTCCTCGTCCGTCCCCAACGCGCTGGCCGCCCTGCTGCTGCACATCCGCGACACCACCGGCCGGACCCCGCACATCTACTTCGAATGGACCGAGGGCGCCCCCTTCGCCAACTTCCTCCGCTTCTTCCTCTTCGGCCAGGGCGAGGTGGCCCCCGTCACCCGAGAGGTCCTCCGCGAGGCGGAACCCGACCGCACCCGCCGCCCGAAGGTCCACGCGAGCTGACCCGCCGTCTCCTCCCCGCCACGACCAACGCTATGGCGCGTCACACCGCGCGGGAAGACTTTCCTGCTCATCACCCCCGAACGAGTGAACGAGCAAAGAACAGGTGACCGATCAAGAAGGAAAGGGCTCCGCGCCACCCGACGCAGGACCCTCCCCCACACAACACCACTCCCACACGAGCAGCCGCGCCCGGCGCCACCTGCCACCTGCCACCTGCCACCTGCCACCTGCCACCTGCCACCTGCCACCAGGCACCCGCGTATCAGTCCTCGTACGCGTCCAGCGGCGGGCAGGAGCACACCAGGTTCCGGTCACCGAAGGCCTGGTCGATCCGGCGGACCGGCGGCCAGTACTTGTCGGCGGCCGACACCCCGGCCGGGAACACCGCGTCCTCCCGCGTGTACGTGTGCGCCCACTCCCCGCCCAGCGCGGCGGCGGTGTGCGGCGCGTTGCGCAGCGGATTGTCCTCGGCGGGCCACTCGCCCGCACCGACCTTCTCGATCTCGGCGCGGATGGCGATCATCGCCTCGCAGAACCGGTCGATCTCGGGCAGGTCCTCGGACTCGGTGGGCTCGATCATCAGCGTCCCGGCGACCGGGAACGACATCGTCGGCGCGTGGAACCCGTAGTCGATGAGCCGCTTGGCCACATCGTCCACGCTCACGCCGGTCGCCTTGGTCAGCGGGCGGAGATCGATGATGCACTCGTGCGCGACCAGCCCGCCGGGGCCGGTGTAGAGCACCGGGTAGTGCGGTTCCAGCCGCTTGGCGATGTAGTTCGCGGACAGCACGGCCACCTGGGTGGCCCGCTTCAGCCCCTCGCCACCCATCAGCCGGACATACGCCCAGGAGATCGGCAGGATGCCCGCCGAACCCCACGGGGCGGCCGAGATCGGGCCCACCCCGGTCTCCGGACCGGCCTGCGGCTGGAGCGGGTGGTTCGGCAGGTGCGGCGCGAGATGCGAGCGCACCGCCACCGGGCCGACGCCGGGACCGCCGCCGCCGTGCGGGATGCAGAAGGTCTTGTGCAGGTTCAGATGCGAGACATCGCCCCCGAAGTGCCCCGGCTTGGCCAGCCCCACCAGCGCGTTCAGATTGGCCCCGTCGACATACACCTGCCCGCCCGCCTCGTGCACCCGGGCGCAGATGTCGGCCACATGCTCCTCGAACACCCCGTGCGTCGAGGGGTACGTGATCATCAGCACGGCGAGCCGGTCGCGGTGCTGCTCGATCTTTGCCCGCAGATCGGCGACGTCGATCTCGCCGTCCTCGGCGGTCTTGACGACGACGACCGTCATCCCGGCCATCACCGCGCTCGCGGCGTTGGTGCCGTGCGCGGAGGACGGGATCAGGCACACCGTCCGCTGCTCGTCCCCGTTGGCCCGGTGGTACCCGCGCACGGCGAGCAGCCCGGCCAGTTCCCCCTGCGACCCGGCGTTGGGCTGCAAGGACACCTTGTCGTAGCCGGTGACCTCGGCGAGCCGCTCCTCCAACTCCCGGATCAGCGTCAGATAGCCCTCCGCCTGCCCGGCGGGCGCGAACGGGTGGAGCTGCCCGAACTCGGGCCAGGTCACCGGCTCCATCTCGGTGGTGGCGTTGAGCTTCATGGTGCAGGACCCGAGCGGGATCATGCCCCGGTCCAGCGCGTAGTCGCGGTCGGCCAGCCGGCGCAGATAGCGCAGCATCGCGGTCTCGGAACGGTGCTGGTGGAACACCGGGTGGGCGAGGATCTCGTCGCTGCGCAGCGCCCCCTCCGTCAGCCCCTCCTCCGCCCCGGCGTCCAGCGCCTCGGCATCGGCCTCGATCCCGAACGCGTTCCACACCGCGCCGAGCTGCGCCCTGGTGGTCGTCTCGTCGCAGGCGAGGGAGAGGTGGTCGGCGTCCACGACCCGCAGATTGACCCCGTTGTCCCGGGCGGCGGCGGCGATCAGCTCGGCCCGGCCCTGGGCGCGGACGGTCAGCGTGTCGAAGTAGGACCCGTGCACGACCTCGACGCCCCCGGCGCGGAGCCCGGCGGCCAGGACCGTGGCGTACCGATGGGTCCGCCGGGCGATCGTCCGCAGCCCATCGGGCCCGTGGTAGACGGCGTACATCCCGGCCATCACGGCGAGCAGCACCTGCGCGGTACAGATGTTGCTGGTCGCCTTCTCCCGTCGGATGTGCTGTTCCCGCGTCTGGAGCGCGAGCCGGTACGCCTTGTTGCCGTCGGCGTCCACCGAGACTCCGACGAGCCGCCCCGGCAGACTGCGCGCGAAGCGCTCGCCCACCGCCATGTATCCGGCGTGCGGCCCGCCGAAGCCCATCGGCACCCCGAACCGCTGCGTGGTGCCGACCGCGATGTCCGCGCCCAGCTCCCCCGGCGACTTCAGCAGCGTCAGCGCCAGCAGATCGGCGGCGACGGTGACCAGCGCCCCCCGCGCGTGCGCCTGCTCCACGACCGCCGTGATGTCCCGTACGGCCCCCGAGGCGCCGGGGTACTGCACCAGCACCCCGTTGATCTCCCGCCCGTCCAGCTCGGCCGGGATCCCCTCGCTCAGATCGGCGACGACGATCTCGACCCCGGTCGGCTCGGCCCGCGTCCGGATGACGGCGATGGTCTGCGGCAGCGCGTCCGCGTCGACCAGGAACAGCCCCTTCTTGTTCTTCCCCATCCGCCGGGACAGCGCCATCGCCTCGGCGGCGGCCGTCCCCTCGTCCAGCAGCGAGGCACCGGAGGTGGGCAGCCCGGTGAGGTCGGCGACCATGGTCTGGAAGTTCAGCAGCGCCTCCAGCCGGCCCTGCGAGATCTCCGGCTGATAGGGCGTGTAGGCCGTGTACCAGGCCGGATTCTCCATGACATTGCGCAGGATCACCGGCGGGGTGAACGTTCCGTAGTACCCGAGCCCGATCATCGAGCCGAGCACCTGGTTGCGGTCGGCCAGCGCGCGCAGTTCGGCCAGGACCTCGGCCTCGGTGCGCGCCCCCGGCAGTTCCAGCGCCTCGGCGTTCTTGATCACATCGGGGACGGCGGCGGCGGTCAGCTCGTCCAGCGAGCCGTACCCGACCTGGGCGAGCATCTTGGCCCGCGCTTCCTGGTCGGGGCCGATGTGCCGCTGCTCGAAGGGGATCCCCTGCTCAAGCTCGGAGAGCGGAATGCGATGGGCGGTCATTGCGGAGGGCCTCCTGGTCTGACACGACCTTCGGGGGGCACCCCGGCGCGGGTACCCCGACGGCCTCCCCCTCTGTCATCACAACCTGAGAGCTTCACCGGGCGCCGGCCCGGCTTTCACCGTCGGTGAGAGCGAACGCCGTCGGCGCCGCCCTGCTTTCCAGAGTGACCTCGTCCGTGCGGTACGGGGGCCTGAGAGATTCCGGGGAGGATTTGCTCCTTCGGCGCCTCCGGATCTTCCCGGAGGACTCTCCCGCACGGGGTCAGCAGCCGCTGTCAGCCTACCAGCGCGGTCCACGAACGGACCTTCGAGTGGCCGCCTGCCCCAATGTGCTCTTTCGTAGTGCTTACGGATGAGTTGCGACCATGTGGAGGGACCGTGCAGACCGATATCGATCCGCGCAACCTGATCGGCCGCAAGGCGTTCGACCGCAACGGCATGAAGATCGGCACGATCGACGAGGTCTATCTCGACGACGCGACCGGCGTCCCGGAGTGGGCGGCCATAAGGACGGGCCTCTTCAGCCGGGACGCGTTCGTCCCCCTGGAGCCCAGCGAACTGATCGAGGGCACCCTGCACGTCCCCTTCGACCGCGCCCTGATCAAGGACGCCCCCGACTTCGGCGTGGGCCGCCATCTCTCCCCCGAACAGGAACTCCAGCTCTACCACCACTACGGCCTGGACGTCACCGCCCCGCCCCCACCGGACCACGACTTCGGCAAAATGGCGGGCCAGGAAGACAGCTAGCCCACCCGGAACAGCAGCCCCACGCGCCCCCGGAGATCCAGCCCACCCCTCCCGCCGCCCTCAAACCGCCACCGCCCCCTCCGGGCACCCGTGCCCGTCCCCCGGCACCCCCACGGCGTGCAGCACCGGCTCGGCCCCGGCTCCTGGCACCTGGCTCCTGGCACCTGGCACCTGGCACCTGGCACCTGGCACCTGGAACACAAACGCGGTCCCGGTACCCCTGGCCTTGAGGGTCACCTGATCCCCGAAGCTCCCCGCCCCGTAGGGCTCCCACCCGCACCCCACCCGCTCCAGCGCGTCCAGGACCTCCGCGTACCCCGGCCCGGCCTGAAAGGGCGTGCTCCCCCCACCGAGCACCCCCGGAAGCTCCACCCCGTCCGGCGACCAGGTCTCGACCCCGAACAGCAGCACCCGCCCGCACCGGCACACGAAGACCTCCAGATGCCTGCGGAAGAACAGCCCTCGGCCATTTCCTCCGCCGACTCGCTGCCCCCGAATCCCCGGCCTCCCCGAGCACCGCCGTGACATCGCCCCAGTCCCCGCCCACCCGTACCGGCCCGATCCGCCCGCTCAGGGCCACGCGCGCGAGGTTGTCGACCAGACTCATCCGCGCAGCGCGCCCGGCGCCCCGTCTAGGCGTCCACCGCTCTCCCCGCCACCGGGTCTTCGCTCCTCCCCCACCCCCGGCGCACCCCCCGCCCCTGCCCCGGTCAGCGGCAGCGGTTCCACCGGCTCCAGCTCCGGATCCTCGGTACGGAACGTCCGCACCCGCCCCGCCGCCTCCGACCACGGTGTCTCGAACCGCACGGTCACCCGCCCCACCCCGCTCCCCTGCACCCACCCGTGCCCGTACCGGGCGTGCCGCACATCGTGCCCCGCCGGCCAGCGCCGCTCGCCGTGCCCCTCGGTGTCCTCGCGATCCCCCTCCTCGGGATGCTCCTCGGGAATCTCGTCCCGCAGCTCCCCGGCAGCCTGGGCGAACAGATCCTCCTGGGTGTAGTCGGCGAGCCCGCTGACTCCGACCCCCAGCAGCCGCACCCCGCCCGTGGTGTCCACGGAGTCCAGCAGCCGGGCAGCCGCCTCCCGCACCACCGCGGGATCGTCGGTCGGTCCCCGCAGGGTCTCGGACCGGGTCAGCGTGGAGAAGTCGTACCGCCGCACCTTCAGCACGATCGTCCGCCCCGACAGCCCTGCCCCGCGCAGCCGCCGCACACACCGGTCCGCCAGTCGCTGCACCTCCAGCTCCACCCGCACCCGGTCGTGGATGTCCACGTCGTAGGTGTCCTCCACCGACACCGACTTCGTCTCCCGCTCGGCGACCACGGGCCGGTCGTCGTGCGCGAGCGCCATCGCGTACAGCGCATGCCCATGCGCCTTGCCCAGCAGCCGGACGAGTTCGTCCTCACCGGCCTCCGCCAGCTCCTCCACCGTGGTGATCCCGGCCCGCCGCAGATGGTCGCCGGTCGCCGGCCCCACCCCCGGCAGGGTCCGCACCGGCATCGGCGCGAGCAGCGCCCGCTCGGTCCCCGGCTCGATCAGCACCAGTCCGTCCGGCTTGGCCTGCTCGGAGGCGATCTTGGCGAGCATCTTGGACGCGGCCAGCCCCACGGATCCGGTCAGCCCGGTGACCTCCCGTATGTCCGCGCGCAGCTTGATCCCCGCCAGCCGCGCCGATTCCGGGTCCCAGGCCGCTCCCCCGGCCTCCAGATCCACGAACGCCTCGTCCAGGCTCAGCGGCTCCACCAGGGGCGACAGCGCCCGCAGCAGCGCCATCACCTGCTCGCTGATCGACCGGTACAGCCCGAACCGCGGCACGAGATACGCGGCGTTCGGCGCCAGCCGCCGCGCCTGCGCCATGGGCATCGCCGAGTGCACCCCGAACACCCTGGCCTCGTAGGAGCAGGTCGCCACGACTCCGCGGGGGCCCAGCCCGCCCACGATCACCGCTTTCCCGCGCAGGCTCGGCTTGGACGCCTGCTCCACCGAGGCGAAGAAGGCATCCATGTCGAGATGCAGGATCGTGGGCGTTCTCCTCACACCTACGATGCTGCACCACGGCACTGACAATGCCCCTCGGGACACCGCCGGGCCCGGCCCGCTCCCCGAGGGGACCGCCAGGGAACCACCCTGGAGAACGGCCCTTCAGATCCCTCTCAGATCCCCCTGGGAAGGCTTTCAGAAAGCCCTCAGACGGCCCGGTTGCGCCGCCGCGCCAGCTCATCGGCCGGATTGTGGCCGACGAGCGTCTCCCCGGTGTCGATCCGCTCCCCGTGCAGTTGCGACAGCGCGCTCTCCACGTCCCGCCACACCACGCCCACGGCGATCCCGAAGATCCCCTGACCGCCCTGGAGCAGCGCGTGCACCTCGTCCGGCGAGGTGCACTCGTAGACCGTGGCACCGTCGCTCATCAGCGTCATCCGCTCCAGATCGCGGAAACCCCGCTCGCGCAGATGCTGCACGGTGGTCCGGATGTTCTGGAGCGACACCCCGGTGTCCAGGAACCGCTTGACGATCTTCAGGACGACGACGTCCCGGAAGCTGTAGAGCCGCTGCGTCCCCGACCCGTGGGCGGGCCGCACGCTGGGCTCGACCAGCCCGGTGCGGGCCCAGTAGTCCAGTTGCCGGTAGGTGATGCCGGCGGCTGCGCAGGCCGTCGGCCCGCGGTAGCCGATCTGCTCGGACGTCATCGACGTCGCCCCTCCGCTGCTGGGCACGGCCGTCGGTCGCTGCGGAGCGTGACCGGTCGTGCTCCCGTGAAGCGGGTACGGACCGCTCTCCCCGAGACTGCGCCCGGGGGCACCCCCAGCCGTACCGTCGCCGCTGCTTCTCACGCCGACCTCCGTCCTTGACCTGCCTTCTCGACGGTAGGCAGTCACCGAGGGTGCGTCAACGATCGCCACACTCGGCACGCCGAGTGATAATCACCCTGGGAGTGGTTTCCCGCGCCCCACCGCGGGGAAAGGCTAGCCGAATGCGCCGACGGGGAGCCGCAGGACGCTCTCACGCGCCCCTGGCAATTGCCGCACCGAGGCGATACGGACGGATACGTACCGACACCCAGCGGTGCGGCCCGGCACACACCCTGTGTCCGCCGGGCCGCACCCCGTCTCACCGGTTCACTGGCTGCTGGTACCGAAGTCCTCGGGCGAGATCTGGTCGAGGAACTCGCGGAACTTCTCCACCTCGTCCTCCTGCTCGTCGGGGATGGCGATACCGGCGTCGTCGAGCACCCCGTCACTGCCGTAGATCGGCGTTCCGGTGCGCAGGGCCAGCGCTATGGCGTCGGACGGCCGGGCGCTGACCTCCACCCCGCTGGCGAAGACCAGCTCGGCGTAGAAGACGCCCTCGCGCAGATCCGTGATGCGTACTTCGGTCAGCTCCTGGCCGACGGCCTCCAGCACGTCCTTGAACAGGTCGTGGGTCAGCGGTCGGGCGGGCGCCATGCCCTGCTGGGCGAAGGCGATGGCCGTCGCCTCCCCCGGCCCGATCCAGATGGGGAGGTAGCGGTCGCCTCCCACTTCGCGCAGGAGCACGATCGGTTGGTTGGAGGGCATTTCGACCCGGACACCTACGACATCGAGCTCGTTCACACAGCAACCCTAGGCCGTGCCCGGGATGTTTGGGTAGTCGGGACGACCACAGGTCCGGATCCGGACCTGCCCCGGCGGCAGGTCTGCCCCTCAGGGCAACCGCACCCCGAGCGCGGACTGCACCAGCGCCGCGTGCAGCCGCACGGCGAGCCCCGCCAGCTCTTTCGTCCGGGCCTCCGCATGGGCCCTGGTCTGCGGATTGCGGTGCCGGCGCAGCGGTGCCACCACCTGGTCGACCAGCCCGGCCTCGCGGTCGGCGGCGGCCTTCATCACCCGCAGATGCCGCGGCTCGATCCCCGACCGCCCCAGCTCCACCACCAGCGAGGCCACCGTGGCCGCCTCCGCGTCGTACACCCCGTCCTCGACCGGCGTGATCAGCCCGTACGACTCCCACTCCGCGAGTTCCTCCGCCCCGATCCCGGCGGCGGCCAGCAGCTCGGCACGGCCGATCCGGGCGACCGTGGGCACCCCGGGCGGCTCGGAGGCACCCTCACCGTCCCGGGACCTCCCCAGCACCGGCAGCCGTACGTCCTCACCGCGCTCGACGGCCGCCAGGTGCTCGCGGATGACCTTGAGGGGCAGATAGTGGTCACGCTGCATCCGCAGCACCAGGCCGAGACGCTCGACGTCGTCCACGGTGAATTTCCGGTACCCCGAGGGGGTGCGCTGCGGCTCGATCAGCCCTTCCGCCTCCAGGAACCGGATCTTGGAGATGGTGACCTCGGGGAATTCCTCGCGCAGCACGTTCAGCACCGTGCCGATGCTCATCAGCCCGCTGTCCGTGGCGGCGGCGCCGTGCCCGGCACCGCCGCTCGGTGTATGCAGCATGGACCTTCCCTGGGATCCCCGGACCGTGTCCGGTGAGGTCAGACGACCTGCCTGCTCGCGTAGAAGACCAGCCGGTACTTGCCGATCTGGACCTCGTCACCGTTGTGCAGCGCGACCTGGTCGATCCGCTCCCGGTTGACATAGGTGCCGTTCAGGCTGCCGACATCGGCGACCGTGAACGATCCGTCGGGCGCGCGCCGGAACTCCACATGGCGGCGCGACACCGTCACGTCGTCCAGGAAGATGTCGCTCTGCGGGTGACGCCCGGCCGTGGTCAGATCACTGTCCAGCAGGAAGCGGCTGCCGGAGTTCGGCCCGCGGCGCACCACCAGCAGGGCGGAGCCCAGCGGCAGCGCGTCCACCGCGGCCTGCGCCTCGGGCGACAGGGCCGGGAGCTGGGTCTGACCGGTGACCTCGGCGTCGTACGCCTCCAGGCCGCTGATCGAGATCGTGGACGTCGTCTCGGACGCCCGCTCCGGGACCACCCCGGGACGCAGCGGGGCACCACAGTTGGAACAGAAGCGGCTGTTCTCCGCGTTGCGGTTGCCGCACCTCGAACACACCAGGGCCGACATCGACGGATCCTCCTGCCGCGGCTGCCCCGCCGGGGCATGGGACGCGTACGGATCGGGGGAAAACCCTCCACCCGTACTTGAGGTTGACGGTTGCCCGAAACCTATGCCTCCGGCCTGGGCAGGGTCAACCGACGGCGCGCCCGGACCACCCACCTGGTCCCGGAACAGCGGGCGCTGCCCCTCCGCGTCTGGCTGTGCGCGATGACGGGCGGTCGCGTTGGCGCCGCCCTCTCGCGAGCTCTTGCCGAACAACTTCGCAAACAACTTCACGGGCGATTCCCCTTGACCGAAACAGACCCGCCCGTGGGGCAGGACGAACCCTGATTGCACAATCCGGCTGACCCGGACACCCTCACAACGTCCGTAGCCACCGGACAGTTTCCACCACGCACCACCCGTTCGGTGCGCCGACCCCCCGCAACCTCATGCCCTGGTCGGACGTCCCCCATGCACCCCCGGTTCACGGGGAGGACGACCGAGCGTAGTCAGGCTCCTCCGCGGCCCGCAAGGCGTCCACGATGATCTTGTCCGACCGCTCGACACTCACCGTGGCGTGCTCCTTCTCCAGCGTCTGCACCACACCCCCCGGGATGTTGAGCGCCGGTTCGAGGTCCTGCGGCTTGCCGATGACCTTGAAACGATAGGGGGCGTTGATCTTGTTCCCGTCCACGGCCACTCCGTTCCCGGAATCCGTCAGATAGGTGCTCGCCACCACGCGCACGCCGTTCACCTGGATCGCCTCCGCGCCCGCGGCACGCAGTTCCTGGATGGCGTCGAGCAGCATGTCCGCCTCGACCGTTCCCTTCGAGTCCTCGATCGTCATGGTGATCCCGGGCCCCTGGGCGGCCACCGTGCCCGCCAGGATGCCGAGTTGCCGCTCCTTCTCCACCGTCTGCCTACGGGCCTCCTCCGCCTGGTTCGAGCTGTTCTCCAGCTCGTCCCGCTGCTTCTCCAGACCCTGCTTCTCGTCCTCAAGACGCTCGGTACGGTCATCCAGTTCATCGAGAATCCGGACAAGATCCTCCTGCCGCGCGCCACGCAGCGCACTGTCCCCGTCACTGTGCGAAGCGACCTGGACGGCGAGCCCGAATCCGAGCCCGAACAGCAGCAGCGCCACGATCAGTTGCGCCCGCGACACGCGCGGCGGCCACAGCCCCTGCGCCAGCCGCTGCCGCCCGGTCAGCTCCGGCCGCCCCGGCCCCGCGGGCACCTCGGCGGGCCCCGGCTGCGCGGGCACCTCCTGCGGCAGTTCCTTGCGCAGCGGACTGCGGTGCGCCCCGTGATGGTTGCTCATCGGCCTCACGCCCGGAACACATGCCGGCGGATCGCCGCGGCATTGGAGAAGATCCGGATACCGAGCACGACCACCACACCCGTCGACAACTGGGCGCCCACGCCCAGCTTGTCGCCCAGGAACACGATCAGCGCGGCCACCACCACGTTCGACAGGAACGACACCACGAAGACCTTGTCGTCGAAGATGCCGTCGAGCATGGCCCGCAGTCCGCCGAAGACGGCGTCCAGCGCCGCCACCACGGCGATCGGCAGATAAGGCTCGACGACGGCCGGAACCTCGGGACGGACCAACAGCCCCGCCACGACTCCGACGACGAGGCCCAGTACGGCGATCACGATGTGCCTTTCTCAGTCTCTGTATTCGGCTGCCCGGTCCCGGTACCCGGCCGCGCGGTCCGCACCATCACACTCGGCGCGGCCGGCAGCCGGAGATCCTCCTGAACGGAAATCGCCGTCCGGACCCCGAAGTTCTCCTGGAGGGCATGCAGATACAGCCCGTCCGCACTGTTCTGGAAACGGGTGCTCATCCGCTCCCCGTCCCCCACCGCCAGCACCGTGTACGGCGGTACGAGTGGCCGATTGTCGACCAGTATGGCGTCACCGGCGGCCCGGATCGCGGACAGCGCCGTCAGCCGCTGCCCGTTGATCGACACGGCCTCCGCGCCCGACTCCCACAGCCCGTTGACCACCCGCTGCATGTCCCGGTCGCGCACCCGGCCCGTATCGGAGAACCCCGACGTCCCGCGCGGATTCGCGTCCCCTTCGCCGGACGCCTCCTTGGCGTCGTTCACGACCAGTTTCACCCCTGGCCCGCGCACCTCCACGGCACCGGCCAGCACACCCACCAGGTCACCGCCGTCATCGCCACCGCTGTCCCGGAGCGCCTCGCGCTGCCGCGCCTCCACATCGTCCCGGAGCCCGTCGACGGCCCGCTCCAGATCGTCGGCCGCAGCGGTCTCCCGGTCGATCCGGTCGATCAGTTCCTCGCGCTCCTTGGCCACCACCGGAGCGGAGACCCGCGCCTGCGCCGCCCCCACGGTCACCACCAGCGCGGCCAGGACCAGCCCCGCCGCGAGGCCCAGCCTGGCCCGCAGCGTCTTCGGCCTGCCCCGCTCCCCCGCAGCCGCCCGACGCGCCGCAGCCTCCGCGTACCCGTCGTCCAGGCTGTGGTCCATCACATTGGTGAGCAGCGACATGGACGCGTCCGGACGGGACGCACGGGCACGCGCGGGAGTGCTCCGAACGGGGGGCTGCTGCGGCATGGGGCACATCGTCGCACGTCGTGACCGCTACCTCCGAATGGCCCCACACACGTGCCGGACAGGCCCCCTTGGGGGCACTTGTCCGGCACGCGCGCGTGTCCCGGACTACCGTCCGGCGCTGTCCACCACGGTGGCCCACTCGTCCAGCAGGGCCTGCGCGGAGGCGTCGTCCGGCCCCTCCGCCCACAGATGCGTGACGGCCTCCGCCGGGTCCGGCAGCACCATCACCCAGCGCCCGTCGGTCTCCACCACCCGCACCCCGTCGGTGGTGTCCACGAAGCGCTCTCCGGCCGCCTCGACGACCCGGCGCATCACGAGCCCCTTGACCGCCCACGGAGTCGCCAGATCCCGCTTCAGGACATGCGCCCGCGGAATCCGCGCGTCGATCTGGCTCAGCGTGAGCTGCGTCCGCGCCACCAGCCCGATCAGCCGCACGAACGCCGCCGTACCGTCGAAGACACTGCTGAACTCCGGGACGATGAACCCACCCCGGCCGTCCCCGCCGAAGATCGTGGACTCGTCCCGCCCTACTCTCGTCAGGTCATCGGGCGAGGTGGTCGTCCACTCCACCTGCGTCCCGTGGTACGCCGCCACCTGCTCGGCGATCCGGGTCGTCGTCACCGGCAGTGCCACCCGCCCGCTGCGCCGCTCCGCGGCCACCAGGTCGAGCATCACCAGGAGCGCGCGATCGTCCTCGACGATCCGCCCCTTCTCGTCCACCAGCGACAACCGCTCGCCGACCGGATCGAACCGCACCCCGAACGCCGCACGGGCCGAGGCCACGATCTCCCCGAGCCGCACCAGCCCCGACCGCCGGGTGTCCGCCGATTCCGTCGGCCGCGACTCGTCCAGCCCCGGATTGATCGTCAGCGAGTCGACCCCGAGCTTCCCGAGCAGACTCGGCAGCACCAGGCCCGCACTGCCGTTCGACGCATCAACCACGACCTTCAGCCCGGACTCCGAGATCCCGCTCGTATCCACATTCCGCAGCAGCGACCCCGTATACGAATCGAAGACACTGGCCGGAAAATGCAGATCCCCGATCTCCCCGGGGAACGCCCGCCGGTACTCCTGCCGAGCGAACACCCGGTCCAGCTTCCGCTGACTCCCCTGCGACAGATCGGCCCCCTGCCCGTCGAAGAACATGATGTCCACGGAATCCGGTACCCCGGGCGTGGTCCGAATCATGATCCCCCCGGCACTCCCCCGCCCCGTCTGCTGCCGAGCCACCGGCAGCGGCACGTTCTCCAGATCCCGTACGTCGATGGCACTGGCCTGCAACGCCGAGATCACCGCCCGCTTCAACGCCCGCGCACCTCGCGAGTGATCCCGCGCGGTCGTGACCGTCGACCCCTTCTTCAAGGTCGTCGCATAGGCGCCGGCGAGACGCACGGCCAGCTCGGGCGTGATCTCCACATTCAGAATCCCGGACACACCCCGGGCCCCGAACAGATGCGCCTGGCCCCGCGACTCCCAGATCACCGAGGTGTTGACGAAGGCGCCGGCCTCGATGGTCTTGAAGGGATAGACCCGCACATTCCCTTGAACGATCGATTCTTCACCGATCAGGCACTCATCCCCGATGACCGCCCCGTCCTCGATCCGGGCCGCCCGCATGATGTCGGTGTTCTTCCCGACGACACAGCCCCGAAGATTGCTGTGCTGCCCCACATACACGTTGTCGTGCACCACGGCCTTGTGCAGAAAGGCCCCGGACTTCACAACGACGTTCGATCCCACGACGGTGTGCTCACGGATCTCGGCCCCGGCTTCGACCTTCGCATAGTCCCCGATGTAGAGCGGCCCGCGGAGCACGGCGTCCGGATGCACTTCCGCACCCTCGGCGACCCAGACTCCGGGCGAGATCTCGAACCCGTCGATCTCGACGTCGACCTTGCCCTCCAGGACATCGGCCTGCGCCTTCACATAGCTCTCGTGCGTGCCGACATCCTCCCAGTAGCCCTCCGCGACAAACCCGTAGATGGGCTTGCCCTCCTTCATCAACTGCGGAAAGACATCGCCCGACCAGTCGACGGGGACATCGGCCTCGACATAGTCGAAGACCTCGGGCTCCATCACGTAGATGCCGGTGTTCACGGTGTCCGAGAAGACCTGCCCCCAGGTCGGCTTCTCCAGGAACCGCTCGACCTGGCCCTGCTCGTCCACGATGGTGATACCGAATTCCAGCGGATTGGGCACACGCGTCAGACAGACGGTGACGAGCGCGCCCTTCTCCTTGTGGAAATTGATCAGCTCCGTCAGATCGAAGTCGGTCAGTGCATCGCCGGAAATGACGAGGAAGGTGTCATCCTTCAACGCCTCCTCGGCGTTCTTGACACTTCCGGCGGTACCGAGTGGCTTCTCCTCATTGGCATAGGTGAGCTCCATTCCGAGCTCTTCACCGTCACCGAAGTAGTTCTTGACCAGCGATGCCAGGAACTGGACGGTTACTACAGTCTCATTGAGCCCATGCCTTTTGAGCAGCCGCAGAACATGCTCCATGATCGGCCGGTTGGCAACCGGCAGGAGCGGTTTGGGCATGCTTGAGGTCATGGGGCGAAGGCGTGTGCCCTCGCCACCGGCCATCACGACGGCCTTCATGTCGGAAGCGTCCTCCTCGAAGAGACGACGGTCTAGCCGACTTCACCCGTCCGAATTGTCCCGCACTTTTCCTCTGCGGGCCATCGCGCCGTTGTGGCCGCACCTATCGGCGAGCTCCATCGGCCGTGGCGTCCGCACGAACCAGGCGGCGGACCTGCACCACATAGAGCACTCCTGCCCACCAGTACAGCGTTGTACCCCAACCAGCGAACGCCCATCCGAAAATAGCAGCCAGTGACGAGATCCATCCGCTTCCGTCACTGAGCAGCAGGAGGGGGAACGCGTACATCAAGTTGAAGGTAGCCGCCTTCCCGAGGAAGTTCACCTGGGGCGGCGGATAGCCGTGCCGCCGGAGGATCCCCACCATCACCAGCAGAACCAGCTCCCGCGCCAGCAGTACAGCGGTCAACCAGAGGGGCAGGATCTCACGCCATGTCAGCCCGACCAGGGTCGACAGAATGTAGAGCCGGTCAGCCGCGGGGTCGAGAAGCCGGCCAAGGCTGCTGACCTGATTCCAGCGCCGCGCCAGTTTGCCGTCCAGGTAGTCACTGATACCACTCAGGGCCAGCACCAACAGCGCCCAGCCATCGCTCTTGGGACCGCCGAACTCGGGCCGCAGAATCAGCCACAGGAAGAGCGGCACACCGACGAGCCGCGCCATGCTGAGGATGTTGGGGATGGTGAGCACCCGGTCCGTCTGGACACGAGTCTCCTGGACCTCCACCCGGGGGCCTCCTGTGGGAAATGAGCCAATGATGCCCCCCGACCCTACCTCAACACAAAAAAGCGCTGGCTCCTGGGCTGTATGCCCAAGAGCCAGCGCTCTAAAAGAAGTTCGGCGGCGTCCTACTCTCCCACCGGGTCCCCCCAGCAGTACCATCGGCGCTGTAAGGCTTAGCTTCCGGGTTCGGAATGTAACCGGGCGTTT
>NZ_JBFBEM010000014.1:0-267562 GCF_040683675.1 Streptomyces sp. NPDC093252 | reverse complement strand
AACGGACGCTTCCTTCGTACTCACCCTCTCGGGCTTTCCTCCGGGCGCTTCCCTTCGGTGTCTCCGACTCTATCAGATCCTTTTCTCGACCTGATCCCCAGTCAGCGGGGTTTGTCTTCCCGGCCGTTCGGCCCTTCCGACGTTTCAAACCTTAGCGGATTCTCTCGGCGATTCCCAATCGGGGGCCGAGTCCACAAGCGAATTGAATTCGGGCACGCCGAAATCAACCCGGCTGGGAGATCGTGCTGATGGTTTGGGTTGCCGCTCGCGCGGCGGGAGGTGCTGTCGCAGAACCGTTACGGCTCCGCGGCAACCCGGAGAACATTACGGATCGGGTGGGGGGCTGTCAAGCGTCGGCTGTCAAGATCTTTTGTGGGGGGTGTCAGTCCAGGTCGCTGAGGCGACCGCCGGCGTCCGGCTGGGCGTGCTCGACCCGGCGCAGGAGGCGGGTGAGGACATCGCCCAGGGCCGTGCGCTCGACCGGGGTGAGGTCCTGGAGGAGGTCCTCCTCGAAACCGGAGGCGAGCCGCATGGCCTCCAGCCACTTCGCGCGGCCCTCGGGCGTCAGCTCGACGATGACCCGGACGCGGTTGGACTCGTCGCGCTCCCGGGTGACCAGGCCCTCGCCCACCAGGCGGTCGATCCGGTGGGTCATCGCGGCCGGGGTGAGGCCGAGGCGCTTGGCGAGGTCGCTCGGGCCGAGTCGGTACGGGCTGCCGGACAGGACGAGGGCCTTGAGGACCTCCCAGTCGGTGTTGCCGATGCCGAGGGCCGCGGTCTGGCGGCCGTAGGCGACGTTCATCCGGCGGTTGAGGCGGGACAGGGCCGAGACGATCTTCTCGACCTGGGGGTCGAGGTCCTGGAACTCGCGCTGGTAGGCGGCGATCTGTTCGTCGAGGGTCGGCTCGTGGTCGCCGGGACTGTCGGGGCTGTCGGCCATGGCCGCAGTATCGCATGGGATGGCTTGGCCTTGAAGTCCTTCTCTGTGTAGTCTTTAGCTTTGAAATTTATCTTCGAAGTCTTTGGTTCTCATGTCTGAGCAGGTCTGAGCAGGTCTACGCAGGACTGAGACGGGCTTCCCGACTACTGGAGAGAGGGTGAACGTGACCAGGGCGATGGGCGCAGCGATGCGCCGGATCCACGTGGGCAACGCACTCAGCGCGTTCGGACTCGGTTTCACCGTCCCCTATCTGTACGTCTATGTGGCGCAGGTGCGGGGCCTCGGTGCCACGACGGCGGGGATGGTGCTCGCCGTCTTCGCCGTGGCCGCGCTCGTCGTTCTGCCGTTCGCCGGGCGGGCCATCGTCCGGCGGGGGCCGCTGCCGGTGCTGCTCGTCGCTCTGGTCACCGCGGCGGTCGGGGCGCTGAGTCTGGGGCTGGCGGCGAATGCGTCGGCGGTGCTGCTGTCGGCGGCGGCGCTGGGGGCCGGGCAGGCCGTGATGCAGCCCGCGCTGGCGACGATGATCGTGGACGTGTCGGTCGCGGAGACGCGGTCGCGGGCGTTCGCGACGCAGTTCTTCCTCCAGAACCTGGGGCTGGGCGTCGGTGGGCTCATCGGGGGGCATCTGGTGGACGCGACGCGTGTGTCGTCGTTCACGCTGCTGTTCTCGATCGAGGCGGCGATGTTCCTGGTGCTGGTGGCGGTGATGGCGTCGGTGCGGATGCCGCGGGCCGGGCGGGTGCCGGGGGCGGCGGCGGTGTCGGCGAAGGGCGGCTGGAAGCAGTTGCTCGGGAACCGGGCGATGGTGCAGTTGAGCGTGCTGGGCTTCGTGCTGTTCTTCGCGTGCTACGGACAGTTCGAGTCGGGGCTCGCCGCGTACGGGGTGGAGGCCGCCGGGATCTCCACGTCGGCGCTGGGGACGGCGCTCGCGGCGAACACGGCGGTGATCGTGGTGGCGCAGTTCGTGGTGCTGCGGTTCGTGGAGCGGCGGCGGCGGTCGCGGGTGATCGCGGCCGTCGGGCTGATCTGGGCGGTGGCCTGGATCGCGGCGGCGTACGCGGGGCTGGGGGGCGGGAGCCAGGCGATGGCGACCGCGGCCTTCGTCTCCACCTACGCGCTGTTCGGGCTCGGTGAGGCGATGCTGTCGCCGACGGTGGCCCCGCTGGTGGCGGATCTGGCGCCGGAGGGGCTGGCCGGGCAGTACAACTCGGCGTTCGCGCTGGTCAAGCAGTTGGCGCTGGCGCTGGGGCCGGCGATCGGCGGGCCCATGGGGGCGGCGCTGCACGGGCCGTATGTGGTGACGTTCTTCTTGTTCTCGCTGGGGATCAGTGTGCTGGCGGTGCGGCTCGGGCGGCGGTTGTCGGTGGAGCAGGACCAGCCGTGGCTGGCGCGGAGCCAGGTGGTGCGGCGGGGCGGGGCCGTGGAGGCGGTTCAGGGGGAGGGGGTGCGGGCCGGGGTTTGAGGCCCGGCCCGGCCCGTGCCGCGGGGCGTCAGCCCGCCGGCAGGGCGAACTCGCACCACACCGCCTTGCCGCCGCCCGGGGTGCGGCGGCTGCCCCAGTTGGTGGCGATGGTCGCGACGATGGCGATGCCGCGGCCGGACTCGTCGCCCGGTTCGGCGCGGCGGCGGCGCGGGAGGTGGTCGTCGCCGTCGGTGACCTCGACGATCAGGCGGCGGTCGGTGCGGCGCAGGCGCAGCCGCATGGGCGGGGTGCCGTGCTGGAGGGAGTTGGCGACGAGTTCGCTGGCCGCGAGGACCCCGGCGTCGTGCAGCTCGATCGGGAAGCGCCAGCTCGTGAGGACGCCGGAGGCGAAGGCGCGGGCGCGCGGGGCGGCCTCCACGCCGCCCAGCAGTTCGAGGGCGGCGTTGCGGAAGAGGTCGCCGTCGGGGCCGTGGCGAGCCGGGTGCTGGAGGACGAGGACGGCGACGTCGTCGTCGTGGTCGGCGGTGACGCCGGCCGAACGGAGCAGGCGGTCGCAGATGACCTGCGGGGTGCCGGTGGCTCCGGCGAGGGCGTGCTCCAGGGCCTCGATGCCCTCGTCCAGGTCGGCGTCCCGGCGTTCCACCAGGCCGTCGGTGTAGAGGACGGCGGTGGAGCCGGGGCCGAGCGGGATGGTGCCCGAGGAGTGCATCCAGCCGCCGGTGCCGAGGGGCGGGCCGGTGGGTTCGGCGGCCCGGAGCACCGCGCCCGACTCGTCGCGGACGAGGATCGGGAGGTGCCCGGCGGAGGCGTACACCAGGCGGCCCTCGTTGGGGTCGTGGATGGCGTAGACGCAGGTGGCGATCTGGTTGGCGTCGATCTCGGCGGCCAGGCCGTCCAGGAGCTGGAGCACCTCGTGCGGGGGCAGGTCCAGCCGGGCGTAGGCCCTGACCGCCGTGCGGAGCTGGCCCATGATGGCGGCGGCGCGGACGCCCCGGCCCATGACGTCGCCGATGACCAGGGCGGTACGGCCGCCGCCGAGGGTGATGACGTCGTACCAGTCGCCGCCGACCGCGGCCTCGGTGCCGCCGGGCTGGTAGGTGGCGGCGATGCGGAGGTCGTCGGGCTGTTCGAGTTCCTGGGGGAGCAGGGAGCGCTGGAGGGTGACGGCGGTCTCGCGCTGGCGGCGCTCGGCGGCGCGCAGGCGTTCGGCGGCCTCGGCGTGGTCGGTGACGTCGGTGGCGAAGACGAGGACGCCTTCGTCGCCCTCCCCGTCGCCGTCGCCCTGGCCGACCGGGGTGCAGCAGAAGGTGTAGCAGCGGCCGTCGGGGGCCTTGCGGGACTTGAGGGTGCGGGGTTTCTTGCTGCGCAGGACCTGGTCGAGGAGCGGGAGGAGGCCCAGTTCCCGCAGCTCGGGCAGGGCGTCGCCGGCCGGGTGGCCGAGGGCGCGGGTGCCGAAGGCGGTGGCGTAGGCGTCGTTGACGTAGCCGAGGCGGTGGTCGGGGCCGTGGACGAGGGCGACGAGCGCGGGGACGCGGTCCAGGACGTCGCGCACCGGGAGGTCGTCGACGGCGGGGGCGGCGAGGAGGTCCTCGGTGAGGTGCTCGGCGCGGGCCGCGGGGACCGGGCCGGCGCCGCCCTCATGTCCCTCGGGGGTCTCTCTGCCGTCGGGGCCGCGGTCCAGGGGGTCGGCGTGTTCGGCGCGCGCTGCGGCGCGGCGCTGTGTTCCGGGGAGCCGGGCGCTCCAGCGCGTGAAGTTCACGAATCCTTGCCTCGTGTAGTCGTCGGCGGCCGGCTCCGGCTCAGGCCCGTGCCCCCGGTGGTCGCGCGGCGGTGGCCGCGCCTGGTCCGGGCCTGTGGGAGATGCCTCACTGGGGAAACAGCCTCATGGGTGGGTCGGGCGGCTCGTGGGTGCCGGGCGGGATGGCGGCCCGCCCGGGACCGGTGGGCGGTCCGGTGGAGCCGGTCCGGTGGGGTCGGTCCGGGGAACCGGTACGGGGGGACCAGTCTGGCAGTGTGGCCGACCGGTCGGCATCCGTCAGACGCCGGGGTGTGGCGCGAAGTTCCTGCGGGCGGTCAGTTGGACCCCTTCGGGTCGTCCGTGGGGTCGTCCACAGCCTTTCCACCGGCCGCGAGTTCGAACTCCGCCCGGGGATGTTCGAGCGAGCCGAGGGAGACGATCTCCCGCTTGAAGAGTCCGGACAGGGTCCATTCGGCCAGGACGCGGGCCTTGCGGTTGAAGGTCGGGACGCGGCTGAGGTGGTAGGTGCGGTGCATGAACCAGGCGGGCCAGCCCTTGAGGCGGCGGCCGTAGATCTGGGCGACGCCCTTGTGCAGGCCGAGGGAGGCGACGGAGCCGGCGTACCGGTGGGCGTAGGTCTCCAGGGGCTCGCCGCGCAGGGTGTGGACGAGGTTGTCGCCCAGGACCCCGGCCTGGCGCACGGCGTGCTGCGCGTTGGGGGCGCACAGGGTGCCGGGTTCGCGCGCGGTGAGGTCGGGGACGGCGGCGGCGTCACCGGCGGCCCAGGCGTGCGCGGTGCCCTCGACCGCCAGTTCGGCGGTGCAGCGCAGCCGGCCGCGGTCGGTGAGGGGGAGGTCGGTGGCGGCGAGCAGCGGGTGCGGTTTGACGCCGGCGGTCCAGACGAGCGTTCGGGTCGGGAAGCGGCGGCCGTCGCTGAGGACGGCGACGCGGTCGGCGCACGACTCCAAGCGGGTCTCCAGCAGCACCTGGATGTTGCGGCGGCGCAGTTCGGCGACGGTGTAGCGGCCCATGTCGGGGCCGACCTCGGGCAGGATCCGGTCGCTGGCCTCGACCAGGATCCATGTCATGTCCTCGGGCTTGATGTTGTGGTAGTACCGCGCGGTGTAGCGGGCCATGTCCTCCAGCTCGCCGAGCGCCTCGACGCCCGCGTAGCCGCCGCCGACGAAGACGAAGGTCAGGGCGGCGTCCCGGATCGCGGGGTCGCGGGTGGAGGAGGCGATGTCCATCTGCTCGATGACATGGTTGCGCAGGCCGATGGCCTCTTCGACGGTCTTGAATCCGATGCCGTGCTCGGCGAGGCCCGGGATGGGCAGGGTGCGGGCGACCGAACCGGGCGCGAGCACGATCTCGTCGTACGGGAGCAGGCGGGGGCCGGTGCCCTCCTCCTCGGTGGCGAGGGTGGTGAGGGTGGCGGTGCGCTTGGTGTGGTCGACGGCGGCGACCTCGCCGACGATGATCCGGCAGTGGGGGAGCACCCGGCGCAGCGGGACGACGACATGGCGTGGCGAGATCGAGCCCGCCGCGGCCTCGGGAAGGAACGGCTGGTAGGTCATGTACGGGTCGGGTGTGACCACGGTGATCTCGGCTTCGCCCCGCTTGAGTTCCGGTTTCAGCCGTCGCTGGAGGCGCAGGGCCGTGTACATCCCGACGTAGCCGCCGCCGACAACGAGAATGCGCGCACGTTCCTTCACCCTCCCATGACGCACCCGGCACGGCCGTTTGTCCACAGCCCCGGCAATTTGTGTGACCGGAGGCCGGACCTGCCCCGGGTTGGCCGGATTGCCGGAGTGCGGGGGCGGATACGCAGGTCAGTGGGGGTGCGCGGGGTGAGGGAAGTAGGCGCAACCGGGACGTTTGCGGCCCGTGGTCCGATCGGGGGGCGCTCCGTGCGGAACCTGCCCCTTCTGTATTGACTCCCGCTCAACTATGTTCGTGTGTCGACGGGGTGCAAGGGGGATGTGTCCACGGGTCCGGGAGGTCCGGGGTCCGTCAGGATCTCGCCACATGGGCCGAAGTGGGGGGTCGTTCGCCGCGCTCCGGTATCCAATGGCGGGGAGCGTCTCCGGGGGGAGACGTCGTGTACCGGGGGAAGATCATATGCATGTTCAGGACTCTCATTGGTCATCCTCGTCGGCCATCGCGCCGGCGGGACCGGCAGGACCGGCGGCACCCGCGGGTACGGCGGGACCGGCGGGCTCGATGAGCCCCTTGGGGTCGCTCGGCGCCCTGGGGCCGGTCGGTTCCGCGGCGGGCGGCGGGCGGGGCGACGAGCCGCGCTCCACGCCGCTGCGGGTGGACGCACAGCGCAATCTGGAGCATGTGCTGCGGGCCGCGCGCGAGGTCTTCGGCGAGCTGGGGTACGGCGCGCCGATGGAGGACGTGGCGCGGCGCGCCCGGGTCGGGGTCGGCACGGTCTACCGGCGGTTCCCGAGCAAGGACGTGCTGGTCCGGCGGATAGCCGAGGAGGAGACCTCCCGGCTCACCGACCAGGCCCGTACGGCGCTCGGGCAGGAGGAGGAGCCGTGGTCGGCGCTGTCCCGCTTCCTGCGGACGTCGGTCGCCTCGGGCGCGGGGCGACTGCTGCCGCCGCATGTGCTGCGGGTCGGCGTCTCCGAGGAGGAGGGGGCGGACGAGGCACGGGTCCCGGCCCAGCGGGTGCAGCCGGGGGCGGGGGAGCTTCGGTTGGTGGGGGAGGGGGCTTCTCTGGGGAGTGGGTCTCTGGGGGGCGGGTCTCTGGCCGGGGGGCCTCTTGCTGGGGGTTCGTCGGGTGGGGCGGCCGGGGCTGGGGGTGGCGGTGGCTTGGCCGGGGGTGCGTTGGGTAGTGGGGCGCTTTCCGGTGGGGCGCTCTCCCCCGGTGGGGCTCCGGTGGGGGGTTCGCTCGGTGGCGGGGCGTTGGCGGGTGGGGCCGGGGCCGGTGGCCTTTCGGGGCCGGGGTCGGTCCCGGGCTCGGTGTCGGGTTCGGGGTCGGGTTCCGTGGTGGACGACTCGGGGGCGGCGGCGCTGCTCGAAGTCGTCGGCCAGCTCGTCGACCGGGCGCGGGCGGCGGGCGAACTGCGGCCGGACGTCTCCGTCTCCGATGTCCTGCTGGTGATCGCCACGGCGGCACCGTCCCTGCCGGATGCCGCGCAGCAGGCGGCGGCGTCGGCACGGCTGCTGGACATCCTGCTGGAGGGGCTGCGGTCCCGGCCGGTGTGAGGGTGGCGGCCGGTTGAGAACTGGGGGAGGCGGGGGGAACGTGGGCGGGCCGGGGGTGCCCGGTGCCCGTGCCTCGCCATCGGGTCCCGCGCGCGGTTGGCTGGAATTCGGGTGCCTCCTTGAGGTGGCCGGGGCGGGTGTGGGGTGCGGGTGTTCGTACGCCCGTGCCCCTTCTGTCGTTCCGGGCATTTCCGGCGAGGGGCTCAACTCCCTTGAAACGTATGATTGTTGAGACTTCCCCCGGATGGCGGAGTCCCATACGGGCGGCTGGGCAAGTCCCCTCGGACGAGTGGATGGTCACGACCGCGGGCTACTGACGAAAAGTCGGTGTGGCACTCTGACCCGGTGTTCGGGACTGGTTGGGCAGGCGGCGGGGGCTTTCCGCGATGAGTGTTGACGGGCGCGACGAGTCACTCGGTGACGGCGACGCGGACACCGGCGGCGGAAGCACTCCGCAGGTCCCCAGTCAGGGAAGCCGCGCCGGGGGCTCGGGCGGCGGGCCGGGCGGGGGATCCCTGGGAGGGCCAACTGCGGGCTCGGCTGCGGGGCCCGGGGCTGGACCGGGGAGCGGCGTGGACGCGTCCGGCGCGACCCCTGCGGGCCCGACTGTTCCGGCGCAGGGCGGGGAGCCCGCGGGCGGCGGTGCGGAGATTCCCGCGCAGGGCCGCAATTCCGGCGCAGGGACGTTTCTGGAGCAGAGCGGGGAGCGGGGCGAGCAGTGGGGCGGCCCGGCCGTTCCGGCGCGGGGCGGGGAGCCCGACGGCGAGGAGAGCGTCCCCCCGCAGCGGGAGTGGCGCGACCGGCAGGACGACGGGGTGCTGCCGCCGCCGCGCGAGCTGCCGGCCGACGACGGTGAGCTGATCGGCCGGATGCGGTCCGGGGACGACACCGCCTACGAGGAGCTGTACCGGCGCCATGCCGTCGCCGTGCGCCGCTATGCGCTGACCTGCTGCCGGGACGGGCACACCGCCGACGACCTCACCGCCGAGGTGTTCGCCAGGATGCTCCAGGCGGTAAGGGGCGGCTCCGGCCCCGAGTACGCCGTCCGCGCGTATCTGCTGACCAGTGTCCGCCGGGTCGCCGCGAACTGGACCAGCTCGGCCCGGCGGGAGCACCTGGTGGACGACTTCGCGGTGTTCGCCGCGCAGGCCGCCCGTGCCTCGGAGGTGTCCGCCGACGACACCCTGGAACTGGGCGCGGACGTCAGGGCGATGCACGAGGCCGAGCAGTCGATGGCCATGCGCGCCTTCCGTTCGCTGCCCGAGCGCTGGCAGGCCGTGCTGTGGCACACCGAGGTCGAGGAGGAGTCGCCCAGCGAGGTCGCCACCCTCTTCGGGCTGGACGCCAACGGCACCCGGGTGCTCGCCAGCCGGGCCCGCGAGGGGCTGAAGCAGGCGTACCTCCAGGCGCACGTCAGCGCGACCCTGGTCGGGGACGAGGTGTGCGCCCGCTATGCCGACCAGCTCGGTACCTACGCCCGGCGCAAGCTCCGGACCCGCGCCGAACGCGGGCTGCGCAAGCATCTGGAGGAGTGCGCCAAGTGCCGGCTGGCGGCGGCACAGATCGAGGAGGTCGCCGGGGGCATCCCGGCGGTCGTGCCGCTGGCCGTCATCGGCTGGTTCGGGGCCGCCGGGTACGCGAAGGCGGCCGGGCTCATCGCCGGTGGGGCCGGGGTGGGCGCCGCGGGCGTGGGCGGGGCCGCCGCGGCGGCGAACGGCTCCGGCGCCGGGGGCGGGGCCGCCGCCGAGGGCGCGAGCACCCCGGTCAAGGCCGGGATCGCGGCCGGGGTGGTGGCGGTGGCCGTCGCGGCGGTGGCGCTGGCCCTGGCCGGAGACGACAGCGAACCGCCGAAGCCCCAGGCACGGCCCCCGGCCTCGGCACCGGCCGCCCAGCCCAACCCGCCCGCACCGCGCCCCACCCCGTCCCGGACCCCGCCCCCGCCTCCCCCGGCACCGGCCTCCACCCCCACGCCCACGCCCACCCCGACACCGCCCCCGTCGCCGACGCCCACCCCGACCCCCACTCCGACTCCGCCCCCCACCCCGACCCCGACCCGGACACCCACCCCCACGCCCACTCCCACCCCCACGCCTCCGCCGCCTCCGCCCGCGCCGGTCGTCTACCAGTGGAGCGAGCTGGCGTACGACATCAACGGGGACGGCTCCGCGCCCGAGATGCGGATCGCCGAGAGCAGTTGGGTGTGGCAGCGCTCCGCCCTGTCCATCGGCGGCCGGACCTACTCCCCCGGCGTCACCGTCCATGGGTCCTCCTCCGTCACCATCGACCTCAACCGCGCCTGCTCCGCCTACGACGCCCATGTCGGCGTGGACGACATGACCCTGGCCCTCGGCGAGGTCTCCTTCTCCGTCTACGGCGACGGGGCGCGCCTGTGGAAGTCGGCGCCGGTCAAGGGCGGCGATCCGGCGGTCCCCGTACGGGTGAACCTCGCCGGGTACGAGACCGTGCGGCTGGTCGTGGAACCGCACGCGCACTTCGACCGGTTGCTGCCGGTGGATTGGGCGGAGTCGCGGTTCACGTGTGTGTAGGCGGGGGCGCGCCCGGTAGCGGGGTGTGGGCGCGGGCCGCCTCGTCGAGTTCGCGGACGATGCCGTCCGGGGTGAGGCGCTCGCCCCGGGTGCGTTCGGCCGCGTGGTCCGCCGGGCCGAGGGCGGTGCGGAGCGCGGTGTTCCTGCGCTCGGCCTGCTGCCGCTCGGGCGGGAGCCGGACCAGGTCGCCGAGCAGCCGGTCGGCGGCGCCGAGCAGCCGGGCCGCGCGCGGGAGGTCGCCGAGACGGGTGAGCAGCTCCGACGCGCTGTCCACCAGGCCGACCACCGTCTGCTCCGGGCACCCCTGCGCCACCGCCCGCGTCAGCGCCTCGGCCAGCAGGGGCAGACCGTGCCCCGGGCCGGACTCGGCGGCCGTGATCAGGGCGTCCATACCGTTCAGCGCGGCGGTGAAGTGCGGGGGCGGGGTGCCGAGCGCGGACTGTTCCCGTGCCGTGCCGCAGTGGGCGCGGGCGGCGAGCACATCCCCCTCCTGGAGGGCCAGGTAGGAGCGGAGCAGGGCGACATGGGCCCGGGAGTCCGGGACGCCGTGGTGCTCCGCGGCAACCGTCGCCTCGTCCAGGAGGGCAGCGCCCCGCACGGGGTCGCCCGCGCGGTGGGTGATCTCGGCGAGCCGGAGCAGCAGCAGCGGTACCTCGGTGTACGCCCCCACCTCCTGGGCGAGCGGGAGCGCCTCCTCGTACACCCGGCGTGCCTCCGCCAGATCGCCGGCCGAGATCGCCGCTTCCCCGGCGGCGCCGCACACCTGTGCCCGCAGCCAGCGGTCGCCCACCCGGCGGCTGAGGGTGCGCAACTCGGCCAGGTCGGCGGCCACGCCCCGGGCGGAGCCCAGGGAGTCGACGGTGACATGGATCCGGAACATCAGACTGACCGCCAGCTCCCAGTCGCCGCCATGGCGCCGGGTGGTGGCGACCGCGTCCTCCAGTACCTGCCGGGAGTCGGCGGTGCCCCGGCGGTGGAAGGCGGTCAGCGGGGCCCACAGCAGCCCCGGCATCCGGGCGGACGCGGGGCCGCCGCGCTCGTAGTGGGCGCGCAGGAGGTCGGCGTAGCGCGTGAACCGGGGGTCGGACCGGCTCTGCGGTGGCCCGGTGTCGGAGGTGAGGAACAAGTGCAGCAGCCGCAGGTCCATGCGGAGGGGGTGGAGGGGGTGGGTGGTCTCTTGGTCGGCGTGGGCGAGGTAGGCGTCCATGACGGGGGTCTGGGCCGGTGTGGTGAGGGGTGCGGGGGTGGGGGGCGCCTCCGGTGTGGTGGGGGGCGTGGCCAGGTGCAGGATGTGTTCGGTCCAGCGGACGGCCTCCTGGCGGTGGTTGCGCAGCCACCAGAACCAGGACATGGCCAGCGCGAGTTCGCCCGCCTCCCGCTCCTTGCCGGTGTCGATCGCGCGCCGGAGGGCGGCGCGGATGTTGTCCAGCTCCGTCTCCAGACGGGCGATCCAGGGGAGCTGACCGGCCGAGCGCAGGGCCGGATCGGCCTCCCGGGCGAGGGCGAGGGCCCAGGCGAGGTGCCGGGACTCGGCGGCGGTCCTGCGCTTCGGGACATCGGCGCCGCGCTCGGTGGCGTACTCATGGATGGTCTCCAGCATCTGGTAGCGCATGATCTCACCGCCGTCCTGCTCGTGCGGGGCCGCGACGATCAGGGACTTGTCCACCAGGGACCCCAGCAGTTCGGCGGTGCGGGGGGTCGCGCAGACGGCTTCCGCGGCCGGGAGGTCCCAGCCGCCCGCGAAGACGGCGACCTCGCGGAGCGTGTCCCGCTCGTCCTCGTCCAGCAGGTCCCAGGACCAGTCGACCACCGCGCGCAGGGTCTGCTGGCGGGGCAGGGCAGTGCGGCTGCCGCCGGTGAGCAGGCGGAAGCGGTCGTCCAGCCGGTCGGCGATCTGGCGCGGGGTGAGCATCCTGAGCCGGGCCGCCGCCAGCTCGATGGCCAGTGGCAGTCCGTCCAAGCGGCGGCAGATCTCGGCGACCGCCTCCTGGTCGGGGAGGGGGACGCCGGGGGTGGGGGTGGGGGACGGGCGCGGGGACGGGGACGGGCGGGTCGGCGACGCGCGTTCCGCGAAGAGGCGGTGGGCCTGGTCGGGGCGGAGGGGGGCGACCGGGCGGACCGCCTCGCCGGGCACGCCCAGGGGTTCACGGCTGGTGGCGAGGATCGTCAGCCCCGGGCATCGGGTGAGGAGGGTTTCGGCGAGGCGGGCCGCGGCGCCGATGACATGTTCGCAGTTATCAAGGATCAGGAGCTGTCCGCGCTGCGCGCAGTGCTCGATGAGCAGGGCGACGGGGTCGTCCTGCGGGGTCACCAGGTCGTTGGTGATCAGCACGGTCTCGCGCAGACCGAGCGCGCTGACCACCGCGCCCGGCACCGCCTCCGGCCGGTCGAGCGGGGCCAGCTCGACGAGCCATGCCTCGGGGTGGCCGGCGGCGGCCTCCTCGGCGAGACGGGTCTTTCCCGAGCCTCCCGGTCCGGTGAGAGTGACCAGTCTGGCCCTGTGCAATTCGGAACGAAGAGCGTCGAGTTCGAGTTCCCGGCCGACGAAGGAATTCAAGCGGGGGCGGATGTTGCCAGGGCGGGTGGGGGGTTGGGGGGTGCGGGGGACTTGTTCGGGGTTGTGGGGGGCTCGCTCGGGGTTGTGAGGGGCCTGTTCGGGGTCCGGGGTGAGGAGTTCGGTGTGCAGTGCGCGTAGTTCGGGGCCGGGGTCGGTGCCGAGGGCTTCCGCGAGGGCGCGGCGGGCGGACTCGTACGCGGCGAGCGCATCGGCTGGCCGACCGCTGTCGCGCAGGGCGCGGACGAGGTGGGCGTGCAGGATCTCGTCGTACGGGTGCGCGAGGGTCAGTTCGGAGAGTTCGGGGACGACGTCCTGGGCGCGGCCCCGGGCCAGGTCCGCGGCGATACGGGCGCGGGTCGCGGCCAGCCGCAGGGCCTCGGGGCGGGCGGCCGGGGTGCGGTCGGGGAGGTCGGCGAGGGCGGGGCCGCGCCACAGGGCCAGGGCGGCGGTGAGGTCGCGGGCGGCGGTGTGGGGGTCGCCCTGTTCCAGGGCCGCGGTGCCTCTGCGGGTGAGGTGTTCGAAGACGAAGAGGTCGATGTCGGTTTTGTCAGCCGCGAGGCGGTAGCCGCCGGGTTCGCTGGTCACGGAGTCCTTGCCGAGGGCTCGGCGGAGTCGGGCGACGAGGGCGGTCAGGGCGGCGGCGGGGTCTTGTGGGGGGTTGTCGGGCCAGATGCTGTCGATGAGGTAGTGGGTGGGGACGGGGTGGTCGGGGTGGGTGGCGAGGGTGGTCAGGAGTGTGCGGAGGCGCGGGCCGCGCAGGGGGAGGGGGGTGCCGTCGTTGTCTTGGGCCTCTGTGGGGCCGAGGATTTTGTACCGCACGGGGGCATTGTGTCGGGTGGGGGTTGGGGGGTGGGGTGGTTTGCGTAGTTCCCCGCGCTCCTGAGGGGGGTGGGTGCGGGTGCGTGAAGGGTGAGTGCGCGGTTCCCCGCGCCCCTGGGAACGCGTCACCCCGACTGTGCTTGATAGTGCGCGATTCCGCGGGCCCCTGGAGGGGGTGGGGTCAGGAGCGTCTTGCTGGGGTGTTGGGGGTGCCCAGGGCTCCTCGTTGGGGGGTGATGCCTGCGGGGACCGCTCGGGAGCGGGCCGGGGTGCCGGTCCAGCAGGTGCCTCGGCGGGACAGGAGGCGGCGGAGCCAGAGTTCCAGGGAGACGAGGTGGGCGAGGCCGTCGACCGGGAGGGGTTCGCCCTCGGCGCTCGCCCGCAGGGCCTTGCGGACGACGCGGGCCTCGACCAGGCCCGCCTCGGCGAGGAGCGGGGTTTCGAAGAGGTCGATCAAGTGGGGGAGGGCGACGCGCAGGCCGGTGCGGGCGGCGGCTGCCGCGGGGGCGTGGGTCGGGGCACCCCAGCCGGGCGGGAGGTCGGTGACGCCGGCGCCCTTGAGGACCGTACGCAGGATCGCGGCCCGGGCGCCGGGCTGGACGCGCAGGGCCTCGGGCAGGGCCCGGCAGGCGCGGACGACCTGGTTGTCGAGGAACGGGGTGTGCAGGCGCTGGAAGCGGATCTCGGCGGCCTGCTCCAGGACGCGGAGGTCGGCGGCGTGGCGGGCGAGGGCGGCCCGCGCACGGAAGTCGCCGGGGCGCTGGCCGGGGCCCATGACGCCGGAACGGCCGGGCTCACCGTGCAGGCGAACCGATACTTCAGCCAGTGCCTCGCCAGTCAGCCAGCGGGCCGCCGGGCCCGGTCTCGCCCAGGTGAGGGCGGCGAGCGAGGCGCCGACCGCGCCCCCGGGCTCGTCGAAGCGGCGGTCCATGAGGCGGTCGGCGAGGCCGTCGACGCCGGTGCGGTAGGGGGTGCGGGCGAGGCGGCGGGCCGCGCCGTACACCCGCGGGGGAACCAGTACCGAGCCCTCTGCCTTGGCCAGGGCGGCCACCGGGCGGACCAGGTGGCGGCGTTTGCGGTCCATGAGGAGGTCGGCGAGGCGGGCCGGGTGGGCGTCCAGGACCTGGCGGGCGCCGTAGCCGGTGAAGTGGTCGGCGCTGCCCGCCGCGAGGCGGGCCCGGTGCCGGGCGGCCGACACCAGCGACACGCCGGGTTCGTCGGTGAGCGGGCCCTCCAGGTCGGCGTACGGGAGGGTCTCCTCGCCGCCCGCGACGACGATGTGGTGCAGGCGGGGGTTGGCGGCCAGTTCACCGGCCCGCTGCACCTCGGCCTCCCGGCCGGGGACGGCCAGGTCGTTGAAGGTGACCGCGAGCAGGCGCTCGCCCGCGCCGGTGCCGTGGCCCAGGACGGTGCCGGGGTTGCCGGGCAGACCGGCGGCGAGCAGGGCGAGGGTGGCGGAGGCGGGGCCGCCGGAGAGGTCGGCACCGATCCCGGGAACCGGCATCCCGCGCGCGGCACGCCGTTCGGCGGGCCCCATGCCGGGCACCGGGCCGGGGTCGATGCCCGCGCCGGGGACATGCCGGGGCGCGGCCAGCCGGGCCCGTACGGCGTCCACCAGGGCGTCCCGTACGGCGTCCACCGCGCTGTCGGGGTCGGCGGGGGGCGCTGCCACGGCGAGGGAGGCCACCGGCTCGTACCCGGCGATCTCGCGCGCGCCGGCGCGCAGGATCAGCGCGTGACCCGGCGGCACGCGCCGCACCCTCTCGTAGGGCGTGGAGTCGTGCAGGGCGGCCGGGACGTCGGGGGCGGCGAGCAGGGCGGCGAGATGGCCGAAGTCGAGGTTGGCCTCGATGAGGTCGGCGAGCGGGAGGGCGGCGGTGGCGTAGGCGGTCCCGTCCGACCAGGGGGTGTGGAAGACGGGCCGGGCGCCCGCGAGGTCGCCGCAGACGGTGAGGCGGCGGCCGACCTGGACGACGGCGGTGTAGCTGCCGGGCCAGGCGGTGAGATGGCGCAGGGCGCCCCCGCGGGCGGCGAACAGGGCGACGCGCAGTTCCTCGTCGGAGGCCGCGCAGGTGCCGAGGACAGCCACGCGGGTCTGGGCGTCGGCGGAGACCACCCGGACCTCGTCGGGGCGCCAGTCGCCGACCGCCCAGAGCGGATCGGGGTCGCCCCACAGGAGTTGGGAGCCCACCGGCTGAAGGGTCTCGCCGTCGGGGCCGGTGGCGCCCGCGGAGCCGGCGGAACCGCCGCCCACGGCCGGCGTGGCGGCGCTGCTCCATCCCACCAACCACCGCATCGAAGCCTCCACAGGCTGTGGACAACCAGTGCACCGTACGAACCGGTCCCCATGCTGCCACGAAGAGCGTGAAGTGGTGGGGCGGCGGAGCCGCTCGTCAAGGGGAGATGGGCGGAGGGCGATGCAGGGGGCGGGCGGGGGACACGTCCTCGCGCGCGGGGCGTTATCCGACCGAACACACGCGCGTGGACTATCACTTCGACTCGAATGCGCCCCCACAACACGCCCCCAAAGCACCCAACGCGCCGTCAATTCGTATGGTGGGAGGGGTGGTCAGGGTAGGCGCACAGGGATGATTTTCAGCCAAATCGCGGGCGTGTGAAAAACTCGGGAGCGCCCGGGGAGCGGCTTTGGCCACGCTCCGTCAATGCTCTGCGCACCGCCCGGCGGTGCGCAGCCCGGGAGGCGGTAGTCCGCCCCCCGGACCGTTCCGCCGCCCGCGGGGATGAAGGCGGCGGTGTCCCCCAGCCCACTGGTCCAGTACAGCGGGCCGACCCACGCAGGAATCATGGAACCGCTCCCCCGATGGCCGGAGAAGAGCGCACGGACAGGCGCACGGCCACACAACGGGAGCACGCCGCAACGCACCGTGCACGGCCCGCACTTCCGTACGGGCCACAATCCCGCCATCCGGAAAAAGGCCCCTTAACGCTTGGGATGCGGCGAACTACGCTGGGTTTACGAATGCCGCGTGCCTATGCCAGCGCGGCAGCCGTCTGTGTCGAGGGGTGGCGCAATGTCCAGGGAGCAACGCGGGCCGAACGACAAACTCGGCGCCGTTCTCGCCCTCGCGGGCATCAGCAACGCGGGACTCGCGCGGCGCGTCAACGACCTCGGCGCCCAGCGCGGACTGACTCTTCGCTACGACAAGACCTCGGTGGCCCGCTGGGTCTCCAAGGGCATGGTGCCGCAGGGTGCGGCCCCGCATCTGATCGCCGCCGCCATCGGCCAGAAACTCGGCCGCCCGGTGCCGCTGCACGAGATCGGGCTCGCCGACGCCGACCCCGCGCCCGAGGTCGGTCTCGCCTTCCCCCGGGACGTGGGACAGGCGGTGCGCTCGGCCACCGAGCTGTACCGCCTCGACCTCGCCGGACGCCGGGCCGGCTCCGGCGGCATCTGGCAGTCCCTCGCGGGTTCGTTCGCGGTCAGCGCGTACGCAACGCCCGCCTCACGGTGGCTGATAACCCCGGCCGACAGTTCGGTCGCGCGCGACGCACACCCCTCGGAGGGCTCCGGCGCACCGCTCAAAGTCGGCCACAGCGATGTGCAGAAGCTGCGGGAGGCAGCCGAGGACGCCAGGCGCTGGGACTCCAAGTACGGAGGCGGCGACTGGCGTTCGTCCATGGTGCCGGAGTGCCTGCGCGTGGAGGCCGCCCCGCTGCTGCTCGGCTCCTACTCCGACGAGGTCGGCCGCGCCCTGTTCGGGGCCAGCGCCGAACTCACCCGGCTCGCCGGGTGGATGGCCTTCGACACCGGCCAGCAGGAGGCCGCCCAGCGCTACTACATCCAGGCGCTGCGGCTCGCCCGCGCGGCGGCCGACGTCCCGCTCGGCGGCTATGTGCTGGCCTCGATGTCGCTCCAGGCGACCTATCGCGGCTTCGGCGACGAGGGCGTGGATCTCGCGCAGGCCGCGCTGGAGCGCAACCGGGGCCTGGCCACCGCCCGCACCATGAGCTTCTTCCGGCTGGTCGAGGCCCGCGCGCACGCGCGCGCCGGGGACGCCCAGGCGGCCGGGGCCGCGCTCAAGGCGGCGGAGGGCTGGCTGGAGCGGTCCCGGGAGGGCGACAACGACCCGTCCTGGCTCGGCTTCTACTCCTACGACCGGTTCGCCGCGGACGCCGCGGAGTGCTACCGCGATCTGAAGGCGCCCCGGCAGGTGCGGAGGTTCACCGAGCAGGCGCTGTCGAGGCCGACGGAGGAGTTCGTGCGGTCGCACGGTTTACGGCTCGTGGTGTCGGCGGTGGCCGAGCTGGAGTCGGGGAACCTTGACGCGGCGTGCGAGCAGGGGGTGCGGGCCGTGGAGGTGGCGGGGCGGATCTCTTCGGCGCGGACGACGGAGTATGTGAAGGATCTGCTGCACCGGCTGGAGCCGTACGGGGATGAGCCGCGGGTGGTGGAGTTGCGGGAGCGGGCTCGGCCGCTGTTGATGATGGCGCCTGCGTAGGGTTTTTCGGTGCCGGGGGGTGTGGGCGGGGGGTGAGGTTGTCGGCGGGGTTTCCGCCGGTGGGGGGTGTTCGCGCAGTTCCTCCCCGGAGGGGGTACCCCCAGCGCCCCTGAGCGGCGATGCGCTCCCCGGCGCCGTACGGTCCCAGGCCCTCCTTTGTCTCCCGCCGGACACCGGCGCTTCCCCTGGTTTGAAGTGAATGTCAGTGGCGCAGTGCACTATCGAGGTGGGAGGTGGTGCAGGTGCGCAGTGCGGGTGGGTACGACTGTGATGTGCTCGTCGTGGGGGGCGGCATCGTCGGGCTGTCCACCGCGTTCGCGATCACCCGTGCCGCGCCCGGTACGCGGGTGACCGTGCTGGAGAAGGAGCCGGGCCCGGCCCGGCACCAGACGGGGCGCAACAGCGGGGTCGTCCACAGCGGCATCTACTACCGGCCGGGCTCCCTCAAGGCGCGGTACGCGGTGCGCGGGGCCGCGGAGATGGTGAAGTTCTGCGCCGAGTACGGCATCCCGCACGCCGTGACCGGCAAGCTGATCGTCGCCACCGACCGCGCCGAGCTGCCCCGGCTGCACGCCCTGGTGCAGCGCGGCCGGGAGAACGGCATACCGGTCCGCGAGCTGGGCGCCGCCCAGATCCCCGAGTACGAGCCGGAGGTCCGCGGCCTCGCCGCCATCCATGTCGGCACCACCGGGATCTGCGACTTCGCCGCCGTCGCCCGCCTCCTCGGCGAGGCGTCCGGCGCCGAGATCCGCTACGGACAGGAGGCCGTCCGTATCGACCGCCGCCCGGAGCGGGGCGTGGCCGTGCTCACCCGCGCCGGCGAGATCGTGCGCGGCCGGGTCCTGGTCAACTGCGCGGGGCTGTACTGCGACGGGATCGCCCGGCTGACCGGCGACGACCCGCAGATGCGGATCGTGCCCTTCCGGGGCGAGTACTACGAGCTGGCCCGCCCCGAGCTGGTGCGTGGACTCGTGTATCCGGTGCCCGACCCGGCGTTCCCGTTCCTCGGCGTCCATCTCACCCGCGGGATCGACGGCGGGGTCCACATCGGCCCCAACGCCGTCCCCGCGCTCGCCCGCGAGGGGTACGGGTGGGGTGTGGTCCGCCCGCGCGAGATCGCCACCACCCTGAGCTGGCCGGGCGTCTGGCACCTGGCCCGGCGGCACTGGCGGTACGGCGGCGGTGAGCTGCGCCGCTCGCTGTCGCGCCGGGCGTTCGCCACGGCCGTGCGCAGACTGCTGCCGGTGGTGCGGGAGGACGACCTGGTGCCCGCCCCGGCCGGGGTACGGGCGCAGGCCGTCCTGCGGGACGGGTCCCTGGTGGACGACTTCCTGATCAAGGAGGGCCCCCGGGCCGTCCATGTCCTGAACGCCCCCTCCCCCGCCGCCACCGCCTCCCTCCCCATCGGCCGGGAGGTCGCACGCAGGGCGCTGTCGGCGCTGGGGGAGGTGTGAGTCAGCCCGAAGGTGTGAGCCGGCCCGCCCGAACCCAGCCCCCCGGCAACCCCCGCCCCCACGTAAAATCGCCCCACTGTGTCTGACTCTTCCCCCTCCCCCGAGCGCCGCCCCGGCCGCACCCCCACGTCGCCCACCTCGCCCGCCTCGCCCGCCTCCCACCTCCCCCACCTCCCCGGTGTCTCCGTGCGGCACAGCAGGGCCAAGGGGGAGCCGCGGTTTCCGGACGGGCCGCAGCCCGATCCCGCCGGGTCGCACTTCGAGCGGCGGATCCGCAGCTTCCAGCCCCGGCGCAGCCGGGTCACCGCGGGCCAGGCGGACGCCCTCCAGCGGCTGTGGCCGCAGTGGGGACTGGACATCGACGGACAGCGGGTGATCGACCTCGGGGAGCTGTTCGGCAACGCCCGCCCCGTGGTGCTGGAGATCGGGTTCGGGATGGGCGAGGCGACCGCGCAGATGGCCGCCGCCGACCCGGACACCAACATCCTCGCCGTGGACGTCCACACCCCCGGCCAGGGCAATCTGCTCAACCTCGCCGAGCAGTCCGGACTGGCCAACGTCCGGGTCGGCAACGGCGACGCGATCATCCTGCTCCGCGAGATGCTCGCCCCCGATTCCCTGGCCGGGCTGCGGGTCTACTTCCCCGACCCCTGGCCCAAGAAGCGGCACCACAAGCGGCGGCTGATCCAGCCCGAGTTCCTCACCCTCGCCGCGACCCGGCTGCGCCCCGGCGCCCTGCTGCACTGCGCCACCGACTGGGAGCCGTACGCGGAGCAGATGCTCGACGTCCTCACCGCCCATCCCGGCTTCGCCAACACCCGGGACGACGGCGGGTTCGCCCCGCGTCCCGCCTTCCGCCCGCTGACCCGGTTCGAGGGACAGGGCCTGGACAAGGGGCACGCGGTGAACGACGTGATGTTCCGCCGCGTACCCCACGGGGAAGACCCCCTCAACCCGTAAACCGACCGCACCCCCAGCCCGAGCTCCAGCGACCCCTGTGAACCCCCCAACCCCCGTCCCTCTTCCTCCCCCCCAACCCCCGAACCCCCAACCCCCCATCCGCGCGCCCGTCCCGCCCGTTCCCCGCCCCCCGGGCACCGTCGCGGCCCGCGCACCGTCTCGTTAGGGTCGACGTCGTGGCCACCAACCCCCCGTACCCGATCCACCCCGGCGGCCCGGCCGCCGAGGCACCGGCGCCCCGGCGTGAGCGATGGTGGCGGCGCGGGGTGCGGTACGCGCTGGCCCGTCCGACGGCCCTGCGGCGGGTGCGCCACGGCGGGCTGGTCGGGCTGCTGGCGCTGTCCGGGGTGGTCATCCTCGCGCTGGTGCGCCAGGAGACCGGCACCGAGGGGTTTCTCGTCGGCCTGGGCCTGGCCCTGCTGCCGGTGCCGCCGCTGATAGCCGCGTTCCGCTGGCTGGACCGGGTCGAACCCGGCCCCTGGTGGAATCTGGTGTTCGCCTTCTCCTGGGGGGCGTGCGCGGCGGCGCTGATCGCGATCGTCACCAACAGCTTCGCCACCCGCTGGATCGCCACCGCCACCGCCGACCCGAGCGGCGCGGACACTCTCGGCGCGACCGTGATAGCGCCGGTCGTCGAGGAGTCCGCCAAGGGCGCCGCGATCCTGCTGGTCTTCCTCTTCCGCAGACGGGACTTCACCGGGGTCGTGGACGGGGTGGTGATCGCCGGGGTCACCGCCACCGGCTTCGCCTTCACCGAGAACATCCTCTATCTGGGCAGCGCCTTCGGCACCGACCGGGCCGACGGGGACACCGGGGTCGCCGCGGTCACCGTCGCCACCTTCTTCGTCCGGGTCGTGATGTCCCCCTTCGCGCATCCGCTGTTCACCGTCCTCACCGGGATCGGCTTCGGGGTCGCGGCGCTCGCCGGGGAGCACCAGCGGCGGCGGCGCGTGCTGCTGCCCCCGGCCGGGCTGCTGCTGGCGATGGGGCTGCACGCCTTGTGGAACGGCTCCTCGTCCCTGGGCGACCACGGCTTCTTCGCCGTCTACGGCACCTTCATGGTGCCCGCGTTCGCCCTGCTGACCGGGGTGGTGGTGTGGATCCGGCAGCGCGAACTGCGGATGGTCCGCGAGGAACTGCCCGCGTATGCGGCCACCGGCTGGTTCTCGCCCGCCGAGCCCCACGCGCTCGGCTCGATGCGGGCCCGCAGGCTCGCCCGGGAGTACGCGGGCCGCAGGCTCGGCCGCCCGGCGGCCCGTACGGTCGCCGAGTACGAGACGTACGCGACCTCGCTCGCGGTCCTGCGCCACCGGGGCGACCGGGGCCGGGCCCGCGCCGACTTCGTCACCCGGGAGCGGGAACTGCTCGCGGCGCTCTGGCAGCGCCGGCACATCGCCGGACCCGCCCTCGCCCACGCCGCCCATCTCACGGCCCCGCCGGTCCGGCTGTACCCACCGCGGCACACGGTCGCCGGGTACGGCGGCAACCCGTATCGCTCCTGAGGGCGGCGGGCGGACAGACGGAACCGGCGGCCCTGACGTCGGGGGGTTGTCGTCAGGACCGCCGGGAGGGGGAACGGTCCGTCAGGGGTTGAGGCCCTTGTCTCGGAGCCAGGCCAGCGGGTCGAGGCTGCCGCCGGAGCCGGTGTGGACCTCCATGTGGAGGTGGGCGCCGGTGACATTGCCGGTGGCGCCGACCCGGCCGATGACCTCGCCGGTGGTGACCTTCTGGCCGACGCTGACACTGATCGAGGACTGGTGGGCGTACCAGATCTCGGTACCGTCATCGAGGGTCAGCACGGTCTTGTAGCCGTACGAACCGTCCCAGCCGGCCGAGGTGATGGTGCCGGAGTGGACGGCCTTGAGGAGTGTGCCGGTGGGCGCGGCGAAGTCGAGGCCGGTGTGGTACCCGGAGGACCAGAGCGAACCGGCCTGACCGAACGTCGAGGTGAGGGTGTACGACGAGGTCGGCAGCGCGAACTGCTTGGCCAGCTTGGCGAGGCGCTCCTCCTCGGCCTTGCGCGCGGCCTCCTCCTCCGCCTTCTTCTTCTCGGCGGCGGCCTTCTCGCGGGCTTCCTTCTCCGCCTTCTCGGCGGCCTCGGCGGCCTCCTTCTCGGCGGCGGCGAGCAGCGCCTTGGCGGCCTTGGTGTCGACCTGGTCCTGCTGGTTCTCGGCCTGGGCCAGGATGCGGGCGCGCAGCGCCTCACCGGCGTCGGTGGTGCCCTGGTCGGTGTCGGCCGGGGTGACGCCGAGGCTGCTGAGCGGGGTGGTGGTCGGCTCGGGCTCGGGCTCGTCCGTGTCGCCTTCGTCGTCCGTGAAGGTGGCGAGGTCGGGCAGGGAGATGGCCACCGGCGGCTTGCCGGTCTGCGCGGTGGCCATGCCGCCCGCGCCGACGGCGGCTATGACACCGACGCCCAGGACCGTGGAGCTGCGGGCCAGGCCGCCGCGGGCGAGTCCGCCGCGCTGCTTGGCCACCCGGTGCCGGCCGCTGCGGACCGGACGGACGGTCTCCGCGGAGGGGTTCCACTCCTCCCACGGGCCCTCGTCGGTGCGGGGGCCGCCGTAGACGACGGTCTCGACCGTGCCGACGGTGTCGCCGGTGCGCTGGGCGGGGACGAACGGGGCCCCTGGAGCAGGCCGGTTGGACGCCACGTAGGCGTACTCCTTTCCTTCCCTCATCGCCTACCGGGTTAGCTGACGGGTTCGGAGAGGAAGGTCTCCTACGGGCGTCACCGGCCAGGTCGCGGACAGCGGCCATGGCGGTATACGTCCGATTCACCCCAAAGTGGTGGTTCCCCGGTTCCCTTGCGGAATTCGGCGCTTGAGCACGGAGCCGCCTCTTGTGACGGCTGGTACGACCGCGCTGCGTTATCGGACAGTAATAGAACCCAGGGGTGATTTCCAAGCGCTTCCTGGAGATCCTTCACGCTCTTACGCCGGACGTACGGGCGATGAACGGGCGAAATTCGGGCGAGTCGACCGCCGAACGGGCAGGAGGCGACGGCCGCCACTTTATGACGGTGACTCAGATGTTATGCGGAGGGCGGTCGTTCATTTACCCACCGTGACCGGGCGCGGGTCCGCCCGGCTCCGCACCGGGCCGCCGTACGGCGAGCAGCGCCATGTCGTCCGTCATCCCGCCCCCGCTGTGCCGCCGCACCTCCTCGGAGAGCACCGCCACCAGTTCCGCCGGCCCCCGGAACCGCCGTCCCGCCAACTCCTCCTCCGGTTCGAAGAACTCGCCGTGCCCGTCCCGCGCCTCGGACAGCCCGTCGGTGAACAGCAGCAGCGTGGCCCCGCCCGGGAACTCCGCCTCCTGCGCCCGGTCCGGCCAACTGCCCAGGTCCCCCATCCCCAGCGGCAGCGCCGGTTCGGTGGCGGGCAGCGCGCGCAGCGAGCCGTCGGCGTACAGCAGCAGCGGGCCGGGGTGTCCCCGGTTGACCAGCCGGACCAGGTCCCGGCCGGGCGGGATCTCGGCGAGGACGGCGGTGGTGAACCCCTCGAAGGCGTCCAGCCCGTCGCGCCGGGTGCCCTCGCGGGCCAGCGCCCGTTCCAGCCGCCCGGCGACCGCCTCCAGGGTGGTCTCCCGCTCGGCGGCCTCCCGGAACGCCCCGATCACCACCGCGACGGCCGCCACCGCGCTCATCCCCTTGCCGCGCACGTCCCCGACCACCAGCCGGACCCCGTGCGGGGTGTCCTGCACCGCGTACAGGTCGCCGCCGATGAACGCGCCCGCCTGGGCGGCCTCGTAGCGGGCGGCGATGTCGAACCCGCCGATCCGCTCGTCCGGTTCCGGCAGCACCGCGCGCTGGGCCGCCTCGGCGATCTCCCGGGCGGAGGCGAGCCGGGCGTCACTGCGCCGCACCAGCACATTGATCAGCACGGCGAGCGCCGCGACGGTCGCCACCGTGATGACCTCGGTCATGGTCTTGGCGGAGAACGGCTGGTCCACCCCGAGGTGCACCACGAACATCACCACCACGGCCACCACCCCGGTCAGGACGGTGTACCGCAGCCCGAACAGCGGCGCCGCGATCAGGGGCGCGGCGGTGAAGAACGGCACGGCGGTGAACTGGTCGGGCGTCAGGGACTCGTACAGCGCGCCGCCGACGATCATCAGGGCCGGGAGCACGCGCACAACCGGTCGGATGTACGAGAACCCGCCCTGCGCCGCCGTTCCGCTCCGCGGTGTGCCGCCTTGCGGTGTGCCGGTTCGTGGTGTGCCGGTTCGCGGTGTCCTGCCCGGCCCCGGCGGCCCGGTGTACGGCCCCTCGCCCTCCGCCTCACCAGGCCGCACCTCGCGTCTCCCGCCTTCGTCCCTGTCCGTCCAGGGTTGCCGGAGCGGGAGCGGCGGGCGAGCCGGGCGGTCCGACCGGATGAACGGGGGGAGGGGGGAACGATAGGGACGCGGGGACTGAGGGGCGAAAACACTCAGGGCCGGAATCCGTGATCCGGATTCCGGCCCTGAGCCTTGAGTAGCGGGGACAGGATTTGAACCTGCGACCTCTGGGTTATGAGCCCAGCGAGCTACCGAGCTGCTCCACCCCGCGTCGGTGTGTCACCAGTGTACGCCATGGACGGGAGGGGTCGCACACACGGCCGCCGCCCTTGGCCCCCGCCCTCCCCTTTTCTCCCGCTCTTCACCTATTCACCGGGGTTTCCGGCGTGGGTGAGGGTCTCCCAGGCGACCAGCAGTCCGTCCGTACCGGCCGGGCGGGCGGCGGTGGCCAGGCGGTGGGCGGCCGGGACGGGGGTGCCGAGGCGGTTCTCCAGATGGTTGAGGGCGACTTCGAGTCCGGGGCCGAGGTTCCCTTCGACGTCCCCGCCGCCGCACAGCCGGCCGGGGGCGGGACGGCCCTGCCCGTAGGGGGCGTGCAGGGTGAGCGCCGCCTTGAGGCGGGCAGCGGCGTCCTCGTACAGGTCCACGCCCTGGTGCCAGGCCGTCTCGGCGGCGTGGGCGGTGGCGGCGACGGCGTGGCCCACCCGGGCGAGGCTCCGGCAGGTCTCCTGGGTCAGGCCGTCCTCGAAGGCGCGCGGCCGGGACCAGGACGCGCGGATCCGCTCCGGGGTCCCGGCCGCCGCACCGGCCGGGGTGCGGGGCAGCGGGCCGTCCCGCCGGAGGTAGAAGACCGCGGGGACGCGGTCGCGGAAGCGGGCGAGGGAGGCGTCGAAGGTGCGGTGGTCGTCCAGGAAGACGGCCAGGGAGAGCGCGGCGGCGGTGGTGACCAGGGCGCGGCTGCCGTCGTCGTCGGGCGCGGAGCGGGTGACATGGGGGAGGTGGGCGGTGCGGAGCATGGTCTCGAAGCGGTGGACCCGGTCCTTCGGCCAGCCCGCGCCCGGGGTGTGCCGGACGATCTCGGCGGCCCGCGCCCAGATGCCGCCGGACCGTCCGGCCTGGAGTACGGCACCGGCCCCGCTGTGCCGCTTCAGCTTGGCCGACCAGGCGTCCATGATCTCGGCGGCCTTGACGGCGTGCTGCCGCTTGCCGGTGACGGTGAACAGCAGGGCCTGGGTGTAGGCCGCGATGGCGTCCGCGCGCTCCTCGGCGCAGCCGGTGCCGGGCCCGTCCCCGGCCGGGCAGGACACGTCCGCGACCGGCCGCGCCCGGTACTTGTACGACCCGTACCGGCTGTCCCGCATGTCGAGGTACGCCGACAGCCACGGCTGCTTCCCGGCGGTGACCTTCTTCCGTACGGCGTCCAGTTGGGCCCTGCCGAGCAGGACGCCGGGGTGGGTGAAGGGCTCCCCGGCGGCGAGCGCGCGGGCCCGGGTCCGGGAGCCGGGGTCGAGGGTGCCGCAGGCGGTGACGGTGATGGTGGCGGTGACGGCGAGGAGGACGAGGATCAGCGCGGCCGGAGCCACCCCCCGCGCCCCGGGCCCGACCCCGGACCGCGCCCCGGACCGGGCCCCGGGCCGGTGCCGGCGGCCGGTCACCGTGTGTGCGCCCACTCCCCGCATGACCACCTCCGCGTCGTCCGCCGCCTGCCGGTCATGGCAGCGTGCCGGGGGGTGGGGGAGGGCGCAGAAGTTGTTGGGCCGATCGGCGGAGCGGCGTCAGCGGAGCAGGTGCAGGTGGTGGTTGGGGGCCTTCGCCTGCGGCTCGTGCTCGGGGAGGACGACGACGGTGGCACCGGCGGCGGTGAGCAGTCCGGTGCCGTCGGCGTCCGTGACGAAGGTGCCGGGCTCGCGCCAGGCGGTGACGACCCGGCGGACCCCGGCGTCGAGGATCAGCCGGGCGCAGGGGCGGGGGCGGGAGGCGCGGTGGGCGCAGGGTTCGAGGCTGGAGTAGACGGTGGCGCCGGGCAGGCGGGGGTCGGCGGGGTCCAGGGTGGCGAGGGCGGCCTCCTCGGCGTGGACGACCGGGTCACCGGCCTGGCGGGAGTGGCCACGGGCCAGTTCGGTGCCGTCCTCGGCGACCACGACCGCGCCGACGCTGAACGCCGTGCGCGAGGGCGGGCAGTCGGCCGCGAGGGCGCAGGCCAGTTGGAGCCAGTGGTGGTCGGCGGCGGACGGGAGGGGTCCGGTGCCGGGGGCGGTGGGTTCGTAGCGCATCAGGACGACGTCCTCGATCCGGCGGGTCTCCAGGAGGCGGAGGCGGCCGGGCGGGTAGGCGCCGGGGCCGAAGAGGCGGGGGGCGGCCGGGTCGCCGACGAAGAGGGGGGCGACGACGAGATGGAGTTCGTCGGCGAGGCCCTCGGTGAGGAGCTGGGTGTGGATCGTGCCGCCGCCCTCGACCATCAGGCGGCGGATGCCGCGCCGGTCGTGGAGGTCGGTGAGGAGAGCGCGCCAGTCGAGGGTGGGGCCTAGGGGGACGATGGTGGGGGGGCCTCCGGGGGTGGGGGTGCCTTCAGGGGCGGGGGTGCCTTCGGCGGTGGGGGCGCCTTCCGTGGTGGCGGCGACCGGCGTGGGGGTGGCGACCGGCGTGGGGGTGGCGAGGCCGGTCGCGTGGGCGCGTTCGGCGCCCCGGTCGGTGGTGTAGAGGAGCTTCTCGCCGCCGGTGTGCCAGAAGTGGGCGGCCGGATCGAGGTCGCCGGAGCCGCTGACGATGACCTTGAGGGGGTAGGCGGGGCGCCCGGCGGCGATCCGGGCGGCGCGGCGCTCGGCGGAGTTCACCAGCAGCCGGGGGTTGTCGGCGCGGAGGGTGCCGGCGCCGATCAGGATGGCGTCCACCGACGCCCGTACCTCGTCCACCCGGTCGAAGTCGGCCGGGCCGGAGAGCAGCAGCCGGTCGGGGCCGGTGTCGTCCAGGTGGCCGTCGAGGGAGACGGCTGCGGAGAGGAGGACGTGGGGATGGGGCATGGGCGGGGTGTCCCTCCGGGGGGGTAGGGGGGTAGGGGGGTAGTGCGCAGGGGGTAGGGGGCCTACGGTTCTGAGGGGTGACGGGGTGCGGGATGGCGGGGTGCGGGGCGGGACTTGGCTTCAAATTTTAAGCAAACCTACACTGGGACCATGACGACTCGCTGGCTCACCCCCGAGGAGCAGCGCGCCTGGCGCGCGTACATCGGGACCGTGCTGCTTCTGGAGGACGCGCTCGACCGGCAACTCCAGTCGGAGGCCGGGATGCCGCATCTGTACTACTCCATCCTGACCCACCTCTCCGAGGCCGAGGACCGCCGGCTGCGGATGACCGACCTCGCCGGGCTGCTGAAGATCACCCGCAGCCGGCTGACCTACGCCGTCGGCCGACTGGAGAAGGACGGGGTGGTCCGGCGCGAGGGGTGCGCCAGCGACAAGCGGGGGAGCATCGCCGTCCTGACCGACGAGGGGATGGCGCTGTTGGAGCGGGTCGCGCCGGGGCATGTCGAGACGGTCCGGGCGGCGCTGTTCGACCATCTGACGCCGGAGCAGGTGGGGCAGTTGGAGGAGATCTTCACGGGGGTGGCTCGGGCGCTGGAGGGGGCGGAGGGGGCTGAGGGGGAGGAAGGGGCCGGCGAGGGCACGGGAGGGGTGGGGGGCGGCCGGGGTGTTCCGTGGCTGCGGCGGTCGACGGCGTGCACCTGAGACCCGGCGTGCCCCTCGGAAGGGTGGGGCATATGGGTTGCTTCAAATTTAAAGCGTGGCGTAGGGTCACGTTCGCCCGATGGGTTGCTTCAAAACTGAAGCAACGAGCAGCGATGCGTCCGGAGACCTCCATGCCCCACAGTCCCGCCCCCGACCCTCACCCCGGCCCCGCTCCCTCCCCCGACCCCGGCCCCTCCCCCGCCTCAGTCCGGACCCGTGTCCGGGTCCCCCTCCGCTTCGGCGACGGCTACGGCGTCGACGCCGAGCTGATCACCTTCCACGGGCTGACGGACGGGCAGGAGCATCTCGCCGTCGTCCTCGGCGACCCGGCACCCGGCGCGGTCCCCCTGGTGCGGCTGCACTCCGAGTGCCTGACCGGCGATGTCTTCGGCTCGGCGCGCTGCGACTGCGGCCCGCAGTTGCGCGAGGCCGTCGAGCGCATCGCCGACCGCGGGGGCGTCCTGCTCTACCTCCGCCAGGAGGGCCGGGGCATCGGCCTCTACAACAAGCTCGACGCGTACGCCCTCCAGGACCAGGGCCTGGACACCTATGAGGCCAACGCGGCGCTCGACCTCCCGGAGGACGCCCGCGACTACACCGCGGCGGCCCAGATGCTCGGCGCGCTCGGCATCGGTGAGCTGGATCTGCTCTCCAACAACCCGGACAAGGCGGAGCAGTTGCGCACCCTCGGCGCCACAGTCCGGGAGCGGGTCCCGACGGGGGTCTTCACCACCGCGCACAACGTCCGCTATCTGCGGGCGAAGGTGCTCCAGACGCGGCACACCCTGCCGCTGGCGCAGTTGGTGGACCGGACAGCGGGGTGAGCGGGGGCGTCGGGGGGGGCGGGGTGAGTGGGGGCCTCCGCGGGGCGGGGCGAGCGGAGGGCATCCCCGGAGCGGGGTGAGCGGGGGGCATCCCCGGAGCGGGATGAGCGGAGGGCATCCCCCGAGCAGGGCGAACGGAGGGCATCCCCGGAGCGGGATGAGCGGAGGGCATCCCCCGAGCAGGGCGAACGGAGGGCATCCCCGGAGCGGGATGAGCGGAGGGCCTCCCCGGGGCCGGGTCAGACCTCCGACTCCGGCCAGCCCAGCAGCCGGGCGCCGATCACCGCGGTCTGGAGGGTGTAGCGGTGCACGGGGTCGGCGGGGTTGGTGCCGGTGAGCTTGTGGATGCGGTCCAGGCGGTACGTCAGCGCGCGGACGCTCAGGCTCAGCCGCCGGGCGGCCTCCGCGGCCACGCATCCGGCGTCGAAATAGGCGGTGAGGGTGGCCACCAGCGGCTGGGCACCGCCGCGGGCCTCCCGCAACGGGCCCAGGGTGTGGCGCACCAGGTCGGCCATGGCCTGCCGGTCCCGGGTGAGCACCGGGTAGACCAGCAGGTCGGCGGCGCGCAGCACCGGTTCGTCCAGCCGGAGGCGGGCGGCCAGGTCGAGGGCGCCCAGGGCCTCCTCGTAGGAGTGGGCGACCCCGCCCGCGCCGGGGTGGGCGCGGCCGATGGCGACCTGGCCGCCCGCGGTGGCGGCGTGCGCCTGCTGGGCGAAGAAGGTGAGGATCTCGCCGTCGTCGCCGGGGACGATGCAGATCAGCCGGCCGTCCTTGGTGGCCAGCAGTATCCGCCGCTCGCCGAAGCGGGCGAACAGCACCTGTTCCACCTGGCGGGTGGCCGGGTGGGTGTCGTCGACCGGGGTCGCGGCGCGGGCGACGGCGACCGCGTGGGCGTGGGAGAGCAGCAGCCCGAACCGCTCCGCCCGCTCGACGATCCGGCCCACGTCGCTGCGGCCGTACAGCAGATCGTCGATGAACTCCCGACGGGCCGCCTCCTCGCGGCGGACGGCCAGTTTCTGGGCGCGTTCATGGCCCTCGGCGAAGGCGTCGATGGCCTGCTCGACGGCGGCGAGGAGCTGTTCACTGCCGAACCCGCCGAAGCCGCCGAAGCCGCCGGCACCCCCGGTGCCACCCGTTGACGCCGACAGGGTGGGCCACAGGGCCCGGGTCGCCGCGAGGTGCCCGCGCACCAGGACCCGCAGGCCCAGCCCGGCCTCGGCGGCGCGCTCGCCCTGGGCCCGCCGGGAGTCCAGTTCGGCACGGGTCAGCCGGCGGCCGGTGGCTCCGGCGTCGCGGAGCATCTCGGCGTATCCGGCCAGGTAGTCGTCTTCCCCGGGCTCCGTCACGGCTGCGGTGTCCTCCCCGTACGGCCCGAACGGCTGATGCGCCACCGGCGCTCGCTCCGGGTGGGGGAGCTGGGACCAGTGACGCATCAAGTCTGCCGGATTCCGGGGGGAGGGAGGTGCGCAGCGGGCGGGGGGGCCGGTCGGCCGGTCAGCCGGTGATCTCGATCTTCCCGTTGCTCCCGTTGCTCCCGCTGCCGCCACCGCTCCCGCCGCTCCCACCGGTGCCGCCGCTGCCGCTGTCACCAGTGCCCGGGTTCCCGGTGCGGCCGGTGGTGAGGCCCTTGAGGAGTTCGGCGAGGTCGACGCCGGTGGTGGCACCGAGGAGTTCCATGCCCTGGGCGACGTTGTCGGTGACGGTCCGGGAGAGCCGGCTCGCCCCGTCGGTGGAGATGACGGTCATCTTGTCCACCGCGCTGAGCGGCTCGGCCGCCTTCGCGACGACCTGCGGCAACACCTCGACCAGCATCTGGAGCACGGCCGCGTCGCCGTACTGCCCGAACGCGTCGGCCTTCTTCTGCATGGCCTCCGCCTCCGCAGCACCCTTGGCACCGATGGCCGCCGCCTCCGCCTCGCCCTCCAGCCGTACCGCCTCGGCGATGGCCGCGCGGCGGGCGCGCTCGGCCTCACCCTGCTTGAGGCCCTCGATGGCCTCCGCCTCGGCCAGCGCGCTGCGGCGCTGCTTCTCGCCCTCACCGGTCAGCCGGGCCCGCTCCGCCTCCGCCTGGGCCGCCGCGATCCCGGCCAGCCGCTCGGCCTCGGCCTGCTTGACCCGGGCGACCCGCTTGGCCTCGGCCTCCTGCTCGGCGGCGTAGCGCTGGGCGTCGGCGGGCTTGCGGACCTGGGTGTCGAGCTGGCGGTCGGTGAGCGCGGCCTGGTGCTCGGCGACCTTCTCCTGCTCGGCGAGGATCTCCTGCTGCCGGGCGGCCTCGGCGAGCGGACCGGCGGCTGCCGCCCGCGCGGCGGCCTCGTCGGTCTGGGCCTTGATCTCGGCCTGCTTGAGGTAGAAGGTGCGCTGCGCGACCGCGATCTCCTCCTCGGCCTTCAGCCGTGCCTGCTCGGCCGCCCGCCGGGCCACCGCCTCGGCGATGTCGGCCTCCTGCTTGGCGCGGGCGGCCTCCGGCCGCCCGAGGTCCTCCAGATACGAGCCCTCGGTGGTGATGTCCTGGATCTGGAACGCGTCCAGCACCAGCCCCTGCCCCGACAGACTCGCCTCCGCCTCCTCGGCGACCTGCCCGGCGAAGGCGGCCCGGTCCCGGATCACGTCCTCGACCGACATCCGCCCGACGATCGCCCGCAGCGCGCCGGACAGCACCTCCTGGGTGAAGCCGACGATGCCGTCCTGCTGCATCAGGAACCGCTGGGCCGCGGCCCGTATCGAGTCCTCGGTGCCGCCGACCTTGACGATCGCGACACCGTCCAGATTGGCCTTCACCCCGCGCAGGGTGACGGCTCCGCGCACGGCGACCGGGATGTGCCGGGAGGAGAGGTCGAGGGTGAACTTCTGCTGCACGAACGGCACGACGAAGACCCCGCCGCCGACCACGACCTTCTGCCCGCTGTTGTCGGTGAAGACCCGCCCGGTCTCGGGGTCGGTCGACTTCTTGCCGCGCCGCCCGGTGACGATGAACGCCTCGCTGGGACCCGCGACCTTGTAACGGCTGACGACGACGAGCGCGAGCAGCGCGAGGAGCACGACGACCCCGGCTACGGCGACAAGAACAGGGCTCATGGCAGCACCCCCGGTTGAGAACGGATGAGTGAGATCGGGTGAGTTGAGATCGGGCATCGAGATGGGCAGACCCGGTACCGGCTGACCCGGGATTCAGACGAAGGAAGAGTCGTGAGTGACCGGCCGGACCAGGACCGAGGTCGGTGACGGCACCGCCTCCACCCAGACCTCCGCCCCCCGCGCCACCGGCACCGCGCTGCGGGCCGCGAACTTGACCGGCTGTCCCGCGAGCCGCAGCAGCACCTCGCCGAACCCGTCGGCGGGAATGGCCGTGACCACCTTCCCGGACGTACCGATCAAGTCCTCCCCCGTGGGTGTCACAGCCGTCTGATCGCGCATCAGGGCGTGGCTGAACCGATAGGTCAGCCACCCGGTACCCGCCCCCAGCACCGCTCCCCCGCCGGTCGCGGCCACGGCCCCGAGTCCGAACGCCCCGTGCGCGATGGCTCCGCCGAAACCGGTCATCGCCAGGAACCCGGCGACGACCGGCAACGACAGCCACCCGTCGAGGCCGCTCCCCAGAGCCCCGTCGAGCAGTCCCTCCACCACCCCGTCGAAGATCAGCGACAACGAGAGCAGCACGACCCCCGCTATGCCGAGTCCTAGAAACCAGGTCATCCGCGCACCCCCGTCCCCCGTGTCGCTGATCTCCGTCTTGACGGAATCTTGACACGGATGGCGGTGCTCAGACATTGCCTGATCCCGGCAATCTTTACGCGCTCTTAATGCCACTTTCCGACCGACCGACGCCGTCGACCTGCGGTCGGCCCGCCCTCCCCGTCAGCGCTCCGCCCCGTCAGCGCTCCGCCCCGTCAGCGGTCCGCCCCCTCACCGAACGGACGGGAGGGGTACCCGGTGTCGAAGTGCATGTAGTCCGGGACATCGATGTCCTGCCAGACCCAGCCCTCGTCGTCGAAGGCCCGCCAGACCGCGCCGCCTTCGAGGATCTTCCCCTCACCGGCGGTCCGCTCCCGGAACTCGGCGCTGGGCTGCCAGCAGTCGCAGCGCAGGTCCTTCCAGGGGTTCTCCAGCGGATTGATGTCGATGGCCCGCCCGTTGGCGTGCGGGGACTCGGCCGGGGGCGCGTTGATCTGGTCGGGCCGGCGGCAGTTGAAGGCGGCGGTGTTGTCGGCGGCGAGACTCGCGGTGTTGTCGCCGTCGTACTCCTCCATCGGGCGCATGCTGCGGATCGGGAACCCGGCGTCGAAGATCGCGGTGAAGATCCGGGCGACACTCTCGGCGGTGTCCGCGTTGACGACGAGGACACCGCGGTGGACGCGGCCGTCGAACCCGTAGTGGTTGACCTCCACCCGCCGCAACTGATCCGGCGAGGTCACCGGACACCCGTCCCGCACCATCCCGGCGTCCTCCATCGCGGCCCACTGCTCCCGGGAAACGGGCCGGACCTCCGCGTCCGCGTCCGCGTCGGCTTCGGCGGAGGGCGTGGGAGAGGGAGTTGAGGTCGGAGTAGGAGTGGGCGTCGGCGTGGGCGTCGGGGTGGGACTCGGGGTGGGGGAGGTCGGCGCGGGCCGGGATGTGCTGGGCACGGCTTCCGGTTCCGGCTCCGGGTCGGTGGTGGTGGTCGTACAGGCGGTGGCCAGCAGGAGGGCCGCGGTCAGGGCGAGCGGGGCCGTTCGGCGGGCGGGGCGGATCATGGTGCGGTACCTCGGCGGGGCAGCGGGGGGCGGGGGGCGGCGGGAGCGGGGAGCGGGAACTCGTAGCTGAGGAGCAGCCGTCCGTCGGGGGTGTGGTGTTCGTCGGTGCGGAGCCAGCCGAGGCGCTCGTAGTAGGGGCCCGCGCCGCCCGGCCCGGCGGCGGTGACCAGGCAGACCCGGGCGCACCCGGCGGCCGTGGCATCGTCCAGGAACCGCCGCACGAGCGCCGATCCGAGCCCGTACGACCGCAGCCGGGTGCTGACGACGACATGGGCGAGGACGGCGCTGACGCCCTCGGCCGGGGTGCCGGTGGCGGCGGGGGCGGGCTGCGGCGGGCGGACGCCGGGCAGCAGTTTGCGGGCGTAACGGCCGAGCCGGGTGCGGATGAAGTGCAGGGCGAGACCGGGCCGTACGCAGAGGGCGGCGCAGGCGCGCAGGGCGAGGCCGCGGCCGTGCTCGGCCATGAGGTGCGCGCGGTGGGCGGCCGGGTCGGTGACTCCGACCAGGAACCCGACGGGCACGCCGTCGCACTCGGCGATGTAGGCGCGGGCGTGGGCGCTGGTCAGATAGGTGCGGGTGTAGGCGGTGAAGTAGCGGCGGCCGAGCCGGGCGAAGAATCCCTCCGGGAAGTGCGCCAGATGCTCGGCGACGACGTAGTCCAGGTCCTCGGCGGCCATGGGGCGCAGCGCGCAGCGCCCGGGGGAGGGGGGAAGGGGGAGGGCGGGGGATACGTGGACGGCGACGGGGCCCGTGGCGCCGGGCGGGCGCGGGCGCGGTGGCGGGAGCGGCGACCGGACGGGGCCTGCGGCACCTGCGGACCCGGGGAGACCTGCGGCACCTGAGGATTCGGCAGGACCGGCGGATCCGGCGGGGCCGAACGCGTCCGGGAGGGGCCGCCGTTGCGGGCCGGGGCTCGATGCGGCGAGGGCGTTTCGATCGGCGTCCACATCGGCAAATTTGCTGGCCGGAGTAGAAAAACAAGGTAAAAATCGGCGCCCCGCTGACAGCGACCGCACGGGACGCCGGGGGCACCGCGCCGGACCCGGCGCGGGATGCCCGCCCCCGACAGACCGGGGACGAGAGCGGTCGGACGGGACATCGACCAGGTCGGAGCGGTGGTCCTCGGGCGAACGGAGGCGAACGGAGCGGCCCTGCGAGCCGGGGGGCCGGCAAGGAAACCGCCGGGGCGTTCCGCACGGGGGTGCTGCTCATCACAGCGCCGGCAGCCCTGGAAGGACAGGGCACTGGAGGACCGTCCACGTGCGGCCCCCTGCCACCCGCCCTAGCGTGGAGAAGGACCCAACGTACGCCTGCCCCCCATCCCACTCACTCACCCACCCACACATTCACTCATTCACTCACTCACTCACTCGATCACCCCCTGGAGCCGGTATGTCCCTCGCCGCGCAGTTCACCGAGTACGGGACCAGTGAGGCCCTGGATGTCGTCGATGTGCCGCCGCCGGTTCCGGGGCGCGGGCAGGTGCGGCTGGCCGTGCGGGCGGCCGGGGTGAATCCCGCCGACTGGAAGATCCTGGGCGGGATGATGCGGGAGCAGATGCCGCTGGAGTTCCCGGCGGGGCTGGGCAGTGAGGTCGCCGGGGTGGTGGACGCGGTCGGCGCGGATGTCACGGCCTTCGCGACCGGCGACGAGGTGCTGGGCGCGCCCCTGACGGGCGCCTACGCGGAGTACGCCCTCGCCGATCCGGCGTCGCTGGTCACCCGGCCCCGGACAGTGCCGTGGGAGGTGGCGGGCGCGCTGGCGGTGGCGGGAGGCACGGCCTGGGCGGCCCTCCAGCGCCTCGGCGTCGGGGCGGGCGACACGCTGCTGGTGCTGGCGGCGACGGGCGGGGTGGGTACGTTCGCCGTCCAGTTGGCGCGGGCGCGCGGCGCGCGGGTGATCGGCACGACGGGCCCCGGCAGCCACGACCGGCTCCGCTCACTGGGCGGCGAACCGGTCACCTACGGCGACGGCTGGGAGGCACGGGTGCGGGAACTGGCGCCGGACGGGGTGGACGCCGTACTCGACGCGTCGGGCCGCGGTGAGATCCCGGGCGCGATCGACCTGGCCGGGGGTCCGGGAAGGGTGCTGTCCCTGGTGGCCTTCGACGCGGCGGACACGGGCATCATCCTGCACGCAGGCGGCGCAGCGGGCGGCACGGTTCCGGCCCTCCACGAGATCCTGGACCTGATCGACACCCACCGTCTGAACGTCCCGGTGTCGCGGGTGTATCCGCTGCGGGAGGTACGGGAGGCACTGGAGGAGAGCAGGGAGGGGCATGTGGGGGGCAAGATCAGCGTGGTGCCGTGAGGGCATGGGCATCGAAAGCCCTTCTCTTCTCTCTCCCCACACGTCACAACACGGACACATCACCAACACCCAAGCCTCATACGGCAGATGATGCCCCCTCCGGACCACACACTCTGAGGGGACCATGAACACCCGCGCGACTGCCTGCGCCGCGCTCCTCGCCCTCGCCGCCGCGCTCACCACCGGATGCAGCGGCGGCGACACCAGCGACAACGCCGCCAAGCCCACCCCCACCCCCAGCGCGACCAGCCCCACCCCGTCTCCCACCCCCACCCCCACCTACACCGAGGCGGACTGCCTGGCCCTCGTGGAGGAGACCTACGAGACGGGCCCCCGGGACGTCTCGAACGACCCCGAGTGCGCGGCACTGACCCAGGAGCAGTACACCGACCTCGTCGGCACCGTCATCGGCGACAACACGGACGAGATCATGGAACAGGCCGAGACCGAAGCCATCTGGGACACGGCATGGGACGACATCGACCCGGAACCCCAGACCGCCATCTGCGACGTCATGCTGACCGAGGGCCCCGAAGCCGCGGCCCCCTTGACCCTGGAACAGGCCCAGTACTTCCTCGACAACAAGTGCTGACCTGACGAACACAAAGCCGGCGCCCATGACCCACAACCCGCACACCGGGCGCCCCCACCGCTCCCCGCCCACCCCCGAAAGCACAACAGCGCCCAACCCGACCGAAGCCGACCCAGGCACTGCGTAGCAGGCCGGAAGGAGTAGCCCCTTCCCTCCATCTGTAGGCCCTGTGGGACTCGAACCGACAACCAATGGATCGACCACGGTCATCTTGATCAGGAATTCCGCCCGTTCCTACTGAATGAAATCAAGGCCAACCGCAGAAAGAAGTGCAGGTCAAGAAGTGTCGGCCCCGCCCGGGCGGGGGTCTTCCGCCCGGCGGCCTGAAGGCGTCGAACGTCCAGCGGTCGGCCCCGCACGGCCGGGACCCCCCCCGGCCAGCTCGCCCGCGAGCGCACTGCCGCCGTCGGCCCCGCGGCTGCGGGGGATAGGTCCAGCCCCCGGCCCCATGAGGGTCGGGCAGGGGCGTTTCGGCATGTCCGGGGGCGTAGCAAACGCGGTCAAAATTACGCGGCTCGCTACACCGGCACCTGCCTGCGCGGTCAGTCGTCCAGCTCGATGCGGAAGTCAACGACCGTCGTGTCCCCGCGCCGCACGATCGGGTGTGCCAACTCCACCACCCGCCCAGTGTCGGCGATGTGCTTGCGGGTGTACCGCAGTACCGGCACCCCGGTCCCGATCCGGAGCGTCGCCGCCTCCAGTTCGGTCGGCATCCCCGCGGTGAACGACTCCATGACGGCCGTGACCCGGATGCCGAGCGTGGCCAACTGCGCGCGGGTGCCGCCCGGCCATGGCTCGTTGATCGGGTCGGCGACCGGCGTACCGGCCACGTCCGACCAGCGCACGTACGACGTCGACATCTGCGTGGGCTGGTCGTTGTCATGGAAGACGAAGTGCCGTGCAAGAAGCCGCTCGCCGATCTCGCACTCGAAGAGTCCGGCCAGTTCGGCATCCGCCTGGACCCGCTCGAACCGCTTGTCGAGGCGGTACTCCAGCCAGCCGATGCCCTGGTCCCTAGTGTACGGGGTGGACTTGGCGCCCGGTGTGGCCCGGTAGCGGTCGGCTGCCATGCGGTGGACCGGAGGGCGGGGACGTACGCGCGTTCCGGCGCGGGCCCGTGTCTCGATCAGGCCCTCGTTGGCGAGGAGCCGCAGGGCGTTGCGGATGGTGGTCTGGGAGACGTCGCCGTACTCGTGGCACAGCGCGGGGAGTGTCGGGATCTGGTCGCCCGGCCCGAACTCTCCGGCGGAGATGCGGCGCCGCAGGTCAGCGGCGATCCGCAGGTATTCAGGCTGTGCCACCACAGCACCCCCGTTCCGAGTGATCGAGTCAATCTGAGTACACATACTCTCGCGTTCGCCTTGACCGGCGCCAATCCCACCGACATTCTGAGTACAGATAACTACTTCCTGTACTCACATAGAAGCGGTTGCCGGGGGAAAGTCGTGTCCGAAACGGGTCAAACATGGCAGAAGGCGTTCAAGGGCGAGCCCATCGAAGCCGCGCACGTCCGCCTGTGGACCGCGGGCTGCTTGAAGCACCCCGACGCCCCGGCCATCGCCAACGAGCTGTACGTCGCCGTCCTCGGCTCCGGCGCCCCCGTCATCGAGATGACCCTCTCCACCGCCGGCGCCCGCGCCCGGATCACCGCACACGGCCCAGACCCGCTCCCGCTCATCAGCACCCACGGCCCCGGCTGGAGCCTCATCACCGGCCTCGCCGACACCACCGGCGTCACCGCCGACACCTGCGGGATCTGGGCCCAGATCAGGCAGCACCGATGAACGGCCGCCGAATACCCCCGCCCGCGACCGAACTGACCCGGCAGCAGTACTCCGGCTGGGCCTGCTGCTGGTGCGGCAACTCCCTGAGAGCGGGCGGAGTCAGCGCCGGAACCGCCCGCGGCAGGATCGGCGCGCACGTCCTGGACATCGAGGTGTACGCCTGCCCGCCCGGCACCGGATGCGGACCGCCCCACCCCACACAGACCCCCGCCCCGGCCGGTGAATCCGTCCAAGAACACCCGGCCGGGGCGGGCCATCCCCCACCGCAACAACCAGCGAAGGAGACCAGCATGAGCGTACCGCCCAACCCCGGACCCGACCCGGACCCCAAGCCCGGCCCGGTCCCCGCCCTCCCGCGCCAGCTCATCAGCGACCAGCAGTTCCGGAGCTGCCGCGGCACCGTCCTCGATGCCAACCCGGACATGCCCGAGGAGATGGCCGGCCGCATCATTGAGGAGGCCCTCAAGTTCGTGGCGGCCTGCGCGACAAACCCCGCGGTAGGGCTCGCCCCCTCCAGGATCGTGGACGAGGGCTGGCATGCCCTGATCCTGCACACTGCCATGTACGCCGAACTCTGCGAGGCGCTGGGCAGCTTCGTGCACCACTACCCCGGCTACAACCCGACCAACTACGACCCGCCCATCCTGGACCGGACCCGCGGAAAGATCGCGGGTCTCGGCTGGGAGGCGGACCCGGAGCTGTGGGGACCGCCCTCCGACGAGACCCTGGTGTCCGTCGCGGCGAACTGCCAGCACGCCCCGGACTGCTCCATCATCATCACCCCGCGGCCGAAGCCCGGCATCGTCTAGCCTCCCCTCGTGGAGGTGGCAGATGTCCGAGTGGATCGACCCGCGGTATGCGGAGCTGGTCGCGGCGTGGAAGCGCGCACAGCGGCCCGGCTCCCGTGACCCGCAGCAGGACCGGCCCGTGCGGGGCTTCCTGATCCCGCCCAAGCCGTAGCACGCAGCACCGCACCACGGCCCCCGGCCGGCGCCTCGCTGGCCGGGGGCCGCTCCATGCCATGATCGTCTTACCTCCGGGCCAGCAGCGGGCCAGCAGCAGATCTCTACGAGCCCGAAAACGCCGACGACCCCAGCTCAGATGCCCTCTGACCTGGGGTCGAACCGTAGGCCCTGTGGGACTCGAACCCACAACCAATGGATTAAAAGTCCTGGCCAAAGCTTGTTGGGTGGTTCCGGACGGTTCTTCGGTATCCGGAACCACCTGGTCAGAGCAGACGTGGCTCACGCCCCGGTCTTCTCCGTCGTGACCTGTGCGGCTCCGTCCGCTCACGCATCGCTCACGCATCTGTCGACGCGGCCATTGCCGCCGAGCTGCGGCTTCTCGGTACTCACGGACCCACGCGCTGAGGGGATGAGCCGGACGGGCGGGTGCACGCCGCCTGTTAGGCGAGCACGCTGCCGCACTCAAGATGCTCACCGCCGGCCCGGGCAGCGAGCGGGTCTGACCAGGGTCGTGCCATTGTTGAGCCCGTTGATGACCGGTTGGCGCGAGGGGAACGGCGTGCGGCTGTCGCGGGACCTCACCGGGTGGGCGTTCATGGTGGAGGTGGACGGTGTTCGGCATGCCGGACTGGCAGTAGGACTGGCCAGCATCAGCCCGTTCACCACCGGTGACGGGGCCGGAGGCAGCCTGTTCACCCGCGCGAACGGCTGGTGGGGCCTCCCGGTGCTCCTCTCGCTGAACGAACTGCCGTTCGGCCACCCCGTTGATCACAGGTGGCGTGTCACGCCGGATGACGGAGGCTTGCTGTCCGTCTTCAGCCCAGACGGTGCGTACTTTGTGCACGACCTCCGCCTGGAAGAGCCACTGGGCTGGCGGGACACGGCAATCTCCGCAGGCTCGGTCATGCTGGTCGTCTCCCACATCCTGTCTGCCATGGACGATCCGATTGGCACGCTCGACTTCGAAACGCGGCAGGGGATGGTATGTGCCGGCCCTGTGCGCTTCGGCGAGCCGGCCTACGAACCGCGTGGCGAGGAGGACGGCGCACCGACGGTCAGGTTGCTCATCGACCCGGTCGGCACGCTGATGGAGCTGGCACATTACGCGTGCGACCGCATCCTGTCGTTGTCCCAGGCGAAACAAAGGGCGCGCGAACTGAAGATGACGCGACAAGCCTTAGCTGAACACACGGACCAAGCGCTGCCCGCCGAGGCGATGGTGGAACTGCTGTTCCGGGACGAGTTCCTCAACCACCGCGGTCTGGTCGAGCTCATGTACGTCTACTGGAGACTGGTTGCCGAAGTCGCCGACGCTTGCGGGATGGAGGCCGCCTGGCGGGACGCGGTGCTCCGTACCGTCGAGTCGGCCGTCCACCTGGTGGCGGACCGGTGTGATCGCGCGGTGTTCGAGGAAGCCGACGCGGTGGTGTCACGGCTGATCGACAAGTCGAGCGATCCCGCCGAACTGGAAGCCGGGTTGCTGGCCGCCGCCCGGCTCCGGATGGCCACCCGGGGAGCGGAGGACTTCGCCGCTGACTACTACGCCCGCGGGATGCGTACCGTCTGGTCCGCTCGGCTGGACGCGGACCTGTACCGCACGTGGTTCACCAACGAGGAGCCCTTCCAGGCCGAGTCCCACCGGCTGGTGGCGGACGCTGGGCACCTGGTGGTGCGCGCGCTGGAGCTGGACGGCGGGACGCGAAGGCCCCGGCTCCTGGCGTCGTTGGCGCAGATTCTCGCGGGCGGGGAGGGAGTTCACCGGGATGCCGCCGATGCCGCGCTGTCGGCATGGCTCGACTCGTCCACCACCGACGATCCAGATGTCGCCCTGTTCCTACTCAGGGTGATGAACGGGATTCCTCCGGCTCTAGCCGACGGGTTACCCAGGGCGGTGTTCGGGTCGCCCTTGGCTGATTTCGTCGCTGCCAATGGCAGCAACGTAACCGCGAAGGTGATCAGCCAGGGAGTCAACCTGGCCCGGGAACACGCCGACCGGCCACTGCTGCGCGCCGTACTGGACTGGGCAGAGCAGCTCGACCTCCGCTGGGACGCCGCCCACCGCCGACAGTTGACCGAGGCGCGGCTCCACGTGCTGCCCGACGACCCCACCGACTGCCCGGGTCCCGACCATCCGCTCGCGGCGTCGTTCCCGCAATCCTGGACCCCGACGCAGCGGTCGGCGGCGCTCCTGCATAGGGCCGCACACGCCCGCGACCTGCGGCAGCCGGCGCTGGGGCTAACCCTCCTGAGGCAGGCGGGCGACGTACGGAGCGAAGAAGCCAGGCTGCTGACGGCGGACCTGTACTACCAGTCGGCCCAGGCGGGCGAACCGGTCTCCAGCCCTGTCCCGTTCCCGTGGGGTTACTACACATACGCGGCACTCGGCTACGCCTCGCTCGGCTTCGAGGAACTGGCGCGGGCGAGCCTGGTGCCGTTCGTGCAGCAGGTGGGCAACCTCCACGGCGAAGAACTCAAGGCAGCGCTGTCCGCGATCATCGTGGACGTGCCGAACTTCGACACGAGCCGCACGCCCGAACTCGGCGAGGTACTGCGCGACCTCGTGCACTCGGCGGTCTGGCAGCTCACCGCGGATTCCGAGACACTGCCGCTGGGGCTGATGCTTGGTCTGCACCAGGCGGGCAAGGGACCGGAGCTGGGCGCATGGTGGCGGATCGACGGTCCGCTCGCGCTGCCCGCGTACATCCAGCACCTGCTCGGCAAGCTGCGCGACCTGGAGGAACCCGCCGCCACCCATGGAGCGTCTGGCGCGTCGCCGCACCTGCTGAACGTACTGGACTCTGACCGCCGTCCCGGTGGTCACGACACCCAGCAGATTGCCCGGAACGCGCGGTGGCGCATCTCGTCGCTCATAGACGATGAGCTGAGTCGCCGCTCAGCACCGCTCATCGACGACCAGCACCTCTGGGCGAAGACGCACGAGCTGCTGGACGATCGCACAGTACTGCTGACCTGGTTCCTGCCCGCCGCTGTGAGCGGCGCGGCCGTGCTTCTCAGTGTCACCAGGCAGGGCCGGGAGCTCGTCGTGCACCTGGGCGACGGCGCGGACGAGAACAATGACCGGCACCCAGTGGCGGACCGGATCGAGGCGATCCGGACGGAGGTCGAACGCGACCCGCTGTTCGGCGACGTGACGCCGGAAGGCAGCCGACTGCTGCGTCAACCGGGCGACATGCCGCTCGGCGTCAGCGAACTGTGGGACACATGGCGGGCCCAGGGCAAGGACCGGATCCTGGCCTGGCCGCACGGCGCGCTGCACTACCTGCCGCTACCGCTGTGCCGCACCGGGGACCGGATGATCGCCGACGACTGGACGGTCACCACCATCGCCGGTCTCGAAGCCCTGACGCCCACCGCAGGCCCCGTACGGCCGCGCCGCACCGCCGTGCTGGCCTCCGCCGTCGGAGGCGTGCCCTACGGGCTGCACGCCGAACCGGCGCTGGAGGAGCACGCCCGGAAGGTCGCCGACGTAGTCGGCACGGACGCCGTCATCGGACTCGCGGCCACGCGTGGCAGGCTGCTCGCTGAACTGTCCACGGCAGACGTGGTCCACATCGCCGTACATGGGACGCTGGACCAAGACGCGCCGTGGCTGCACTGCCTGTATCTCACCCCGGACCGTGACGACGACGGCCGGGTCTTCGCTTACGACTTTCTGGAGGTCGATCTGCGCGGTGTCCGCCTAGTCACGCTCGCCGCGTGCGAGTCCGCGCTGGGCCGGTTCGACCGGGCGGACAACGTCCGCGGCATCCCGCCGGCGCTGATCACCGCTGGCGCGCAGGCCGTCGTCGGGTGCCTCTGGCCCGTACGCTCGGAGTCAGCCACGTACTTCTACCACCATATGCACCACAGGATCGCGCACGGCATGGACCCGGAGCACGCCTTCCGCGAGGCCCAACTCGCCACTCGTGCCCGGCATCCCCACTACCGTGACTGGGGAGCATTCACCTACCTGCACGGTCGGAGCAAGGGAGCCGCTGCATGACCGAGGTCCGGTTGCACGATGTCGAGCTCGTGCCGGAGCGCACGCTCGGCAGCTCGGCCGAGGACGAGCCTCTGCGCGGCAGGCTCACGTTCGGCTGGGACGTGCTGTCCGCCGACCACGACGGCGTCCCCGCCCAGTGGTCGTCCTATGTCAGGGCAACGCCTGACCGCGACTTCCGGCAACTGCTGATGGTGTGCTCGTTCCGTCCTGAGACACCGGCTAGCAGAGGTTCGTTCCACCACGCATCCCTGGGCGTGGCACTGTCTACACCGGACGACCGGACACGGCCCGTCGCGCGGCTGATCGACCCCGGCGAGCGGTCCCATCCGGTCGGCGGCTCCGGCCTGGGCATGAGCTTCACGGTCAAGGCAGGTCTGCTGGACGTGGGCGTGGAGAAGCCGCCGGGTGCGGGGCCGGAGAGGGACGAGTGGATCGTCCGCGGCCACGGCGCGTCCCAGCCGAACCCGCAGTGGGAGTTCCGCCGCGTCAAAAATTTCCCGTTGATAGGCGATCACCCGGTGGCCGCGCTGGTGGAACTCGTTCCCGACCGGCTGAACACAGCGGAGGTCCTTCTGGCAGCAGAGCTGGAGCACCGCAGTTGGGGAATCCGCCGCTACCGGGCACGGCTTGCGCCGTCGCGGCACGCCATCGTGCTGGCTGGGTGACCCCGCCACATCCGTCAGCGGCTCGCGGACCATCACGGTGAGGACGAGGCCAGTAACGGCGGGCTCTGGCCGATGCCTTCGTATCCCCACGATGTCCGGGCCCGCGACGCGGAGAAGCCCAGGACTGCACCTTCTACGGACCCAGAACCCCACGCCTCGCTTGACGAAAGGCATAGAGGCACCCCCACAGGAAGAAGTGGGATGCCACCCCGTCCACTGTTTCCGATAGGGTGCAGCCCGTTCAGCTACCTGCGGAACTCGATACGCGCAGCCCGCACGGCATTCACAGTCCGCCGCCCCCACGATCGCGAGGGAGCGCCGTGGGGATTTGCCAGGGCTGCTTGTACAGCCGCATCGTCACGATCGACCGCTTCATCAGAGGTAATCAGGGCCAATAGTGCGCAGGCTCGCAGACCAAGAGCTGCCGTCTCACGACCCACTTCATTCATGAAGCCGTGAGCCATGAGGTTGCGAACGTTCATCCCCTCCCCAAGCAGGAAGGTTGCGAGGAACCGACTCCAGTCGGGATCAAAGCCATTCTCTGTCAGGGGTTCGAGAAGGACTCCCAATCTAGGAAATTGGCCACTCTTGTCGCCGACTGCCGTTCGATACATTGGCTCATTGAGCTCCAGTAGAAGCGCGCGAGCTGCCGCTTCAACCTTGGGAACTGCCAAATAAGCACTGGCTTCAAACTCGCCCACCCAGTAGAGAACGAAAGATTTTGCCAGGGCACGCGCCAAGCCAGGATGAGCTCCCGATTCAACCAATGACACGTTTAGATCTTCGAATGACGGAATACCAAAGCGCGTCTTGATGAGATCCAGAGCATCCGCCAGAACAATCCCGTGCAAGTGGATATTCATGGTCTCAACACGGATGAGCTCCCGCTGGAGGGCGTCATCCTCGCCGTCAAGAACGCGCTTCGGCAGATCGTTGTCGCCGAACATGACAGTGGTCGCCAGTCGACTAAACACAGACTGATTGAAAACATCGCGCGCCGTGCGTTCATTGACCGCAAGTGTACCGCTCGGCGAATCAGTATGAAACCAGTACCCTAGGGCAGCTAGCCACGTGTCCGCGCGCTCAAACGGACGCAAATAACTGCGAAACAGAGCGTTCGGAATCTTGATTTCAGACTCTATCGTCTTCCATTCCACGGGCGGTGCCGACTGCAGGCGGGAGACCGCAATTTTCTCCAACTCAGGCACATCTAGCTGGCGCGCCCTGGAGGCCGCATTGCTGAGGTGGGTTCTGACAACAATCGCATGGGTGGCTCGGTCGGCGTCGTTCAGATAAGCCATCACCTCAGCCTCACTAGCTTTCCGAATACGAAGGCCGTCACCGACGGCTCTTCTACGCACCAAGGCAGCAACACAAGCGACAATATGTGTATCGGTGTACGTCAACAACGCCTGATCGAGCAGATCGTCCACTCTCGGATCCACTTGCTGTGCATTCTTTTTGCGCTGTGGTGCCGTAAGCGCATCCAGCAGGTGCACAAACACATAGGGGTCGTATTGGCGCGTCAGTGCGTCTCGTGCCATATCGAACATGACGGAGGCCACTTGCTGAGCTAGTGGCACGAGCTTTACCGAACGAGCCAGCGTCCATGCGCGGAGCAACGCATGGCTCTGCTCGGTCATCCGAAGGCTTCCACCGACCAAGTCGAGATAACCGCGAGCAGCCTGCTCGGCCGCATCGCGACGATTAGCAAGGCGGAGAGTGAAGACAATATCAGCGCGGCGAGCCCGCGCCGCAGGATGCGCAACGGCACCTGTTAGCTCGCGCCACAGGGAACGAACTTCATCATCGGAATCATTCAGTGCTCCAGGAAAGGCGGGTCCGTCTAGTGGAACGAGGGATGCACCAGGCCGAGCTGATCCGAGTGGTGTCACCATAAGGTGACACATGAAGATCGTCGCCAGTTCGCGCACCGCCGCAGGATCGAGAGGCGGCGTCAACTTGCAGCGATCTTCTGTACATTGATACTCACCTCGTGGAAGCCCTCGGCTCCTTCGCAGGCCACGTCGGCAAGTTGAGCCAGGGCTGGTACGACGGCAGAGTCATGCTGGTATGGGGCGAGGCCCGATGCAGGAGGCTGATCACGTGACGCGCTGTCAACGAGATTTACATCGTGATCTTCAATTTCAGCACGTTCCACTTCTTACCCCGCTCACATACACAGTCGGCGTCGGCGTGTTCAGTCAACCAGAGCCGAACCTCGCACTCAAAACGGGTATTTGCGCGATCTTCTCCGCCGTGAGATCGTTCCAGACGAGCCCGAGGGGCCGCCTCAGGTGCCGTCGGGAGTGAGCGTGGCCATCATGCGGGCCACACCCTCCCTCTCGGCCGCCGTCGGCCCGATCGAACGGGCGGGTGCAGGGCGCCTCGGGGTCCTCTGGGCACTGTGGGACGATGCCGATGCCTCCACGCGAGCGCGGACCTTGGTAAACATCTCCTCGTCAAGCCGGTACAGGTCCCCATCCCCGGATTCGTAATGACGGAAGATGGCCTCCATCTCGGGCAGTTCATATCTGGACCCATCACTGTGTTCCATCCAGCTCTCCAGGGCCCATTCGGCGTATTCGTCCATGCGGTCTACAACATACTCATGCACCTCTTCGCCTTTTTCGAAATCCGTCAATAGTGAGGCGAAATCCAGGGCATCGCTCAAGGATCGCCGGTCTGGAAGATCGAGCTCCATGATCCATTCGGCTGCCTGGTCGACTGCTCGCGGGAAGAATTCTCTGAGGTCCTGCCTCTTCGAATCACCGAGAAAGCCGAGGATGTCCTGAACCGTCTGCGCATCCCATGCTTCGCTGATCACGCTGCCTTCGCTGATACTCCGCCACCCAATATCATGCACGCGCTCGGACCCCAGAGCGATTCCCAACTCCAGGAAGAGCAGAGCCCGATGGGCGCTGTCATGGGCGGAGTAATGACCTCTCACCACGACGGTCTCCGCCCGGAAGGCAAGCTCCGTACTACGCTCCAACTCCGACATACAGCGCATCAAGGCTTGCAGCACCTGCTCCGCGTTACGGGAGGAGAGCATGGACCATAGCGACTCGACTTGCTCGAAGAGGCGGATGCGACCAACGAAGTCCTTCATCTCGGAGTGATCGGAAGAGATGAAATCACGCATGTAGTCACGCACTGACGGGTTATGGAACTCCACGAACACTACTTCTCCGTGACGCACACTCCTGAGCATCGTCCCATCCAATACCTTCAATGAACTGCGCAGGTCCTGGAGTGCACCCCCCGAAGAGACCCAGACGCCTTCGAGGGTATCCATCCGGATACCGGATAGAAAGGAAAGTTGCGTTTTCAGCAAGAGGATTTCGAATGCACCGATTTGATGGTTCACGATGTGGCCCCAAACGCGAGCGGGGTCATTCAGGTTCGCAATCATTTCGGACGCGATGTGCTTCCCAGTAGTCCCGAACGCTACAGCCTCGGACAGCGTCGCGGCAATAACGCGCGGATTGAAATTCTCGTGCTGCACAACGGGCACGTACGCACCAGGAGAGGCAAATATTGACTTCGTGCGGGCCGGAAGACTGGAGGCAGAGACGTGATTGTAGAGAATTGACGCCCTCGCCTCGTACGTGTAATCGGCTACATCGAGCACGCACGTCTGGACATCGAAACGGTGCCTGTCGAGGCGCTCATATTTCTGCCTGGCCTGCGCGAGAATGTACTCCCGTGTGGTGAGCAAAAACCTCTTGTTGGGGGAGTTCACTGTCCGTTGCATCAGAGATAGGAGGCGGCCGTCCTCGTTCTTCCCTAGCTTTTCATCGATCGCGGTCTGGCCCAGAAAATCGTCGTAGTAGAAAAGTTGAGGAACGTCAGGGTCCCATAGCGCATTTGCTTCCTCCACATCTTCGGAGATCTCTACGATGTCATATCCGTGACTCACGTAGTGGGCACACAGCACATGGCTGAGCGTGGTCTTACCTACTCCCGGAGCCCCGGCGACCACGCACACATGCCGATCGTCAAGAAGTCGCAGCGCCTCCCCGAGGCTGCCGTTGTCGGCATACGTGTGCAATGTGGCCTTTACTGCGTCGGCGAGGGCGTGGGAACGCGTGACGATGCTCTTGGAAATGAGAGAGTTGAGTACCGAAGCGCTCGTCAGCCAGAGTCGCAGATGCCGTCTGACCACCTGGTCGTGCTTGCGGAGAAGCGCATCGATGTCATCTTTGCCGTAGATGTCGCCCGGAGACCTGACGAACGGCTGCAGCATGTCGTACAGCTTGTCCTTGGCGGCACGGCTGAGCTCGACCGATGTGGCAAGGACATAGCGCCCCGGCTTGAGATAGGCGAGCTTGGGGGCCTCGGTCTTCCGCATGTGGGCCAGCAGCTTGGCTCGGCCGGACCGGGGGAAGTGCTTGCACTGCACGATGAGGGCAGGATCGTCTCCCTGCATATGCCGCAGATCCACGCCTCCGTCCGGGCCGGAGGTGAAGATCTCCAGCCGAACGCCGAATTCCAGCTCGAAAAGGTCCTTGCACACGGCCTCGAAGTCGAAGTCCGTCAGCCTGCCGACGTCGAACGTTTCCACGGCCCACCCCCTGCCTGATCATCCGCGGACCGGGCCACTAGCCGGGACTGCGGCCCCGTGGTCCCACTGAACGGGGCGTGGATCAGCATTCCATGAGTCGCGATGCCATCAGCGCCACGGCCGGGCACTCGGTGTACTTCTTGGCCGGCGTCGGGCTGGTGCGCTGCCAGTAGCGGTCGCCGTGCTCGATGGTGTTGCCGTAGGCGTAGCCGACCGGGTGCCCATCCGCGTACGCGAGGACGGCCGTGAACCCCGGCTCGGTGCCGTGTCGGTCCAGGCGTTCACCGAACGCGGTGACCGCGTAGTTCGGCAGGTGGAGGAGTGGGGCGCGCACGTCGGCGTATACGTCGTCGGCCCCGCGCCTGCGGGGTTGGTCCCCATAGGCGAACGGCCAGGGAAGCGCACGCTCCGCCCCAGGGCCGCCGTGATGCCAGGCCACCTCGCGCAGAAGGGTGGGAGCAGCGATGGGTACCCCCTACGGAGTCAGCAAAGCAGCCGACTCCGGTCGCGGCCTTCCTGCACCCGTGAGTTCTCACACGGCAGACAAGAAAGGTCCCGCAACGACTGGAATACCGCATGCGCACATGCCAACGTAGACGACTTCCCGAACTCCCAGGCCACCGATGGCCATCCGCCCGTCATCCAGACTCCTTGGAGACGCCGCTGCACCCGCACCACCCCCACAGTCCCGTTCCACCCGACTCCCCGACCCCGGTGTACTGGGTCACCCCACGCCACCTCGCCGCCCTCGACTGGCGCATGTGGCCCACCGCCCGCAACACCCTCCTCCACACGAGCCCCGACGGCTTGCGCGGCGCCGAATGGACCCTCGCCGCCCATCCCTTCGAACTCGGTGGACTGCCCGTCGCCTGGCAGCTCAGTGCCCGTACGCACACCACGTCCGTGATGACGGAATGGAACGCATACTTCACCCCTGGCACTCCCCCCGAAGCCCTCGCCGACCTCCTCCGTGCCCTGCATGCGCACAAAGCACCCGGCGTCCCCTCCACCGGAACGCGGGACGGGGTCCTTGTCGCACTGACCGCGCTGGGTTGGTTCCGCGATCTTGACAGCCCTCACACCACCGCCGCAGACCCCGCATTCTCCACCACCATTTCCCTGGGAGCCCTGCCGCCGCTCATCCAGGACGCCGACCCTCGTCCCGACGGCGAGGGCTGGCATGCCTGGGCGCAGCCTCTGCTCAGCGAGCCGTACCTGTGGTGCGCGGCCTTCAGCCCGAGCGTCCCCCACGAGTTGGTCACCGCCTTCGCCTCCTCACTCGCCTCACCCGTCCCGGTACCCCGCCACACTCTGCCCGACAACGCCAGGGGCCAGCTGACGATCATCCACCGCACCCAGTAGGCCCAGTAGGGCCCATATCAATCGCACAGTGCGGACCGTCGGGGCAGGACCGTAGTGTTAGCCATAAGACCTGGTTCGTCTCGACCTGGAGGGTGAGGGCCCTCCAGAACGTACGCGACGGAGGGGCGAGCACGTCCTGCGGAGGTCTTGTCCGCTATGCGGAGCCGCTGGTGGCGGGCAGCGGGCTCTACTGCCGTCGTACCGGCTACTTCCGCCCGCCGAGCGCAACGTTCAGCAGAACCTCCACGAGCCGGGACGCGGCATCGGGCTTCCCCATCGCACGGGCAGCTGTCGCCATCATCTCTCGAAGCTGCGGGTCTGACAGAACCGGTTCGAGGGCCGCCCTCAGCGTGGGGGCGTTCACCTGTTCCCCGGTGAGTGCCACGGCGGCTCCGGCCCGCTGGAGGTGGAGGGCGTTGTGTTCCTGCTCGTTGCCCGCCGAGGAGGCGAGGGGGATGAGGAGGGACGGTTTGCCGAGGGCGGTCAGTTCGGAGATGGTGCCCGCGCCACTACGGGAGACGACGACTGAGGCGAGCGCGAGGACGTCGGGCAGTTCGGGGCCGACGAATCCGTCCACCCAGTACCGGGCGGGCAGTTCCGCCGGGAGCCCTGCGGCGGCCTGGCGCGACTTGTCCACCCAGTTCGGTCCGCACTGGTGGATGACGTTGGCGACGGAGAGCAGCCAGGGCAGGTTCTCGCGGATCAGGCCGTTGATCTGTTCGCTGCCCTGGGCGCCGCCCGTGATGTAGACGGTGGGGAGGGCGGGGTCGTAGCCGCTCATTCCGAGGGCGGGGACGGCCTTGGCCGCGTCGCCGGTGAAGACGGTGGGGCGGACGGGGTTGCCGGTGACGACGGCGGAGGTGGCCACGGAGTCCGGCAGGAGGCTGAGGGAGTTCTCCGAGGACAGGGCGACGGCGGTCGCGGAGCGGGCGAGGACGCGGTTGGCGAGGCCGAGCCGTACGGTCTGCTCGTGGATGACCAGGGGGGTCTTCGTCGCGCGGGCGGCGAATCCCACGGGCACGGCGACGTATCCACCGGTGGAGAGGATCACGTCGGCCTGGAAGCGGCGGGCGATGGCACGGGCCTCCAGCACGCCCTTGGGTACGCGGCCCATGTCCCGCATGTTCTCGGCGTTGATCATCTTCAGGGGGTTGCTGGACCGGCGGAGCTTGCCGGTGGGGACGGTCTCGAAGGGGATGCCCTCGGCGGGGGCGACGCGGGATTCGAGTCCCGTGGCGGTGCCGACCCACAGCACATCCACTCCGACGCCGTGCCTGTGCATGACGGTCTGCATCTCGCGGACCGCGGTCAGGGCGGGGTAGGTGTGCCCGCCCGTTCCGCCTCCGGTCACCATCAGCTTGAACGGACGGCGGAAGGAAGCGAAACGGGCAGCAAGGGCGTCGACGGTCACGGGGTGACGGCATCCGATCGTGAGGGCTCCGCATCCGACGAGCCGGAGCCGACGGCGGTCATGCGAACCTGCCGGACGATATCAGGCAGTCTGACCTTGGTGAGGAGCCAGCCGAACCCGGCTACCGTGGCACCCATCTCCCCCACATAGGTGCGCAGGGTGGACCGCTGGCGGTCGGTGAGGACGAACGTCCTCCCCATCGTCTCCGGCAGCCGGTAGCGGCGTACGTCAGGTGACTCCTCCCCTGCCCGTGCGTCCTCCAGCAGGAGGTCGATGTCGAAGTCGGCGATCTGCTGGAGAGCTGCGGGAGGTTCGGTGGTGAAGACCTGCGACAGCTTCAGCCGGTGGTACGCGGCGCCCTCGCGGACGAGCCGGGCCACCAGCGAGGAGCTGCCAGTCGCCGCCCCGGCGCGGCGCAGGACGGCGAGCGCGGCCCGCACCGCGACGTCGGTGAGATCAACTAGAGCCTCCGAAATCATCCGCATGCGGTAGGTGTAGAGCAGGTTGTTGCCCAGCTCGCCGACGATGTAGCGGTCGACGTTCGCCGTGGCGAAGCGCATCAGATCCTGCCGGTCGTCCCACAGTTGCTCGTCGGTCTCCTTCAGGAATTCCTCCAGTACGCCGGTGAGGTTGCCGCCGTGTGGCTGGCCGGCGCATTCCTCCAGCCAGGTCATCGGGGAGATCTTGTGCGCGCGGAGCACGGCGAGGATCGTGCCGAAGACGCCGCTGTTGTAGAGCGAGGCGACCAGCAGGTCCATCACCCGGCACTCGCGGTAGTCCTCGTACGACAGGTTTGGCAGTTCGACGCACACCTCGTCCAGCTCGGCCGCGCGGACCTCCTTGCCCAGGACGGTGTAGCGGCCGAAGCAGCGCGGCATGACCCGCCACTTCGCGCCCAGGCCCCACCGGGCCCGGTACGCGACCGCGTACATCTCCGAGGACGGGAGCAGGGTGAGCTGGAACATGTTGAGCCGGTCGAACCGGGCATCCATCAGCCCGCGCAGGCTGTCGAAGTGCTTGTCCTTGGAGTCATCCGGCAGGGCGAGGATCACCTCGCTGTACGACTGGGCCCCGGCCTGCGCCGACTGGAGGGCGATCTCCATCATCTTCCCGGCCGAGATGTTCTTGCGTGCGACGGCGGTGAGGACATCGGTGTCGAGGGACTGCACCGACCCGGACAGGCTGATGGTGCCGGGCACCTGGGCGACCGCCTCCAGGACCCGTTCGCGCTGGTTCTTGCCGGTGGTCACGTTCACCACCCGTGGCCAGCCGTAGAGCCTCTGGCACTCGGCGAGGACCTGGCAGGTGTGCCGGTCCTCGGGGAACATGCCAAAGTTGCTGTCGGTGATCAGCAGCTCGTTGCGTGCCGTTCCGGCGGTGACGAGCGGTGCCATGCGCCGGCCGATGTAGTGCAGCTCGGCTTCGACCTCGGCACGCGGGCGCTTGGCGACCCTGGAGAAGTAGTGCTGGCCCTCGGTACAGAAGGTGCAGGAGAACGGGCACCCGCGGGTGGTCGTGACCGTCGGGACGCCGCCGCGGTCGAAGAACTGGTCGAGCAGCCCGGCCGTGTACGGCGAGGGGACGTCGGCGAGGTCGCGGATGCGGTTGCGCGGCCGGGGTGTGTGCACCTCGCGCCGGTCGGGGGACAGGGAGTGCACGCCGGGGATCGTGTCGCGGACCTTGGGCGCCGGCTTGCTGTTCAGGTGCAGCAGCAGATCGGCGAACGCGGCCTCGCCCTCGCCGTCGACGTAGAAGTCGACGGCCCCGGCCAGGCGCTCGTACCAGAAGCGGACCTGGTCGGCGCGCAGCAGCGGGTAGTGCGGTCCGCCCATGACGACGGTCGTGCCCGGGAACTTCTCCTTGATGACGCGGGCGAAGCCGATCGACAGGTGGGCGTTCCAGATGTAGTGGGAGAACCCGATCACGTCGGGCGCCCCGTGCGTCTCCAGTGCCTTCGCCAGATCCTCCGGGAATTTGAAGATCTGCGGGACGTGCTGGAAGTCCATGACGGTGGCGGCGTGGGTGGCGAGTCCGGCGACGGCCTGTGGCATCGTCTCGGCGGACACGGTCTGCTGCGTGTAGGTGAGGTCGCAGAGCCAGACCTTCAGCCTCATCTTCGGCCGCCGCTCGGGTGCGGCAGGGAAGGGCGCTGCGGGTAGTGGCATCCCCAGGTCGGCGGTCGTCATCGCGCATCAGCTCCCGTAGCACGCAGGAACATCTGCCACAGGAGGCGGCGCCGCTCCTCCGGCACCCCCTCCTGCCCCGGTCCCAGGGCCTCGCGGCCGTGCACGCACAGGTGCTGGTTCACGACGACCAGGTCCCCGAAACCGAGCAGGAACCTCTTCTGCTCGGCGATCAGCTCCCGCTCCAGCGCGCGCACGGCGCTGGTGTGCGGGTCCCGGAAGTCCATGGCGGGGAGCATCTTCGCGGTGAACCGGACGAAGCCCTCCGCCGGCAGCAGACCGTCAAGCACCGGGAACGGGTCGTACTCCGTGCCGACGCCGGTCAGGTCGTGGAACGCCCCGTCGTGGAACACCGGCTCCGCGAGGAAGGCACGCTCGCCCTCGCTGAGCCGGTCCACGGCCCGGCGGAGCTGCGAGACGATGCTGTACCCCTCGCCCTGCGGGTCGGGGCGCACGCACAGCAGGGCGCTGTAGTCGGGCGGCTCGGTCGCGTTCACCACGTCGATGTGCAGCGGGTTGTACCCGGAGCCGGTGGCACGCATCGGGTCGATGGCCAGATTCGTGCCCAGCGGCTTCCACAGCGGCCACTTGTCAAACGCCCGCAACGGCCGGCCGAGCCAGGACAGCAGGACCGTGGCGGCCTTCCGCCCGTCGTCCAGGCCGTAGTGGTCGAGCAACGGCCCCGCCTCGATGACGGCGAACCCGTCGTCGTCGGGGTCGTCGAGGAGGGCCCGGCAGCGGCGTACGACGATCTGCGCGTCGGCCGACTCGGCGCGGACCCGGTCGTAGGCCGCACTGACGTCGCCACGCAGCAGACCCCTGTCGAGTTCGGCGGACGGAAGGCCGATGACCTTCGCGCCGAGGAGTTCGATCAGCGGGTCGGGCAGGGGGACACGGAAGGTGGTGCTCGGTGGCACGGTCATACTGGTTTTCTCCTATTGCCTTCGGAGCTTCACGGAGCAGAGGGAGGCACCGGCGCGGGGCGCTGTGCGCCCCGTGGGAAAAGGCGGATGGTGCCGCGTTCTCCGCACGCCGGACGATGGGAGCCGTCTCCCGGCCCACGCCGTGCGAAGCGGTGGGCCGGGAAGCGGAACGAACGTGGAGCAGACACCTGCGTTTCGTGGCCGGTGTGCCTCGGAGCGCAGGCGGCGATCTAGGAACCGTCCTGCTGCTGGCCCTTGAGGTGGCCTGTCAGCAGATTGACCAGGCTCGCGTCCACTGCGCGTTGAGCGGCGGTGCGCGAGGCGTCCGCAGCGCCGGCGGCTGCCTGGCCCATCACGACGAGGGGATCGGGCTCGCTGCTGTTCGGTTTGTCAGTCATGTGTGGTGCTCTCTGTGGGATTCGGAGTCGCCGAGGAGGAAGCGGGTGTTGCCGTGGCATCGGTTACTGGTTGTCGGAGCTTCATCCCGACCTGCGAAAAGAGCAGCAGCGGGCTGGTAAGGAGAGCACGCGGCCGGAGTCAATGAGGGAGAGGACGGTCACCGGCTGGGCCAGCCAGCAAGCGCGTGGCAAGTGACCCTTCACATCCGACCTCCGCCGACGAAATCGGGCAACGGACCGGTGTCGTCGCTGACGACATCGAGGAGGTCGGAGGCGGCCAGCGCCAGCCGACGCAGGTGGGCGCGGTCGTCCATGAACTCGCCCATAGGTCGCGTCCAACCAGCGCGTACGCCCTCAGCGCGTGCCACGGCGTCGGCGAGAGCGGGGACGGGTGCGCCGAGCCCGCCCATGCGCTCCCGGGCGATGCGCACGAGTTGGCCGAGTATGCGGTCCGATCGAGTCAGGCATCGACCCAATTCCGCCACCGCCGCACTTCCGGGGTCCGGGATCTCCTCCGCAACAGTCCTACGGCGGCGAATCAGGCCATGCCCATCAGTTCGATGCTTAGGTCCTGCGATGCCGATCGGTCCGGCGGATTCACCCAGGACGGCATCGAGATCGTTTTCCAAGTCATCGTCATGGAGAAAGGAGTGCCGCAGGGCGGCCAGCAGTGCCCCGGCACTCTTGGCGAACTGCCCATCGGTGAGCCGATCCGAGGCAGCGCTCATTCCGCCTCACCAGACGTCGTCTCGTACAGGAACGAGCACCACGTCTCCTCGCCCGTGCTGTCCCAGTCGTCCGCGAGCGCGTTCACCAGGGCGATCCCCCGCCCTGAAACATCGTCGGGGCCAGCCTCTTTCAGCACTGCCGGAGCCGGATCGCTGTCCACCACCGAAATCAGGAGCCTGCCCTCAGCGGCGCGGACCAGCAGATCGACCGGTCCGTCACCATGCTCGATGGCGTTGGTGACGAGTTCCGACAGCGCCAGCACGACGTCATCGAGGACCGGCCCCACCAGCCCGGACCGCCTCAGGAAGGCTTTCACCGCCGCCCGCATCTCCGCAACGGCGGACATGTCGGGCAGGAACACCGCCTGGAAGACATGGGTCTCCGCTGGTGCGCTCTCTTGCCTCGGAGGGCTCTGTCGGGCCTGTCGAAACGAGTGCGCGCTCGACGGGCGTTCTGTCACTGCACGGCTGTCGGTGCCCCCACCGGGCGGGGCCGCCTCTTGGAGCCTGGTCATGGAAGCCATGGCACCGCGTCTCAAAGCGAACCACCAGGGGAACTCAGAGGGGGGAAACTCTGTCAAGGGGGGAAATCAGAGGGGGAATTGGGGTCATGATTGGATTCGCCCCCCAACAGAGGTCACACTCATGTCAGAGCCAGATCCGTTCGCCGCGCTGCTGCTACGGCTCCGGAAAGAGGCCGGCCGGACCCAGGAAAGGCACGCGGAGGCCATCAACGCCGTCTCCGGCAGAGAGACGCTTACCCGCCGCGAGATCAGCCGCTACGAGAAATTCGAGACGGTTCCGACCGACCACACACTGGAACACATCGCGGTGGCCTGCGGTATCCCGTTCGAGGATCTGAGGCGGGAGGCCCAGGCCGCCCGCGCCAGACGGAAGGGACGTGATCGTGACGAAGAGGAACAGAACGACGTGAATCGCCGCAGACTGCTGGGAGGCGCCGCCATAGGTGTGAGCGCGGCGGCCGAGCCGTGGGGACGGCTCGCCTTCGCCCTCGACAAGGGCTCCAAGATCGACACCCCGTCGACGAACGCACTCGTCGAGCGGGCCGCCGAACTCCACGTCAGGGAACTCAACCTCAGTGCCCGGCAACTGCAGAGCACCGTCGAATCCCACCTCGACGCGATCACCCAAGCCCTGCCCCGCGCCGGCGAGAACGAACGGGCGCTCACCATCGCCGCCGGAGAGACCGCCGCCCTGGCCGGATGGCTGGCCTGGGACCTGGGCCAGCACGACAAAGCAGGCGCCTACTACAAGGTCACCTCACGATGCGCCGATGCCGCCGGGTACCCGCCGCTCCGAGCGCTGGCCCTGACGTACGCCAGCTACGGAACCATGGCGCCCAAGAAGAAGCTGGAGCTCCTTTCCCAGGCCACCCAGGACGTACGCGGCCGGGGAAACGCCGCCGCTGCCGCCTGGGTCTTCGGCCGACACGCCGAGGAGAGGGCGGCACTGGGAGACGGTACGGGGGCGCTGCGCGCACTGGAACGGGCGCACGTCGCCTACGACTTCGCGGATCACGCCAGTGAACAGTCCTGGGTACGGTTCATCACCCCGTACCGCATGGACTCTCTATCCCTGTCCGTGTACGGACAGTTGGGACGGTTCGAACTCACCGCCATGGCCGACACCGCCGTGGACCGGCTGGGGAAGGGCCTGTCCGCCAGCGGGGTCGTCGTACTCGGTGATCTATCGGCGGCGTTGCTCCGTGGAGGAGACGTCGACCGGGGCGTCCACGTGGCACGTCAGTTCGTGGCCGCATCGCAGGCCAAACCGAACACTATGGGCAGGCAACGCGCTCGGGCGGTTGCCCACAATCTGCCCGAGCAGGAGAGAGAACTCGTTCATCACCTCCGCCAGTTCGCAGCCTGAACCCTCCCGGTCTCGCCGTACGGTGCCAGGGGCGAACACCGGTCACACGGCAGCGCGTCAGCTCCGGGTCGTCTCTTCAGCCACCCAGGACAGGTAGGCGTCCGACCCACCGGTGACTGGCAGAGTGGTCCAGTGAGGCACCTCGTAGCGGTGCCTCTCGGCCACCCACGCCTCCAGTTCCTGGAGACGGTCCGTCGTCGTCATGTACGAGACCCGCCACTCCTTCGCCGTCACGACCGTGCCCTTCCACCGGTAGACAGCGGTGATCGGCGCGTCGATGTGAACCCCCGCCGCCAGCCTGTTCTCCACCGCGCCCCGCGCCAGCGCCTGCGCCTGGTCCTCGTCACCGGTGGTCGTCTGCGCAATCACGATGTCCGCCACGCCACTGCCTCTCCAGGTGGGAATGGCTCGACCCTACCCAGCGGCCTTCCGCCCTACGGCTCACTGCCCCAGCACGGAGGCCGAGGCACCGACCACACGTCCTACGCACTGACACGCAGACCGACCCGCGCGTTGTTGCCCAGCCGAGAGGCGTCACCCGTGGTCAGTGGTGTTTCGTCCCGGGCGGGTTCGGGGTGGTGATGATGGCGGTCCTGCCGGTCGGGATCGTGGGGCGCTGTTCTGTGTTCTTGGTCCGGGTGGCGTGTGCCGCGAGCGCTGCCGGGGTGGTGGTGAGGTGTTGGATGCGCCAGAGGAGGACGCGTGCGGGGTGGCGGGCGTCGTCGAAGCGGCGTTGGCCGGCGGCATGGCGGAGGAGTGCTTCCGGGTTGTGGCCTGTGGATTCGGCGTGGGCGAGGACGGTGGTGAGGGCGGGGAAGTCCTGGTCCTTGGTGATCTGCTCGGCGTGGGTGGGGAGGGTCTGGTGGAGGTGGCGGATGTAGCGGTCGGTGTTGTGCTGGGGTGGGCGTCGGGCGGTGAGGGCTGCCAGGGGTGCGGCAGCTGCTTGGTCGTAGGCGGTCTGGATGTGGGTGAGGGTGTTGTGGGCGGCGGTTGTCTGCTGGTCGTGGTGGCGGAGCTGGTGCCAGCGGATGACGGCGGTGATGGCCAGGAGCGTGACGTCGAGGAGCATCGCCAGGCCGGTCTGGCTGTGTGGGGCGGGTGGGCGGAGGATGTTCCTGACGGCGTTGCGCAGAGTGTGGGTGTGGTGGTGTTCGGCGTGGATGCGGGAGCGGGTGGCGCGTTCGTAGGCGGCTGCGGCTTGGCGGAGTTGTGGCTGGAGGGGGTTGGGGGCGAGGAGGGGGAGGATGTCGAGGAGTTCTCCGAGGGCGGTGATGTGGGCCTGGGCGGCGGGGTCGTCGTCGTGGGTGAGGTGGTGGGGGATGCGTTCGGTGGCGGTGATGATCTCGTGCCAGGGGTCGGGCGAGGGCTCACGGAGGGTCGGGGTGGTGTTCTCCAGGCGTTTGCGGATCTTGGGGAGGGAGAGGTCGGGGGCGAGCTGGGAGCCGGAGAACCAGACGGGTTCGCCGGTGGCGGTGAGGGTGTCGGTGGTGGCGACTTTGTAGCCGCGTACGTCGCCGGAGGGGAGGTGGACGGTCTCGGCGCGGATGCCGTCGGTGTGCTGGAGGATGTGGAGGAATTCGTCGGTGCTGGTGGCGGCTGCGGCGGCGGTGCGGACGGCCGCGCGGAGGCGTTCGCGGGCGGTGCGGGTGTGGCCGTTGCGGCGTGCCTTCTCCTGTTCGGCGCGGGTGGGGCGTTTGGCGGCGGTGCGGTCGCCGCGTGGGACCTGGTGCAGGCCGTGTTCCTTCTCGATGGCGGCGAGTTCGTGGTCGGCGTTGAGGTAGTCGTTCCAGTGGCGTGCGGTGCGCAGGTCGGCGCGGACTGTGGTGGCGGCGATGTGGATGTGGTCGGGTGCGTGGCGGACCGCGACCCACCGGCAGGCGTCGGGATCGTTGTCGGGGGCGATGCCGGTGGCGGCGACGACGCGTCGGGCGATGTGGGCCCATTCGTCGTCGCTGAGGTGGCGGTCGCTGCGGGTGGCGCGGATGGAACAGTGCCAGACGTGCCGTTCGGGTGCCCGGCCGAGGCGGCGGGCCTGTTTCACGTGCAGGTCGAGGTCGGCGACGAGGTGTTTCCGTGTGGTGGTGGGGTTGTCGGTTCGGCCGGGGTCGGGGGCGAAGCCGTCCCAGGAGGCGACGAGGTGGGGGTCGGTGTGTTCATTGGCTTTGCCGGGGCCGAAGAGGTAGCGGATGAGTCCGGCGGTGTCCTTGCCGCCGCTGATCTTCGCGATCACCGGACGCCGTTCCGGGTGATGGCCTGGGTGGCGGCTGTGGCGATCTCGGCGATGGTGGTCCGGACGGTGGTGAGGGTGTGTTCGGCTTGGGCGAGGGTGGTGTCGGCGGGGTGGGGGTGGGCGCCGGAGTTGAGTCTGCGGGCGATCTGGTTGATGTTGCCGCCGATCCGGGCGACCTGTGCTCGGAGGGCGTTGAGTTCGTCGATGTAGTCGTCGAGGGGGGTGCGCTGGCCGGGGAGGGTGAGGTCGCCGTGGAGGTGGGCCATGACGACGGCGCCGATGTAGTGCGCGCCGGCGATGTTCAGGGAGCGGGCCCTGCGCAGGATTGCGGTCTTCTCTTCGTGGCTGTAGCGGACGTCGACGCGGTGTGTGCGCTGGGTGTGCTCGCGGGTGCGGCGGCGGGCGACGCGGTGCACGGCGGCGGCTTCGGCGGCACGCGGCAACGGCAGCACGACGGTTGCGGTGTCGGCGGACGGTTCCTCCTTTCCGGGCGCCCCCTGGTGCCCGGCCGCCTCCGCCACCCCCGGGGCGGAGGCACCGCCGGTGGGGCTGTCCTTGGACGGTCCAGCGGCATACCTTGCTGGCCTGGGCCCGGCTGGATCGACGGCTTCCCGCAGCGGGGTCGGCTCGGCAGCGTGCTTCGGCTCGGGCGGGGGCACATCGGGTGTGTGGTCGGGGTGGTGCGGGTGGTGGGGCACGTGGGGCTCTCCGGAAGTGGCGGTGTGAGTGATCGGGCCGCTGCGAAGGAGCGGCGGGGCTGTGGCCGGCGCGCTGTCCACAGGTGTGGACCGGCTGGCGCGGGGTGGTGTCGTGGTGGGCCGGTACGGGGTGACCGGAAGGGGGTTCCGGTCACCCCGGGGGGAGTTTCGGTCAGCCGCTGTCCGGACCGGCCGTGTGGGCGGTTTCGATTTCCGGGCGGAGGATCGTCATCACCTCGGTCTGCCGTTCGCTTCCGATGGTCAGGTCCTGGTCCTCGACGGCTTCGCGGAGGAGGGCCCGGCTGAGGGTGCCGTGTTCGGCGAGGGCTGCCCGGCCGATCTCCACCAGCTCGTGGATCGTGGCCTTCGCCGGACGGCCACCCTGGGGCCTGGCATCCTGCCTGTCGGGCGATGGCAGCGAAGAGGAGACAGGATCGGGAACGGCAGCAGGAGGCTGCTCCGGTGGTTCGGAAGCACGGACGGGCGGGGTGACCTGGGGTCCCGGTGCCCGGAGAGGCTGGTCTTCTGGCGGGTCGACGAGTTGGTGGATCTGCCGCATCAGGACGCCGAAGGCGAGCAGTGCTGCGGTCGGGGGCACTGCGGCGACGACGTAGTCGAGCAGGGGTACGGGGCGGGCGCTGTCCGTGCCGGCGACTCCGGCGACGTTGAGTGCGATGGAGCCGAGCGCTCCGGTGCCTGTCAGGGCGACAGCCCACCTGTCGGTGACTCCGCGCAGGCCGGCGCGGAGCATGAGCAGTTCGCCCGCGACGATGAACGCGTCGAGGGTCGAGGGCCAGGCCCAGCGCCGGACCGGCGAGTGCCCCAGCCCGTGCTGACCGGCGACTTCGGCCAGGTGGGCGTAGGACAGCCAGAACGCTCCCGCGGTGAGAGCGACGATGACGGCCCCGGCGGCAGCAAGTACGTACCGCTCGGCGGTCTGTCTGCTGTGCGCCGGCTTGCCGTGACGGAGGTGGTGGGCGCGTGTCGGTGTGGGTGTGGTGGGGTGGGTCAAGCGGGAGGCTCCTGGGGTTGGCGGGGTGATCCGTCTTGTCCGTCCCGGGCGTTGCAAGCGCAGGTCAGAGCAGGTACGGCAGTGGTCCCGGACGTCCGTCCCGGCGGTGTCCTCGGCCGCCGCACAGGGCAGAACCTGCGGGCGTGCCGTGCCCACCAGCGCTCCCGTGGGCTGGGACGGCACGATGGATTCGTGCCGTCCCGGCCGACCGCGCCCTGACCTGGGGCGATACGGCAGGGACGTCCGGGACGGCACAAGACGGATCAGGTCAGCTTTCGGACGGGCACTGCGGACTGTTCATGATCGGGTTGCCGTCCCGTCCCGGGCTCCCGTCCCAGCCGCATGGTGTCTGACCTGCACGATCACGGCAGGGACGGCAGGGACGGCCACACGGGGGATGCGGGCCTCAGCCCGATGCAGGGACGGTGGATTCGACGTTCACTGAGTGAACGCTCAGCTCGGGGACGGTTCGGTGTTCACTGAGTGAACGCTTAGGTTCTGTTTCTCGGATCTCCTGACAGGGCTTTGTGTACAGGTCCAGGCTCTTTGGTGTGGGTGGACGAGGAGCTTTGACGAACGCGGAATGGGGGCGGCTTGAGCCGCTCCTGCCTCGCGGCGGGACTCGGGGTGGTCGCTGGAGTGACCACCGCAAGGTGATCGACGGTGTCCTGTTCCGGGTCCGGACGGGCGTTCAGTGGCGTGATCTCCCGGAACGGTTCGGGCCCTGGGAGACGGTGTACAAGCGGCACCGTCGCTGGTCGGCCGACGGCACCTGGGAGCGTCTGCTGGCGCGGGTCCAGGCGGAACAGGACGCCGTCGGCGGGATCGACTGGGATGTGTCGGTGGACTCGACCACTGCCCGGGCCCACCAGCACGCGGCCGGGGCGCCGAGGGCTGCGCCGCCGGAGTTTCCTGCGTCAAAGGGGGATCATCGCGGGACGGAACGGGGCGATCCGGTGTGGCGAAGCCTGTCCGCCCGGCTGGCGGAGGTGGTCAGACAGGCGAGTGTCCAGGTCGCTCACGGGGCGGCTTCAGCACCAAGATCCATCTGTCGGCCGAGGGCCGCTGTCGCCCGTTGTCAACGCTGCTGACGCCCGGGCAGTACGGCGACAGCCCGCAGTTCGAGGCCGTGCCGGAGAAGATCCGGGTGCCGCGCATCGGGCGGGGCCGGCCGCGTACCCGGCCGGACAGCCTCAGTGCGGACAAGGCTTACAGCTCCCGGAACAACCGCCGTTACCTGCGGCGGCGCAAGATCCGGCACACCATCCCCGAGCCTCGCGACCAGCGGGCCAACCGGCGCGGGCGCGGTTCGGCCGGCGGACGGCCAGCCGGATTCGACAGACAGCGGTACAAGAAGCGCAACGTCGTCGAGCGGGCGATCAACCGCCTCAAGAACCACCGGGCCGTGGCCACCCGCTACGACAAACGCGCCTACATCTACCTCGGAACCGTCACCGTCGCATCCCTGGCCATCTGGCTCCGCACATGATCCGAGAAACAGAACCTAGCCCGAGCCCGAGCCCGGGAGTGGTGCTGGTCCGGTGTTCGCTGGGTGGACGGTGGGGCAGTAGCGCCGCCAGGCGTCGAGGAACTTGTTGCGCGTGTAGCCCTTGCGCTGGGTCTGGTCGGTGAGGCGGACATTTCCCGGCTTGATGCCGTACGGGGTGAGCATCCTGGCCAGTTCGCGGGCGTCGAGCCCGTTGCGTCCCCACTGCGCGCCCACGGCGCCTCGGGGTCCTGGCGCAGGTGGTACAGCAGGTCGTCCGTGGCGAGGCTGTCGGTCTCGCGCTGGGTGGCGAAGACCCTGCGGATGTCAGCGAGGATGCGGGCGCCGCCGGGCTGCTCCTCCTCCGCCTCGACCTCCGCAGCCACCATCCGCTCGCACGCGGTGCGGGCCCGGCGGGGCCAGGACCCGGCGGCGAGGTCGGCGATGATGACCAGGGGTTCCCAGGTGTCGGCGGCCCGGTCCTCGACCGGCAGGTCCGGCTCCAGCTCCGCCGCCTCGTCCAGCAGCGGTCCGGCCCAGGCCGCGATGCGGTCGCGCAGTTCGTGGAGTGAGGGGATGTCGCGGCGGGAGCGGAAAGGCTTGACGCGTTCTCCCTCGGCCCGGCGGCGCATCCGGATCACGACGGCCCGGTCCATGATGGTGTCGGGCAGGTCACCGATCCCGGCGAGGGCGGCCATGGCGAAAGTGGCGAACCGGTGCGGGGTGTGGTCGTTGCCGACCACCCGGGTGACGTACCGGTTCCGCTGGTGGCCGGCGTTGAGGAGGCCGCGCATCTCCTCGTTCTTCTCCGCCTGCTTCGGCGTCCCGAAGATCGTGTCGGCCTCGTCGACCAGGAGGGTGGGCGGCTCCTCGGTGATCGACCGGAACACGGCCGCCGGGGTGGTGTTGACGGTGAGCATCGGCTCGTGGACCGTCTCCGTCAGCACGTCCAGCAGCCGTGACTTGCCGCACCGCTTCGCCGGACCGACCACCGCGAGACGCGGCGCGTGCTGCCACGCGGGCTGCAAGTGCGTGGCCGCCACCCACAGCGTCACCGCGTCCAGCGCCTCCGCCGAGGGCAGGATCACGAACCGCGCTATCCGCGCACGCAGTTCATCCAGCAGCACCGAACCAGCCGACGGCTCCGGATCGGATGGCCTTGCGTCCGACGCCGGGAGCGGAGCGACGTGCTCCGGCACGCCCTGGCCTGGGACCGCGACGGGCGGCCAGGCACCGGAAGGTGCAGGGGCGAGGTCGGGGGCGGGGGTGGAATAGGGCAGGGGGCTGTCTGGCTGCACCAGGCGGTTCCTCTCCTGCGCCGCCGGGCACACCGGCCCAGCAGCGCGGGTCATTCGATGGATGCGGGTGGTGGGGGTTCCGGTGCCTGGGGCGTTGTGCCGCCGCAGACCCGTCGCATTCTGATCCGGGACGTTCGCCCTGTTCGGTGCCGGGACGCCGGGCCTGTGCCGGTCCGGAACGTTCGCACCGTTGCCCGGGGGACCACAGACCGTACGTCCAACCCCGCCACTAGTCCAGCGTTTCCGTGTCAGCTCAGCGCAGAACCCCCCGCTGACGTGCCGCCGCCTCACGCGGCCGGCCCGAGCAGCGCCAGCAGATCCGCCATCACCACCCGGTAGGCGTTGCCCAGCCGCAGCACCCGGCATGGATACAAGCCGCGCTTCGCCAGCTCGTACCCCTTGCTCCGCCCCAGCCCGAGCGCCCGGTTCCCCGTCTCCAGGTCAACCGAGACCGGAAGCGCCAGCAGCTCCTCCCGGCTCATCCCCCGCGACCCCCTCGGCATGGCCGAGACCGCCAACGAATCAGGCTTCGCGTCTTCGCGCATACGCGTGCGCCCCTCTCGATACAGCCCTCGGCGAACGCGGTGATCACATCCGGCTCCAGGCGTGTATCCACCACGATCCTCACGCTACTGTGTCTTCATGACACAAAACGATATCGAAGATGAAGAGACCGACGACATTCCCGAATGGGCGGACCGCGTCAACGCCACCGTGGCCCGCGAAGTCCGCCGCCGCAGAAAGGAGATGAGATGGAGCGCGCAGGACCTCGCCGACGCATGCGAACGCCTAGGCCACCCCATCCCCCGCAACGTCATCGCCAACATGGAATCCGGCCGCCGCGCGCACCTCCCCCTCGCCGACGTCATGATCCTCGCCGCCGCCCTGCGCACCTACCCCATCTGCCTCATCTACCCCGTCGGCTACACCGACCAGACCCAGGAACTCCCCTTCGAGGAACCCGTCCCCACCCGCACCGCCCTGCGCCACTTCACCGCCGACAAACGCATCACCGGCCACGACCCCGGCATGCTCCGCGACTTCGACACCCACACCCGCCTCACCACCCACGCCCTCACCGCCCTCGCCGAAAACGACAACAACAGCGACGACGCCATCACCGCCAAATACGAACTGCGCCACCTCCGCCGCCGCATCCGCGAACGAGGCGCCACCCCACCCCACCTCCCCCACACCCTCCACGACGTCGACCAACCCACCACCGTGCCCACCACCCCAACCGGACTCGACAACCCCACCCCCACCCCGGAGGAACGCATTTGAAGGGCTCCACCCACCGCCGCTGCTACTGCCGCGACCCCCACACCGGCAGACCCCTCGGCAAGAAGTGCCCCAAGCTCACCCACCGCAAGCACGGCACCTACTCCGTCCGCCAGGAACTCCCGCCCCGCCAAGACGGCGCCCGCCGCTCCTTCAGCCGCGCCGGCTACACCACCCTCAAAGACGCCCAGAACGACCTCGACCACGTCCGCGCCCTCATCGCCCTCGCCGAAAACGACGACCCCGAGAACCTCGCCCGCATAGCCGACCTCCTGGAGAAGGTCGCCGACGAAAAGGCACCACTCCCGAACGTAGAAGCGACCCGTCGCCGCCTCAACCACGGCCTCGACCTCACTGGACGCCTCACGGTCGGCGAATGGCTCGACCAGTAGTTCGCAGGAAAGCGGCGTCGCAAGACCACGCTGAACAGCTACGGTTCCCACATTCGCGTCCATCTGAAGCCCCGCATCGGCCACGTGCGTCTGGACCGGCTCAACGTCGGCCACCTGGTGGAGATGTTCGACGGCATAGCCGATGACAACGAGACGATCGCCGCCGAGAACCGGGCCCGCCGCGAACAGATCGCCCGTTGCAAGCCGAGCAAACCAGGACGGCCCGCTGGAGCCGAACGACCGTTCCTCGCGTCCGAACGAGCCAAGCTCGCCGAGATGAAGCCCTTCCGGAAGATCACGGGCCCGGCCAGCCGCCAGGCCATCCGCCGCACCCTCCGCGCGGCACTGAACGCGGCGATCGCCCAGCAGTTGATCACCTTCAATCCGGCGTCCCATGTCGAACTGGAATCCGGCAAGCGCCCGAAACCACTCCTGTGGACCGAGGAGCGCGTACGACGCTGGCGCGAGACCGGCGAAGTCCCCGGCCCGGTCATGGTGTGGACCCCACAGCAATTCGGCGCCTTCCTCGACGCAGCCGAGGGCGACCGCCTGTACGCGATCTTTCACCTCATGGGCACCCGCGGTCTCCGTCGCGGCGAGGCGGTCGGCCAGGACTGGCACGAGATCGATCTCGACGCTGGCCTCATCACACCCGCCAAGGAGATCGTGGTGGACGGCTGGGACCCCTACGAGTCCGAGCCCAAGACGGACGGCAGCGCCAACACGATCGCGCTCGACAGCACGACCATCTCCGAACTGCGCGAGCACAAAGCCCGCCAGGAGAAGGAGCGCGCCAAGTGGGACACCGCCTGGCAGGACACCGGCAAGGTGTTCACCAAAGAGGACGGCTCCTGGCTCCACCCCGAGACGGTCTCCGAGACTTTCCGCCGCATCCTCGCCACGACCGACCTGCCGCCCATCACTCTCCGGGACCTACGCCACGTCGCCGCGACGCTCACGCACGGAGGCGGCGGCGACATCCATGCGGTGAAGGAGACGCTGCGACACTCCACCATCACGCTGACCTCGGACACGTACACGAGCCTGCTCCCTGAACTGGACCGTGAGATCGCCGAGAAGGCCGCAAAGTTGATCCCGAGGTCACGTCCGACAGCTAATGATTCGGCCGCTCAAATCGCACGCGATGGGTAGGGCACAGTCACAGCCGCTAGGGCAGGCTGAGGTTGCGGGAACCGACACGAAGACGCTCATCCTGTACCTGGACCAGAAACGACATCCGCGTACAGGCCGAAGTCCATCGCGCCCTTATGAAGACGGGGGAACTTAATCTCGCTCCCGCAGTCTGCCCCTCATAGCGGCGTGCTTCCGCCGATGCTCCCACCAAGCCACCCACCACAGATAGCGATATCGAGATTCCTTTGGCATGAGTAGCCGCACCAAAGCGAGCGGCAGGAAGAAGAGAAAAACGAGAAGTAGGAATGCCCACCACGGCATCCCTTCGATCGCACTCTGAGGGATCTCAATCATGATTCAACGACTCTCCGTATGGGAAGTTTGATGGACTCGGCCATGCGGTCCGATCAGCGTCGAATCTTGAGTACCGATCCCTTCAGGGTTACCTCATATCCGTGCCGTCGGGTGGAGAGTTTCGCATCGCGCACCCCGATCACCGGGTCAGTCAGTGCAAGCGCAACATCCTGCGCGTAGGGATATCCCGTCCATTGCGCCTCCCATTCGTCACCCTCCCCCCAAAGTCGCCGCTGCGGGTCGCCGTATCCCTCAACCTCCGTATGGCCCATACGCTGCAACGGGTCCCAATACCAGTTACCCGTGGCCCAGCGCCGGCCCGGGTCAGCCATAGACATCCTCACAGCAACGCCCGCTAGCAGGGTTTGAGCGTCAGGGGTCATGACTGGTAGTGCCGCGTAAAGACGCTTCTCCTCCGAAAGCAAGGGGGTATCGAGCGACAGCATTCGACGATCGGTGTCGCTCAACCGGCCAACCGCTTTACCGTTTGGATCGTCAGTGACTACCAGTTCCCCGCCTGTTGGAACATGCTCCAATACGTAGCAGGAACCGAAAACTCCGCCCCTAAGGCGCATACCTGGAACCCGCAGGTAATTTTCGCTGTCCGGGACGAGATACTGTGCAACGTTCATCGGCGCGTCCGCGATAAAGACCAAGCGGTTCCAACGCGGCGAAACCTTGATCGTGTACCACGTCAGGGTGTTGATCGTCCATCGCTTCGGCGATGCACCCTCGTCGCCTCGATTGAACAGGCCGAGGGCTAGCATTGCATTCAACTGACGCTGTTGTGGTGCGAAAGAATCCAAGCCGTGGGAACGATCATTGGGGATTCCCGCAAGCGCCGCTTTATACAACTCACCTGAGTACTTCATACGGGAGTGCGCGGCCTTCTTTTTCACCGAATTAGACATGCAAATGCCTCACTCGCCCCCGGTAGCGTTTGAGTCGCACGCCAAAACAGATGCTTCCTGCACCGCTTCCGCAGAGTGAGTGCACTAACACCCGTGAGACGACGATTGCAGTACCGGGCCCGCACGCCGGAGCTCCTGGGCCTCTGCGCCCAGTCGACAAAGGTCGATGGCAGGCAGGTTACCTCAATCGGAGCCCTCCCGCGCAACTCCCCTTCCATTACAGCGAGGTGAGGTCGACCGTGACGCTCAGTCACGCGTCCTGCGTGGCATCTACTCAAGCCATCGATCCGGAGGGGCTAACTGATCACGACCGCACAGCAAGCTAGAACCGCGCCTCGACATCTCCCCTGACCGCTAGCAGATCTCCATGTTCTGGGCCATTTCCACTCCCTCAGGCGGGTACGGGCGTCATGCTCGGTCCATGGGACGAAACAGCAAGCGCCGCCGGAGCGCACGAGTTGCTAAGGCGGGGCGCATTGTCAGGCCGGACCTCTCCGAGATCTCCCGTGCCCGGACCGCGAAGCGCCTGCGCGCAGATATAGCAACGTGGATGGAGAACCCCTCCAAGGGGCCGGGGGCCTCGTTCATTGAGGGTGAGCACCCTTCGGATCCCACTGCAGTCTGGGCGATCTTGATGGGCTGGCTTGTCGCGGCACGGGAGCAGATCACCGAGGACCAGGCACGCGACGCCGTCACGTGGGTCTCCGACAGCCTGGGAATCAATCACGATGACCTCGTCCAAGCAGCAGGGTTCATCGGCCATCCGGACGCGCCGAATCTGACGCTCAACGAAGGGATCGAGCACTACGGGGGCAACCCGATCACGTTCACCCTGTATATGGTGATGCTCTGCGGTGGCCTGGTTGCGACGGTTGGCGACGCCGATCCGGATTGGCTCAAGCAGTTCGATCTGACGGCATGACCAAGTCGGGGGCTCTCCCAGCGGAGCGTCCCCGACACATCCGCTCACGCATCGCTCACGCAAGGCCCCGAAAACGCGGAAGCGCCCGAGCCAGCCGAAGCCAACCCGAGCGCTGCACCGCAGGTCAGAAGGGATTTCCCCTCCCCCGCATCGGTAGGCCCTGTGGGACTCGAACCCACAACCAATGGATTAAAAGTCCACTGCTCTGCCAATTGAGCTAAGGGCCCACTCACCGTCGTGCACAAGACCGCACCCGGTGATGCGTGATGTTGCCTCCCCGAGCATAGCCGGACCGGGCCGCGTCTCCGATCGGGTATCGCGACACGGCCCGGCGCACAGCCGAAGACCCCAGGCGCTCACCCCGCCCAAGCCCCCGGAATCACCCCGCAAGCCCTCCGCTCCACCCTCACCACCACCCCGCAAACCCTCCACCCCACCCCCACCACCACCCCTCCCACCCCCTCCACCCCACCCCGTCACCCCACCCCCTTCACCCCACTCCCACTCCCACCCCCATCCCCCCGCAAAAACCACTTCCGAGCCGAAACCCCCCACCATCCCGCCGCGAACCCCAGCACCACCAGCACCGCCACCGGCGCGTAGTTGAACGTCTCCCAGGTCACCGGCGACACCTGCGGCAGCATGAACAGCACGGTGATCACGCCGACCCAGGTCACCGCGATCACCCCGATCACCCGCGACCACCGCCCCAGATGCCACGGCCCCCGTTCGAAGTCGTCCCCCTTGCGCAGCCGCAGCAGCGTCGGGATGACGTACGCGATGTAGAGGCCGATCACGGCGATGGAGGTGACCGCCGCGTACGCGGTGACATTGATCAGGTACGGCAGGCCCAGCACCAGCGCACCCCCCGCCGCCAGCCACACCGCCGCCACCGGCGTCCGGGTGCGCGGGCTCACCGTGTGCCAGACCCGGGAGAACGGCAGCGCCCCGTCCCGGGAGAACGCGTAGATCATCCGGCTGTTCGCCGTCACCGACGCCATCCCGCAGAAGAGCTGCGCCCCGATCACCACCAGGAGCAGCAGCTTCCCCGCCGTCACGCCCAGCGCGTCCAGCAGAATCTGCGCGGGCGGCGCCCCCGTCGGGGACGTCAGCGCCCCCTCGTACGACTGGATCGCGAAGGTGAAGCCGAGGAGCAGGACGAACCCGGCGATCCAGGAGGTCCAGATCGAGCGGACGATGCCCTTCGGGCCGGCCGTCGAGGCGTCGTGCGTCTCCTCCGTCATATGCGCGGACGCGTCGTACCCGGTGAAGGTGTACTGCGCCATCAGCAGCCCCAGCAGCACCACATACAGCGCGCTGCCCCACCCCGTGTTGTTCACGAACTCGCCGAAGACGAACGACGCCGACTGATGACGGTCGGGGACGAACGCCAGCGCGCCCACGATCACCGCCACCCCCACCACGTGCCACCACACGCTCACGCTGTTGAGGAGGGCGACGATCCGGACGCCGAAGGTGTTGAGGAGGCCGTGCAGCAGCAGGATCCCGGCGAAGAGGAGGATCGTCCGGCCCGGCGTCACCTCGAAACCGAACTGAAGGTTCAGATACGCGCCCAGGAAGGACGCCGCGCCGAAGTCGATCCCCGCGGTCACCGCGACCTGCCCGAGCACGTTGAACCACCCCGTGAACCACGCCCAGGCCGCGGCCGTCCGGGGCGGCGCCAGCCGGTGCGCCCAGAAGTACAGGCCCGCCGAGGTCGGGTACGCCGAGCAGATCTCGGCCATCGCCAGCCCGACGAAGAGCGTCATCAGCCCGACCCCGACCCAGCCCCAGGTGATCACCGCCGGGCCACCGGTGTTCATGCCGAACAGATACAGCGTCAGGCAGCCCGACAGCACCGAGATGATCGTGAACGACACCGCGTAGTTGGAGAACCCCGACATCCGGCGGGCCAGCACCTGGGTGTACCCGAGCTGAGCCAGCCGTTCCTCATCGGTCAGCCCACCAGCCCCGCCACCCCCACCAGCCCCACCGTCCCCGCCCCCACCAGCCCCGGTGACCCCTGGTGAACCCGCCCCTGCCCCCGCGTCTGTACCTGTGCCTGCGCCTGTGCCTGTGCCTGTATCTGTCATGCCCCCAGCAATTCCCCCACCAAGCACGTGACACACGTCACAACTTGACCCACAGCGACAGCCGCCGCACCCCGGACACGCGGAAGGGCCCGCACGACCGAAGTCGCACGGGCCCTTCCTCAGTACCTCTCAGTGCCTCTCAGTACTCCGCAGCACTACACCCCGGCGTCAGCCGTTGCGCTTCCAGCGCGGCTTGTCCTCACGGCGTCCGACGGACGACCCGCCGCCGGTCCCCCGGTGGTCGTCACGGCGACCGTACGGCCGCTCGTGGCCCCCGGCACGGAAGCCGGGCCGGTCGCCCTGCCGGTCGCGGTTGAACGGCCGGTCGCTGCCCCGGTGCCCGCTCCGCTCGTCCCGCCGCTCGAAGGAGGATGACGAGGAACGGCCCGGACGGTCGTCCCGCCGCTCGAAGGAACGCCCACCGCGGTCATCGCGACGGTCGTCACGCCGGTCGTCACGCCGCTCGAACGAACGGCCACCGCGGTCGTCGCGCCGCTCGAAGGGACGCCCACCGCGGTCGTCCCGACGGTCGAAGGAACGGCCACCCCGGTCATCGCGACGGTCGTCGCGCCGCTCGAACGAACGCCCGCCCCGGTCGTCACGACGGTCGTCACGCCGCTCGAAGGAACGCCCGCCCCGGTCGTCGCGCCGGTCATCACGGCGGTCGTCCCGACGCTCGTCGCGGCGCTCGAACGAACGCCCACCGCGGTCGTCGCGACGGAACCCACCGCCACGCTCCCCCCGGTGATCGTTCCGGTGATCGTTACGGACATAGCGCTCCCCGCGCTCCGACCGGTCCTGCCGGTCGTACTCCCGCGCGGTCGCCTGCGTCTGCGTCGGCCCCTGCGCCTGCTCCGGCACGGACACCGCCGCAACAGCGGCCTGCGCCTCCGCCTCCGTCGCCGCCTGGGCCTCCGCCACCGCCGTCTCCGGGTCCTCGCCCCGCTCGCGGGCGGCCCGCGCGATCAGCCGGTCCGCCTCCTCGCGCAGCTCGGTGGCCCGGCGCTGGGCCCGCTCCAACTGCTTGGTGAGCTGACCGACCTCGCGCTCGGCCTGCTGAGCGGCGTTCCCGGCGGACTCCGCCTGGACCTCCGTCATGGAGCGCGCACCGGTGATCTCGGCGACCTCCGGGTCGAACGCGCCGGCCCCCTGGATGATGTGGCGCGAGGCGTCGACGCCCGCGTCCTCCATCAGCCGGAAGATCTGCCGCCGCTGGTGCGGCAGCGACAGCGAGACGACCGTGCCGGTACGGCCCGCCCGCGCGGTACGGCCCGCCCGGTGCAGATAGTCCTTGTGGTCACCGGCCGGGTCCACGTTCAGGACCAGGTCGATGCCGTCGACATGGATACCGCGCGCGGCGACATCCGTGGCGACCAGGACATTGACGTACCCGTCCTTGAAATCGGCCAGGGTGCGGGTGCGGGCGCCCTGGGTCATACCGCCGTGCAGCGCGTCCGCCTTGGCGCCCGCGTCGCGGAGCTGCTCGGCGACCCGGTCGGCACCGAGCTGGGTGCGGACGAAGATGATGGTGCGGCCCTTGCGGGACGCGATCGCGGCCGTGACCGGCGCCTTGTCCTTGGGCTTCACGATCAGGATGTGGTGGGACATGGTCGTCACCGCGCCCTGCGCCGCGTCGACCTCGTGCGAGACCGGCTGGTCGAGGTAGCGGTCGACCAGGGTCTGGATCTCGTTCTCCATGGTCGCGGAGAACAGCATGCGCTGGCCGCCCGCCGGGACCTGGTCCAGCAGCTCGGTGACCTCGGGCAGGAAGCCCAGGTCGGACATCTGGTCGGCCTCGTCGAGGACGGCGATCTGGACGTCCTCCAGGGAGCAGGCGCCCCGGTTGATGATGTCCCGCAGCCGGCCCGGCGTGGCCACCAGGATGTCGACGCCCTTCTCCAGGGCGTAGATCTGGTTGCCCATCGACGTACCGCCGCAGACCACCTTCATCCGCAGGCCGACGACATCGCCGTACGGCTGGAGCGCGTCGGCGACCTGCATGGCCAGCTCGCGGGTGGGGGTGAGGATGACGGCGCGGGGCTTCTTGCGCTCGGTCCGGCCGCCGGCCAGCGTGGCCAGGGTCGGCAGGCCGAAGGAGAGGGTCTTGCCGGAGCCGGTGCGGCCCCGGCCGAGGATGTCCTTGCCGGCCAGGGCGTCCGGGATGGTCGCGGCCTGGATCGGGAACGGGACGGTCACCCCGTTCTGCGCGAGCTTGCGCACGACGCCCTCGGGGAGACCGAGGTCGGCGAAGGTGATCTCGGGGGTGTCGGCGTCGGCGTCGGCGGTGTCGTCCGCCTCGACGGTGTCGGTCACGTCGTCGGAGTCGGCCGCGGCAGCGGAACCGGTGTCCGCGGCGGAACCGGTGTCCCCGGCGCCCTCGGCGGCCTCAGGGGTCTCGGCGTCGAGAACGGCGTCCTCGCGGACCTCGTCCCCGGGCACGACAAAGTGATCGGCAGTGGAAATGGACATGCGAATGCGAAACCTTCCGGAGTCTCGTCGGCACGCGCCCGTCAACTCCGTGATTCGCACCACGACCGCCTCAATGCGGTCAGCCACGGCAAGGGAGAGAACGCGCCACACGGCGCGCTCTGCGTTGGCGCCGGGCAAATGGGATCAAACGATCTACCACCATACGCACCCAAGGCCCCGGTAGGCAAATCGAGATCCCGGCACCACCCACCTCCCGACCTCCCACAGCCCAAATCCACCACCCGAGCCCACCACCCGAACCCCCGCCCCAACCCCTCACTCCGCCCCCAACCCCTCACCCCCAACCCCACCTCACACCGGCACCCCGGCCCGCGGCGCCGGTTCCCGCTGGACGAGTTGCGTTCCCGCCTGCTCGTGCGCCGAGGACGACGGCTCCGCGACCGTCGGCTCCGGCGAGGCCGGCGGCTCCGGCGTCGGCTCGGGCGGCGCCGGCGTCTCGCCGGTCCGGGTCGGCGACGGCAGCGGCTTCGGCGGCACCGGATCACCCCCCGGCGGCACGGTCCGCCCCGGCCCGCCCGGCACCGGCCCCGACGCCCCGGGCCGGACCGGCGCGGAGGCCGAGGGCGCCCCGGACTCCCCCGGCCCGCCCTCCCCGCCACCGTCCCCGTCCTTCGCCTCCTCCTCACCGTTGCCGTCGCCCTTGCCCCCGCCCTTGGCATCCCCATGCCCGTCCCGGGCGCCGCCCGCCTCCCCATCGCCGGACCCGAACGCGCCGCCCGTGAGCGCCGCGCCCCCGTCCGGTGCCTCACCGCCGGGGCGGCCCGCGGAGTGCGACGGCTCGGCCCGCCGGCCTTCGTCGTCACCGACGCTCATGCAGCCGGTGGCCGCGGCGACGGCCACCACGGCGGCGGCCAGGCGGACGGGTACGTACAAAGGGCGCACGGGAGCCACCTCCGAGGGGGCGAAGAAGTCAGCGTGCCCAACTCCCCCCGCCCGCGGGAGGACACGCGCGCCACGCCGGACCCGGCCACCGCCCGGCGCCGTTTCCCCGGCCGTCCCGGACAATGAACGGGTGCTGGAGATGACACGCGAGGCGTTCGAAGAGCTGGTGAGTGAAGCACTGGACCGGATCCCGCCGGAGCTGGCGCGGGTCATGGACAACGTGGCGGTGTTCGTGGAGGACGAACCCCCCGCCGACGATCCCGAACTCCTCGGCCTCTACGAGGGCACCCCGCTCACCGAGCGCGGCGAGTGGTACGCGGGGGTGCTGCCCGACCGGATCAGCATCTACATGGGCCCCACCCTGCGCTACTGCGAGACCCCGGAGGACGTGGTCCACGAGGTCGCCGTGACCGTCATCCACGAGGTGGCCCACCACTTCGGCATCGACGACGAACGCCTCCACGAACTCGGCTGGGGCTGATCCCCACCCCATACCCCCACCCCATACCTCCCCCCGGCTCCTCCCACCAGGGCATACAACCCAGGCCACCGCATATCCGCCCGCCAACATGGGCATACGGGATCAATGGCCCGCACCCGTCCCCTCCCCGCCCTCGCACTCGGCGCCCGGCCCAACCCCTGGGTCCGGGCCGCGGGTCTGACGGCGGTGGTCGTGCTGGGCGCCTGGCTGGGACTGCTGATCGTGGGGAACGTACGGGTGCCGGTCGGGCCGATGGACACCACCATGACCCTGCGCCCCTCGGCGACCGGGGGCACGAAGATCAATGTCTCGCCGCTCGGAGCACTGCACCTCAACAGCCACACCGCGCCCTTCCGGCTGGATGTGAACGTCGACCAGTTGGACCCGGTCCGCTCGCAGGCCCTGGTGGACCACCCCGAGCGGCTCTCCGGGCTCCAGGACGAGGTGGCCCAGGACGTGGGGCGCGGCACGCTCGATCTGGCGGTGCGCTCCTGCGCCGCGGTGGTGATCGGGGCGACCGCGCTCGGGCTCGCGGTCTACCGGCGTCCGCGCCGGGCACTGGCGGCCGGGGGTCTGGCCCTCGCCCTGCTCGCCGCGTCCGGCGGGACGGCGCTGGCCACCTGGAACCCCAAGTCGGTCCTGGAGCCGCGCTTCTCCGGTCTGCTCTCCTCGGCCCCGTCCCTGGTCGGCGACGCCCGCAGCATCGTCACCGAGTTCGATGTCTACCAGCGCGAGCTGGCTCGGCTGGTGACCAATGTGACCGAGCTGTACGACGCCACCTCCACGCTCCCCGCGTACGCGCCCGACCCGTCCACGATCCGGGTGCTGCACGTCTCGGACATCCACCTCAACCCGGCGAGCTGGAAGATCATCGGCTCCCTGGTGGAGCAGTACAAGGTGAATGTGATCGTGGACTCCGGCGACACCATGGACCACGGCTCGGCGGCCGAGAACGGCTTCCTGGACCCGATCGAGGACCTCGGGGCGCCGTACATCTGGGTCCGCGGCAACCATGACTCCGGTCTCACCCAGGAGTACCTGGAGGACATGGAGAACGTCCATGTACTGGACGACGGCCGGGCGGTGGACGTGGCCGGGCTGCGGTTCGCGGGCATGGGCGACCCGCAGTTCTCCCCGGACCGGACCGCCCCGCAGGGCGGCAAGGAGGTCCAGGCCCTGGCGGGCGCCCGGCTGGCCTCGGCCCTGCGCGACCAGAAGCAGGCCGGTACTCCGGTGGACATCGCCATCGCCCACGACCCGGACGCGGCACGCGAGACGGACGGCCAGGTCCCCCTCGCCCTGGCCGGCCACCTCCACCACCAGGAGATGGAGGTCATGCCCTACGGCACCCGGCTGCGGATCGAGGGCACGACCGGCGGCAGCGGGCTGCGGGCGCTGGAGCAGAAGAACCCCGACCCGATCGAGGCGTCCATCCTCTACCTCGACCGCGACACCCGCCGCCTCCAGGCATGGGACGAGATCCGCCTCGGCGGCCTGGGCCTGACCACGGCGGAGGTCAGCCGCCACCTCCCGAAGGAGAACCACCCCGGAGCACCCGCCGGCTCCACTCCCGCCCCCTCCCCTTCCCCCTCCCTCTCCCCTTCCCCGGGCCCGGCCCCCGGCTCGACCCCTTCCCCTTCCCCGTCCCCTTCCTAGACGCCCTCTCCGACCCCCGCAGCCGCCGCCTCCGCCGCCCTGTAAACCGTTTTGGCGATACCTCCCGCCATCCCATATGCTTCTCACGTCCCCGACGCGCTGAGAAGCGCCCAGGCGGGCCGATAGCCCTCATCGTCTAGCGGCCTAGGACGCCGCCCTTTCAAGGCGGTAGCACGGGTTCGAATCCCGTTGGGGGCACGCAACACCGTGTGCGACACTGTCGTACGCAACGCTTGGTCCTGTGGAGCAGTTTGGAGTGCTCGCCACCCTGTCAAGGTGGAGGCCGCGGGTTCAAATCCCGTCAGGACCGCTGGTGTTTCACGTGAAACACCGTGGCTGGGTAGCTCAGTTGGTACGAGCGTCCGCCTGAAAAGCGGAAGGTCGCCGGTTCGACCCCGGCCCCAGCCACCGCAAGCCCCTCTCCATCACGGAGAGGGGCTTTTTTCGTGTCCGCCCCGCGGGGGCGGGGATGATCGGCCCGTGCTGCTCACCGCTGTTTCCGTCGTCGCTCTCGTCCTCGTGCTGGTGTGTGCCGTGGTGCGGCCCTTCCGGTGGCCCGAGGCGGTGTTCGCCGTGCCGCTGGCCGGGGTGGTGGTCGGGGCCGGGGCCCTCTCGGTGGCGGACGTGGGCGACGAGGTCGCGCGGCTCGGACCGGTGGTGGGGTTTCTGGCCGCCGTACTGGTGCTGGCGAAGCTCTGTGCCGACGAGGGGCTCTTCCATGCCTGCGGGACCTGGATGGCCCGCTGGGCGCACCGGCGGCCCCGGCGGCTGCTGGGGGCCGTCTTCGGGCTCGCCTCGCTCATCACGGCCGCGCTGAGCCTGGACGCCACCGTCGTACTGCTGACGCCCGTGGTGTTCGCCACCGCCGCTCGGATGGGGGCGCGGCCGAAACCGCATGTCTATGCGAGTGCCCATCTGTCGAACACGGCCTCGCTGCTGCTGCCGGTGTCGAATCTGACCAATCTGCTGGCCTTTGCCGCGACCGGGCTGACCTTCACCCGGTTCGCGCTGCTGATGTTCCTGCCGTGGGTGGTCGCGATCGGGGTCGAGTACCTCGTCTTCCGGCGGTTCTTCGCCCGTGACCTGGATGCCCCGGCCACCCCCGTCGCGCCCGAGGAACCCGTCGAGGTGCCGCTGTTCGCACTGGTCACCGTCGGTGCCACCCTCGCCGGGTTCGCGCTGGCGTCCGGGCTCGGGATCGACCCCGCCTGGGCCGCGGCGGCCGGCGCCGCCGTCCTCGCCGTACGTGCCCTGGCCCGGCGGCGCACCACCCCGCTCGCCCTTCTGCGCGCGGCCGACCCGCTGTTCCTGGCGTTCGTGCTGGCGCTGGGGGTCGTCGTCCGGGCCGTCGTCGACAACGGGCTCGGCGACGCGCTGGACGGACTGCTGCCCGACGGCACCGCGCTGCCCGCCCTGCTCGCCACGGCCGCCGTCGCCGCGTTGCTCGCCAATCTGATCAACAACCTGCCCGCCGTGCTCGCCCTCGTCCCGCTGGCCGCGCCCTCCGGGCCGGGGGCCGTCCTCGCCGTGCTGCTCGGGGTGAACATCGGGCCCAACCTCACCTACGCCGGGTCCCTCGCCACCCTGCTCTGGCGGCGGATCGCCCACCGGCACGACCACGAGGTGGAGCTGAGGGAGTTCACCCTGCTGGGCCTGCTCACCGTGCCGGGCGCGCTGCTCGCGGCCACGGTCGCCCTGTGGCTCTCCCTGAGGGTCATCGGCACCTGACCCCCGGCACCGGACACCGGCACCGCGGTGACCTGCGCTCCTCCGCCGCCCCGCAGACACGGAAGGACACGAGACCCCCCGTTCAATAAGCGATAGCCACCGTTTTCCGGGAGGTGAGATCCTGGGACGCGTATGTCTACGCACCCTGCCTCCGCCCCCGGCGCCCCCGACCTCGGCGCCCTCGCCCCCCGTCTGGCCGCTCTGTCGCTGCGCGATGCGCACCGGCTGGGGCGGCGGCTCGAAGGTGCCCGCAGGATCCGCAAGCCGGAGGCGCGGGCCGCCGTGCTCGCCGAGATCGAGGCGGAGGTCGAGAAGGCCGAAGGCCGGATGGCCGAGCGCCAGGCCCGCCTCCCCGCGATCACCTACCCCGAGCAGCTCCCGGTCTCGCAGAAGAAGGACGAGATCGCCGACGCCATCCGCGACCACCAGGTCGTGATCGTCGCCGGTGAGACCGGGTCCGGGAAGACCACCCAGATCCCGAAGATCTGTATGGAGCTGGGGCGGGGCGTCCGCGGCATGATCGGGCACACCCAGCCCCGCCGGATCGCCGCCCGCACCGTCGCCGAGCGGGTCGCGGACGAGCTGGAGACGCCGCTCGGCGAGGCCGTCGGCTGGAAGGTGCGGTTCACCGACCAGGTGAGCCCCGACGCGACCTTCCTCAAGCTGATGACGGACGGCATCCTGCTCGCCGAGATCCAGACCGACCGCGAGCTGCGCGCCTACGACACGATCATCATCGACGAGGCCCACGAGCGGTCCCTGAACATCGACTTCCTGCTCGGGTATCTCGCCCAGTTGCTGCCCCGCCGACCCGACCTGAAGGTCGTCATCACCTCGGCGACCATCGACCCCGAGCGGTTCTCCCGGCACTTCGGCGACGCCCCGATCATCGAGGTCAGCGGGCGGACCTACCCGGTCGAGGTGCGCTACCGGCCGCTGCTCGAAGAGGACTCCGAGGACGCCGACCGCGATCAGATCACCGCAATCATCGACGCCGTGGAGGAGCTTCAGGGAGAAGGAAAAGGGGACATCCTGGTCTTTCTCTCCGGCGAGCGGGAGATCCGGGACACCGCCGACGCGCTGACCAAGAAGCAGTACCGGTTCACCGAGATCCTCCCCCTGTACGCCCGCCTCTCGCACGCCGAGCAGCACCGCGTCTTCCAGCCCCACACCGGCCGCAGGATCGTGCTGGCCACCAATGTGGCCGAGACCTCCCTCACCGTCCCGGGCATCAAGTACGTCATCGACCCCGGCTTCGCCCGGATCTCCCGCTACAGCCACCGCACCAAGGTCCAGCGGCTGCCCATCGAGGCGGTCTCGCAGGCCAGCGCCAACCAGCGCAAGGGCCGCTGCGGCCGTACCTCCGACGGCATCTGCATCCGGCTCTACGACGAGGACGACTTCCTCGCCCGCCCGGAGTTCACCGACGCCGAGATCCTGCGCACCAACCTCGCCTCCGTCATCCTCCAGATGACCGCGGCTGGCCTCGGCGACATCGAGAAGTTCCCCTTCATCGACCCGCCGGACCACCGCAACATCCGCGACGGTGTCCAGCTCCTCCAGGAGCTGGGCGCGATCGACCCGGCGGAGAAGGACGTCCGCAAACGGCTCACCGACACCGGGCGCAAGCTCGCCCAGTTGCCGGTGGACCCCCGGCTCGCGCGGATGGTGCTGGAGGCGGACCGCAACGGCTGTGTCCGCGAGGTGATGGTCATAGCCGCCGCGCTGTCCATCCAGGACCCGCGCGAGCGGCCCGCCGACAAACAGACCCAGGCCGATCAGCAGCACGCCCGCTTCCGCGACGAGACCAGCGACTTCCTCGCCTATCTCAACCTCTGGCGCTATCTGCGCGAGCAGCAGAAGGAGCGCGGCTCGTCCGCGTTCCGCCGGATGTGCAAGCAGGAGTATCTGAACTTCCTGCGGATCCGCGAGTGGCAGGACATCTACACCCAGTTGCGGACCGTCGCCAAGCAGATGGGCATCCACCTCAACGAGGACGACGCCCCCGGCGACCGCATCCATGTCTCCCTCCTCGCCGGCCTCCTCTCCCACATCGGGATGAAGGACGTGAAGGACTCCAAGGACGGCAAGGACGGCAGGGACTCCAAGGACACCGGGGGCGGGCGGCGGGACCGCGGGAGCAACGAGTACCTCGGCGCCCGCAACGCCAAGTTCGCGATCTTCCCCGGCTCGGCCCTCTTCAAGAAGCCCCCGCGGTTCGTGATGTCCGCCGAGCTGGTGGAGACCTCCCGGCTCTGGGCCCGTGTCAACGCGAAGATCGAGCCCGAGTGGGTCGAGCCCCTCGCCGGGCACCTCCTCAAGCGCACCTACAGCGAACCGCACTGGGAGAAGGACCAGGCCGCGGTGATGGCCTACGAGAAGGTCACGCTGTACGGCGTCCCGATCGTCGCCCAGCGCAAGGTGAACTACGGCCGGATCGACCCCGAGCTGTCCCGCGAGCTGTTCATCCGCAACGCCCTGGTCGAGGGCGACTGGCGCACCCACCACAAGTTCTACGCCGACAACCGCAGGCTGCTCACCGAGGTCGAGGAGCTGGAGCACCGCGCCCGGCGCCGGGACATCCTGGTGGACGACGACACCCTCTTCGACTTCTACGACCAGCGGGTGCCCGAGCATGTGGTCTCCGGCGCCCACTTCGACTCCTGGTGGAAGAGCAAGCGGCACGAGCAGCCCGATCACCTCGACTTCGAACGCGAGATGCTCATCCGGGAGTCGGCGGAGGCGGTCACCAAGGCCGACTATCCCGACGCCTGGCGCCAGGGGCAGCTCAAGTTCCGGGTGACCTACCAGTTCGAGCCCGGCGCGGACGCCGACGGGGTCACCGTCCATCTCCCGCTCCAGGTCCTCAACCAGGTCACGGACGAGGGCTTCGACTGGCAGATCCCGGGCCTGCGCGAGGAACTGGTCACCGAGCTGATCCGCTCCCTGCCCAAGCCGATCCGCCGCCACTACGTCCCGGCGCCGAACTTCGCCCGCCGCTTCCTGGACACCGCGGCCCCCTTGCAGGAGCCGCTGCCGGTGACGCTGGCGCGCGAGCTGAAGCGGATGGTCGGGGTGCCGGTGACCGCCGACGACTTCGACCTGTCCCGCATCCCCGAGCATCTGACGGTGACCTTCCGGATCGTCGACGAGCGGCGCCGCAAGGTCGCCGAGGACAAGGACCTGGAGGCGCTCCGGCTCCGGCTGCGGCCGAAGGCCCGCCAGGCGCTGTCCCAGGCCGCCGCGGCCACCGCGTCCCGGCAGGGCGGCGAGTCCCTGGAGCGCACCGGCCTCACCGACTGGTCGATCGGCACCCTCTCCCGGGTCTTCGAGACCCGCCGGGCCGGCCAGCCGGTGAAGGCGTACCCGGCGCTGGTGGACAACGGCGACACCGTCTCCGTACGCCTCTTCGACACCGGGGCCGAGCAGGCGGCGGCGATGTGGAAGGGCACCCGGCGGCTGATCCTGCGGAACATCCCGGTGAACCCGGCGAAGTTCGCCTCCGAGAAGCTCACCAACCCGCAGAAGCTCGCCCTCTCCGCCAACCCGCACGGCTCCGTCCAGGCCCTCTTCGACGACTGCGCGACGGCCGCCGCCGACCGCCTGATCGCCGACCTCGGCGGCCCGGCGTGGGACGAGGAGTCGTACCGGAAGCTGTACGAGAAGGTGCGCGCGGAGATCGTGGACACGACCGTGCGGGCGGTGGGCCAGACCCAGCAGGTGCTGGCCGCCTGGCAGGCCGCCGAGCGCCGGCTGAAGGGCATCCGCAGCCCCGCCCTGGTCGCCAATCTGGCGGACGTCAGGGCGCAACTGGACGCTCTGGTGAAGCCGGGCTTCGTGACGGCGACGGGACTGCGGCGGCTGCCGGACCTCGTCCGCTATCTGATCGCCGTGGACCGCCGCCTCCAGCAGATGGAGACCAATGTCCAGCGGGACACCGCCCGGATGGAGAAGGTCCAGGAGATGCGGGACGAGTACGCCTGGCTGCTGGAGCAACTGCCCCAGGGGCGGCCCGTCCCGGCCCCCGTCCTGGACATCCGCTGGATGATCGAGGAGCTGCGCGTCAGCTACTTCGCGCACGCGCTGGGCACGGCCTACCCGGTCTCGGACAAGCGGATCGTGAAGGCGATCGACGCGGCCGTTCCGTAACAGGGGCTGCACGCTGGGTGAGTTCGACCGGGGGCGCACCCTCCTGTACAGTCCTTCTCGCAGCGCAACGCACGCATCGCACTGCGAAACCAGGTCCTGTGGAGCAGTTTGGAGTGCTCGCCACCCTGTCAAGGTGGAGGCCGCGGGTTCAAATCCCGTCAGGACCGCACAGTTGAAAGGCCCGTACCCGGTCAGGGTGCGGGCCTTCCTCATGTACGCACCTCCTTGACGCCCCCGCCCTCTCTGGGTACCCAGAGAGCAAGGGCCGCTCTCCCGGGCCCCTCGCGGAGCGTGGAGGTGGCGTATGGCGGCGTCGGTCAGGCACGAGACACGGGCGCTGCTCCGCGCGCATCTGTCGGCCGCCTCGTCGTACCGCCATCTGACCCGCCACTGCCCCATCTGCCACCGGCTGCTGCGGCTGGCGATGGACAGCCCGCCGACGGCCGACGGAGGACCCGGCAGAGGGCCCGGCGGAGGACCGGACGGAACTCCCCGCGCGGAGCCCGGCGGTGAGCCGCCCGAGGGCGCCGGGGACAGACCCCCCTCGGCCCCCCTGACCGACCGCACGGAACACACAGCTCCACTAGCGTAGATAAGCCAGCGGCAACAAGCACCCTGGCATGTGACGGTAGTCACCGGTGGAGTTTCCGAAACGGTGGGGCTTACCATCCCCCTACAACTGGTCAATTTAATATGTGCAATTGCACCCTGCTGTGCGGGGTTGCGAGGGCACTTCCGGGGCCGTTCCCACAGCCCTCCCCAGACTTCGACAAGGCCGCCCACAGGGCGGCCGGCACCCCGCCGCCGGGGCACAAAAAAGATCGCGCTGGACCCGGCGGAGTCCAGCGCGATCTACGACGCACCCTGTTCAGTTGCTGTGCAGTGGGCGGGCGAGGGTTCTGTTGGGGCAGTTCCCGCGTCGCTTGGAGCTGAGGTTCGGGCGTTGCGGCGGGTTGGGGGACCTACCGAGCTGCCCTGATGGAGTTGTTCAGGCTTCGCTGCGCTGCTGGGGGATGCCCGCGAGCAGTGCACGGACCTCCGCCTCGCGGTAGCGGCGGTGCCCGCCGAGCGTACGGATGGACGTGAGCTTTCCGGCTTTCGCCCACCGCGTGACCGTCTTCGGGTCTACGCGGAACATCGTGGCGACCTCAGCCGGGGTCAGCAGCGGCTCGGCATCAGGGGTGCGAGCGGTCATGAGCGGCCTCCTCGGAGAACCGGTTCTCGGTTCTTTCCTCTAAATTCTGCACCTTGACCCGCGTTGCCCGAAATGGCGGACGCGGGTCGAGTCGGTTATAGGACGAACGGCTTGTCCTCGGCACTACAACTACACCATCTGTCCAGCCGCGTCGGCCAAACCGATGGAATTGCCCTCCCAGGTGTTCATCAGCGACGGAAGCCGATGGACCATGCCATAGCGGACAGTCACGCCTCTGTGACGATCAGTCACAGGGCGATCAGGAGTCACGAGACATCACGAGACATCATGAGACCCCCCAAAGCGTGCAATGCTAAGACAGAGCCCTCCCCGGGCTCCTTGTCCTATTTTGGCATGAGGAGGGGCACCGGAGGCAAGAGCCAGGTACGTGCGGTCTGTCACGCTTGACACAAAAGCCCGGATCGGGACCTACGTCCTGTCAACTCCGGGATGTGCGGTAGACCGTACGCGGTATCCGATCTCAAAAGGCCGTGACGTGCATCACACCTTGCGGGGTGACCCGATGGGGCGTCAGTTCGCCGAGCGCAGATCGCGGACCGAGCGCCAGCGCTCCACCAGCCGCGTGTACGCCTCGGCCGCCCCCTCGCCGTCCCCCTGGCGCAGCGCCTCGATGCCCTCGGCCACATCCGCCGCCGAGTGGTCGTCCGCCAGCTCGCCGGCCGGCAGGGCGTGCACCAGCCCGCCGTAGTCCAGCTCCACCAGCGAGCGCGGATGGAACTCCTCCAGCCAGCGCCCGACCTCCAGCAGCCCCTCGACCAGCGGCCCCTCGTCCACCGCCGACCGCAGAGTGCGCAGCGCGCGGGCCACCCGGCGGCGGGCCTGCACCATCGGGGTGCGGTAGCGCAGCACCGGCGCCCGCCCGCTCCCCTCCCCGGCCGCCTCCGCGTACTCCCGCTCGGCGTCGGAGACCAGCACGAACCAGTTCAGCGGCACCTGCCAGGTCGCCGTACGGATCCACGGCCGGGCGTCCGGGTGGCCGGCCAGCCAGCGTTCGTAGTCCTGGGCCGCCTGGTGGCGCACCAGCGGCGGCAGCAGCGCGTCCAGCACCGGCCCCGGGAACTCCTCCGCCAGCTCCCCGAGCGCCTGCCAGCCGCGCAGCCGGGTGCGCCAGGGGCAGACATGGACCACCCCGTCGCTCTCCAGCACAAAGGCGTCCGGGCTCTCGTGCACCGGCACCGGGACCGGCGGGACGGGCAGCAAGTCGGCCAGCGAGCGGCGCAGTTCGTCCTGGTACGTGGGCCGGTCGGGGCGGCGGGCGTAGCGCGCCCAGTGACCGCGCTCGGGCTCCGGGAAGGCGGCCAGCGGCTCGTACACCCGCAGGTACGCCGCGTACGGGACGATCACCGAGGACACCTTGGGCACGCCTGCTCCCTCCCCCGCGCGCTGCTGGGGAAACCTGCGGGACCCGCGCGCGAACGGCACGAACGGCACGGGGAAACTATCCGCATCGTCGCACGGACCCACCCCCTCGGCGGGTGATCCCGTGCACAGCGCGGTCATCCGGCCACCGGGGATCTAAGGTCTTCCCATACGGCCCACCGGCCGTGCCAGCCCGCCGCTACTTGCCTCAGGAGTCACCACAGTGACCGACGTGACCGGCGCACCCACCGATGTTCTGCACACCCTGTTCCACTCGGACCAGGGGGGCCATGAGCAGGTCGTCCTCTGCCAGGACCGGGCCAGCGGCCTCAAGGCCGTGATCGCCCTCCACTCCACCGCGCTGGGCCCCGCCCTCGGCGGGACGCGCTTCTACCCCTACGCCGACGAGCGCGAGGCCGTCGCCGACGCTCTCAACCTCGCCCGCGGGATGTCCTACAAGAACGCCATGGCCGGGCTCGACCACGGCGGCGGCAAGGCCGTGATCATCGGAGACCCCGACACGATCAAGACCGAGGCGCTGCTGCTCGCGTACGGCCGCTTCGTCGCCTCCCTCGGCGGCCGGTACGTCACCGCCTGCGATGTCGGGACGTATGTCGCCGACATGGACGTCGTCGCCCGCGAGTGCCGCTGGACGACCGGGCGTTCACCGGAGAACGGCGGCGCCGGGGACTCCTCCGTCCTCACCGCCTTCGGCGTCTACCAGGGCATGCGGGCCAGCGCCCAGCACCTGTGGGGCGACCCCACCCTGCGCGGCAGGCGGATCGGGATCGCCGGGGTCGGCAAGGTCGGCCACCATCTGGTGGAACACCTGGCCGCCGAGGGCGCCGAGATCCACGTCACCGATGTACGCGCCGACGCCGTGCGCCGGATCACCGACCGGTACCCGGGTGTCCGGGCCGTCGCCTCCACCGAGGAGCTGATCCGGGTCGAGGGCCTGGACGTCTACGCCCCCTGCGCGCTCGGCGGTGCCCTCGACGACGACACCGTCCCGGCGCTGACCGCCCGGGTGGTGTGCGGCGCGGCCAACAACCAGCTCGCCCACCCCGGCGTCGAGAAGGACCTCGCCGACCGCGGGATCCTCTACGCCCCGGACTACGTGGTGAACGCGGGCGGGGTCATCCAGGTGGCCGACGAACTGCACGGCTTCGACTTCGAGCGCTGCCGCGCCCAGGCCGCGAAGATCTACGACACCACTCTCGCGATCTTCGCACGTGCAAAGTCGGACGGGGTGCCGCCCGCCGCCGCGGCCGACCGGATCGCCGAGCAGCGGATGCACGAGGCCGCCGCCGCCCGGCGCTGAGCCCCCCGTCCGGTACCCGCCGGCGGGCCGGTGGAGAGAACTCTCACTCCGACCGGCGGGTCGTCCGCCGATAAGTGGTTAAAATCGCCACTGACCAGCGAGGACAGGGCGCCTCAACGGTGGTGGGCACACGCCCTTCCTGCGGGCGACGTACCGTATGGGCGTGGGCTCAGGTACCGTGGAAGCCCTACGGACCGGTCTCTCTGCGGAGAGCCCGTTCCGGATCATGAACGCGTGTCAAGACTCTGGGGCCGTCGAGCCCCGTCGTTGAGGGGGTCGAGCCATGGGGCGCGGCCGGGCCAAGGCCAAGCAGACGAAGGTCGCCCGCCAGCTGAAGTACAACAGCGGTGGGACTGATCTCTCACGCCTGGCTGAGGAGCTGGGCGCATCTCCGTCGAATCCGCCGCCGCCGAGCACCAACGGCGGCGAACAGTTCGAGGACGATGAGCACGGCGACGACCTGTATTCGCGGTACGCCGACCTCTATGAGGACGACGACGAGGACGACGAGGACGGCCAGTCCTCGCAACACCGTCGCGGCGCCTGACGCTTGCAGTGCGGCTTAGCCGCTCCTTCCCGGCCCGGTGGCCAGCACCGGGCCGGGATTTCTGCTGCCCTCGGGCATCTCGCCCATCGGTCCCGTCAGGCGTAGTCGCCGACCATCGTCGCGCCCGTCGGCTCGTCGGTGCGCTCGGTGATCTCGCCGGCCAGCCATGCCTCCACCCCGCGGTCCGCGAGGGTCGCGAGGGCCACATCGGCCGACTCCCCGGGGACGACGGCGATCATGCCGACACCCATGTTCAGGGTCTTCTCCAGCTCCAGGCGCTCGACTGAGCCGGTCCGGGCGACCAGGTCGAAGATCGGGCCCGGGGTCCAGGTGGAGCGGTCGACGGTGGCGTGCAGGCCGTCCGGGATCACCCGGGCGAGGTTGGCCGCGAGGCCGCCGCCGGTGATGTGCGAGTAGGCGTGGACGTCCGTGGTGCGGGTCAGGGCGAGGCAGTCCAGGGAGTAGATCCTGGTGGGCTCCAGCAGCTCCGCGCCGAGCGCCCGGCCCAGCTCGGGGATCTCGGCCTCCAGGTCCAGCCCGGCCCGGTCCAGCAGGACATGGCGGACCAGGGAGTATCCGTTGGAGTGAAGGCCCGAGGAGGCCATCGCGATCACCGCGTCACCCGTACGGATACGATCCGCGCCGAGCAGGCGGTCGGCCTCCACCACGCCCGTACCGGCGCCGGCCACGTCGAAGTCGTCCTCGCCCAGCAGGCCCGGGTGCTCGGCCGTCTCGCCGCCGATCAGGGCGCAGCCGGCCAGGACACAGCCTTCCGCGATGCCCTTGACGATGGCGGCGACCCGCTCGGGATGGACCTTGCCGACGCAGATGTAGTCGGTCATGAACAGCGGCTCGGCGCCGCACACCACGATGTCGTCCATGACCATGGCGACCAGGTCGTGGCCGATGGTGTCGTACACACCGAGGCGGCGGGCGATGTCGACCTTGGTGCCGACGCCGTCGGTGGCGGAGGCGAGCAGGGGGCGCTCGTAGTGCTTGAGGGCGGAGGCGTCGAAGAGGCCGGCGAAGCCGCCGAGGCCGCCGAGGACCTCGGGGCGCTGGGTCTTCCGCACCCACTCCTTCATCAGCTCTACGGCGCGGTCGCCCGCCTCGATGTCGACGCCGGCCGCCGCATAGGAAGCACCGGCAGGGCTTGTCTCAGACATGGCCTGGGATCTTTCGGGTTGGTTTCTACGAGGCTTACGGGCGACGGATCGCGTCGGCCGCGGCCGTGGCTGCCGGACCGGCGGCCAGCTCGGTCTCCAGCAACTGCTTGCCGAGCAGCTCCGGGTCGGGCAGTTCCATCGGGTACTCACCGTCGAAGCAGGCGCGGCACAGGTCCGGCTTGGCGATGGTGGTCGCCTCGATCATGCCGTCGAGGGAGATGTAGGCCAGGGAGTCGGCGCCGAGCGAGGTGCCGATCTCGTCGATGGTCATGCCGTTGGCGATCAGCTCGGCGCGGGTGGCGAAGTCGATGCCGAAGAAGCAGGGCCACTTCACCGGGGGCGAGGAGATCCGGATGTGGACCTCGGCGGCGCCCGCCTCGCGGAGCATCCGGACCAGGGCCCGCTGGGTGTTGCCGCGCACGATGGAGTCGTCGACGACGACCAGGCGCTGGCCCTTGATGACTTCCTTCAGCGGGTTCAGCTTCAGCCGGATCCCGAGCTGGCGGATGGTCTGGGAGGGCTGGATGAACGTCCGCCCGACGTAGGCGTTCTTCACCAGGCCGTTGCCGAAGGGGATGCCGGAGGCTTCCGCGTAGCCGATCGCGGCCGGGGTGCCGGACTCCGGGGTCGCTATGACGAGGTCGGCCTCGACGGGGGCCTCCTTCGCCAGTCTGCGGCCCATCTCGACCCGGGAGAGATAGACGTTCCGCCCGGCGATGTCGGTGTCGGGGCGGGCCAGATAGACGTACTCGAAGACACAGCCCTTGGGCTTCGCTTCTGCGAAGCGGGAGGTGCGCAGGCCGTTCTCGTCGATGGCGACGAACTCGCCGGGCTCGATCTCGCGGACATAGCTGGCGCCGCAGATGTCCAGGGCGGCGGACTCGGAGGCGACCACCCAGCCGCGCTCCAGGCGGCCGAGGACCAGGGGGCGGATGCCCTGCGGGTCGCGGGCCGCGTAGAGGGTGTTCTCGTCCATGAAGACGAGGGAGAAGGCGCCGCGGACCTTCGGGAGGACCGAGTGGGCGGCCTCCTCGATGGTCAGCGGGCGGCCGTCGGTGTCGGCCTGGGCCGCGAGCAGCGCGGTCAGCAGGTCGGTGTCGTTGGTGGCCGCGACGCGCGGGACCCGGCCGCCCTCCTGCTTGGGCAGATCGGCGACCATCTCGGCGAGCTGGGCGGTATTGACCAGATTGCCGTTGTGCCCGAGGGCGATGGAGCCGTGGGCGGTGGCCCGGAACGTCGGCTGGGCGTTCTCCCAGACGGAGGCGCCGGTGGTCGAGTAGCGGGCGTGACCGACCGCGATATGACCCTGGAGCGAACCGAGCGAGGTCTCGTCGAAGACCTGGGAGACCAGGCCCATGTCCTTGAAGACGAGGATCTGGGAGCCGTTGCTGACCGCGATTCCCGCGGATTCCTGGCCCCGATGCTGGAGGGCGTAGAGCCCGAAGTAAGTGAGCTTGGCGACCTCTTCGCCCGGAGCCCAGACGCCGAAGACGCCGCAAGCGTCCTGGGGGCCTTTCTCACCGGGGAGCAGATCATGGCTGAGTCGACCGTCACCACGTGGCACGGCACCGAGTGTAGGCGAGATCGACCACTGGTCCGAATTGGGGAACGGCAAAAACCTTCGCGATGCAAACGATCACTGCTCGGCGACCGCGGTCACGGTCTCGCCGTTCTCGCTGGTCAGGGTGAGCGTGCGGTGGTCGAGGCGGTAGTCGACGGTGGAGTCGAAGAGACGCAGGAGCGACTTCTCGGTGTCCATGAGTGAGGCGTCGCACATCATTCGGGTCGTCGCCGCGACGCCGAGAGTGAGGGTGCCATCGCCGGCTGTCGCTTCGGCGTTCACCTGGTTGCAGCCGAGGTTTCCGCTGACGGTCCCGGCCTGCTCGTCGAAGGTGAGGTGGGGTGCGGCGGCGTCCGGGAGGGAGCTGCTGGTGCCGTCCGGGGCGGTGGCACCGAGTGCCGTGACGGTCCACTTGGTGCCGTACAGCTCCGCCGGTGGCTCCTTGGTGAGGGCGACGGTGTCGCCGGAGGCGGTGGTGAGGGTGAGGCGGTCGCCGTCGAGGGCGGTGGTGAGGGCGCCGGAGGCGAGGGCGGTGGCGAGGCGCTCCTCGAAGTCCATCGCCTCGCAGGCCATGTCGGTGCGGGTGGCGTCGCCGAGGGTGAGGCGGTCGCCGTCGAGTTCGGCCGGGGCGCTGAAGCCGTTGCAGCCGAAGTTGCCCTCGGCGGTGCCGTCGGCGGTGACGGTGACATGGGCGCCGGTGGGGGCGTCCTGGGTGGTGCCGTCGACGGTGACGCTGTCGACGTTCCAGTGGACGCCGGTGAGGGGTGGGGGGTCGGCGACGGAGGCGGAGCCTGTCTTCTCGGTGCCGCAGGCGGCGGCCAGGGGGAGGAGGAGGGCGGTGAGGGTCAGTCGCTGGGTTTTCGTGTTCATGCCGATTCGACGGAGCGGGCCAGGGGCCGGTTCCGGTCAGCCGAGCAGGGGGAGCAGTGCGGAGAGGTCCGAGCGTTCGCCGCTGGCGCTCACCTTGGCCTCCTCGACGGCGTCCGCCCAGCTCAGCCGCCCTGCGGCCAGCCGGACCCAGGTCAGCGGATCGGTCTCCACGACATTCGGGGGCGTCCCCCGGGTGTGCCGGGGACCGGCCACGCACTGCACGACGGCGAACGGCGGGACCCGTACCTCGGTGGCACCGCCGGGGGCCTTCGCGGCGAGGGTGTCGGCCAGCAGCCGGGTGCAGGCGGCCAGCGCCTGGCGGTCGTAGGGGATGTCCAGGCCGGGGACGGCGGCGTTGAGGTCGTCGGTGTGGACGACGAGTTCGACGGTGCGGGTGACCAGGAAGCCGGTGAGGGTCATCGTTCCGACCCGCATCTCGATCAGCCGGGTGGCGGGGGCGGCGTCGAGACGGTCGGTCAGCTCCCGCTCGGTGGCGGCGTAGAGGGCGTCGAGGTCTTCGGGGCCGGGGTGGGCGGCGGCGAGGCGGCGGGCGGCGTCGGCGACGTCCTCGGGGTGGAGGCCGGTGGCGGCGGCGTAGTCGAGGGGGGAGAAGCCGGCCCGGTCGGGTTCGGGGCGGTCCAGGGCGCGGGGGACGGCGGTGACGGTCAGCGCGAGGTGCGCGGCCAGGTCGCGGACGGTCCAGTCGCCGAGGCGGGTGGGGCGGGCGAGCCGGGTGTCGTCGAGGCCCCGCAGGGCGTCGCGGACATTGCGGAACTGGGCGGAGACGGCGGCGCGGGTCCGGGCGTGGTCGTAGGCGCGGGGGCGCTTTCGGGCGGGGGGCGTGGCGGCGGGCATGGCGGGAGCCTATGCGGGGGTGGGTGGCCGGTGCGGGGTCATTTGGGGGTGGGGCAGGGGGTGGGGGCGGAGGTCGGGGCCGGGGTCGAGGTCGGGGCGGGGGTCGAGGGGGTTCGGTCCTCGGGGGTTTCGAAGGTCTCCCGGTTGCGTGGGACGCCGACGCCCCGCCAGTGGAACGGGATGCCCCGGGCGGCGACCGGGTCCGGGCCGTCCATGAGCTGGAAGTGGAGGTGGGGTTCGGTGGAGTTGCCGGAGTTGCCGCAGTGGGCGACGAGCTGGCCGGGGTGCACCCGGTCGCCCTCGCGGACGGCGAGCGAACCCTGACGGAGGTGGGCGTACAGGGCGTAGCGGCCCTCGCCGAGGTCCAGGACCAGATGGTTGCCGAGGATGCGGTGGACGCCGCCGATCAGTTCGCGGACCGTGCCCTCCAGGATCATCAGATAGAGCAGCGCGGGCAGGGAGTTGCGGCTGAGGTGGTCGCGCTGGCCGTCGCTCGCGTGCACCACGGTGGCCTCGGCGACGGCGACCAGCGGCGCGCCGAACGCGGGGAAGTCGGCGTTGCGCCGGGCCAGGGGCCACAGCGCGCGGAAGCCGGGCCGCGTCCGGTCGGCACCCTCGGGCTCGGCGACGATGTCGATGGCGTAGGTCTGGGCGTAGGAGTGCGTGCCGTGGCTGGGGGTGCGGTCGGCCGGGCTGTTCAGGGCGGACCAGCGGCCGGTGACGGGCGGGCCGACCTCGAAGGGCTCGGGGGCGACGCGCTCGCTGTCGGGGGCGCCGCCCCAGCGGTTGCCGACGATGACGGCGGCGTAGGCCAGGACCAGCGGGAGCAGGGTCACCCACCAGGGCGTGGGCAGCTCGTCCAGGGCCACATCGACGATCACCAGGGCGACGAAGAGCAGGAGCAGCGCGCGGAAGGCGGTCATGGTGAGTTTGCGGGCGGTCATCCGGACCTCCTCGGGGTCGGGCCGTAGTGCAGGGATGGCGTGAGTCGTGGTTCAGGGGTGGGTCGTGGCCAGGGCGACCAGGAGCGGGACCACCCGGCCCGGCGGTACCTCGTGGCGGCCCCGGCCGGTGCTGTGCAGCCAGCCGGCGGCGGAGAGCTGGCGCAGATGGTGGTAGATCTGGCCGGTGGTGCCGACGCCGTCCAGCTCGGCGAGTTCGGCGGCGGTGCGACGACCGCCGATGATCTCGCGCAGCAGCCGGAGCCGGACGGGGTGGCCGAGGGCCGCGAAGGCGTCGGCGGCCTCGGCCCAGTCACCGTCCAGCACGCTCGCGGTCACCGCGCCGCGCTGCCACTCGTAGTACTCCCCGGCCGGCAGCCGTACCGCGCCGGTGAACAGCACCCCTCCGTCCGCCGCCCCCAGCTCGGCGAGCTGCGCCTTGAGCCCTTCCAGCGCCCAGAAGTCGCCCTCGGCGGGGCGGGGGGCGGGCTGGTCCCGGGCGGCGGCTTCGAGGGCGTCGAGCCGGTGTTCGAGGGCGGCGACGCGGTGTTCGAGGGAGGGGTCGGGGGGCATGGGGAGAGATTACGTAGTTACGTAATGTCGTGCAAGGGGGTTGTCTCGTCCAAGGGACTGCGGAAGGAGTCGGACTCCGGGAAGGCGAGGTCCGTGCAGCCGCGGCGGTCGGTGATCTCGGTGACGTAGGCGCGGAAGAGGACCTCCGTCTCGGCGGCCAGCAGGCGGTCGTAGCCGTGGGCGATGGTCATGGTGTGGATCTGGGGGCGGCCGTCGCAGGTGGACGAGGCCCACCAGATGGCACGGTCGGGGCCGCGTCCGGCCGTACCGTGGGGCGCGGTGATCGGGTCGTCGCCGATCCTCGGCACCTTCACCCTCCGCGCGTCCTCGCCGAGATAGGTGTGGAAGGTGATGAACCAGTCGCCGTACTCCCCGGGATCGCTCGGGAGTTCGAGGTCGCCCGCGCGGGCGTAGTACAGCTCCCATGCCTCGGCCTCGGTGAGGATCAGGGCGCAGCGCTCGTCCCACAGCGCGTCGTCCACCCGTCCCTCCAGCGCCTCGTCCGGGAAGCCGTCCCGCTCGGCGAGGCCGGACTCGCGGTACCAGGCGCAGGTGCCCTCGGTCCGGCCGACCGGGACCGTGCCCTCGGGCAGGGCAGGGATGCCGGTGGGCGGGTCGGGCAGGCGTTCGGCGCAGCCGAGACGTTCGGCGAGGTTGTTGGCGGTGCTGACGGCGGTCTCGGCGAGGACGTTCCGGTCATGGCCGCCGGGCTGGCCGTGCTCCAGCCACAGCACCGAGGCATGCAGTTCGGCCCGCGCCCAGAGGGCGTCGAACGACTTCCCGTCCAGCTCACCTCCGGGGCAGTCCAGCTTCACCGTCACCCCGAGATCGTCCACCGAGCCGGTGATCCCGCCGCCGAGCGGCTGCGCGGGATAGGTCTGGCCGCCCTCTTGGTCCAGCGGTGACGAGATGACGTTGTCGGCGACCACGAATCCGGCGGTCGGGAACACCCCGACCGTGGCGGTGAAGAACCACCGGCCTCCCAGCTTCTCGCTGAACAACTCGCAGCCCTGGGCGCCCTCGTCGGCCAGTTGGTCGAGTTCGATGGTGCCCTCTTCGCCCCGCCGATGCGTGATCCTTCCCCCCGCCCGGTCCAACGCCAGCACCCGCCCCGCGGGCACCAGCCCCCCGCACCCCGCGTCGATCTGCTGGCGGGCGTGCAGGTTCTGCCAGATCTCCCGGCCGCTGAAGCCGATCCCGGCGACAGCCACCAGACACAGCAGGATGTTCGCGGACTTGCGTATTCCGTCCGGGAGTTGCACGGACGATTCCCCCTCCAGGCACCGGCACGAGTACGACAACCCGGCGAAGTTAGCAGGAGGCCGCGTCCGCAAACCCGGAACGCACAAAGCCGCCGCCCCGGGAAACCGAAGTTCCCGGGGCGGCGGCCCGGTGCGAGCGCCGGAGGCGTTACGCCAGCAACGCCGGGATCGTCCCCTCGTGCGCCTCGCGCAGCTCCGTCAGGGAGAGGGCGAACTCGCCCTGGACGTCCACCGCGTCCCCGTCGACCACGCCGATCCGGGTGGCCGGAAGGCCCCGCGCACCGCACATGTCGTTGAAGCGGACCTCTTCGGAGCGGGGGACGGCGACCAGCGCGCGGCCCGCCGACTCGGAGAGGAGGAAGGTGAACGCGTCCAGGCCGTCGGGGACGACCAGACGGGCGCCCTTGCCGCCGAGCAGCGCGGACTCCACGACCGCCTGGATCAGACCGCCGTCGGACAGATCGTGCGCGGAGTCGATCATTCCGTCGCGGGAGGCGGAGATCAGGATCTCGGCGAGCAGCCGCTCCCGCTCCAGGTCGACCTCCGGCGGCAGTCCGCCGAGGTGGTCGTGGACGACCTGCGACCAGGCCGAGCCGCCGAACTCCTCGCGGGTGTCGCCGAGGAGGTAGAGGAGGTGGCCCTCCTCCTGGAAGGCGACCGGGGTGCGCCGGGCCACGTCGTCGATGACTCCGAGGACGGCCACGACCGGGGTGGGGTGGATGGCGGCGTCGCCGGTCTGGTTGTAGAGGGAGACGTTTCCGCCGGTCACCGGGGTGCCGAGCTGCTGGCAGGCGTCCGCCAGACCCCGTACCGCCTCCGCGAACTGCCACATCACCGCCGGGTCCTCGGGCGAGCCGAAGTTCAGGCAGTCGGAGACGGCGAGCGGCCGGGCGCCGGTGGTGGCCACGTTCCGGTACGCCTCCGCGAGGGCGAGCTGCGCGCCCTTGTACGGGTCGAGCTTGGCGTAGCGGCCGTTGCCGTCCGTGGCGAGGGCGACGCCGAGGCCGGTCTCCTCGTCGATCCGGATCATCCCGGAGTCCTCGGGCTGGGCGAGAACGGTGTTGCCCTGCACGAAGTGGTCGTACTGGGAGGTGATCCAGGACTTGGACGCCTGGTTGGGGGACGCGACCAGCTTCAGGACCTGGTCCTTCAGCTCGGCGGCAGTCGCCGGGCGGGGCAGCTTGTTCGCGTCGTCGGCCTGGAGGGCGTCCTGCCAGGAGGGACGGGCGTAGGGGCGCTCGTAGACCGGGCCGTCGTGCGCGACCGTGCGCGGGTCGACGTCCACGATCTTGCCGCCGTGCCAGAAGATCTCCAGCCGGTCGCCGTCGGTGACCTCACCGATGACGGTGGCGATGACATCCCACTTGTCGCAGATCTCCAGGAACCGCTCGACCTTCGCCGGCTCCACCACCGCGCACATCCGCTCCTGCGACTCGCTCATGAGGATCTCCTCGGGCGAGAGCGTGGAGTCGCGCAGCGGTACGTCGTCCAGGGTGACGCGCATACCGCCGGAGCCGTTGGAGGCCAGCTCGGAGGTGGCGCAGGACAGTCCGGCGGCGCCGAGGTCCTGGATGCCGACGACCAGCTTCTCGGCGAACGCCTCCAGGGTGCACTCGATGAGCAGCTTCTCCTGGAAGGGGTCGCCGACCTGCACGGCGGGGCGCTTGCTCGGCTTGGCGTCGTCGAAGGTCTCGGAGGCGAGGATGGAGGCGCCGCCGATGCCGTCGCCGCCGGTACGGGCCCCGTAGAGGATGACCTTGTTGCCCGCGCCGGACGCCTTGGCGAGGTGGATGTCCTCGTGCCGCATGACGCCGATGCACCCGGCGTTGACCAGCGGGTTGCCCTGGTAGCAGGCGTCGAAGACGACCTCGCCGCCGATGTTGGGCAGGCCCAGGCAGTTGCCGTAGCCGCCGATGCCCGCGACCACGCCGGGCAGCACCCGCTTGGTGTCGGGGTGGTCGGCGGCGCCGAAGCGCAGGGGGTCGACCACGGCGACCGGGCGGGCGCCCATCGCGATGATGTCCCGGACGATGCCGCCGACTCCGGTGGCCGCGCCCTGGTAGGGCTCGACATAGGAGGGGTGGTTGTGGGACTCGACCTTGAAGGTGACCGCGTAGCCCTGGCCGACGTCCACGACACCCGCGTTCTCGCCGATGCCGACGAGGAGGGCGTCGGACTGCGGGGCCTTCTCGCCGAACTGCCGCAGATGGACCTTGCTGCTCTTGTAGGAGCAGTGCTCGGACCACATCACCGAGTACATGGCCAGCTCGGCGCCGGTCGGGCGGCGGCCGAGGATCTCCACGACCCGCTCGTACTCGTCCTTCTTCAGCCCGAGCTCGGCCCAGGGCAGCTCGACGTCGGGGGTCGCGGTCGCATGCTCGACCGTGTCCAGAGGCGTCCGGCTCATGCGGTGACCAGCTTCTTGAGAATGGAGGTGAAGAAGGGGAGACCGTCGGTACGGCCGCTGCCGATCAGCGGCTCGACGGCGTGCTCGGGGTGCGGCATCAGACCGACGACGTTCCCGGCCTCGTTGGTGATGCCCGCGATGTCCCGCAGGGAGCCGTTCGGGTTGACGTCCAGGTAGCGGAAGACGACCCGGCCCTCCGCCTCCAGCATGTCGAGGGTGCGCGCGTCGGCGACGTACCGCCCGTCCATGTTCTTCAGCGGGATGTGGATCTCCTGCCCGGCGGTGTAGTCCCCGGTCCAGGCGGTGCCGGTGTGCTCGACGCGGAGCTTCTGGTCGCGGCAGATGAAGTGCAGGTGGTCGTTGCCGAGCATCGCGCCGGGCAGCAGATGGGCCTCGGTGAGGATCTGGAAGCCGTTGCAGATGCCGAGCACCGGGAGACCGGCCCTGGCCTGCTCGATGACGGACCCCATCACCGGCGAGAAGCGGGAGATGGCACCGGCGCGCAGATAGTCGCCGTAGGAGAAGCCGCCGGGCAGGACCACGGCGTCGACCTGCTTCAGGTCCTTGTCCTTGTGCCAGAGGGCGACCGGCTCGGCGCCCGCGTGCCGGATGGCGCGCTGGGTGTCCCGGTCGTCGAGACTGCCCGGGAAAGTGACGACGCCAATACGAGCGGTCACTTCGCGGCCCCCGCGACTTCCGCCGCCCCTTCGACCTTCACCGTGAAGTCCTCGATCACCGTGTTGGCGAGGAAGGATTCCGCAAGATCATGGATACGGGCGAGCGCGGCCTCGTCGACCGGGCCGTCCACTTCCAGTTCGAATCGCTTTCCCTGACGAACGTCCGAGATCCCGTCGAAACCGAGGCGGGGCAGCGCACGCTGGACCGCCTGGCCCTGGGGGTCGAGGATCTCCGGCTTGAGCATGACGTCGACTACGACGCGTGCCACGGGCACTCCCGGTGTGTGGTGCTGAGCAGGTCCCTGCTGGGTCGCTTCAGACTACCCGCACAAAATTTCTACGCGCGTCGACTTGTAGGAAGCTACGTAGCTGCCGCGGGGATGTCCGTGCCTGCCGCAGGGACGCCCGTACATGTCACAGGGACGCCCGTAGATGCAGCAGGGGCGCCCTGTGAGTGTGCTCACGCGCCCGCACGGAGAACCGCCGTCCGTGAAAATTTCCGGGAAAGATCCCGGATCGACACCCGGTACCTATTGCGTTCGGACACGCGGAAGGATTTAGTCGAGCCTCGCAATACATTGTCAGGCACTGTAGAAGTAGAAATGAATTCGGCACCGTGCCGTACGAAGGGACCGATATTCGTGGCGCAGAAGGTCGTGGTCACGCTCTTTGACGACATCGACGGCTCGGAAGCGGCGGAAACGATCGCCTTCGGACTGGACGGCAAGTCGTACGAGATCGACCTGAATGAAGCCAATGCCAAGAAACTGCGTAAGGCGCTCGCGCCGTACGTGGAGGCCGGCCGCAAGCGGTCGAAGTCGGGCCGGGCGTTCAAGCAGACCGAGGTCGCTCCCGACCCGGCGGCGGTCCGCGCCTGGGCCCAGGCGAACAAGATGGACGTACCGGCGCGGGGCCGGATCCCCAAGAAGGTCTACGAGGCGTTCGCGGCGGCGCGCTGACGCGGGGCGCCGTGCCGGTGGGGCCGCCGGGGGGGAGTCCCCGTCCCGGGTGCCGTCCAGGGCCCGGCAGGGGCCGCCCCCGGGTGCCCAGGGAGCCCGGCAGGGCCCGTCCCGGGTGCCGGTCGGGTCGCGGCAGGGCCCGGGTGCGGGTGGTCGGGTGTCCTCAGGGTCCGTCAGTGGGCCCTGGGAGCAACCGACTTGCGTTACCCCCCTGCTGATCAGCTAGTGTCTGGAGCACGCCACCGGGCGGGGCCGAAAAGCCCAGCTCAAAAGGTCGCGCGGGTGTAGTTCAGTAGTAGAACATCCCCCTTCCAGGGGGAAGGCGCAGTGTGCAATCCCTGTCACCCGCTCTGCATCACCGTCCTGACCACTCGATTGGATCAGGTAGGGTGGTGCTCGCGCCGATCGGTGAGAGCCGGTCGGAGGCAATGCGGACGTAGCTCAGTTGGTAGAGCGCAACCTTGCCAAGGTTGAGGTCGCGAGTTCGAACCTCGTCGTCCGCTCCAGTTGAAGCCCCCGGTTTCCGGGGGCTTTTTCGTGCACCCATCTACTCCCCTCCCCCGGCCTCCCCCTCCCCGTCTGACATTTGTCATGTCGGGTGATGACAGCGCGCACTGCCGATCCGTCCCGGCGGCCGGGACGCTGAAGGTATGGAAACCAACGAGCACGTGATCGAGGTCACCGGGCTGCGACGGGTGTACGGGGGCGGGTTCGAAGCGGTCCGGGGGATCACGTTCTCCGTCGGCCGGGGTGAGATCTTCGCGCTGCTGGGCACCAACGGGGCCGGCAAGACCTCCACCGTGGAGGTGCTGGAGGGGCTCGCCGAGCCCACCGAGGGCGAGGTCCGCGTCCTCGGCCACGACCCCTACCGCCACCGGGACGCCGTACGGCCGCGCACCGGGGTGATGCTCCAGGAGGGCGGCTTCCCCTCCGAGCTGACCGTCGCCGAGACGGTACGGATGTGGGCCGGATGCGTCAGCGGGGCCCGGCCCCGGCGGGAGGCGCTCGGCCTGGTCGGGCTCGCCGACAAGAGCGACGTACGGGTCAAGCAGTTGTCCGGCGGGGAGCGGCGGCGGCTGGATCTGGCGCTGGCGCTGCTGGGGCGCCCCGAAGTGCTGTACCTGGACGAACCGACCACCGGACTGGACGCCGAGGGCCGCCGGGACACCTGGGAACTGGTCGCCTCGCTGCGCGACACCGGCACCACCGTGCTGCTGACCACGCACTATCTGGAGGAGGCCGAGTCCCTCGCCGACCGGCTGGCGATCATGCACAAGGGGCGGATCGCGGCCACCGGGACCCCGGCCGAGGTGACCGCCGCGCAGCCGTCCCGGATCTCCTTCGAACTGCCCGACGGCTACTTCCTCGGCGATCTGCCGCCCCTGGCCGAGCTGGGCGTCAGCGGCCACGAGGTGCACGGCAACGTCGTCCGGCTGCGGACCATGGACCTCCAGCGGTCGGCCACCGCAGTGCTGGTGTGGGCCTCGCGGGCCGGGGTCGAGCTGCGGCGGCTGGATGTGCGGTCGGCGTCGCTGGAGGAGGCGTTCCTCGGGATCGCCGGACGCGCGGCGGCGGCCCACGACGACGGGGCGCCGGAGACGGCGGCGAAGCAGACGGCAGGCATGAGCACGAGGGGGACGGGACGATGAGCAGCACGACGACCGGGACGGGGCGGGACCGCCGGGGCGGCACGACGACGGGGACGGGGCAGGACCGCCGGGGCGGCACGACCACCGTGACCGGGCGGCTCGGCGCACTGGCGCGGGCCGAGCTGACCCTGCTGGGGCGCAGCCGCGCCACCCTGGTGACGGCGGTGTTCGTACCGCTGGTGGTGCCGTTCAGCCTGCGCGGCGCCGCCGGGGAGATGGACCTCGCGGAACACGGCCTGGATGTCGGCACCATGCTGCTGCCCGCCGCCATCGCCATGTCCCTGCTGTTCGCCGTGTACGCGGCGCTGACCGGGGTGTTCGTGGTGCGCCGGGAGGAACTGGTGCTGAAGCGGCTGCGCACCGGGGAGCTGCGGGACAACGAGATCCTGATCGGGGCCTCGCTGCCGTCGCTGGCGATCGGGCTCGGCCAGTCGGTGCTGCTGGCGGCGGGCTGTGCGCTGCTGCTCGACATGGAGGCGCCCCGCGCGCTGCCGCTCGCGCTCCTCGGCCTGCTGCTCGGGCTGGTGATGTGCGCGGCGCTGGGCGCGGTCACCGCCGCCTGGACCAGGACCGCGGAGAGCGCCCAGGTCACCAGTCTGCCGCTGCTGTTCGTGTCGCTGCTGGGCTCCGGGGTCGCGGTACCGCTGGAGGTGCTGCCGGACCGGATCGCCACGGTGTGCGAGCTGCTGCCGCTGTCGCCGGTGGTGACGCTGATCCGCGGTGGCTGGACCGGCGCGCTGTCCGCGGGCGAGGTGCTGGCCGCGGTGGTCACCGCACTGGCCTGGACCGTTCTGTCAGTGTTTGCTGTACGGCGGTGGTTCCGCTGGGAGCCGCGGCGCTGACCGCGGGACGGTGGGCCACCGGGCAGTGACCGGCAATCGGTAGCCGGCAGCCGGTAGCCGGTAGCCGGTGGCTGGTGGCTGGTGGCTGGTAACCAGTAGCCGGTGATGTGGCGGCGGGCAGGCGCCGACGAAGAAGGACGCGAGGGCACGACGAGATGCGCGAGAACATGCGCGGGCCCGCCGGGTGGTGGCGGAGCAAGAGCAACCCGGCGAAGGTGGAGATCTACACCCGCTGGTCGTTCCATCTGTTCGTGGTCATGGAGATCGGCCTGTTCGGTCTGCCGCTGTTCCTCCAGCCCGGACACCCCGCGGTGATCTGGCTGTTCCCGGCCATCGCCGTGCACGGACTGCTCTGCGGGCTGACCGCCTCGCACGGCCTGGACTGGGTGCGCGGCCAGCGCGAGCAGCCGGTGCTGCTGATGTGGGTGCTCGGGGCGGTCAGTGTGCTGGTCGCCTGCGGCAGCCTGGTCGCCGCAGGCGACGCCACCGGCGACGAGACCACGGGCGCGCTGGGCGCGCTGGCCGGCGGTGTGCTGATCTTCGGCGCGGGCGCCCTCACCATCTCGCAGCGCTGCCGGCGGCACACCGTGTACGTGGTGCTCGGCTTCGCGACGGTGGTGGGCGCGCTGTCGATCGCCGTCGGCGCGTCCTGGTCCGCCGTGCTCACGGCCGTGATCGGCATCCTGCTCGGCGGTGCCTTCTTCGCCGCCGCCTCCTACTTCTCCGTCTGGCTGGTGAGGGTCGTCTACGAACTCGACTCCGCCCGCGAGAACCGGACCCGGCTCGCGGTCGCCGAGGAGCGGCTGCGGTTCGGGCGGGATCTGCACGATGTGATGGGCCGCAATCTGGCGGTCATCGCCCTCAAGAGCGAGCTGGCGGTGCAGCTCACCCGACGCGGGCGGCCGGAGGCCGTGGAGCAGATGATCGAGGTGCAGCGGATCGCGCACGAGTCGCAGCGCGAGGTGCGCGATGTGGTGCGCGGCTACCGGGAGGCCGAACTGGGGGTCGAGCTGGCCGGTGCGCAGGGGGTGCTGACGGCGGCCGGGATCGACTGCGAGGTGCGCGGGGAGGCGCTGGCGGGCGGGTTGCCGGCCGAGGTGCAGTCGGCGCTCGGCTGGGTGGTGCGCGAGGCCACCACCAATGTGCTGCGGCACGGGGACGCCGGGCGGTGCACGGTGGGGCTGCGGGTCCGGGAGGGGTTCGTGGCGCTGACGGTGGAGAACGACGGGGTGGGGGTGGGGGTGCGCGAGCCCGGGGACGGCGGGGACAGCGGGGGCGGCGAGGGTGCTGTTCCGGCTCCGGCGGGTGGGGGTGCCGGGCTCGCCGGGCTGCGCGAACGGCTCTCCGCGGTCGGCGGGACGCTGGCGGCGGGGCCGGTGGGCGGGGACCGCTTCCGGCTGCTGGCCGAGGTGCCGCTGGGCGCCCCGGTGGCGGGCAGGCTGAGCGGGATCGTGGCGTGACGGACGCGTCCCGCCGAACGGCGGACGGGGCGACGAGGACGGACGAGTCGGTGAGGGACGGGACAGGGATGTACGGCGGCACGGGCGGCACTGACCGCGAGGACGGCGGGGGCCGGAGAGGGGAGGGCGTCGCGTAATGGTCAGGGTGCTGCTCGCGGACGACGAGCATCTGATCCGGGGGGCGCTGGCCGCGCTGCTGTCGCTGGAGGACGATCTGGTGATCGTCGCGGAGGCGGCGAGCGGACCGGAGGCCCTGGCGATGGCACGGGCGCACCGGCCCGATGTGGCGGTGCTGGATCTCCAGATGCCCGGCGCGGACGGTGTGAAGGTCGCCACATGGCTGCGCGCCGAGCTGCCCGCCTGCCAGGTGCTGATCGTCACCAGCCATGGCCGCCCCGGGCATCTGAAGCGGGCGCTGGCGGCGGGTGTGCGGGGGTTCGTCCCGAAGACGGTGAGCGCGCAGCGGCTGGCGGAGATCATCCGGACCGTGCACGACGGAAACCGCTATGTCGACCCCGAGTTGGCCGCCGACGCGATCTCCGCCGGGGACTCGCCGCTCACCGCGCGGGAGGCGGAGGTGCTGGAACTGGCGGCCGACGGGGCCCCGGTGGCGGAGATCGCCGAGCGTGCCGCGCTCTCCCAGGGGACGGTACGGAACTATCTCTCGTCGGCGGTCTCCAAGCTCGGGGCGGAGAACCGGCATGCCGCGGTCCGGCTCGCCCGGGAGCGGGGTTGGGTATAGTTGGCGTCGCGCCGGGGCGTTTCCACGTCACAGCGCGGTGCGGACGTAGCTCAGTTGGTAGAGCGCAACCTTGCCAAGGTTGAGGTCGCGAGTTCGAACCTCGTCGTCCGCTCTGGATCATGAGAAGGCCCCCGGTGTTCCGGGGGCCTTTTCGTATGCCGATGGCCGGTGGCCGGTGGCTGGTGACCGGTGGCCGATGGCTGGTGGCGGCCTGCGGTGGGGACTACGACCAGGTGAGCCCGGTGAGCCGCTCGTAGGCCTCGACGTACTTGGCGCGGGTGGCGTCCACGACGTGCTGCGGCATCGGCGGCGGGGGCTGCTCGCTGCGGCGGTCCCAGTTGGCCTCCGGCGAGGTCAGCCAGTCCCGCACGAACTGCTTGTCGTACGACGTCTGCGCGCGGCCCGGCTGCCACTCCTCGGCCGGCCAGAAGCGGGAGGAGTCCGGGGTGAGCACCTCGTCGGCGAGGACCAGGGTGGTGCCCTCGTAGCCGAACTCGAACTTGGTGTCGGCCAGGATGATCCCGCGGTCACGGGCGATGTCCCGGGCGCGGGAGTAGATCGCCAGGGTCGCCTGGCGCAGCTCCGCGGCGGTCTCGGCGCCGACCTGGCGGGCGACCTCCTCGTACGACACATTCTCGTCGTGCTCGCCGACGGCGGCCTTGGTGGCCGGGGTGAAGATCGGGGCGGGGAGTTCGCTGCCGTCGGCGAGGCCCTCGGGGAGGGCGAGTCCGCAGACCGTGCGGGAGTCGTTGTACTCGGTCAGGCCGGAGCCGGTGAGATAGCCGCGGGCGACCGCCTCGACCGGGATCATGCGCAGCGACTTGCAGATCAGGGTGCGGCCGGTCCAGTCGGCGGGGGCGCCGGGCGGGAGGTCGGTGCCGAGGACATGGTTCGGGGCCAGATCGCGGAGCTGGTCGAACCACCACAGGGACAGCTTGGTCAGGATCCGGCCCTTGTCGGGGATCTCGGTCGGCAGGACCCAGTCGTAGGCGGAGATCCGGTCGCTGGCGACCATCACCAGCTCGCCCGCCGCGTTCTGGTACAGCTCGCGCACCTTGCCGGTGTGCAGGTGTGTCAGGCCCGGAATCTGCTGCGGCTCGGGCTTTTCTACGAATCCGGACACGGTTCCTCCCCGTCCTTCTGACCAATGGGGTCGATTCTTCCGTATGGGGAGGATCGGTGTGCGCCAGGGGTCGGGGTCCGGGGTGGGGCGCGGTCCGGTGGGCGGGGTTCAGTCGCGTTTGCAGATGCGGTCGAGGAGGTTCGCGGTGGCGCGCTGGACGCGGGGGTCCACATGGCCGGGGCGGTCCAGCGCCGGGGACCAGGCGAAGGTCCCGGACGCGAAGACCAGCGCGCCGGAGGCCGCCCGGTACAGGGAGGTCTCCTGGTGGCGGCGGACACCGTCGGCGTCGGTGTACGGGGAGTGCGCGAGCAGGGTGCGCTCCTCGTGGGGCGGCAGCGGGGTGCGCGGGAAGTAGCGGTCGGCCTCGGCGGCGACCATCCCGGGCAGTGCGTCGCCCTCGTGGGCGCCGGTCGCCTCCCAGAGCCAGTGATCGGCGTTGCGGACGATCAGCGGATGCGGCTCGGGCACCCGGCCCGCGTACTGGATGCCGATCGTCTGCTGCTCGGCCCGGTCGATCTCCCGCCAGAGCACCGGGCGGCCGGGGCCCCGGCGCTTGCGGCAGGTCAGCAGCCGGTCGGGGACGCCGGACGGCGACGCCGCCAGCTCCACCTGCCAGTACATGGTGTTGGCGGCCAGGAAGACCAGGGACGTACCGCCGTCGCGGGCCCGGTCGACGGTGCGGCGCATGGGCGCCGACCAGTACTCGTCGTGCCCGGGGAAGATCAGGCCCCGGTAGCGGGCGGGGTCGATCCGCCCGGCGTGCAGATCGCTGGCGTCGGCGTAGGCGAGGTCGTAGCCGTAGCGCTCGGCCCAGCGGATGAAGTCGTAGGCGTGCCCGATGTGCAGGGGCAGGCCCGCGCCCGCGTAGGGGCGGTCGAAGGAGACGGTGGTCGCCGCGTCGGCCTCGCCGAGCAGCCGGCCGCCGCCGTCCCAGGCGTGGTACAGGCTGGCGCCGGTACGGCCGTCCTCCGGGTAGAGGTTGTACGCCTGCCAGGTGATGTCCGGGAGGAGCAGCAGCAGATCGGCCGGGTGGGCGTCGCGGACCGTGAAGGGGATGTGCGAGCGGTACCCGTCGGCGGTGGTCAGCACGGCGACATACGCCCCGATGCTCCAGTACGAGGGGATCTGGAGCCGCCAGGACAGCCACCAGTGGTGGCAGGAGACCGTGCGGTCGGCGGCGAGCGGCGGGGGCTGCACGATGCCGGAGAGACGGGGGCTGGTGGTGATCTTCGCGGCGCCGTCACCGCCGTAGTGGCCGATGCGGTAGATGTCGACGGCGAACTCCTGGGGCGGATCGACCGTGATGTGGAAGTCGACGGCCCCGCCCGGGGCGACCGCGCCGGTGGAGATGAAGCCCTTGATCTGACGGTGGACGTCGTCGGCGGAGGTGATGGTGGCGATGGCACCGGCGTCGGCACCGGTACCGGCACCGGTACCGGTACCGGCGCGGCCCGGCTCCGGTGGTCGCCGGGGGTCGGGGTCGACGTACCAGGGCACCAGCCGGCCCGTGTCGTCGGCGTAGGTCTCGCTGCCGCGCAGCCAGGGGACCGGGCCTTGGCCGAAGGGGTCCGACACCGCGTGCGCGCGTGCTCCCGACTCCCAGCGGCGGACACGTTTCGGCGCCATGCTCCCCTCCCTCTGCCCCCGTGTGCGTATGCGCACGCGCGTGCTTCGCGTGCTTGCGCGCGTGCGCTGTGCTGTGGCCGCGCGCGTGGCTGCCCGCATCCGGTGCGGCGGACGGGCGCGATCGGTCCCAGCACATCACATTGCGCACTTGATCCGTCACGGTTCGTCTTCGATTGGTCGAAAGTGGATGACGGAGTTCCGGTACGGGGAGAGGGGTTCCGGTATGGGGAGGCGTCGAGGCGGATGGGTCAGGGGGTCAGGGGGTCAGGGGGTCAGGGGGTCAGGGGGTCAGGGGGTCAGGGGGTCAGGGGGTCAGACCAGGCGTACGGGCTTCTCCGGGCGTATGCCTGTCTTGGTGAGCCAGCCTCGCAGGGGGGTGGGGTCGCCGCGCTCCAGCAGGCTGAGGACCTTCGGGGTGAGGTCGGTCGCCCGCTCACCGGCGACCATCAGCGACGGCCCGTCCAGCCAGTCCAGGCCGGGCTTGGCGCCGGCGGTGTCCATCGCGGCGCAGCACACCATCGCCGTGACATGGTCGGCGAGCAGCTCGCGGGGGCTGCGGGGCGGCTGGAGGGGGAAGAGGGGGAGGGCGCCGTCGTCCCAGAGGTCGATGCCGGGGCTGGCGCTGCCGCTTGTGGGGCGGTTGTCCGCTCCGGTGTCCGAGCCTCCGGCGGGGTTGGTGGTGGTGCCGGTGGTGGACTGAGCTGCCTGAGCGGCCTCCTCGCGGGCGAGTTCGCTGCTCAGCCGCTCGGCGAGGGTGGTGCTGCGGGCGGTGGTGGTGGGGATCAGGTCCTCTTCGAGACCGGGGAAGGGGAAGGGGTCGGGGGGGAGGTCGGGGGACGACCCGGGGTCGGGGAGGGGGTGGTCACCGGGGCCGGGGAGGGGGGAGTCAACGGGGTCGGGGTCGGTGGGGCTGGCGCCCCCGGCGGGTCCCGTGGGTCCGGCTTTTGGCTTCGGCTCAGCGGGGCCGGTAATCGGCTCGGTAGGCCCGGTCCTCGGCTCGGCGGCGCCGGTCCTCAGCTCGGTGAGGTGGTCGAGTACGCGGTCCAGGGTGGGCGCGTCCGCGTGGGGGCCGCCGGTGCGGCGGACGCCGAGGGCGTCGAGGACCCGGTGCAGCCGGGCCGCGTCGGTCCGCCATTTGCGGTCCACGACCTCGTCCGGGTAGTCCTGCCAGTCCACCGGTGACCAGTCCGGCCCCGGCTCGGCGGGGCCGCCGTGGAACAGCCGGGCGGCGAGCAGCGAGGTGGCCTCGTCCACCACACCCGGCTCTTCGAGCAGATCGCAGGCGGGGCGCTCACCGAGGCGGGAGGCGAAACCCTCGGCCAGCCGGTCGCGGCGGGACAGCTCGGTGAGCGCGGCGACCACACCCGCGTCCAGCCGGGACGGCCAGCGGCCCATCCGCCAGGCGGGCAGCGCGACCCGGGTCAGCAGCCGGTCCCAGCCGGCGTAGGCCAGCCCGACCTGCTCCTGGGCGACGATCCGCAGCCCATAGTCAACCGCCTGGGCGCGCTCGGCAGCGGCGGCGGCGACGCCGCGCTCCATCTCGGCCGCGTGCACCCGGCAGGCGCGCAGCAGCGTGCGGGCCACGGAGCCGATCCCGGCGAGGACCGCGCGGGAGACGGGATCGCGGCCGGGCGCGGCGGCGACCGCGACGGCGGCGTCCAGCCCCCGGACGAAACGGCGGGCGGCGGCTATGTCGGGGTGCGCGGAGGGTCCCGTACCGGCGACGACCGGGGCGAGGACCGCGCGCAGTTCGCCCACCCGCATCCACCACAGGAACGGGGAGCCGATGACCAGCACGGGCGCCGCCGCACCCCGGCGGTGCGGACGGCCGACGCCCGCTATCTCGTCGGCGTGGCCGGACGGGGGCGGGCCGCTCTGGGCCAGGTGGGTGCGGTCCTCCAGCCAACTGTCGCAGTCGGGGGTGAGCGCTATGGCGGAGGGCGCCGGGACGTCGAGCCGGTCGGCGAGGTCGCGCACCAGGCGGTAGAGATCCGGGGCGGACTCCTCGGGGATCGGGACCGTGGGCGTCACGGCCGGGCGGGCGCGGGCGACCACCAGGGCGACGGTCCCGGCCGCGGCCAGCACCAGCAGGGCCGACACCCCGGCCACCCACCGCGCGATGTCCCACCCCTCGCCCGCGAGCTGCCCGGTGGAGCCGCCGACGAGCAGGATCACCGCGGCGGCTGCCGGCAGCAGGGCCAGCGCCAGCGCACGGCTGCGCACCCGCAGTACGGCCAGCGCCCGCGCACGCGCGCTCTGGGCTCCCGCCTCCACTCCGATCCCGCTCACGACCGGACCTCACCCCCTCCCTGCCGTACCACTGACCGATTCAGGTGTTGCCGGCGTTCTGGCGCTTTCCCGGCTTTTGCTCACTCCCCCACTGTGGCACCCGCCACTGACATCGCAATGCCGGTGGGCCAAGTGCCCGAACGCTTGCGCCGCACCCTAGTTGGGGGTGGGGCCGTCGTCAGCCGGATGGGGGAGCGGTCACTCGATGGAATGGCTTTGGGGAGAGGTGGATGACACTGGGCAAGGATCAGGCCCCGAATCCTGAGACGGTTCCGGGGCCCGAAGGGTTCAACGGGGTTCAGCGGGCCCGTGCTCGGTGGCTCGGGCTCAGCGCAGGGTCATGGCGCCTCGGACTCGACGGCTCGGGCACGGTGGCCGCTCGGGTCCGATGGACGGCCCCGCTCAGCCGCGGGCGTCGGCGGCGGCCCTCGCCGCGATGTCCGTACGGTGCTGGGAACCGTCGAGGCCGATGCGGGCGACGGCCCGGTAGGCGCGCTCGCGGGCCTCGGTGAGGTCGTCGCCGGTCGCGGTGACCGACAGGACCCGGCCACCGGCGCTGACCACGGCGTCGCCGTCGCGCCGGGTCCCGGCGTGCAGGACATAGGCGTACGGGGCGTCCTGGGCGGCGATCCGGTCGAGGCCGGTGATGGGGTCGCCGGTGCGCGGGGTGCCGGGGTAGTTGTGGGAGGCGACGACGACGGTGACGGCGGCGTCCTCGCTCCAGCGCAGGGGGGCCAGGTCGGCGAGGGTGCCGTCGGCGGCGGCGAGCAGCACTCCGGCCAGCGGGGTCTTGAGCCGGGCGAGGACGACCTGGGTCTCGGGGTCGCCGAAACGGGCGTTGAACTCGATGACCCGGACGCCCCGCGAGGTGATCGCGAGCCCGGCGTAGAGCAGCCCGGAGAAGGGCGTACCGCGGCGGCGCAGTTCGTCCACGGTCGGCTGGAGCACGGTCTCCAGCACTTCCTCGACCAGCTTCGGATCGGCCCAGGGCAGCGGGGAGTAGGCGCCCATACCGCCGGTGTTGGGGCCCTCGTCGCCGTCGAGCGCGCGCTTGAAGTCCTGGGCGGGCTGGAGCGGGACGACCGTCTCGCCGTCGGTGATCGCGAAGAGGGAGACCTCGGGACCGTCGAGGTACTCCTCGATGACGACCCGCTCGCAGGCGTTGGCGTGCGCGCGGGCGGCGTCGAGGTCGGCGGTGACGACGACGCCCTTGCCTGCGGCGAGACCGTCGTCCTTGACGACGTACGGGGCGCCGAAGGCGTCGAGCGCCTCCTCGACCTCGTCCGGGTTCGTGCAGACGTACGAGCGGGCGGTGGGCACCTGGGCCGCCGCCATCACATCCTTCGCGAACGCCTTGGAGCCCTCCAGTTGCGCGGCCTCCCCGGAGGGGCCGAAGACCGGGATGCCCGCCTCGCGCACGGCGTCGGCGACCCCCGCGACCAGCGGTGCCTCCGGCCCCACGACGACCAGCCCGGCGCCGAGCGAGCCGGCGAGCGCGGCCACGGCCGCCCCGTCCAGCGCGTCGACCGGGTGCAGCTCGGCGACCTCGGCGATACCGGCGTTTCCGGGCGCGCAGTACAGCGCGGTGACGGAGGGGTCGAGGGACAGGGAGCGGCACAGGGCGTGTTCGCGGGCACCGCTGCCGATGACGAGGACCTTCACGGGGTCAGCCTAACGGCAGCGGGCGGGGGGCCTTTGTGGGGTTGCTGAGGGGGTGGGGGCGGCGGGTTCGTACCTTCCTCCAAGGGGCGGGCCGGGCCGGAACGGGAACGGGTCCCCCGCCCCCGGCGCTGGCGCCCTTCCCACCACCGGAAGGATCACTCGTTCACAAACTCGTCCATCACCGTGGCGCCCAGCTCCCGCACGATCAGGTCCTGCCCCGACAGCGCCGACTCGTCGAGATCGGGATCGTCGTCCTCCGGAACGTCGTCCTCCGGGGAGACCGGGACGGGCGCCGGGGGTCTGACGGAGGCAGGGGCGGGCGGGGTCGCAGCCGCGGGGGCGGCGGGCGCCGGAGCGGGCCGGGCGGGCGCCGCGGCGGCCCGGGGCGCGGGTTGCTGCTGCACGGCGGCGGGGGCGCCGCCACCGCCGTAACCGCCGCCGCCGTAACCACCTCCGGGCGCGCCCCCACCGGAGAAGCCGGCCCCGGCCCCTCCCCCACCGACAGGACCGGCGGGAGCGGCGGGGCCGGAGCCGTAAGGGCCGCCGCCGGGGGCCGCCGGGGGCGGGGGCGCGGCCGAACCGCCGGAGGGGTCGATGACGGCGTCGATCTTCCAGTGGACGCCGAACTGCTCGACCAGCGCCTGCCGCAGCACGTCCTCGCTGCCGCTGCTCACGAAGTTGTCCCGGGCCCCGGCGCTGGCGAACCCGAGTTGGAGGGTGGTGCCGTCGAAGCCGGCGATCTGGGCGTTCTGGCTGAGCAGGATCCAGGTGAAGCGACGCCGGTTCTTGACCGCTTCGAGGATGTTCGGCCAGAGAACCCGGGGGTCGAGGCCACCCGGGGAGGGAGGCGGGGCGGCGGCCGGAGCGGGAGCAGGCGGGTGAGCGGACGTGGGCGAGGGGGCCGATACGGAAGAGGGGGCCGGTGACGCGGCACCGGGCCAGCCCCCCGGTCGGCGCCCGGCAGGGGCGCTCGGAGGCCCGGCGGCGGGAGCGGGCCCCGCGGGCGCGGAAGGCTGCCCACCCCCCGCGACCACACCGGGACCACTGTCGACCGCAGGGGCCACCGATGGCGGCGTCGGCGGCACGGGCGGCATGGGCGGCACGGGCTGGGCGGGATACCCGTGTGAGTCGGGCCCGGGAACGAACCCCATGGCGGGCATCCCGGCAGGCGCCCCCGAAACCTGGACACCACCACCCGTACCACTGATGCCGCTCATGCCGCTGATCCCCCGCTCCAGCCGGTCCATGCGGGCCATGACGGACCGCTCGTCCCCATAGGCGGCGGGGAGCATGACGCGGGCGCAGATCAGTTCGAGCTGGAGGCGTGGGGAGGTGGCACCACGCATCTCGGTGAGGCCCTCGTTGACGAGGTCGGCGGCGCGGCTCAGCTCGGCGGCGCCGAAGACCCCGGCCTGGGCCTGCATCCGCTCGACGACATCGGCGGGGGCGTCGAGCAGCCCCTTCTCCACGGCGTCCGGAACGGCGGCGAGGATCACCAGATCGCGGAGCCGCTCCAGCAGATCGGCGACGAACCGCCGGGGGTCGTTGCCCCCCTCGATGACCCGGTCCACGACCTCGAAGGCGGCGGCCCCGTCACCGGTGGCGAACGCCTCGACCACCGAGTCGAGCAGAGAGCCGTCGGTGTACCCGAGAAGAGACGTGGCCATGGCATAGGTCACACCCTCGCTGGTGGCACCGGCGAGGAGCTGGTCCATCACGGACATGGAGTCACGCACAGATCCGGCACCGGCGCGCACGACGAGCGGCAGCACCCCGTCCTCGACCGGGATGTCCTCCTTCTGGCAGACCTCACCGAGGTAGTCGCGCAGGGTGCCGGGCGGGACGAGCCGGAACGGGTAGTGATGGGTCCGGGACCGGATGGTGCCGATGACCTTCTCGGGCTCGGTGGTGGCGAAGATGAACTTCAGATGCTCGGGCGGCTCCTCGACGACCTTGAGGAGCGCGTTGAACCCGGCCGACGTGACCATGTGGGCCTCGTCGATGATGTAGATCTTGTAGCGGCTGCCCGCGGGCCCGAAGAACGCCTTTTCGCGCAGGTCACGGGCGTCGTCCACACCACCGTGCGAAGCGGCGTCGATCTCGATGACGTCGATGGACCCGGGCCCGTTGCGCGCGAGGTCCTGACAGGACTGGCACTCCCCGCACGGTGTGGGCGTCGGCCCCTTCGCGCAGTTCAGACAGCGGGCCAGGATGCGCGCGCTGGTCGTCTTCCCGCACCCGCGCGGCCCGCTGAACAGGTACGCGTGATTGACCCGGTTGTTCCGCAGCGCCTGCTGCAACGGGTCGGTGACATGCTCCTGCCCGATGACCTCGGCGAACGACTCCGGGCGATAACGGCGGTACAGCGCGAGAGACGACACGCATACGAGGTTATAGGCGCCCACTGACAACCGGACCCGGACAACCGGACCCGCCCCCAACGCAAGCGCCCCCCACGCACCCGCCAGAGCCAACCTACCCTTGCTGCCTTCCGGCCCTGGGGGAGTTCAGTCAGATAGCGCCGCGTGAGGGGCTACGCAGAGGGTACCCGATGTGAGGTGCGGGAACGAGTTCGCGAGCACTCCTCTCGGTCATGTAATGTTTCCGGCGGAGGATTCGCCTAGAGGCCTAGGGCGCACGCTTGGAAAGCGTGTTGGGTTCACACCCTCACGAGTTCGAATCTCGTATCCTCCGCAGTCGCCAGAACAGGCGCGATGAGAACCCCGGACCGCTCAGCGGCCGGGGTTCTCGGCTGTACCGGTCTCGGGTCTGGTTTCATCCGTTTCTGGCATAAGGAACTTTTCTCAGCCTCGCCCTGTCGCTGACCGGTCGACCGGTCGACCGGTGGGGCAACGTCTGCACTCCCAAGGGGCTTCCTGCCGTCGCCGGACTCGGATGTCCCCGCAATGCGCCATTCTGGAGCGTGTGCAGGACCGGTTCCGGTTCGAAGAGCAACTTCGAAGAGCAACAACGTCGTCTTGGTGAGGTGCCCTATCGGCAAGCCCAGCGGATCGACTCTGGCCTCGTGGCTGAGTGGTCTGGAAGTCGGCCCGCTTGAGCAGATCCTGGCGAGTCGCCCGGATGCCGTGTCCCCGCCGGAGCCACGATCGTTCGGCGAACTCGCGGACCGCCTTCAGCGCCCGGCGTCGGTTGCCGCCGTGATGGCGGAGCTCGCGCGGCCACCGCTGCAGGTGGCTGAGGCCCTGGCGGCATGGGGAACCGTTCCACGTGCCGCTCTGGCCGATCTGCTGGACGTGACCGGGACGGAGAGCGAGCGCGGGCTGAACACGGCCCTGCAGACACTGGCCCAGCACGCGCTCGTCTGGCCGGACGGCCAGGGGCTGCTGCACATGTCGGCGCCGTTGCGGCAGGCATGGGACGCGCCGCTGGGGTTGGACGCGCCGCTCGCCCGGCTGCTGGGGGACACGGCCTCCGAGGAACTGCGGCGCATGCTGGTGGCCCTGGGCATCCCGGCGCCCGGCACCACCAAGAAGGCGCGGCTGGCCGCCCTGCTGGAGCACCACAGCGATCCGGAGCGGGTGACCGCGGTGGTCGCCTCGGCACCTGTGGCCACGCGGAAACTGCTTGAGCGGCGAGCCCGTCACCAGGGTGAACAGATGGCGGCACAGGCGGAATTCATCCTGCTCGGAGCGCCGCAGGCCGACCCCGAACCGGGTGCGCGGTGGGCGCTGGAGCGGGGACTGCTGGTCCGGGACCGGTACTCCGGGTACGGGCCCGCACGCATGCCGGCCGAGGTGACGCTCGCGCTACGAGGGGCCGACTGGCACGCCCCGTTCGAGCCGTTTCCGCCCCTCGTGCAGACGGTGTCCGTCACCTCGGCGGAGGTCGACCAGGAGGCGGCGGCAGCCGCCACCGCGTTCGCCGCCCATGCGGCCTCGGTGCTGGCGGCGTGCGCCGCGTCTCCCCCGGCCCGGCTGAAGTCCGGCGGGGTCGGGGCGCGTGAGCTGTCCCGGATCGGCCGGGCCGCGCAGTGCGACGACATCCTCGTACGCCTCGCCCTGGAGACGGCGTACGACGCCGGGCTGCTGGTCCGGGACGGCGACCGGGTCGTGGCGACGGAAGGCTACGACGCCTGGGCGGAGCGGGAACCGGCGGAGCAGCTCACCGTGCTGCTCCAGGCGTGGCGGACGCTGCCGCTGACCGCCTCCCGGGCCCGCGACGAGGACGGCAGGGCGCTGCCCGCGCTCGCCGGAACACCACCCTGTGACGGCTGTGTGCAGGCCCGGGACGGACTTCTCGCCGCGGCGGGGTCGCTGCCGGCGGGCCAGGGGGTGCGGAGCCCCGTCCAACTAAAGCCGCTCATCGCCTGGCACCGTCCGTTCGCCCATCCGCTCCCCCGGGATGCCACGCCCTTCGCTTCCGTGGCCCGCGAGGCGGAGCTACTCGGTGTGATGGCCCGCGGCTCCCTCTCCCGCATCGGTGCTGCCTTGCGGGCCGATGACGGCGAAGCACTGGCCGCGGCCGGGCGGCGGCTGCTGCCGACGGCCACCGGCACGGCCCGCTTCGGCGCGGACCTCACCGCCGTCGTCACGGGCACACCGTCGGCCCGCCTGGCCGCCCTGCTGGACGCCGTCGCGGACCGGGAAACCGCCGGCACGGCATCCGTGTGGCGGTTCAGCCAGGGCACCATCCGCGGTGCCCTGGACTCCGGCCGTACGGCCGACGCCATCGCCGCCGACCTGACCGATGTCGCTGTCGGCGCCCTACCCCAGCCGCTGTCGTATCTGATCCACGACACCGCGCGCGCTCACGGCCGTGTGCGTATCGCCCCCGCGGCGTGCGTGATCCATGGAGAAGAGCCCGCCCTCCTCGCCGAACTCGCCGCCCACAAGAAGCTCGCCGCACTCGGTCTGCGTCGGCTGGCGCCGACCGTGCTGGTCTGCCGGACTCCGCTCGACGAGGCCCTCGCCGCGCTCCGGGCCGCCGGCTACGCCCCGGTCGCGGAGAAGGCCGACGGAACCGTACGCGCCGAGAGGACCCGGCACCCACGTGCCTCCACCCCGGCTCCGGTCCCGCTCCCGCTCCCACTCCCGGGCCAACGGCGGCGGCTTGTGCCGGCGCGGACCCCGGTGGACAGCGGCCTGAGCGCCCTGGCCGCCAGGCTGCGGGACGCCCCGCCGACCCTTCCGGATCCCGACCCGTTCGGCACCGGGGTCCCCTATGGCACGGACACCGAGGAGATCATCGCCGGGTACGCGAAGAACCTGACGTACAGCGATGTCCGCCAGCTCGCCCACGCCGTCGACGCCGGCACGGCCATCGCGGTCGAGTACATCGCCGCCTCGGGCAACCGGACCGTACGCACCCTCAGCGAACTCGATCTCGGCCCGCCCCATCTGTATGCCTGGTGCCATCTGCGCGAGGACGAACGGGTCTTCACCCTCTCCCGCATCCTCGGCGTCATGCCCGCGTAGCCTCCGGCACGGCCCACCCACCGAGCACGGGTCAATGTTCGAAGAGTCGTCACTACGATCGCCGGTCGTGGAGCGGGGCGCGCGCGCCGCGCAGGCCGGGCAGTGGACGAGGAGAGGGTGCGGGCTCCGCACAAGCCGGGGCCATTCCTGTCCTGTACGCGTGCTCAGCCGGGGTCAGCAGGACGCCGACGGCGAGCTGCGGTACGCGTGGTGGAACAGGTCCGGCGACCGCTGCCCGCCGAGCACGGGCCCTGTCACCGGACGACGCCCGCTTGTCCCTTCCCTCACCTGGTGAGTGACGGGGTGGCGCGCCGCGCGGGAGCCGTCCCTGTTCAGCCGGATGAGTCGGAGGCTGGATGAGTCGGGGGCTGGATGAGTCGGGGCTGGATGAGTCGGGGCTGGATACTCTCGCGGCTCAGGGTTGCCGGCATCGGAAAGGTCGAGGCCCGCCGGGCCCGCCGCCTGCTGGCCGATGGCAAGCGCACCGCCACCACGGTCAGCCCGTGATCGACTCGGCAGATTTATCGCCATCCAGGCATGAATAGGCGGGAATCGGCCGAAGACGTCAGAAGGATGCGCCGTGAGGCATTGCCGACCGCAACGATAAGGGGGGAAGGCAACCCGTAGGTGAGACAAGGAGGAGCATGGGGAAGCAGGTCAAAGTGCGGGTCGACCAAGACCGCGACGGGTAAGCGGTGCCAGAACCCGGCGATGATCGGGTACTCGCGCTGCCAGTTGCACCGTGGCGAATGGGCCCCGGTGCAGAGGAAGAAGACCAAGAAGCGCTGACCCGAGAGGGGTCGGCCGGTCGGTCCCTTCACTGGCGATGGTGGTGATCGAACGGGACGGCTCGACAAGATCACGGCTGTACCGAGTCATCCCCACCCGTCGCCCTTCTGCCTCCGCCACCCGATCGCGGAACGACAGCCCATGACGCTAGCGCGGAGGCAGCGGGACCAGGGCCCTCAGCCAGGGCCTGACGCAATCAGCCGGTCATGCCGACCGGAATCCACCGTGTGCGCAGGATGCGAGTCGTCTCGCAGAGACCTGGCACGACCGTCCGCTCTCGATACCACGGTCGCCGAAGCCTTGGTACACGCGCACTCACGGGGTCATGCGGGTGGTGGGGTGGGGTCGGCTGAGGAGGGTTTCTGCATTACCCCGGACGTCATCGACCCCGCCCGCCCTCCGGTGCCACGATCGGTTCGTACCCGCCCGGCAAGCACCGGCCCCATCAGCTCCGGAGGATGTCATGACCGCCGTCACCGCCTACGCCATAGCCCGGCTGCACAACCCCGCCCCGCACGCGGATGTCGCCGAGTACATCGAGCGGATCTCCGGCACCTTCGAGCCCTACGGCGGGCGGTTCCTGGTGCACGGTGTCCGGCACGAGGTGACCGAGGGGGAGTGGCCCGGGGCCGTCGTGGTGATCGGGTTCCCGGGGATGACGGCCGCCCGTGCCTGGTGGGACTCGGCGGAGTACCGGGAGATCGCCCCGCTCCGCTCGCGGCACATCGACGGGGACATCATCCTCGTCCCGGGTGTCCCGGACGGGTACGAGCCCGCGGCCACCGCGCGGGCGATGCGGGACGGGCTCGCCGCCCGGGAGGGCGTGGGGGGATGAGGGCGGCCGGCGCCCGTCCTCAGCGTCCCTCGTCCCGGGTCAGCCAGTCCTCGTAGCGGGTCGCCGCCCGCTCCACGCCGGGGTCGTCCGTGCCGGTCAGTACGTCCGGCATGCCCGCGAAGAGGCTCGCGGTTTCGTCGGTGACGACCGTGCGGCCGTCCGGGTGGGCGGCGAGGGTCAGCTCGCCCAGGTGGTCGAGACCGTGCACCTCCGGGCCCGCGACGCGGTGGACGGAGCCGGTCGGCTCGCCCCGCGCCGCCCGTGCCACCGCCCCGGCGACATCCGCCGACGCGATCGGGCGCAGCGGCAGCGACGGCAGCCGTACCTCCGTGCCCCGGGTGGACAGGTCCATCACCGGCGCGACGAACTCGAAGAACTGGGTCGCCCGCACGATGCTGAACGGCACCCCGCTCTCCCGCACCGCCCGCTCCTGGGCGACCTTGGCCAGGTAGTAGCCGTAGTCCGGGACCCGGTCCACCCCGACGATGGACAGCGCGACATGGTGCCGTACCCCGGCCTCCCGCTCGGCGGCGAACAGGTGTTCCGCCGAACGGGTGAAGAAGTCCAGCGCCGGTCCGGCCTCGAAGGATGGCGAGTTCGAGACGTCGACGACCACTTCGGCGCCCCCGAGCACCTCGGCCAGGCCCTCTCCGGTGTAGGCGTTCACCCCGGTGGAGGGGGCGGCCGGAACCGTCTCGTGCCCGGCCCCGCGCAGCAGTTCCACCACCTGCGAGCCGATCAGACCCGTACCGCCGATCACCACGATCCTCATCGCTGTCTCCGTTCGCTCCGTGTTCCGTGATGCGCGATCCGCCGGGGGGCGGTTCGCTGGTCCCAGGTGCTTCAGGTATTTCAGGTGCTTCAGGTGCTTCGAGTGCTTCAAGTGCTTCAGGTGTCCTCTCATTGGTGGGGCGCGGCAGCAACACGGCGGGTCGGCCGGTGAGGGCGGTGGGTGAGGAGGTGGATCGTGGCACGGAGCCGGCGGCTGATCCTCAGCGCGCCCGAGGATGTCTGGGCGCTGCTCGCCGACGGGCGACGGTACGGGGAGTGGGTCACGGGGACGCGGGCGGTGCTCGCGGTGGATCCGGACTGGCCGGGGGTCGGCTCGCGGCTGCGGGTCCGGGTGGGGGCCGGACCGCTGACGCTGGACGACACCGTCGTCGTACGGATCTGTGAGCCGGGGCGGCGGCTGGAGCTGGAGGCGCGGGCCGAGCCGTTCGGGGCCGCGCGGATCGCCATGCGGCTGCTGCCCTGGGGCGGGCACACCCTGTTCACCCTCGACTGGCATCCGCTGCGCGGGCCCGGCACCCGGATGCACGGGCTGCCGGTCGACTATCTGGTGGCCGTGCGGAACGGGATGATGCTCACCACGTTCGCCCGGATCGCGGTACGGGAGTCCCGTCCCGGGTAGCAGGGCCGTCAGCCCAGCAGTCGGCGGGCGTTCGCCGCCGCCACCGCGCCCGCCCGGGTGTCGACGCCGAGTTTGTCGTAGATCCGGCGCAGATGGGTCTTGACGGTGGCCTCGCTGATGAAGAGGGCGCGGGCGATCTCCCGGTTGGGCAGGCCCTGGGAGAGCTGGGTGAGGATGTCGCGCTCGCGGGCGGTGAGGGCGGGGGCGGGGCTGCGCAACTGGGCCATCACCCGGCCCGCCACCGGCCCGGACAGCGCCGTACGGCCCCGGGCCGCCGCGTGGATCGCCGCGAACAGTTCCTCCGGGCCCTCCGCCTTGAGCAGATAGCCGGTGGCGCCCGCCTCGATGGCGCGGGTGATGTCGGCGTCGGTGTCGTAGGTGGTGAGGACGAGGACGTGTGGGACGTGTGGGACGTGTGGGGCGTGCGGGGCGGGGGCGCCGGGGGCGTGGGGGGCTCGGTCGGCGACCAGGCGGCGGGTCGTCTCCACGCCGTCCATGCCGGGGCCTAGCTGGAGGTCCATCAGGACGACGTCCGGGCGCAGTTTCCGGGTCATCGCCACGGCCTCCTCCCCGCTGCCCGCCTCGCCGATCACCTCGATGCCGGGGGCACTGCCCAGCAGCGCGAGCAGTCCGGCGCGGACCACCGCGTGATCGTCGCAGAGGAGGATGCGGACGGGGGTGGGGGCCGGGGGAGGGGCAGGAGGGGTCATGTGGGGGTGCCTTCCAGGGGGTGGAGGGGGACGGACGCCGAGACGACCGTGCCCTCGCCGGGGGCCGACTCCACCGTCAGAGTGCCGCCGAGCTGGCGCAGCCGGGCGCGGCCGGCCGGGAGGCCTTGGCCCCGGACGCCGGACGCGGTGATGGGGCGGGCGGTGGGGTCGAAGCCGGTACCGTCGTCGGCCACGTCCAGCACGATCTGGTCGTCCAGGCAGGTCAGGGTGACGGTCACGGTGGTGGCGCGGGCGTGCTCCCGTACGTTGGCCAGGGCGCCCTGCGCGATCCTGAGCAGCGCGGCCTCGACGGGGGGCGGGACCGGCAGCGCCGGGGTGCCCTCGGTGTGCACCCGGACGGTGAGGCCGTCGGCGCCGGCCGCCCGCACCCGCTCCGCCACCGCCCGCAGCGCCCCCGCGAGCCCGCCCGCCTCCGCCAGGTCGGCCGGGGTGAGGTCGTGCACGAAACGGCGGGCCTCGGCCAGATTGCTCTCGGCGATGGCGGCGGCGGTGTGGATGTGGCCCCGGGCCGTCGCGCCGTCCGTGTCCCAGAGCCGGTCGGCGGCCTGGAGCAGCATCCGCTGGCTGGACAGGCCCTGGGCGAGGGTGTCGTGGATCTCCCGGGCCAGCCGCTCCCGCTCGGCGAGGGTGCCCTCGCGGCGCTCGGTGGCGGCGAGTTCCCGGCGGGTGCGGATCAGATCGTCGATGAGGGCGCGCTGCCGGGCCGTCTGGCGTTCCATCGTGACGAAGACGGTGGTGGCGACGGCGGCCACGGCCGGGGGCGCCAGCAGGATGTTCGGGTCGGCCCAGCCCGCCAGCTTCGACTGGGCGGCGACGGTCAGCGCGGTGAGCAGCACCACCAGCGCGACGGCGGCCCGCAGCGGGAGGGTCCGCAGCCCGGTGTAGAAGAGCGGCACCGCGCACCAGGCGAAGCTCGGCGCCAGCACGACCAGCACCGCCCAGGCGGCCACCACCACGCCGAGCCAGGTCACCCGGCGCAGGGTGAGCCGGGCACCGAGGGCCGGACCGAGCACGTACAGCACCGCCAGCAGCACCGACAGGGCGACCACCAGGGGGGTGAGCGGGTCGCCGGGGTGGCGGGAGAGATAGCGGGCGAGGGAAGCGCCGAGCAGCACGAAGAAGGCGGTGTGCATGACGAGGGTGAGGGCGCGGGTGCCGTCGGTGGGGGGTGTGGATCCGAGTGGGGGGGCCATGGGGTCGTCGTCCTCCTTTCTGCTCCGGTGGGTTCGGTGGGTTCGGCGGCGCGCGCTGCTGATCTGGGCAGACACTCGGGCAAACACCTCCATTGTTCCCCGGCCGGGGCCATCGGCGGTCATCCGTTCGGACGACACCGCCCTCCCCCGATCCGGGCCGCGGACCGAGCCCCTCCGGCGACGGGGGCGGAGCGCTTCCGCGCCCAGGATCGAAGGGTCACATCGATCGCATCGGCATCCCGACCGCATCGATCACGCCGATCACGCCGATCGCTCGCATCGATCACCTCGACACCCCAGAAACGCACCCGGAGGGCCCCACCATGCAGCACACCGCCAAGCACCGCGTCCGTTCCGTCTCCCGCCGTGCCCGACTGTTCACCGGCGGTGCCGTGCTCGCCGTCGTCGTCGCGGGCGGGGCCGGTACGGTCGCCGCGAACGCCGCCGGTTCCGCCCCGGCGGGCGGCCAGTCCGGCACCCAGTCCGGCGCTCAGTCCGGTACGTCGGTCTCGCGGTCGTCCGCCGGGGACCCGGCCCGCGGGAACCTCACCCAGTCCACCCACCTCACCGTGGACGCCGCCACCGAGGCCGCGCAGGCCGCGCTGGACGCCGCCGAGAAGGAGAACCAGCGCGTCTCCGTCGCCGTCGTCGACCGCAACGGCAACACCCTGGTCACCCTGCGCGGCGACGGCGCCGGCCCGCAGTCCTACGAGTCCGCCGAGCGCAAGGCGTTCACCGCGGTGTCCTGGAACGCCCCCACGTCCGAACTGGTCAAGCGGCTGGCGCAGACGCCGAACCTCAAGGACATCCCGGGCACCCTGTTCCTCGGCGGAGGTGCCCCGGTCGCCGTCAAGGGCGCGCCGATCGCGGGCATCGGGGTCGCGGGGGCGCCGAGCGGCGACCTGGACGAGAAGTTCGCGAAGGCGGGCGTGGCCGCGCTCAACCGCTAGACCTCCCGGGCCATACACCTAGGGCAGCACCCGCAGGGTTCCGGTCTCGCTCACCTGGTCCAGTTCGGAGACCCGGACCGTCAGTCTCATGGTCCAGGTGCCCTCGATGGGCAGGGTGAGCGAGTCCGTCGCCCAGTAGCCGCCGCGGTCGGTCAGCTCGGCGTCGATCGGGCCCAGTTCCTTGTCGGGCAGGGTGAACGACAGCCGCAGCTCGGGCAGGATCGTCAGCCCGCCGTCCGCGCCGAAGACGACGGCCTGGACGGAGTTGTCACCGACCCGGGCCGGGTCGAGCGTGATCTCCACCGTGCCGGACCCGCCGGGCGTCCCGGTGTCGAAGGGCACGGTCACGGCGGCGGTGCGCGGCTGCGCGGCCACCGGCACCTGGATCCCGGCCTCCGCCGCCGCCTCCCCCGCGGCCCGGCCGGGCAGGGTGGCGGTGAGCACGGTGGTGACGAGCAGTACGGCGGCGGCGACGGCGGCCTCGGCGAGCACGGACCGGCGCAGGGCGCGGCGGTACCGGCGCTCGGTGCCGCCGTCGTCTTCGCCGTTGCCGTCGTCGCCGAAGTCCGGGCAGCCCCCCTCGGGAACGGCGTCCGCCCCGGTACCGCCCCCGACAGCCACCGGCACAGACACGGACACCGGTTCCGGCACCGCCTCCAGCACCGGAACCGATTCCGGCTCCCGCTCCCGCACCCACTCCCGCTCCCGCTCCCGCTCCCGCGCCTCCGCCTCGCCCACCCCCGCCCACCCCCGCACCACCCGGCGGGAGACCCCCGCCGCCGCCAGCAGCGCCGCCACCGCGAGCAGCTTCAGCAGCAGCACCCTCCCGTACGCGGTCCCGGTGAGCGCGGACAGGGAGCCGAGCCCCCGCCAGGACTGGTAGACCCCGGTCACCACCAGCACCGTCACCGCCATGAAGGCGATCCGGGAGAAGCGCCGCACCACCCGCAGCCCGAGCGGCCCCGGCGTCCCCCGCAGAGTCGCCGGCAACGCGACCAGCCCGCCCAGCCAGACGCCCGTCGCCAGCAGATGCAGCGTCGAGGAGGCGACGGCCACCGGCACCTGGATCCCGGCCGAGGCGTGCTCGGCCGCCGACCAGGTCACCGCCAGCCCGACCGCGACGACGGCCGCCGCGCCGGTCAGCACCGGAGTGCGCCGCCGGGACAGGCGGACCAGCAGCAGCGCGGCGGGGACGAGCAGCAGCAGCCGCGCGGCCAGCAGGATTCCGGGGCGGCCGGAGAGGGTGCGGGTGAGGGCACCGGGGTCGAAGGCGGTCGCGGGGCCGGTGCCGGCCTCGTAGGGGGCGCGGAGGAGCAGCAGGGCGAAGGTGGTGACCAGCAGCGTCCACCAGGCCGTCCGCAGCAGCGGGCGGAGCGGCCCGGTGCCGGGCGGACGGCACAGCAGCGCGAACGCGGCCACCCCGATCAGCACGGCCCCGGCGAGATACGCCAGATAGCGGGCGGTGTTCTGGAGCGCGCCGGTGGCCCGGTTCTCGGGCGGGCCGGTGTCGACGGCGGGCGGGGCCGGGGAGGGGGCGCCGATGGAGAAGGTGAAGGCGCCGGAGACGGGGTGGCTGTCGGAGGACACCACCCGCCAGGCCACGGTGTAGGTGCCCCGGTCCAGGCCGGTGGCGGGGAGGGCGATCCGGAGGGTGTCCGCGCTGCCGGGGGCGTGGCCGACCGAACGGGGGCGGAGGCGGTGGTTGCCGGGGTCGTAGATCCGGATCGACCCCTCCAGCAGGCCGACGGACTCGGTGAAGGTGAGAGTGAGTTCGCTGGGGGCGGTGGCGACGACGCTGCCGTCGGCAGGGGTGGTGGAGCGCGGGGCGGCGTGCGCGGAGGCCGGTCCGGCTCCGGCGAGGAGCAGGACCGGCAGGGCGGCGAGCAGCACCAGGGCCCGCAACCGACGCCGCCACCCGTCCTCCCCCACGCCGCGCACTGCGCCGTCATCGCCCATCACGTCGTCTCTCCGTCGTCACCACTGCTTCGGGTACGGGGAGGGATACGGACGGCGGGGGACTTGTGCTCAGCGGCCCGGGACGGTCCCCTCCCCACCGAGGGCGTGCGGCCCTCCCGGAAACACCGACTCCCGCTCCAGAAAGGCGAGCTGCGCTCTCTTCTCCGGCAGATAGACCTCCGGCAGATCCACCTCCGGAAGGACCACCACCGGGCCCGGGGTGAAGCCGCAGCGGACCATCCTGGCCAGGGCCTTCGCGTTGCGGGTGTCGGGGTCGACGACGATCCGCCGCCGGTCCAGGGTCACCAGGGCGAAGCCCATCAGCACCGACATCAGCGCCGTGCCCCAGCCGGGCCGCACCCCGCCCGGTCCGGCCGGGGCGACCAGCAGATGGACGCCGATGTCCCCGGGCCGAACCTCGTAGCAGTCGCCGACCCGGTCGGCCTCCGGCTCATAGGTCTGGAAGAGGGCGACCGGGGTGTGGTCCTTGACCACCAGATAGGCGTGATGAGTGTTCAGGGTCTCCATGTGGGCGTAGATCTCGGTGATGCCCCGGCGGTCCACCCCGGTCATGCCCCAGAACACCGCCCGCTCCTCGCTCACCCAGCCGTGCACCGCCGGGGCGTCCCGCTCGGGGTCCAGGGGCAGTACGCGTACGGTGCCGAAGCCGTCGATCGCGCTCTCGTGGACCGCACGGCGGTGGGTGTAGTCAGGCATCGGCATCTCCGTCGGCATCTCCGTCGGCAGCGGTATCGGTGGCGGCATCGGTAGCGGTGGCTGCATCAGTGGCGGTATCGGTGGCTGCATCGGTGGCGGGCTCCTTCTCCTCGGTGAGCCGGTCCCAGTCGGTGACGACGGGGGCGAGTTCCCCGGCGAGCCACAGCGGGAGCTGGTCGCGGTGGTGGGGGGAGCCGGGGACGCCGGACGCGCCGAACGGCACCACCCAGCGGCTGTTCTCGCGCCGGGCCAGGTCCCAGACATAGCGGGCGGCCGGGCCCCGTACGGCCAGGTCGGTGACGCCGGGGACGGACGAGGTGCACAGCACGCAGTCGTGGTCGCCGGAGAGGGCCGGGAGGGCGGCGTTCCCGGGGGAGGTGTGCCCGGGGCCCGGCATCCCCGGCGTGCCCGGCGTGCCCAGCGTCTCCGGCGTCCCCGGGGGCCAGGCCCGCCAGGGCGCCAGGCGGTGCGTCTCACCCCACATCCGGCGCTCCGCCGCAGGCCGGGCCGCCGTCTCCTCCAGCGCCTCGCGCACCAGCGGCCCCCGCTCGACGCCGTACAGCTCCTCCGCGTCGAGGAGGTGTTCGAGGGCAAGGCCGATACGCGGGCGCAGGGCCAGCCAGGGCTGGAACGGCTCGGGGTAGGCGGGCGGTTCGCCGAGCGGGGCGAACACCGGGTGCGCGGCGAGCCGCCGGACCACCGCGGAGCGCAGCGCGGCGAACGCGGCGGCGTCCCTGCTGGTGGCCTCCATCCGGCGGTCCCAGCGCAGCAGCCGGTCGCGCAGATCAGTGGCGGCGGGCGTGAGGGCGTCGGCGGGCAGCGCGGCGATGCGGTCCAGCAGGGCCCTGGCGCTGAGCAGCAGGGTGTCGGTGTGCAGCGCGGCCAGGGCGTCGGCGGACCAGTGCCGGCGTTCGGCGAGCCGGGCGGTGATGCGGTCGGCGCGGTGCGGGGCGGAGAACTCGACGCCGAGCGGGGCGGCGGGGCCGCGCTGGTTGGCCATCACGGCGATGCCGTCGGTGAGCCGTGCGACCCGGGGGGTCTCGTGCCAGCCGGTCCACTCGTGCCCGGGTTGCCAGGCGGGCACCGGGCGGATCCGGTTGGCGTCCGCCCGGACCGGCACCCGGCCCGCGACCCGGTGCAGGGTGGCGCCCCCGGTGTCGGCGGCGAGCACCACGTTGACCGGCTCCACCCAGCGGTCGAGGGCCCGGTCGACATCGGCGACGGTCCGGGCCCGCAGCAGCGGCAGCAGCGCGCCGAAGCCCAGCTCGGCGGTGACACGGGGCGGATGACGGAGGCTGAGGGCGAGGGGGGCGGGGGGGACGAGAGGGTTGGAGGGAGCGGCGTCCGCGGGAACACCGACCACGCCCTCCACGCCCTCCCCGCCGTCATACCCCTCCAGCCCCTCCAGCCCTTCCGGTCCCCCCGCGATCACCGGCCCCCGCGCGGTCTCGATCACCTCCACCGGTACCGGCTCCTCCCCCGCCACCGACACCGTCTCGGTATAGCGGCGGGCGCGCCTCCAGCGGCCGTCGGGGTCGAGGGCCTCGACGCCGATGCCGGTGCGGCGCAGGCGTTCGCGGTACAGGTCCTGGTAGTCGGCCATGGCGTTGGTGATGGCCCAGGCGACCGTGCCGGTGTGGCCGAAGTGGGCGATGCCGGGGACGCCGGGCACGGCGAGGCCGACGACGTCGAACTCCGGGCAGGCCAGCCGGATCTGCTGGTAGACGCCGGGGTCCTCGATGACCCGGTGCGGGTCACCGGCGAGCAGGGCGTGCCCGGTGACGGTCCGCTCCCCGGCGACCAGCCAGCCGTTGCTGCCCGCCGTGCCGGGGCCGTCGGTGGCGAACAGCCCGACCGCGGCCGGGCCCAGCCGCCGTACCGCCTGCTCCCGCCAGAGCTTGAGCGGCAGGCCCGTGAACAGCACATGGGTGGACAGCCAGACGCCGAGCGGGGTCCAGGGCTCCCAGCGGCCGGGGGCGAGGCGGGCCGCGGCGAACTCGGGGGCGCGCCGGGCGCCTTCCACGAGCCCGGCGTTGACGCCCTCGGTGTAGGCGGTGACCCACTCGGCGCTCTCGGGATCCTCGTCGGCGAGTGCGGCGAAACAGCGGCGGGCGGTGTCGGCGAACAGGGCGCGGCGGGCCAGGACGTCCCAGGGCAGGGCGGTCGTACCGAGGAAGGCGGCGGAGGTGCCGAGCAGGCGGTGGCGTTCGGTCTCCAGTTGCCAGGCCCGGTCCAGGGCGGTGACCCGGCCCTGGGCACGGGCGAGTTCACGGGCGCTCGCGGCGCGCAGATGCGGGATGCCGTGGGCATCGCGGTAGGTCTCGGTACGCACCCTGATTCTGTTCCCCTGCCGTGTCGGTGCCGTGTCCAGTCGGGCGATTTTAGGTTAGGCTTGCCTAAGTAACCCGCTGGGGAGAGAGCGTACGCGACCCGCGAAGGGACACCGGAGCAGCACCGGAGCAGCACCGGAGCCCGACACCGAAGGGACACCATGGGCCAGGGTCAGAGTCAGGGCCGGAGTCGGGATCAGGAGCAGAGGCCGGGGCACGGCTGGCAGGGCACGGTCCTGAAGTGGATGGGCGCGAAGGACTTCGTGCTGACCGTGACCGGCGTCGAGGACGTGGGCCCGGCCTACCGGCGGCTGCATCTGTCGGACGGCGACCTGCTCGCCGCGTACGGCCCGCATCCCACGATGTGGGTACGGCTCTGGTTCGACCGGGCGGGCAAACCGCACCAGCGCGCGTACACGCTGGTCGACCCGGACCGGGAGACCGGCACGTTCTCCCTTGAGTTCGCACTCCACGAGGGGTGCGCCAGTGACTGGGCGCGGGCGGCGAAGCCCGGTGACACGATCGAGGCGACGGTGCAGGGCACGGGCTTCCAGCGGCCCCGGCCCGAGCCCTCCCACGTCTTCGCGATCGGCGATCCGGCCTCGCTGCCCGCGCTCAACTCCCTCTTCGACGCGCTCGGCGCGGCCCCGGCCACCCTGTGGTTCGAGGGCGGCCTGGACGGCCTGCCCTGCCGGGCCGACCCCGGCCGCACCACGGTCCACGAGGTCCCGCGCGCGGGCTCCGCCCTGGCCGACCGGGTCCGCGCCGACCTGCCCGCCCTGCTGCGCGCCACCCCGCACCCCTACGTCTGGATCGCCTGCGACACGGCGACCACCCGCACCCTCTCCTCCTATGTCCGCCGGGAACTCGGCGTCCCGAAGGACCGGATGCACGCGCTGGGCTACTGGCGCGCGTAACCACGCCCGGCGGGGGATCATCGACGCATGGACGTCAGCCTGCACCTCGCCCAGGACCCGGACGCCGACGCGCTGCTCGGCCGCTCCCCGCTCGCCGCGCTGACCGGGATGCTGCTGGACCAGCAGGTCCCGATGGAGTGGGCGTTCAAGGGGCCGCGCACCATCGCCGACCGGCTCGGGGCGGACGACCTGGACGCGCACGAGATCGCCGCCCGCGACCCGGAGGAGTTCGCGGCGCTGCTCTCCGCCAAGCCCGCCGTGCACCGCTACCCCGGGTCCATGGCCAAGCGCATCCAGCAGTTGTGCCAGTACCTGGTGGACCACTACGACGGTGACCCCGAGGCCCTGTGGCGGGACGCGGACACCGGCGCCGAACTCCTGCGCCGCCTGGAGGCCCTCCCGGGCTTCGGCAGGCAGAAGGCACAGATCTTCCTGGCCCTGCTCGGCAAGCAGCTCGGCGTACGGCCCACCGGCTGGCGGGAGGCGGCGGGCGCGTACGGCGAGACCGAGGCGTACCGTTCGGTCGCGGACATCACCGGCCCGGAGTCCCTGGCCCTGGTCCGGGCCCACAAACAGGAGATGAAGGCGGCGGCAAAGGCAGCGAAGGCGGCGAAGACAACGGGGACGACCGGGAAACGGCCCTGACCTGGGCCGGGTACGACGGTGATCAGAGGCGCCCGGCGACCCGGTCGCTCAGCCGGACGACGGCGAGTTCGATCTGACCGAACATGTCCTCCCACCCGGCCACCCCCACACACCCCTCCTCCCCCTCGCCGAGCCCCGCACGGGCGGACCCGTGCACCGGCATCAGACCCTCCTCGCCGTCGGTGCAGAAGTGCCCGAGGTGGGCGCGCAGACCGGGATGGGCGACGGAGGCCAGCGCCCCGGCCCACTCCGCCCCGGGTCCCGTCGTGAACGGCACCAGGTCCCCCGGCGTCCGACCGGTGTCCAGGGCGGCGCACAGGGCGCCCAGCAAGGTGCCGTCGGAGACCAGCCGGGGGAAGAGGACCCTCCAGGTACCGGCCAGCGCCGGGTCGGCGAGATCGACGCCGTGCCGCTCCAGCAGCGGGGCGAGATCGGCACCGCGGACGAGGCCGGGCGAGAAACAGACGTCGGCGACATCACCGGCGAAGCCCTCCGGGAGCGCGGAGGGTTCCGCGCCGGACGCCTCCGGCACCCCGACCACCCCACCCTCCGGCACCCCACCCCCTGCCCGCTCCCCCATCGCCCCCACCCCCATCGCCCCCACCCCGAACACCGACCCACCCGCGTCGAAGACCGGGCTGCGGTCGGACTCGTCGAAGACCGGGCAGTCCCAGACGACCGGCAGCGCACCGCGCAGCGCGGCCGGGCGCACCCACTCCGGGTCGCGCAGGAACCCGGCCTCGTCGATCAGATTGCCGCCGATCCGGGCGGCGTACACCGCGTCGGGGTCGTACTCCCCCAGCGGGCGGCCGAGCAGGGCGGCGAAGGCGTCGGCGAGCTGCCGGTCCCAGGCGTCGGGCGCGGCGGTGGACGGGGCCGACGGCCCGGAGATCTCACGCGTCATGGCGGCACCGTAGCGACGGCCTCTGACAACGGGCCGGCGGGCGTTCCGGCGACGGGTCGGCCGAAGCCCGACAACAGATCGGCCGGAGTTCCCGCGACGAGTCGGCCGAACCCCGGCAGCGGGCCGGGGGCGCGAGAGGACCGGGGACGCGCCGCCCGGTCAGCCGCTTGGCCCGCCCCCGGTGGCGGGCCCGTCGCGCGCGGTCCAAGCATGGATCATGACCGAGCCATCGAGCGGTCCCTCCCGGGACCCCGAGTACGACGACCGCAAGGTCCGCACCGGGCACCCCGGCGGCAACCGGTACGACCCCGAACCGCCCTTCGAGGGCCCGCTGCACGCCCTGTCCCGGGCCGCCTGGCAGGTGGTGCTGGTGACCGGCGTCGCCTCGCTGGTCCTGGGTCTGCTGATCCTGATCTGGCCGGGGCCCTCCCTGCTCGTCGCCGGTGTGCTGTTCGGCCTGTACCTGCTGATCAGCGGCATCTTCCAGCTCGCCGCCGCGTTCGGCACGCACCGGACGACCTCGCTGCGGGTGCTGGCCTTCATCAGCGGCGCGCTGTCGATCGTGCTGGGCCTGTTCTGCTTCCGCGGTCCGACCCAGTCCATCCTGCTGCTGGCCCTGTGGATCGGCATCGGCTGGCTGATCCGCGGCATCACGCAGACGCTGGCCGGCTTCTCCGACACCTCGATGCCCGCCCGGGGCTGGCAGATCTTCCTCGGCATCGTCACCTTCCTCGCCGGGATCGTGCTGATCGTCTCCCCGTTCGAGTCGATCGCCGTACTGACCCTGGTCACCGGCATCTGGCTGCTCGCCGTCGGCATCGTCGAGATCATCACCGCCGTCCGGATGCGGGGCCGCGCACGAGAGGTGCCGCGGACCCTGTGAACGGAGGGCGGGGCAGCCGGGGCGGGCTACGCCGAGCGGGCGGTTGTGCCGTCCGCCGGGCAGCCGTCACCACCCCGCCGGGGGACACCCCCTCCATGCCCCGCTCGCCCCGCCCCCCGGCCCGCCGCACCTGGCTGCGGATCGCGGTCCTGCTGCTGGCCCTGCTGGTCCCGGGCGCGCACAGCGGGGCCCACGCCCTCCCCCTGACACCGGCGGTCTGCGAGAACGGCGGTACGACGGCCGAGTACGACGTCCTCGGCACCGCGCTGCGCCCGGTCACCCGGAGCGCCCAGCACCCGGCCGCCCCGCCCCGCCCCGAGCCGCTCCGGCCCGCCGGACCCGCTCCCGCCGCCCACCCCGGACACCAGGCATCTCCCCTGGCCCCCCACTCCCTGCACTGCCTCCGCTCGGTGGTCCTGCGCTGCTGATCCCGGCGCCCGGCCCCACCCCTGATGACTCATCACGCACCGAGCGAGGTACTCCGTCATGCCCACAGACCCCTACGCCGTCCTGCGCGCCCTGCTGCGCGCGGAAGCCCACCGCAACACCCCCCGACCGACCGACCCACAACCGCAACCGCAACCGCAACCGCAACCGCAACGGGCCCAGCAACCAGAACGCATCGAACCCTCCGAACCCGCCCTCTCGACACCTTCCTCCACCCCCTCTCCCGCCACCCCGAGCCCGAGGGAGCGGCACGGAACCCGCTGACCCCGAGCCGGGCGCCTCCCGCATCCCCCCCGGGGGGCGCCCTCAGCGGCGCCGGGCCGTCCCGAGCACCGCACGGCTGATCTCCCGCCCGATCCGCGTACCGAGCGACCGCGCCGGCGACTTGAACATGCCACTGCCGACCAGCCGACCCCTTTCGAGCGACTGCTCCTGGGTCCGGTTGAGCTGGAGCACCTTGGACAGCAGCACCGGGCCGAAGCTGGTGACGGTGGCCCGCAGCGGGATGCCGTGCCCGATGCCGCAAAGCGCGTAGAACTCGGCGGGGAAGCCGGTCGCGGCGGGCGGGGCCGGAAGCGGAACCGGAGACGGGACCGGAAGCAGGGGAACCGGGAACGCGATCGCTGTCGCTCATGCCAGACCTCTGCGGTCAGACCTCTGCGGTCGGGACTCTGCGGTCAGACCTCCGCGGTCGGGACTCTGTGATCGGGTCTCTGTGGCCAGGACTCTGTGATCGGGTCTCGGCGGTCGGGTCTCTGTGTCGAACCTGCGTCGACAAGTCTTCCGGTTTGCCCCACTTGACGGCATCTTTTCCGGTGCCGCGCTGCCTCTCCATGGCTGCGCCGTGAAGCGCTTGCCCGGTAGGCTTTCCGTGTGATCTTCAAGCGCATCGGAAACGGCCGGCCGTACCCCGACCACGGCCGGGACAGCACCCGGCAGTGGGCCGACGTCGCGCCGCGCCCGGTCCGCCTCGATCAGCTCGTGACCACCAAGCAGCAACTCGACCTGGAGACGCTGCTCGCCGAGGACTCCACCTTCTACGGCGACCTCTTCGCGCATGTCGTGAAGTGGCAGGGCGATCTGTATCTGGAGGACGGACTGCACCGCGCGGTGCGCGCCGCGCTCCAGCAGCGCCAGGTGCTGCACGCACGCGTCCTCGAACTGGACTGACCCGGCCCGCCGCCGCCCCGGCCACACCCCCGCGGAGCGCCTCGCGGGGCGCCTGTTGGCCCTTTCGGGTTGGACTGGGCGACGTCGAATGATCATCTAGTAGGCATCACCGCTCAGGCGCACTACGCTGCGCTCATGAGCATGCTGACTCCCCCCGGCATGGGTGGCCAGTACCGGATCACGGGGGACAAATACCCGCGTATGCGTCGGCCCCGGCGACGGGGACGGCTGGCGCTCGCCGTGGTGGCGTCGACCACCGCGATCGGCCTGGTCGGCTGGGGCACCTTGCAGCTCATCGATGTCTTCACCGGCGGCGGCGACTCCGCCGCGGCGGCTGCCGGGACCAATGGGCACTGCCCCGGGACAGCGAGCCCGTCACCGGGCGCCGCGCGCTCCGCGGGCGCGGACACCCCGGCCGCCGGACCGCCCCCGGCCCCCGGGAAGATCACCGTCAACGTCCTGAACGCCACGACCCGCTCCGGCCTCGCCAAACGCACGGCGGACGAGCTGGCGAAACGTGGCTTCAAGATCGGCGAGGTGGGGAACGCGGCGAAGCAGTACGACAAGAAGGTCAAGGGCACGGCCATACTGCTCGGCCCCACCGCCTCCCTGCCGGTCCTCGCCACCCAGCTCAACACGGCGGAACGCCGCACGGACGCGTCCCGCAAGGGCATGGAGATCGACCTGATCCTCGGCGACGCCTTCAAGTCCCTGGACACCCGAACCAGGTCAACCCAGGCCCTCACCGCCCTGACCAGCCCCCAACCCACGACAACGGCAACGCCCAAGGGCTGCTGAAAAGGGCATTCGTCTTTCAGGGGCGCGGGGAACCGCGCACAGCACAGTCACCCCCGGCACAATTCAAACCCACCCAAGAACAAACACCCTGCTTCTAAAGGGGCGCTGGGGGTACCCCCTCTGGGGGAGGAACTGCGCGACCAGCCACACTCCACCCGCACCCAACCACCGCAAACACCCCCGCCCCCCAACCCCCTACTCCGCAGCCCCGTACATCCGATCCCCCGCATCCCCCAGCCCCGGCACGATGTACCCCTGCTCGTTCAACCGCTCATCCACCGACGCCGTCACCACCGTCACCGGCGTCCCCGCCAGGTCCCGCTCCATGACCTCGACCCCCTCCGGCGCGGCCAGCAGCACCACCGCCGTCACATCGTCCGCACCGCGCCCGATCAGTTCCTTGATCGCCGCGACCAGCGTCCCGCCCGTCGCCAGCATGGGATCGAGCACATACACCTGCCGCCCGGACAGATCCTCGGGCATCCGCGTGGCGTACGTGGACGCCTGGAGCGTCTCCTCGTTGCGGATCATGCCGAGGAACCCCACCTCCGCCGTCGGCAGCAGCCGCACCATGCCGTCCAGCATGCCGAGCCCGGCCCGCAGGATCGGCACGACCAGCGGCCGGGGATGGGACAGCTTGACGCCGGTCGTGGCGCTGACCGGGGTGTGGATGTCGACCTGCTCGGTACGCACGTCCCGGGTCGCCTCGTAGGCGAGCAGGGTGACCAGTTCGTCGGCGAGCCGGCGGAAGGTCGGGGAGTCGGTGCGCCGGTCGCGCAGGGTGGTGAGCTTGTGAGCGACCAGGGGGTGGTCGACGACATGGAGACGCATGCCCCCACAGTAACCGCGCCCCCTCCCCCCGCGCGCTGGCATCAAACCGCCCGTCCGGGGGAAAGTGGGATGGATCGACTGGGGTGGTGAAACCATGCGTGACCTGCCGGACCGGCCCGACGCGCCGGACGCGCCGGACGCCTACGACGCGGACCACGGCGCACGGGAGGCCGACGCGGAGCGACGGCGGCGCCGGGCGCAGTTTCTGCGGGAACTCGCCGAGGCACGCGCCCTGCGCGACCGCGTACAACCCCGCCGGGCCAAGACCGCCCGGCTGCGCCGCGCGATGCGCATGCGAACATTCCGCTGGTAGAGACGGCACCGCGGGCACGCCGGGAAGATCCGCACCGGGCACGGGCGTTGACCGGGTGGTCGTGCGAGGCGCCGGAGAAAAGGCGCGTACGATCCGCAGGTGGCGGCGGCAAGCGCGCTGGTGACTCTTTGCTCACGTGCGATCAAAAGTGCCAGACACAGGGAGCCGAAGACGTCCCCTGGGCGCCTTGTTTCTGCCACGATTCCGAGTGGGTGGGGCTCGGAGCACCGGACCTCCACCCGCAACCTCCGCCGGGGGGAACCCCAACCGGCACGCCTATGACCAGTGGGAGAGTCACGGTGTACTTCGCCGCACTGCTCGCGCGCACCGAAGACGGGTGGGAAGCGAGCAACACAGAGCTCGACGATGTGGAGACCCTGTCGGATCTGGCCGACCTGGCCCGGGACGCCGCCCCCGACGAAGACACGGTGCTCGTGCTGATCGAGCAGGAGGACGCCTGGTTCGGCGTCGTCCGCTTCGACGGCGAGGACGACCCGCGGATCTACGTCTCCGACGCGGTCGCCGCGGCCCGCAGCAGCTACGGAGAGATGCTGCTCACCGACGAGCTGCTCGGCCGGGACCCCGACGAGGGCGACGACCTCGACACCCTCGACCTGGATGGCACCGAGGACGGCGAGCCGGACCGCGGCGACCCGGAGGACGGCGACGGGGACGACTCCCTGCCGCACGGCCCGGTCGGGGACCCCGCGATCCTGGACGACCTGGGCGTCAGCGAGAAGGAACTGCGGTCCCTGTCCGAAGACGCCCTGGGTGAGATCGCCGAGTCCCTGGGCGTCTCGGAGGTGCTGGAGACCGTCCGCTGACCCCGCCCGCCCCGTCCCCGCCTCCCCCGTCGCGTCCCGCCGCCGCCGACCCGGTGCGCGACCCCTGGCGGGCCGCCATGCGGCTCGCCCTGGACCAGGCCGCAGCAGCCGTCGCCGCCGGTGACGTCCCGGTCGGCGCGGTCCTGCTGGGCCCGGACGGTACGAGTGTGCTGGCGGCCGGGCACAACGAGCGCGAGGCCACCGGCGACCCGACCGCGCACGCCGAGGTGCTGGCGATCCGCCGGGCCGCCGCCGCGCTCGGCCAGTGGCGGCTCACCAACTGCACCCTGGTGGTCACCCTGGAGCCCTGCACGATGTGCGCGGGCGCCCTGGTGCTCGCCCGGGTGGACCGGGTCGTCTACGGCGCCCGGGACGCCAAGGCGGGCGCCGCCGGGTCCCTCTGGGACGTGGTGCGCGACCGCCGGCTCAACCACCGGCCCGAGGTGATCGAGGGCGTGCTCGGCGACGAGTGCGCCCGGGTCCTGACGGACTTCTTCCGGGGCCGCTGAACCCCGCCGGGAGCCGTCCTCCACCGCCCGATACCGATTTCAAACCAGGCCGCCGCTTGCTGTAAGGTCTCCCTCGGTAGCGTGTCCGAGCGGCCGAAGGAGCTCGCCTCGAAAGCGAGTGTGGCGCAAGTCACCGAGGGTTCAAATCCCTCCGCTACCGCCAGTCGAATTGAGAAGGGCCCCGTCGAAAGACGGGGCCCTTCTCGTGCATCCCGTATGCCGGTGGGTCGGGGGAGACGGTCGCGGGGGATCGGCCGTCTCCCCCGGCGGGGGCGGACCTCCAAGTACACGCCGGTCACGGGGAGACATGGCGCGTACCCCGCAGTGGGGGTCCGTCCCTGGCCGCCGCGGGACTCCTGCCAGTACCGCCCGGCGGCCACAGCCCCATGGTGGCCCCGGGACCCGCGCCGGGCACGGTGGCGAACGGCCCCGCCGGTTGGGCCGTTGGTCCTCAAATCACACCGGAAGCTACACTCACCCGCGGTCAGCAGCGACACGGATCACCGTCGCGGGTCACAGGCGCGGATTGCAGGCGCGGGTCACAGGCGAAGGTCGTAGGGGAGGCCGCGATGGCGGTGCACGCGAAGAAGATCGCGGTCTATGTGCTCGTGGTCTTCGTGCTGTATTTGATCATCACGGACCCGGCGAAGGCGGCGGACTACGTCCAGATAGGCTTCGAGGGCATTTCGGACGCCGCCAAGGCCATCGGCGACTTCATGACCTGGGTCGTCAACGGAGGGAACTAGGGAACTCATGATCCGCCACCTGGTGCTGTTCAAGCTCAACGAGGGCGTCTCCCCGGACGACCCCCGGGTCGCCGCCGCCGTCAAGTCCTTCGACCGGCTGGACGACCGGATCGAGGAGCTGCGCGAGTGGGAGCTGGGCCGCAACATCAGCGACCGCCCCATCGCCTACGACTTCGCCGTCAACTCGGTCACCGAGGACCGCGACGCCCTCCAGCGCTATCTGGTCCACCCGGACCACCAGGCCGGGGCCGCGCTCTGGCGCGAGGTCGCCACCTGGGTGGTAGCCGACTACGAGTTCTGACCGTTCCCGAGCCCCGGGAAACCCCCGGTCAGTGAGCCCTTCGCCGCAATGGCGGAGGGCTTTCCCCTTCCTTCCCCCCTCGCACGACCCCAACTTCACCCTCAACACGGCGTAATGCGGTGCTTGCACACGGTGCACATGTCTTGTGATGCTATGACCGCTTTTGACGAATGAGTTGACAGATTACGAGGTGGAGTTGACCGTGCCGGCCAGTACTGCGCCTCAAGCACCGCCCCAGGGGTCCCCCGGGCCGGGCACCCCTCTCCAGCCCCCGGCCCAGACCTCCCCCCAGACCGCCCCGCAGCCGCCCTCCCCGTCCTCCCAGCCCTCTCCCCAGCCCCCGGTGGCGGGTGCGGCGCCGCAGCGGAGCAGCCGGGGGGCGGACACCCGGGCCCTCACCCAGGTGCTGTTCGGCGAGCTGAAGCAGCATCAGCCGGGTACGCCGGAGCACCACCGCGTGCGGGGGGCGCTCATCGAGGCGAATCTCCCGCTCGTGCGCTACGCCGCCGCCCGCTTCCGGTCCCGCAACGAGCCGATGGAGGACGTGGTCCAGGTCGGCACCATCGGGCTGATCAACGCCATCGACCGGTTCGACCCGGAACGGGGTGTGCAGTTCCCCACGTTCGCCATGCCGACCGTCGTCGGGGAGATCAAACGGTACTTCCGCGACAATGTGCGCACGGTCCATGTCCCGCGCCGCCTCCATGAGCTGTGGGTGCAGGTCAACAGCGCGACCGAGGACCTCACCACCGCCTTCGGGCGCTCCCCCACCACCGCCGAGATCGCCGAGCGGCTGCGGATCTCCGAGGACGAGGTGCTGTCCTGCATCGAGGCCGGACGGTCGTACCACGCGACCTCGCTGGAGGCCGCCCAGGAGGGCGACGGCCTGCCCGGACTCCTGGACCGGCTCGGCTACGAGGATCCCGCGCTGGACGGGGTCGAGCACCGGGATCTCGTCCGCCATCTGCTGGTGCAGCTTCCGGAACGCGAACAGCGAATTCTGCTGCTCCGCTACTACAGCAATCTCACCCAGTCCCAGATCAGCGCGGAACTCGGCGTCTCCCAGATGCATGTCTCACGGCTGCTGGCGCGCAGTTTCCAGCGGCTGCGGACGGCCAACCGGATCGACGCCTGAGACCCGGCGTCCGGCCGGGCGCGGGCCCAACCGGAGTCCTCGCTGACGCGTGACCGGCTGGGCGACCGGGCGGTAACCGGAGCGGACCGGCCGGGCCCCCCAGGGACGGCGACGGCGATATCCGGAAGAGCCGGGGAAACGGACCGGCGCACAACCGAAAGCCAGAGCGACCCGTCATCACCGCGAGCGAATCGCTCACCAGGGATGTTGGCATCGGAATCGGGTTGAAACACCGTCACACCCCCTCTTTCCAGGGCTGATTCGCGTCTCGCATGTCGACATGTCACTACAGCGTGTTGCCGACATGTGACATTCTGCGGGAAGCGCGTTTGCCGTGGCTCCGGCTCCGGTATTCAGGTGAAGGCTGCGCTCCTCGGCAGAGGAGTGGCCACGACCGTCCCGCGACCCAAAGGGGGTGGCATGTCCGCAGACCAGGGCAGCTCGAAGGTGCTCACGCTGACGAAGAGCGAGGAGGCGCCCGAGGCGCTCGCTGCGCTCGGCCCCATCGACACCATCGACGCCTCGCCGGCTCTCGACGCCACCTCGGCCCTCGCGGCCGTACCGGCTCCGGCCGTCCCGGCCGCCTCGGAGGCCATCGACACCCGCACCCTGTCCCGCTCCCTGTTCCTGCGGCTCGCCGCGCTGGACGAGAACAGCCCCGAGCGCGCCTACGTCCGGGACACGCTGATCGAGCTGAACCTCCCGCTGGTGCGGTACGCGGCGGCCCGGTTCCGCTCGCGCAACGAGCCGATGGAGGACATCGTCCAGGTCGGCACGATCGGGCTGATCAAGGCGATCGACCGGTTCGACTGCGAGCGGGGGGTCGAGTTCCCGACCTTCGCGATGCCGACGGTCGTCGGGGAGATCAAGCGGTTCTTCCGCGACACCTCGTGGTCCGTGCGCGTCCCGCGCCGCCTCCAGGAGCTGCGGCTCGCCCTCACCAAGGCCAGCGACGAGCTGTCCCAGAAGCTGGACCGCTCCCCGACCGTCACCGAGCTGGCCTCGGTCCTCGGGGTCTCCGAGGAGGACGTGGTCGACGGCCTCGCGGTCGGCAACGCGTACACCGCGTCCTCGCTGGACTCCCCGGCGCCCGAGGACGACGGCGGCGAGGGCTCCCTCGCGGACCGCCTCGGCTACGAGGACACCGCCCTGGAGGGCGTGGAGTACCGGGAGTCCCTCAAGCCCCTGCTGGCCAAGCTGCCGCCGCGCGAGCGCCGGATCATCATGCTCCGCTTCTTCGCCAATATGACCCAGTCGCAGATCGGCGAGGAGGTCGGCATCTCCCAGATGCACGTCTCCCGGCTGCTGACCCGGACGCTGGCGCAGTTGCGGGAAGGGCTGATCTCGGACTGACCGGATGCGTCGCCGGATGCATCGCCGCCGCCCCGCACCTGCCGAGGTGCAGGGAGCCGGGCCCGGGGTAGGAACGGGCCATGGATCTGGGGGCGGTGCTGATCGCGGTGACCGGTGTGGCGGGGACGCTCGGCGGGGTGGTGCTCACCCAGCGGGGCGCGGACCGGGCGAAGACCCGTGAGCTGGAGCTGACGCGGGCGATCGAGGAGGCCCGGCTCCAGCGCGAGCTACGGCGGACCTGCTACACGGAACTGCACCGGGACGCCCGGCAGTTCGCGACCGCCCTGAGCGCGCATCTCTATGTACTGCGGGACGGCACGCGCGGGGACGAGGAGACCCGGGCCCTGGAGAACGCCAAGGCCGCGCACCGCGACCGCTGGTCGGAGACGTTGATGATCGCCCCGGACACCGTCCTCGCCCCCGCCTCCGCGCTGAACCGGGCACTCACGCAGGTCTACGGCCAGGTCAAGCGGCTGGAGAGCGGACAGCCCCGGCCGGGCGAGACCCTGCGGTCGGCAGCCGAGGCCCAGGAGGGGCTGTGGGTGCTGGTGCGGGGCGTCCGGGAGGCCATGCGGCGGGATCTGGGGGTCGCGATCGGCGGGGACGCGCGCCGCACGGTGCCGGGGCCTCCCCCGGGCGACCCCGGCGCCATCGCCGACGACTTCACCGAACCGCCCCCGGGCGACGGGACCGCCGACCGGGGCCGGACAGGATCCTGACAGCGGGGTTCGTCGGCGGTCGGCGACCCTCGTTACCTCAGCGCCAGCCAGGCCACCGCCGCCACGATGACGACCGCCGCGACGACGCCGATGATCAGGCCCAGCTTCGGGCCGGAGGACGTCTGCTGCGGGCGGCTGCCCTGGGGGTCGTCGACGAAGGCGCGGAACATCTGAGTGCTGCCCGCGGGGTCCGGGGTGCCCTGGGGATTCTGGGAGTTGGCCATGGGCTGAGACCCTAGCGAAGTCGCCGGCGCGGGCCCAAGCGGGGGTTGCCTGCCGACCGGGGTGGGGGTTGCCTCCCGGCCGGGGTGGGTGGGGTGGTGGCCGGGGTTCGGTTCTCCGGGGGCTCCGCCCTCGGGCCAGGTCGGCCCGGTCGGCCCGGTCGGCCCGGTCGGCCCGGTCAGCCCGGTCGGCCTCGTCCTCAAGCGCCGGACGGGCCGGTGGGGGCCGGGTCCGGCTCGCAGGGGTGTGGGGCCGTGGTCCCCGGCGGCTTCGCCGCCCCGCGCGCCTCACCAGCCCCTTTACACCCGCCAATACTTGCCTTTGCCAAATTTTTGCTGCCCTTAGCATCTTTTTGTTTGCCCTCGGCAACCAACCGCTTCTACGGTTGCCTGAAGCAACGAAAAGGGGAGGGTGGCCCGATGGCCGAGCCGACGCTCTATGCCGAACTGGCGCGGCAGCTCAGTGCCGTTGGCGCGGTGAAGCGGGATCTGGCGCGGCGGCTGCCGCCCTCCTGTCCCGCCGGGTCCGTCGCCGCGCTGCTGGTCGTCGAGGAGCACGGGGATCTCCGGATCGGGCGGCTGGCGGAGCTGCTGGCCGTGGACATGTCCGTGACCAGCAGGCATGTCGCCCATCTCGCCGACCGCGGGCTCATCGAACGCACCTGCGACCCGGCCGACAAACGCTCCCGCATTCTGCGGCTGACCCCCGCCGGGCACGCCCTGCTCGACGAGTTGCAGCGGCGCAGTACCGCGCTGCTGGCCGAGCGGCTGAGCGACTGGACCGACGACGACGTCGGCGAACTGACCCGGTTGATGTCCCGGTTGCGGGCGAGCTTCGACGACACCCGCCCCGGTGCGACCGCGAACAGCACCACCTGACCACCACGGACCACTTCAGGCGGCCCCAACGCCCCGTCACAAGAGAAGGAAGCCCATGGCAACGACCACGCCGGCCGGTGTGCGGGCCCATGCCGAGCACGGGGGAGGCGCAGGAGCCGTCCCCGGTGAGCCCATGACCCACCGGCAGATCATGGAGGCGCTCACCGGGCTGCTGCTCGGCATGTTCGTGGCGATCCTGTCGTCCACGATCGTCTCCAACGCGCTGCCCGACATCATCACCGACCTCGGCGGCGGCCAGAGCGCCTACACCTGGGTCGTCACCGCCTCCCTGCTCGCGATGACCGCCTCCACTCCGCTGTGGGGCAAGCTCGCCGATCTGTTCTCCAAGAAGCTGCTGATCCAGATCGCGCTGGTGATATTCGTGCTGGGCTCGGCGGCGGCCGGACTGTCGCAGAACCCGGCGACCCTGATCACCTTCCGGGCCGTGCAGGGCGTCGGCATGGGCGGGCTGTCCGCGCTGGCGCAGATCATCCTCGCGGCGATGATCTCCCCGCGCGAGCGCGGCCGGTACAGCGGCTATCTCGGCGCCACCTTCGCCACCGCCATGGTCGGCGGACCGCTGATCGGCGGGGTCATCACCGACACCGACTGGCTCGGCTGGCGCTGGTGCTTCTACGTGGGGGTGCCGTTCGCCGTCGTCGCCCTGGTCGTGCTCCAGCGGACCCTGCATCTGCCGGCCGTCGCCAGGCGGCGGGTCAGGGTCGACTGGGCCGGTGCCTTCTTCATCACCGCCGCGGTCTGTCTGCTGCTGGTCTGGGTCACCTTCGCCGGGGACAAGTACGACTGGGTGTCCTGGCAGACGTACGCCATGGTCGGGGGGACGCTCGGGCTGCTGCTGGTGTTCGGGGCCGTGGAGTCCCGGGCGGAGGAGCCGATCATCCCGCTGCGGCTGTTCCGCAACCGGACGATCACGCTGGCCTCGCTGGCCTCGCTGTTCGTCGGGATCGCGATGTTCGCCGGCACGATCTTCTTCTCCCAGTACTTCCAGCTCGCCCGGGACGAGTCGCCCACCATGTCCGGGGTCCTGACCATCCCGATGATCATGGGTCTGTTCCTCTCCTCCACCGTCTCCGGGCGGGTCATCACCCGTACCGGCCGCTGGAAGGGCTGGCTGCTCACCGGCGGGGTGCTGATCACCGCCGGGCTCGGGCTCCTGGGCACCCTCGCCTACGACACCGCGTACTGGCGGGTCGGCGTCTTCATGGCGCTGCTCGGGCTCGGGGTCGGCATGATGATGCAGAACCTGGTGCTGGCCACCCAGAACCAGGTCGCCCCCCGCGATCTCGGCTCCGCCAGCTCCGTCGTCACCTTCTTCCGCTCGCTGGGCGGCGCGGTCGGTGTCTCCGCCCTCGGCGCGATCCTCACCCACCGGATCAGCCACTACGTCGAGCGGGGCGCCGCCGACCTCGACCCGCGGTCCGCCGCCGCGCTGGCCGGTGCGAGCGACACCGGCGGCTCCCTCCCCGACATGGACACCCTGCCCGGCCCCCTCCGCACCCTCATGGAGAGCAGCTACGGCAGCGGTATCGCCGATGTCTTCCTCTACGCCGCGCCCGTCGCCCTGCTCGCCCTGGTCTGCGCCCTGTTCATCAAGGAGGTGCCGCTGCGCACCCAGGGGGCGCTGGCGCAGGCGGCGGCGGAGGGGGGTCCGGGGGAAACCCTGACGGAAAGGGGAGGGGAGAAGGCGGGCGGGACGGTGGTGCGGGGGTTCGTGCGCGGGGGCGCGAGCGCGTCCGTGCCGCGGGCCGCGGTCACCCTGGTCTCGCCCGGCGGTCGCCGGCTCGGCCGGTCCGTCGCCGGGGACGACGGCTCCTACACGCTGGACGCGCCCGGCGCCGGGTCCTACGTCCTGATCGCCTCGGCCGACGGCTTCCCGTCGCAGGCGTCCACCCTCACCGTCGGCGGTGAGCCGGTCTCGTACGACATCGTGCTCAGCGGGATCGGTGGGATCGATGGGGTCGGTGGGGTGAAGGGGAGCGTGCGGGACGGGGTGGGCGGGTTGCCGGTGGTGGGGGCGACGGTGGTCGTGACCGATGTCCGCGGGGAGTTGCTGGCCACCCGGACCACCGGGGAGGAGGGCGGGTTCTCCTTCGGTGAGCTGGTGCCGGGTCGGGTGACCGTGGCCGTCACCGCCGCCGGGTTCCGGCCGCGCGCGCTGCCCGTGGAGGTCGGGGGCGGCGGGGTCGCCCGGGCCGATGTCGCTCTCGACGCGGGCGCCCGGATCGGGGGCGTCGTCCGCGCCCCGCACGGGCCGCTGGCCGACGCCCGGGTCACCCTGGTCGACGCCGCCGGGAACCTCGTCGGCGCCACGACCACCGGACCGGACGGGGTGTACGCCTTCACCGGTCTGGACGGCGGCGAGTACACGGTCATCGCCACCGGCTATCCCCCGGCGGCGACCCCCCTGACCGTCTCCGGGCACGGCGTCGTCGACGACCACGACATCGACCTCGCCCATCCAGGAGGGGACCGCGCACGGCAGTGACCGGCGCGGGCGGGGTGCCGCGCCCCCGAGCGACCGGAAGCCGGGCCTCGCCCCTACGGTGTTCGGTCGTATTTCTCGCCCTCGGTGTCGATGTGGGGGAGGATCCGGTCGAGCCGGCGCGGGGTCCACCAGGCGTGTTCGCCGAGGAGGGTCATCACCGCGGGGACCAGCAGCAGGCGGACGACGGTCGCGTCGATGAGGACGCTCACCGCCAGGCCGAGGCCCAGCATCTTGACCACGATGTTGTCGCTGATGATGAACGCGGCGAAGACACTGACCATGATCAGGGCCGCGCAGGTGATCACCCGGGCGGTGATCTCCAGGGCGTGCGCCACCGCCGCCTTGGCGTCCCGGGTGCGCAGCCAGCCCTCGTGGACCCGGGAGAGCAGGAAGATCTCGTAGTCCATGGACAGCCCGAAGATGATCGCGAACATCATCATCGGGACGTAGCTCTCGATGGGGACCGTGCCCGAGACACCGAGGGCCGGGCCGCCCCAGCCCCACTGGAAGACGGCGACGACCACCCCGTACGAGGCGGTGATCGACAGGACGTTGAGGACGGCCGCCTTCAGGGCGACCAGCAGGCCGCGGAAGACGGCCAGGATGATCAGGAAGGCGAGGGCCACCACGACCCCGATGATCAGCGGCAGCCGACTCGCCACGATGTCCCGGAAGTCGACCTGGGCGGCCGTCGAGCCGGTGACATAGCCCTTGGCGGCGGTGCCCTTGACCGCGGCGGGGAGGGTGTCGTGGATCAGGCGGTTGGTGAGGGCGGTGGTGTCGGCGCTCTGGGGGGAGGTGGCCGAGTAGACGGTGGAGACCAGGACATCGCCGTCCCCGGCCGGGGTCAGCGGGGTGACCGTCGCCGCGCCCGGGACGGCGTTCAGGGTCTGCTGGGCCTGCGTGGTGAGGGCCCGGCGCTGGTCGGCGGGGACGGACGACTGGTCGATGACGACGGTCAGCGGGCCGTTGGAGCCCGGTCCGAAGGCATCGGTCATCAGGTCGTACGCCCGCCGGTCGGTGAAGGACGTGGGGTCGGCGCCGTCGTCGATATGGCCGAGCTGGATGGAGAAGACGGGGATGGCGAGGATGCCGATGGTCACCACCCCGGCCGCCAGATAGTGCAGCGGTCTGCGCTCCACGCGGCGGGCGTAGCGGTGCCACACGCCCTGCGGGGCCTCGCCGGGCGGGGCGTCCGTCTCCGCGACCGGACGGCGTACGTGCCAGCGGTCGATCCGGTCGCCGATCAGCCCCAGCAGCGCCGGGACCAGGGTCAGCGCGCCCAGCACCGCCGAGATCACGGTCACCGCGGCGGCGGCGCCCAGCTTGCCGATGAAGGAGACACCGGAGGCGTACAGGCCCGCCAGCGCCACGATCACCGTGCAGCCGGAGACCAGCACCGCCCGGCCGCTGGTGGCGTTCGCCAGCCCGGCCGCGCGCACCGGGCTCTCGCCGTCGATGAGCCGCTGCCGGTACCGGGTGATCAGAAACAGGGCGTAGTCGATGCCGACGCCGAGGCCGATCATGGTGGCCAGGGTCGGGGAGACGGTGGCGAAGGTGAAGGCGGCGGCGAGCAGTCCGAGCACGGCCAGTCCGCCGACCACCCCGATCAGCGCGGTGAGGAGGGGGACGAAGGCCGCGATGACACTGCCGAAGCCGATCAGCAGGACGACGACGGCCACCGCGAACCCGATCAGCTCACTGATCCGGTCGTTGGCCATGGGCCGGGCCAGCTCGCCCAGCGATCCCCCGTACTCCACCTCCGCCCCGGCCGCCCGCAGCGGCTGTACGGCGTCGTCGACCCCGTGCAGATAGTTCTCGCCGAGGTTGGAGGGCATGATGTCGAAGCGGACGGAGAGGTAGGCGGTCTTTCCGTCGGGGGAGAGCGGGCCGGTGCCCGGGGCGGCCGACGGGGTGGTCAGCGGGTTCTGCACCGCCAGGACGTGCGGGAGTTTCTGGAGGGCGCCGACCGTCTGCGCCATCGGGGTGCCGAGGTCGGTCAGCGGCTGTCCGGCGTCGTGCAGCACGATCTGGGCGCTGTAGCCGTCGGAGGCCGGATTGTGCTGCTGGAGGACGTCCATGCCCTGGTGGGACTGGGTGCCGGGGAGCTGGAAGTCGTCCGCGTAGGTGCCGCCGAAGGCGTGCTCCAGGGCTTGCAGTCCGCCGACGGCGGCGAGCCACGCCACGATCACGATCACGAAGTGGCGTGCACACCATTCCCCGAGGCGTTGCAGGAAGCCGGTTCTCGCCCGGTTCGTGGCGCTGGCGCTGGACACGCCTTCAGTAGACGCGGGGGCGAGCGGGTACGGCATCCCGGCGGGGGCCGTTCGAGGGGTGCCCCGGGGCCGCTCGGCCCCCGGGGCACGTGTCTCTAGGGCACCTGTCTCTAGGGCACGTGCCTCGGGGGCACCTGTCTCTAGGGGCGGCGGCCGGTCAGCCCGTGGCCGTCGGGGCGACCGGCTGCGTCAGGTCGTAGAACGTGCTGCTCCCGGCCGTGACCTCGGTGAAGTTCTCCTGGACCCAACTGGAGATCTGGGTGGCGGTGCCGTCCTCGCCGCCCCGGCCGCCGTCGTCGGCGATGAAGTAGTGGATCTGCCCCTCCTCGACGTACTGCTGGAACTGGGCCAGCGTCGGGGACGGGTCGGTGCCGTTGAAGCCGCCGATCGCCATCACCGGGTCGCCGGTGGCCAGTTGGTAGCTCGCCGCGTTCTGCGCGCCGACCGCCGCCGCGGCCCAGGTGTGACCGGCGGAGTCGGTCAGCAGTTGGCGGGCCTCGTCGCTGACGGCGGCGCCGTCGAGGAGCCCGCCCATGCCACCGCCGGTCCGGCCGCCGGCCGGAGGGGCCGGGGCACCGGCCGCGGGCTGCCGGTCCGTCCCCTGCGGGGGCTGTCCGCCACCCCCGCCACCGGGGAAGCCCCCGCCTCCCCCGAAGCCGCCCCGGCCGCCCGCCGCCGCCGGGCCCGCCGTCACGATCGAGCCGGTGTGCCCGGTGTCCAGGGTGCTCAGGCTGTACGCGGTCGGACCGGCCAGGGTGGCGACCGCGCCGAGGCCGACCACCCCGAGGGTCAGCGGACGGCCCAGATGGGTGACGAAGACCAGACCGAGCGCGGCAATCAGCCCGCCGACCAGTACCAGCCACTTCAGCCAGGGGAAGTAGTCGGGCGTCCGGTTGAGGAGGACGTACCCCCAGGCCGCCGTGGCGGTCGTCGCGGCGGCCAGGGCGAGGGAGACCCAGATCCGGCCGCGTTCCTCCCAGAGCACCACCGCGCCCATGCCGGTCAGCGGGGCGATGTAGGGGGCGAGGGCGACGGTGTAGTACTCGTGGAAGATGCCCTGCATGAAGCTGAAGACCACCATGGTGATCAGCAGGGAGCCGCCCCAGAGCAGGAACGCGGCGCGGGCGGTGTCCGTGCGGGGCGCCCGGCGCAGCAGCCACAGGGCCGCCGCCAGCAGGATCAGCGCGGCCGGGATCAACCAGGAGATCTGGCCGCCGACCGAGGCGTTGAACATCCGGTCCCAGCCGACCTCGCCCCAGCCCCGGCCGCCCCCGCCGCCGACGCTGCCGGTCTCCTCGCCGTTGAGGCGGCCCAGGCCGTTGTAGCCGAAGGTCAGTTCCAGGAACGAGTTCTCCTGGGAGCCGCCGATGTACGGGCGCGAGGACGCCGGCCAGAGTTCGACGATCGCGACCCACCAGCCGCCCGCGACGACCATCGCGAGTCCGCCCAGCAGCACCTGGCCGATCCGCCGCCGTACCGGTGTGGGCGCGCAGACCAGATAGACCAGGGCCAGCACCGGCAGGATCAGGAACGCCTGGAGCGTCTTGACCAGGAACGCCAGCCCGATCACCGCGCCCGCCCACACCAGCCACCGGGTCTGCGCCTTCTCCAGCGCGCGCAGGGTGCAGTAGAGGGCGAGGGCCATCAGCAGGGCGAGGGAGGCGTCCGGGTTGTTGAAGCGGAACATCAGCGCGGCGACCGGGGTCAGCGCGAACACCGCCATGGTGAGGAAACCGGCCCCGGCGTTGAAGCGGCGGCGGACGGCCGCGTAGAGCACTCCGGCGGTGGCGACCGCCATCAGCACCTCGGGGAAGAGGATCGCGAAGGAGTTGAGTCCGAGCAGCCGCACCGACAGGGACATCGGCCACAGCGACGCCGGGGGCTTGTCGACGGTGATGGCGTTGGACGCGTCGAGCGAGCCGAAGAAGAACGCCTTCCAGGACTCGCTGCCCGCCTGCACGGCCGCCGAGTAGAAGGAGTTGGCGTAGCCGGAGGAGGTCAGGTTCCAGGTGTAGAGCGCGCCGATGACGACGAGGGCTCCCAGGAACGCCGGGCGCACCCAGCGCGGATCCTCCGGCCGCCCCCGCCATACGGGCCCGAGCCGGCGGTACGGGGCGGACCTCGGCGGCACGGGGGGTGCCGTCGCCGGGTCGGTGTCGTGCGGGGTGGTCGTCGACGTCATCGGGGGTTCCTTGGATCCGTCGTCGGGTCGGTGTCGTGCGGGGGATGGCCTCCGCAGCCGGGGGGACAGGGGGTGGGGGCGCCTGCGGCCGGGTGCTGGTGCGGCCCGTCGGGGGTGCTCCCGGTGGTGCCGTACGGCTGCTGGTGCCAGGAGGGGGTGGCCCCGGCGGTGCCGGACGGCTGCCGCTGCCCGGAGAAGGTGCCCCCGGTGGTGCCGTACGGCTCGCGGTGGTCGGCGAAGACCCAGACGCGGAACAGCAGGAACCGCAGTACGGTCGCGGCCAGGTTCGCGGCGATCAGCACGGCGAGTTCGGTGGAGTGCCCGGGGTCGCCGCTCGCCGCGTCCAGGGCGGCGAGCGAACCGCTGGTCAGGATCAGCCCGATGCCGAACACCAGCAGCCCCTGCGCCTGGTGCCGGACCACACCCGCCCGGCCGCGCACCCCGAAGGTGAGCCGCCGATTGGCCGCGGTGTTGGCGAGCGCGGACAGCAGCAGCGCCAGCGCGTTGGCCGTCTGCGCCCCGGCGAAGCCCCGGAAGGCGGTGTAGAGCAGCAGATAGAAGAGGGTCGACAGCCCCCCGACGACACAGAACCCGACGAGCTGCCGGGCCAGCCCCTTGGGTACGTTCGTCAGCTCGCGGTCGCGCGGATCGTCACCGAACGGCCGGGTGAGCCGGTCCAGCGGCAGCGAACCGGTGGCCAGCGCCCGGCCCACCCGCCAGACCCCCAAGAGGTCGTCGGCGGCGGTGCGCAGGATCCGTACGGTGGAGTCGGGGTCGTCGACCCAGTCCACCGGGACCTCGTGGATCCTGAGGCCCGCCCGCTCGGCGAGGACCAGCAGCTCGGTGTCGAAGAACCAGCCGGAGTCCTCCACCAGCGGCAGCAGCACCTGGGCGACCTCGTGCCGGATCGCCTTGAAACCGCACTGGGCGTCGGAGAACCGGGCCAGCAGCGAGCCGCGCAGGATCAGGTTGTAGGAGCGGGAGATGAACTCCCGTTTGGCGCCGCGCACCACCCGGGATCCGGTCGCCAGCCGGGAGCCGATGGCCAGGTCCGAGTGGCCCGAGATCAGCGGCGCCACCAGCGGCAGCAGCGCGTTGAGATCGGTGGAGAGATCGACGTCCATGTACGCCAGGACCGGGGCGTCGGAGCCGGACCAGACCGTGCGCAGGGCCCGGCCGCGGCCCTTCTGCTCCAGCCGCACCGACCGCACCTCGGGCAGCCCGGCCGCGAGCCGCGCGGAGACCTCGGGGGTGGTGTCGGTGGAGGCGTTGTCGGCGACGGTGATGCGGAAGGGGTAGGGGAAGGTGCGGGTCAGATGCTCATGGAGCCGCAGGACGCAGGGCTCCAGGTCCTTCTCCTCGTTGTAGACGGGGATCACTACATCGAGGACCGGCACTCCGACTGCCACGGCCGGGAGGTGTTCCCGGGCCGGCAGAGTGGGGGGCGGGGCGCCCGGTACGGGCGCCCGGGAGTCGGTTCGCATACAACCGACTGTTGTCAGGCGCCCTGTCGCACCCGTGTGGTGGCACTGTGCTGTGGCTGTGATTGGTGTTGCGGGTTCGTTGCGTGCTGGGGGGGCGCTTGCCGCTGGTCGGCGGGGGTGGGGTGCTGGTCGGTCGGGGCGGGGTGCTGACCGTTGGGGGTGGGGTGCTGGCCGTTCGCCACGGGGTGCTGCTGGCTGCTTGGTGCGGGGTGCTGGCCGTTGGGGGTGGGGTGCTGGCCGGTCGGGGTGGGGGCCTGACCGTTTCGGGCGGGGTGCTGGCCGTTGGGGGTGGGGTGCTGGCCGTTCAGCACGGGGTGCTGCTGGCTGCTCTGGGCGGGGTGCTGCTGGCCGTTCGCCACGGAGTGGTGCCCGCTCTGGGCGGGGTGCTGTCGGCCGTTCAGGGACTGGCGCGGTGGGGTGTCCGCAGCGGCCGCGGCCGGGAGATGGACCGTGAAGGCGGTGTGTCCGGGTCTGCTGTCGACGCTCACCGCGCCGCCGTGCGCGGTCGCCACCGCCTCGACGATGGCCAGGCCGAGCCCGGTCGAGCCGGTCGCCCGGGTACGGGCGGTGTCGCCGCGCGCGAACCGTTCGAAGACCCGCGGCACCAGTGCGGGCGGGATGCCCGGCCCGTCGTCGCACACGTCCACGCACAGCCAGGGCCCGCTGCGGCGCACCCGGGCGGTGATGGTGGTGCCGGGCGGGGTGTGGGTGCGGGCGTTGCCCAGCAGATTGACCAGCACCTGCTGGAGCCGGGCCGCGTCCCCGCAGACCGGCGCCGGTTCCTCGGGCAGCGCGAGCCGCCAGGTGTGGTCCATGCCGGCCGCCCGCGCGTCGCTGACGGTGTCCACGACCAGGGGGACGAGATCGGTCCGCTCGAACTGGAGCGGCCGGCCCGCGTCCAGCCGGGCCAGCAGCAGCAGATCCTCCACCAGCAGCGTCATCCGGTCGGCCTCGGACTCGATCCGGCGCAGCGCGTGCCGGGTGTCGGGGCCGATCTCCTCCCGGCCGCGCCGGGTCAGCTCGGCGTAGCCGCGGATCGAGGCCAGCGGGGTACGCAGTTCATGGCTGGCGTCGGCGACGAACTGGCGGACCCGGGTCTCGCTCTGCTGGCGGGAGTGCAGGGCCCCGTGCACATGGTCGAGCAGGCGGTTGAGGGCGAGTCCGACCTGGCCGACCTCGGTGTGCGGGTCGGTCTCGGACTCCGGGACCCGCTCGTCGAGGTTCACCTCGCCGCTGTGCAGGGGGAGTTCGGAGACCCGGGTGGCGGTGGTGGCGACCCGGCGCAGGGGGCGGGTGGCGACATTGACGATGACCGCGCCGGCCAGCGAGGCGGCGATCAGCCCGGCGGCGGTGACACTGATCTCGATCAGCAGCAGGGTGCGCAGGGTGTTGTTGACGTCGGTGGTCGGTATGGCCACGTAGTACTGGCGGATGCCGTCCGTGGCGGAGGTGAACTGCACCCGGTACTGGCCGAGTCCGGGGATGTCGGCGGTGTGCGGGTGGCCGTCGCGGGGGACGGCCAGCAGGGCGGCGGTCTGGAGCGGGTCGAGCGGCTGGGCCTCGGGGGACGATCGCTCGCCGACCTGGGCGTCGGTCACCGTCCCGCCGATCAGCTCGGCGCCGATGGTGCCCTGCGGCTGGGGGCCGCGGGTGACGAAGTCGCTGAGATCGATCGGCTCCTTCTTCCCGCCCTTGCCCGGCAGGTCGACGAACGCGATCCGCTCCACCGACTCCGACAGCCGCCCGTCCAGCTCCGCGAAGAGATGGGAGCGCAGGGCGACGGTGGTGACGGTGCCGATGACCGCGCAGACCACGGCGATCAGCACCACCGAGGCGACGACCAGCCGGGTCCGCAGGGTGCGCGGCTGGCCCGTCGGCCGCCGCCGCGGGAGCGGCTGTCGCCACCGGGTCATGAGGCGGCGGGCTTGATCAGATAACCGGCGCCGCGCCGGGTGTGGATCATCGGCTCCCGCCCGGCGTCGATCTTCCGCCGCAGATAGGAGATGTACAGCTCGACGACATTGGCCTGGCCGCCGAAGTCGTAGGACCAGACCCGGTCGAGTATCTGGGCCTTGCTGAGCACCCGGCGCGGATTGCGCATCAGAAAGCGCAGCAGCTCGAACTCGGTCGCGGTCAGATGGATGCCCTGCCCGGCCCGGGTGACCTCGTGGCTGTCCTCGTCCAGGGTGAGATCCCCGACGACCAGCACGGACTCGGAGCGGCGGTCGGCGGCGCCGGAACGGCGGATCAGCCCGCGCAGCCGGGCCACGACCTCCTCCAGGCTGAACGGCTTGGTGACATAGTCGTCCCCGCCCGCCGTGAGTCCCGCGATCCGGTCCTCCACCGCGTCCTTCGCCGTCAGGAACAGCACGGGTACGTCGGGCAGTTCGCGGCGCAGCCGCCCCAGGACGGTGAGCCCGTCCATGTCGGGCAGCATCATGTCCAGCACGACGGCGTCGGGCCGGAACTCCCGCGCCGTCTGCACGGCCCCCTGGCCGTCCCCTGAACTCCGGATCTGCCATCCCTCGTAGCGCAGGGCCATGGACAGCAGCTCGGTGATCGACTGCTCGTCGTCCACCACAAGCACGCGGACGGGGCTCCCGTCCGGCCTCAGCAGTTCGGTGCGCCCCTGGGGCGAGGTCGTGGTCATACGGCACACCCTGTCCGCGACCTCTGAGAGCGCCCTTTCCACAACCTGTGATTTTCCTGAGAAACACACAGGGGGGACTCAGGATTGGCCTGGGGAGGGTGGGGCGGAGGGGGGCGGGAGGCGGTTCCGGTTCAGAAGAGCCCGTCCTGCCGGTGCAGGTCCCGCGCGTACTCCCTTACCGGCACGGACAGTTCACCCGACCCCGCCCCCGACCCCACTCCCGCCCCTGGAGCCGCCCCCGGCACCGGCACCAGCGCCCATCCCCGCATCAGCCGGGTGTCCAGCACCACCACCCGCGCCCCCGTTCCCTCCCCCACCCCCTCCCCCATCCGAAGATGCAGATCCGGCCCGGCGGCGGCCACCAGCTCACCCCCGACGACACCCCCCGCCACCAACTCCCGTACCTCACCGAAGGCATCCGGCAGCCCCGCCAGCCCGAACACCCCCACATGGTCCACCGCCCGGAACGGCGCCCGTCTCAGCGCCTCCGGCCAGCCGCCCAGCGCCACCGCCCGCCCGTGCAGCTCCGCGATCTCGGCGGCCCGGTCCGCGGCGTCCGGCGGCAGCGCGGAGCGCACCGCGCGCTTGTCGGCGTACGGAATCCGGTCCGGCACGCCCAGGGCCGCCCGCAGCAGTTCCTCCGCCCGGCGCGCGGACATTAGCGGCCCCGCGCCAAGCCAGCTAGAACAGACCGCGCCCTGCTCCAGCAGCCTTGCCGGGCCCCGCTCGACGGCGGTGATCCCGACCTTGGTCATGCCGGGCCCGAACCAGGCCAGATACACGTGGTACGGCCGGGGGTCGTCGGCGATCGTGTCGGCGGCCACCGAATGCGCCCGGTCCAGCCGCGCGCACTCCTCGCACCGCGCGCCCGTACTGCGCCCCGGCACCGGGACCCGGCGCGGGCAGGGATGGCCCCGCGCGCCCGTACAGGTCCGCCCGCTCCCCTCCTCCCCCGCATCCCCCAGCACCCCGAACGCCACCCGTTTCCCCCAGGTCAGCGCGGATCGCCGCCCCCCGTCCCACTCCAGCTCGGGTCCCCGCGCTGACCATCGGAGCCCGGAGCAACGCCATTGCCCGTCCATTGCTTCACAGCGTAGGACGCGGCACTGACAACGCCCCTGTCCCCCGTCCCGCTAGCTCCGCCCCAACCCCTTGAGCGCCACCTCCGCCGCCCTGGCGACGACCTCGTCACGGCGTTCGGCGTTCTCCTCGTCCCGGCTGGTGAGGACGGAGAGCACGATCGGGTTGCCGCCGTTCTCGGGCCACAGCACGGCGATGTCGTTCCGGCCGCCGTAGCCCGCCGTACCGCTCTTGTCGCCGACGGTCCAGCCGTCCGGGACCCCGGCGGCGACCAGGGTCTCGCCCGTGGTGTTGGTCCGCATCCAGGTGGCGAGGAGTTCCCGTTCCTCACGCTTGAGGGCGTCCCCGAGCAGCATCGCGCGCAGGCTGCCGGTCATCGCGCGGGGCGTGCTGGTGTCCCGCGGGTCCCCCGGCCTGCCCTCGCTCATGTCGGGCTCGTAGCGGTCCATGCGGATGACGTCGTCGCCGAGTTCGGCGAGAACGGCCTCCAGGGCGTCGGGCCCGCCGAGGTCCTCCAGGAGCAGATTGACGGCGGTGTTGTCGCTGTACCAGACGGTGGCCGCGCACAGCTCGCGCAGACTCATCCCGCTCTCCACGAAGTCCTCGCTGATGGGCGAGTTGGCGACGATGTCCTCCTTGGAGTAGTGGATGACCTTGTCCATCCCGTCCACCCCGTACTTGCGCAGCACGGCACCGGCGGCCAGCGCCTTGAAGGTGGAGGCGTAGGCGAACCGCTCGTCCGGCCGGTGCCCGACGGTCCGCCCGCTGCCGGTGTCCAGCGCGTAGACACCGATCCGGGCGTCGAACTCCTTCTCCAGCGCCTGGAAGTCCCGCTTCACACTCTTGGCGTCGGGCTGTTTCCCGACCTCCTGACCGGCGGACGCCGCCCCCGCGACCCCCGTCCCCTGTCCCCTCTGCTCCCCCTGCTGCCTCTGTTCCCCTTGGGCGCAGGCGGGCAGGGCGGTGAGCGCGAGCACCCCGGCCACCGCGGCGGCACCCCGGCGAACCCTCAGCACGTACGACGTCATGACATGGCCTCCAGACAGCGACGAACAACGCCAACGCGACGCAGTACACGCACCCTCGCCCCCGCCCACCCCCACCGTCCAAGACGCACCCGCACGCATCCATGCCGAATCGGCATGGCCGACCCGGCACCCGGGCACCCCGGCGCCCTGGCCTCCCGGCACCCCGATGTCCCTGTGCCCCGGCGCCCCCACGATCCGCTGCCTCTGCGCCCCGCTGCCCCTGTGCCCCGGTTTGGCATAGTGAGAGCTGTGGATCTTCTGGGGGCATGCAGAGCGTTCGTCCATGTGAGCGAGTACGGGAGCTTCACGGTGGGCGCGGCGGCGGCCCGGATGGCCCAGTCCGTGGCCAGCCGGCGCGTCGCCGCCCTGGAACGCCACTTCGGGGAACGCCTGCTGGCGAGATCGTCGCGCACGGTGACGCTGACCCCGTTCGGCCGGGAGATCCTGCCGCTGGCCCGGCAACTCGTCCGGCTCGGCGACCGACTGGAGCACGAGGCGGAGGCCGCCCGGCACCGCCCGCTGCGGCTCGCGGTCCCGGCCGACTGCCCGACCGGCGCGCTGGCCCGCCTGATCGCCGCCGCCCGGCGCGAGGGCATCCCCCTGGAACCCCGCCCCGCCGCCCCCGCCGAACGGGCCGAACTGGTCGGCTCGCGGGAGGTGCGGGCGGCGCTGCTGGCGGTGGCGCCGGACGCGGCGGCCTGGACGGTGCCGCTGGGGCTCGCGGTCCTGGACGCGCCGGGCGCGGGCCCGCTCTACCTGGACACCCTGCGCCCGGGGCGGGCGGACGGCGCCAGGCGCCCGCGCCGGGTCTGGCTCCAGCCGGAGGACGACGTACCGCATGTGCGCGACCGGCTGACCCGGTTGCGGGACGCGCTGGGGCTGCGTCCGGCCCAGTTGGCGGTGGCCGGGGGACTGGCGCCGGCCGCGGCCGAGGTGCTGTCCGGCACGGGGGACGCGCTGCTGTGCCCGCGCGCCGAGGCGCGGGCGCTCGGCCTGGAGTGGCGGGAGATAGGCGAACTGACCCCGGGCCCGGCCCGCGGCTACGCGCTCACCGCCGCCGAGGACACACCCCCCGAGACGACGGAACGCCTCCGGCGGGGGTGCGGACACGAACTGGCGGCGTGCATAGGGGCGCGGCACACCAACGGGACATGAGGGGCGAGGAATGAGCACGACATCGACGACCACCCTCCTCACCGCTCTGCGCGGCACGCTGCGCGAGAGCGGGCTGCACGGATCGTTCCTGGTGCGGGACCTGGACACGGGGGAGGAGGTGGGTCTGGATCCGGACATCGAATTCCCGGTGGCGTCCCTGGTGAAGGTCCCCCTCGCGCTGGCGACCCTGGAACGGATCCGGCGGGGCGAACTGGACCCCGCGATGCCCGTCGACGTCCAGCCGGGCCGGATCACCACCCCCGGCCCCACCGGCATGAGCCGCTTCCGCCACCCGGCGCGGATCGCGGTGGAGGACCTGGTCTACCTCAGCACCTGCATCAGCGACGGAGTCGCCGCCGACGCCCTCTTCACCCTCACCCCGCCCGCCCAGGTGGCCACCATCCTCACGGACTTCGGCCTCACCGGTATCGCCGTACGCCACACCATGGACGAACTGACCGACACCCCGGCGGAACGCTTCGCCGCCTCCGACGTCCACCTCGCCCACGCCCTGGCCATCGACGCCGGCACCCCCGGCCGCGGCCACCGCGTCCCCCAACTCGACGTCACCCACGCCAACACCGGCACGGCCAGATCCTTCGTGGACCTCCTCCAGGCGATCTGGCACCCCACCCTCCCCCCGGAAGTCGCCGCCGCCACCCGGACCCTCCTCGCCGCCAACGTCCTGCGCCACCGCCTCGCCCCCGACTTCGCCTCCGACGCCGCGACCTGGTCCTCGAAGACCGGCACCCTGCTCAACCTGCGCCACGAGGCAGGAGTGGTGGAACACCACGACGGCCACCGCTACGCCGTGGCGGCCCTGACCGAATCCCGGGTGGCGGCGGGGCATCAGCCGGGGGTGGACGCGGTGATGGGCCAGGTGGCCCGCCGCTTGCGGGACCACTTGCGGGTGTGGGGGCAGTAGCCCCCGGCCCGCTCACTCCGCGCTCGCCTCGGCCTCACCACCAGAGGGCCGTCAGGCGTACAATCCAACTATCCGATTACGTAAGATCACATACAGTAGCCCTTGGCCCCTCGCAGGGAGGCTGGAGCGACAGTGACCGACCCGTTCGCGCAGCCGTCCCCGCACCCCGGCGCGGCCCAGCCGGTGTGGTCGCCCCTCGACGACTATCTCTGGCACACCTGCGACATCCTCGCCGATGTCCTCGAAGGACAGGTGGCCCGCCGCCCGGTCGTGGCCACGACGACCCGGCTGCACCAGGGCGAGCGCACCCTGGCCGTGGGCCCCGGGCAGCGTATGACCTGGAGACCTCTCGGCAACGGCGAGTATGTGCAGAGCGACCTCATCGTCTTCGGCAGCCCGGCCGTGGTGATCGGTTCGCTGGTCGGCTCCGCGCTCGGGAACGCCGCCCGCCGCAATCAGGCGGCGCGGGACGCTCAACCACGCTGGGTCCTGGACGGCCCCGGCGAAGTCACCCTCACCCTGCACCGGCTCCACTTCGCCCACCCCGCCGAACTCAACGTCAGTTGGCAGGCGTTGACCTCGATCGACCTGGTGGCCCCCGATGTCTTTCAGACCACCTTCCTCAACCATCACGGCGCCCAGTCGACCGTCCGGATCCAGACCCCCTGGGCCTCTCTGGCCTTCGCCCTGGCCGCGGTCATCGCCTTCCCCACCCATCCCCGCCTCCTCAACCGCGGTTGGCTCCCCCACGACTTCGAACAGCGATGCGCCCTGGCCGGCCGCCCGTGCCGCCCTGCCGCCCACCTGGCTCTACGCTCCCGCGACACCTGAAAGGACGGGCACCAGGACACGCCCCCCCCCGATTCAAACCTGCGGCCTTCTGACTGATCCGCACTGAACCGATCCGGGTCCGACCACCCCGTCCCGGAGCCGGGCATCGGCGGCATCGACGCCCTGGGCGTGCCGATGCTACGAGAGGACATCGACCCTCACAGCGGGAACGATCAGCGGGGAGATCACGCGCCCCCTGGCCGCCGGGGAGGCCGTCGAGAACGACACCGAGTCCGAGGCGGGCGACCGCGCGCTTCCGCTCCCGGGGATCGTGCTCACGGCCCTGAAGACGTTCCGGACACGTCAGGCGGCCGAGCGGCTCAAGTCAGGCGAGGGGTACGAGGCTTCGGGCCGGGTGGTGGTGGACGAACCCGGGGCCGCGGTGAAGACGGACCGGCCCCGACACCGGGCGGACGAGCGGACGCGGTCGGCCGAGGTGCGGCGGGTACGGCTCCACAACGACAAAGGCCCCGATCCTCCGGAGAGGAATCAGGGCCTTGACCTGGTGACTCTGGCGCACTCGGCAGGATTCGAACCTGCAACCTTCTGATCCGTAGTCAGATGCTCTATCCGTTAAGCTACGAGTGCTTGTGTTCTGTTTTCTGTCTTCGCTTGTGGGCCTTTCAGGCCGCTCGCGGCGACAGGAAGAACATTACATGACTGCCGCCCGCATGTGAAATCCATTGCCCGCACCCTGCATGACCTGCGAAAACGGCCTCTGAGGGGGACACGCGACCGGGGGTGGAACAGGTGCTCGGCGATCATGCGACGCACGTCACTCACCCGTCGCCGCGATGGTCACTCCCCGGCCGATCAAGGTCACCCCTCCCGCCCCGCCGATCATCGACAGCCGACGCGGCGACGCGGACAGCCAGGTGCGTGCGGCCGACGCCCCCAGACCCCACGGGGTGTCGCAGACCAGACCGATCGCGGCCGGGATCAAGCCGAGCAGCAGCATCTGGAGGGGGGCGCTCCCCGCGTCGTCCCGGACGACTGCGGCAGGACCGCCGCGAAGAAGACCAGGCCCTTCGGGTTCGTGGCGCCGACCAGCGCGCCGTCCGCGATGGTGCGGAGGTGACCGCGGCCCCGGCCCGCGCCGGTCATCTCCGGGCGCGGCGCGCTTCGGTGACGGATCGCCATCGCCCCTCTCGATGCGCTTCCGCGAGACCGCCGAGGAAGATCTCGCCTTCGCCGTCTCCCCGCTCCTCGAAGCCGCGCACTCCTGGCATGTACCCACCGACCCGGGGCACCACGCCCTGCATGTGCCCTGGGTACGGCGGTGCCGGCGGCTGCCGACCGGGCTGCGGCGGCAACTGCGCGAGCACCGGTTCGGCGTCGCCGACCACCTCCGCGGCGGGCGACGAGCCCACCAGCGCGTCTTCCCCCTGCTCGGCGCGCTCGTGCCCCGGATCCGCATCGAACCCGTACGCCCTACCCTGCGGCTCGACCGGCCGCGCGGTCATGATCTCGTGGTCACCCCCGCCCGGCCGGTGACCTTCACCCCGAGCCACCACGTCTGGCCCCACGTCCGCGTCACCTGCGACGATCCCTGGCCGTTGCGGATCACCTACCCGTCGCTGCCGCGCCCCGCCCCACCAGCCGGGCGGACCTGCTCACCGCGCTCCGGGCCCTGCTCCAGATCGTCGACCGGATCGCCGTGCAGAGCCGCAGTACGCAGGAGCCGGCCGCCCTCCTCGGGCTGTCCCCGTCCGTGATCTCCCGCCATCTGCCCCAGCTCCCCGCGTCGGGCTCACCGCCACCCGGCGCGAGGGGGACTACGTCCTCTGCTCCCTCGACCGCGAGCGGCTCGCGGGGATCGCCGCTTCCCCCATCCTCCGCCCACCGGGTCGGGGGATGGGGGAGGGAGACAGGGAGGGGGAAACGCATCAGGGAGCCCCGCCTGAGAAAGGCTGGGCTCCCTGAATGTGTGGTGCGGAGGCGGAGGGATTTGAACCCTCGATGGGGTTTGAGCCCCAAACCGCATTAGCAGTGCGGCGCCATAGACCGGACTAGGCGACGCCTCCCGCACACCCGCTCGCGCGAGCGCGAATGGTGCGTGCAGATGATGACACAGACGAGCGGGGTGTCACCAATCGCCCCCACCGTACTAGCCAGGTGGGCAGCAGGGCAAAGGCGTTCCCGGGTGGTGAGGAGGGGTGCGCGGGCCTCGCCCGCAGGGTGCCCGTACCCGCAACCGCCCGCGCTCCCCGCCGTTAGGCAGGTCATGTCTCCGAGCCACTTCCCGGGTGCGGCCGGCGCCGCCCGCTCCCCCCGCTCCCCCCGTCGTCTCCTCCTCACCGGCGCCCTGCTCGCCGCCTCCCTCGTCTCCTCCCTCGCCGGGGTCGCGCCCGGCGCCGCCGCGGCTCCCTCCCCCGCGCTCCCGCCGCCCGTCCGGCTGGAGGACCGGGTCGCCAGCGGGACGCTGGACATCACGCTGAAGGACGCCGCCGGCAAGGTGACGTCGTACGACGTGTCCTGCGCGCCCGACGGCGGGAGTCACGCGGATGTCCGGGGGGCCTGCGCGGCCGTGGAGCGGGAGGCCGCGTCCGGGCGGGATCCCTTCGCGCCGGTGGCGGCGGGCAGCGCCTGCACCATGCTGTACGGCGGGACGGCGACCGCTCGGGTCACCGGCACCTGGTCCGGGCGCCGGGTCGACGCGCGGTTCGACCGCACCAACGGGTGCGAGATCGACCGCTGGAACCGGCTCGTACCGCTGCTCCCCGACCTGCGCGGCTGACCGGCCGGAACGCGTGGAGGTGCCCGGGCCGTATGCCGACGGCACCTTCACGGACCGCCCCGCCCGACCCTCCCGGGCGTCACCGGCTCGTGCGACCTCTGTCCCATCCGGCGCCGCCGAAGCGACCCCAGCGCTTAGACTCCCTCGCGTGACACGTCGCGGGCAGGTTGGCAAGATGGCCCGAGCGGTCGGCAAGGTGCGGTAATGCGGTAACAGGAGGGAAGCGTCTCGTGAGCAGCAGGCCATCCCGAGGCGCTGCTCGCCTCGCAGCGATACTGGACGCGCTGCCCGACGCGTTGGTGCTGGTCAACGCGAACGGGACCGTCGTCAACGCCAACACCATCGCGCTGGAGGCATTCGAAGCCCCGGGCACCGCACTCGTCGGACGCGGGCTGCTGGATCTGCTGCCCCAGTTCGACTCCAAGCTGATCCCGGGCGGTATGCGCCGTCCCGATCACATCGACCCCCGCGCCCGCACCAAGCCGACCCGGATGATCGCCCGCCGCACCGACGGCACCGAGTTCCCGGTCGAGGTCACCAGCGCCAATCTGGAGAACGCCCAGCAGGCGTACGACGGCTACGGCTACACCTCCGCCGCCGATGAACTGCTGATGCTCGTCGTGCGGGATCTGTCGGGGACCGTCGACACCGAGGCCGAGCTGGCGCGTTCGCAGCGGCAGACCGAGATGATTCTGCGGGCCGCCGCCGAGGGGGTCGTGGGGACGGACACCGACGGGCGGATCGTCCTGGTCAATCCGGCCGCCGCGCAGATACTGGGCTACCGGGCCGGTGAGCTGGGCGGCAAGGAGCTGCACACCCTCGTCCTGCACTCACGCCCCGACGGCTCCCCCTTCCCGTACGACGAGTCGCCGCTCGCCGACACCCTGCGCTCCGGGCGCAAGCACCGGGTGCGCGGGCAGGTGCTGTGGAGCAAGGCCGGGGAGAAGGTCTCGGTCGATCTGACGACCGCTCCGGTGCGGGACGGGGATCAGTTGGTCGGCGCCGTCATGGCCTTCACCGACCGGCGGCCCTACGACTCCCTCGCCGCCGAGAAGGACGGCGTCGAGCAGCGGCACGCCGAGGAACTGGAGCGGCTCTCCGAGGAGCACGCCTCCGACCTCACCGCGCTGCGCCAGCGGCATGTCACCGAGGTCGAGGAGCTGCGCGAGGCGCACGCCGAGGAACTCGCCGCCGGTGAGGACCGCTACGCCGCCCTCGCCGAGCGCGAGAAGGACCGTTACGAGGCCCTGTCCGGACGGCACGAGCAACTGCTCACCCTCCTCGCCACCTCCCTGCGCGGCCCCCTCGACGAACTCCGCCGCGACCTCGCCGCCCTCGCCGCCGACGACGCCGGTCAGCTCTGGCCCGAGGCCAACCAGGTCCTGCACCATCTGTCCGCGGGCTACTCGCGGATCACCACCCTCATCGACAACGTCCTCGGCTATCAGCGGCTGGACGCCGGAACCGAGTCCGTGGCCCGTACGAAGGTGATGCTGGACTCCGTCGTCGCCGCCGGGGTCGACGGGGCCGTCGAGCTGATCGGGCCGGGGCGGGTGCAGTTCGCCGTGCACGCGCCGCCCATCGAGGCCGAGGTCGACCCGGCGCTGCTCGCCACCGCGCTCGCGCATCTCGTCGCCGATGTCGCCGGGGTCGACGCCACCGGCAACTCCCCCGTCTCCGCGGGCGGCTACATGGACAACACGGTCGTCGTCGCGGCGGCCCAGCGCGGTGAGGTGGTACGGATCGAGGTGCGCGGGCCGTACGCCGGGGGCGACCCGGTGCACGAGCCGATCGTGCGCGGGATCGTGCGCGCCCACGGCGGGGTGCTCCAGACCCATGACGTGCCGGGGATGAGCGGCAGCGCGTTTGTGCTGGAGGTGCCGATCGGGGGCGGGGCGGGGGCGGTCGCGGCTGCCGCTGTGCCGGGTGCGGGGGTCGCTGTGCCGGGTGCGGGGGCGGGTGCTGTTGTGCCGGGGGGCGGGGAGGAGCATCCGGACGACGGTGCCGAGCACGCCTCCGGCGGGGGGCGGCGGCGGGCGCGGCGGTCCTCCGTCGACGCTTTCCTGGACAGTGAGGTGGCGGGGGCCGCGGCAGGGGGTGGTGCGGGGGAGGGCGACCGGCCCGCGCCGACCGGGCGGCGCAGGCGCCGGGCCGTAGAGGAGCAGCAGGAGCAGCAGGGCGAGCAGGGGGAGCAGGGGCAACAAGTACAGCCGGGGCAGCAGGTGGGGGCTGTTGTTCGACAGGCTCCGGCGGGGCAGGGCGGGCAGCAGGGTGTTCGGGGGGCCGTCGGGGCCATCGAGGGGCCCGCGCCGACCGGGCGGCGGCGGGGGCGGCCCGCCGAGGTGAGCCCGCAGGGCGTGGCACCCGCCTCGCCGCTCGCGCCCGTTCCGCCGGTCGCCGCCATCGAGCCGGTCGCCGCGCAGGGGTCCGTCGTCACCGCCGCCGAGCACGCGGCCGGGGCCGCCGCGTCCCGTTCCGGGCTCGGCGCGGCCGTTCCGCCGCAGGGTGTGCCCGCCGGGCCCGCGGGGCAGCTCGCCCGGCAGGGGGGCGGCCAGCCCGCCGCCGCGCTGCCGCCCGCGCTGCCCGCGCCGGGGTCCGCCTCCGGCGCCGGTTCCGGTTCTGGTTCCGGTCCCGGTGGGGCGGAGTCGGGTGGTGAGGGCGGCGAGGAGTCGTCCGGGCGACGGCGTCGGGCGCTCGCCGCCGCGCAGGAGCGGGCGGTGGCCCAGGAGGCTGCTCCCCGTACGGTGTTCGCGCTGCCGCCCGCCGAGGCGGACCGGGAGGCGGAGGCACCGCGGCAGAGGCCGGTGGCGGCCGGTGGGGTGACGGTTCCCGCGGCCACCGCGATGCCGATGTCCCCGGCGGTGCCGGTACCGGTGCCCGCGCAGGGTGTTCCGGACGGGCGGGGGCGGCACGACGCCGTACCGCACCCGCATGACCAGGGCGAGGATCACACGCCGCCGCAGCCGCATCCCGCCGGGGCGCCGGACGGGAACCCGACGGGGCGCCGGCGCCGGGCGGTGGCTCCGCCCGCGATCGAGCCGATGGAGCCGATGGCCGGGGTCGCGGCGGGCGAGGGCGCGGGCGCGGGCATGGGGGTGGAGGCTCCGCAGGGTGTGGGGGCGGGGTACGGCGTTGCGGGGCAGGGGGTGCCGGTTCCGGGGCAGGGGATTCCGGTTTCGGGGCAGGGAATGTCCGGCCCGGGGCAGGGGATTCCCGCTCAGGCCGTCGCCCCCGGTGCTGCTCCCGGTGCTGCTCCCGGCGTCACTCCCGGCACCGCTCCCGGGGCTACTCCCGGTGGCGTCGCGCCGGTACCCGCGCAGGGGATTCCCGGGCCGGGTGTCCCCGCGCCGGGTGTCCCCGGGCAGCAGTCCGCCCCGGCGCAGCCGCATCCCCAGCTCCAGGCCCAGGGCCAGGGCCAGGGCCATTCGCACGCCCGTTCCCAGCCCCAGCCCGCGCCGACCCCGGCGTCCGGGACCCCGCTCCCCCCGGAGGCACCCGCGCAGGCCCGGCCCGCGCAGCCGTTGCCGGCCGAGGCCGCGGGGCCCGCGCCCGCCGTCCCGGTGGACCCCGACTCCACCCAGGGCAGGGCCATAAGCGTCCGTACGCTCGGACAGGGTGTGCCCTTCACCCGGCAGGCCGGCCAGGTCCAGCAGCCCCCGCCGCAGGGGGGCGGCGGTGCCACCCCGGCACCGCACAACCCCTCCGGTTCCGGGAGGCGGCGCAAGCTGGGCACCCGGAACGAGGGTGCCGGGGCCGCCGCCCCCGAGCAGCAGGCCCGGCAGCATCCCCCGGCCGAACCGGCCGTCCCGTCGCCCGTACCCCGCCCGGCGCAGCCCTCCGAGGGCATCGGACGCTCGTACGCCATAGGCGCGCCGGACGAGAACGCGGCGGAGGGGCCGGAGCCGCTGGACGGCCCCGGCGGGGCCGTCGAGGTACCGGACCCGCCGCGTCCGCAGCCGATGGACGACGAACTGCCCCCCGAGCCCCTGGACAACCCCCGGCGGCTGCTGGTCTGGCCCGCCCCCGATGTCTCCACCCAGCAGGCACTGAGCGACCGGGGCTACCGGCCGGTCATCGTGCACTCGCGCGAGGAGGTGGACGCGCAGATCGCGGCCTTCCCGGCGGCGCTGTTCGTCGACCCGCTGACCGGGCCGATCACCCGGACCGCGCTCCAGTCGCTGCGGACGGCGGCGGTGGCCGCCGAGGTGCCGGTGATGGTGACGGCCGGGCTGGGACAGGCGACCCGCGAGGCGGCGTACGGTGCCGATCCCGCCGTGCTGCTGAAGGCGCTGGCGCCCCGGGACAGTGAGCAGCATCCGCCGCGGGTGCTGCTGATCGAGGAGCACGCGGAGATCGCGCTGGCGCTGACGGCGACGCTGGAGCGGCGGCAGATGCAGGTGGCGCGGGCGGCGAGCGACGCGGACGCGGTGGCGCTGGCGGGGCAGTTCCGGCCGAACCTGGTGGTGATGGATCTGATGCAGGTCCATCGGCGGCAGGCCGGGATCGTGGACTGGCTGCGGGCGAACGGGCAGCTCAACCGGACGCCGCTGGTGGTGTACACGGCCGCCGTGGACCAGGCGGACCTGCCGCGGCTGGCCTCCGGCGAGACCGTGCTCTTCCTCGCCGAGCGGTCCACGAGTACGGAGGTGCAGAGCCGGATCGTGGATCTGCTGGCGCGGATCGGGACGAACTGACCCCCGTTCTCCCTTCTGTTCGGGCGCGGAGCTGGAGCCGACCCCGCGCCCGAATCCATCGTCACCCGGATCCGTCGTCATCCGGATCCATCGTCACCCGGATCCGCCCTCGCTCAGATCCATCGCCACCCGGCGGGGAGCCCGACCCCGCCCCGCCCCCGCCTCCGCTTGCCGGTCAGATCTCCGTGATCTCCAGTTCCCCGGCCGCGTACTGCCTGCGCAGCACCTTCTTGTCGAACTTGCCGACGCTGGTCTTCGGGACCGCCGGGAGGATGGTCCAGCGCTCCGGGAGCTGCCACTTGGCGATCTTGGCCTCGTCCTGGAGGAAGGTCCGCAGGGTCTCGAAGCCGGCGTCGGCGCCCTCGCGCAGGACGACCGTCGCGAGGGGCCGCTCGCCCCATTTCTCGTCGGGGACGGCGACGACCGCGGCCTCGGCGACCGCCGGGTGGGCCATCAGCGCGTTCTCCAGTTCCACCGAGGAGATCCACTCGCCGCCGGACTTGATGACGTCCTTGGCGCGGTCGGTGAGGGTGAGGAAGCCGTCCGGGCTGATCGTGCCCACATCGCCGGTCTTCAGCCAGCCGTCCTCGGTGAACTTGTCCTCGGGGCGCTGCGGTTCGCCGTCGGGCCCGTTGTAGTAGGCGGCGGCGATCCAGGGGCCGCGGACCTCCAGTTCGCCCGCCGACCGTCCGTCCCAGGGGAGCCGCTCGCCGCCGGGGCCGGTCAGCCGGGCCTCGACGCCGGTCGGGAAGCGGCCCTGGGTGATGCGGTAGCCGAACTCCTCGTCCGTGCCGACGGCGTGGGCCGGGGGCCGGGCCACCGTGCCCAGGGGGCTGGTCTCGGTCATGCCCCAGGCGTGGCAGACCCGCATCCCGAGCCGGTCGAAGGCTTCCATCAGGGCGGGCGGACAGGCCGAGCCGCCGATGGTGACCTGGGTGAGCGAGGAGACCTCCCGGGGGTTCGCGGTCAGCTCGCCGAGCAGGCCCTGCCAGATGGTGGGGACCGCGGCGGCGTGCGTGGGCCGCTCGCGCTCGATCATCTCGGCGAGGGGGGCGGGCTGGAGGAAGCGGTCCGGCATCAGCAGATTGACGCCGGTCATGAAGGTGGCGTGGGGCAGGCCCCAGGCGTTCACATGGAACTGCGGGACCACCACCAGGGAGGTGTCCCGGTCGGTGAGGCCCATCGACTCGGCCATGTTGACCTGCATGGAGTGCAGATAGACCGAGCGGTGGGAGTAGACGACGCCCTTGGGGTCGCCGGTGGTGCCGGAGGTGTAGCACATGGCGGCGGCCTGCCGCTCGTCCAGCTCCGGCCAGTCGTACGCGGTCGGCTTGCCGGCCAGCAGTTCCTCGTACTCGTGGACCCGGACGCCCGCGGTCGCGGCGGCCTCGGTGAGGGGCGCCCGGTCGCCGGGGCCGGAGACGATCACATGCTCCAGCGTCTTGAGGTGGGGGAGGAGCGGGGCCAGCAGGGGGAGGAGGGAGCCGTTGGCTATGACCACGCGGTCGGCGGCGTGGTGGACGATCCAGATGAGCTGCTCGGGGGGCAGCCGGAGGTTCAGGGTGTGGAGTACCGCGCCCATGGAGGGGATCGCGAAGTACGCCTCGACATGCTCGGCGTTGTTCCACATCAGGGTTGCAATCCGGTCGTCCCGGGCCACCCCGAGGTCGTCACCGAGGGCGTGCGCGAGTTGGGCGGCGCGGGCGCCGATCTCGGCGTAGGTGCGGCGGTGGGGTTCGGGTTCGCCGGTCCAGGTGGTCACCTGCGAGGACCCGTGGATCGTGGATCCATGGGTCAGGATCCTGGAGATGAGCAGTGGTACGTCCTGCATGGTGCTCAGCACGGCGTCCTCCCGGGGCGGCTCTGCCTACGCGGCGGTAACGATTGCCTCGATTCTGCGCACGTACCGCTTGGTATGTCACTAGATCCGGGAGAGATGACGAGAGTTGAAGAGGGATGAGGAGAGATGAGGAGAGATGAGGGGCGGTGAGGGGCGGTGAGGAGGTGTGAGGAGATGTGAGAGGGGGTCCGAAGGGGGGTGTCAGCGGACCAGGACCAGTTCCGGGTCCTCTCTCAGCTTGCCCAGCGCGCGGGAGACGGCGGACTTCACCGTGCCGATCGAGACGCCGAGGACCTCGGCGGTCTGGGCCTCGCTGAGATCCTCGTAGTACCTGAGGACGACCATCGCGCGCTGGCGGTCGGGCAGGCGCATGATCGCGCGCCACATCGCGTCGTGCAGCGCCTGGCGCTCGGCCGGGTCGTCACCGGACGGCTCCGGATCGGGCTCCGGCAGTTCGTCGCAGGAGAACTCGTCCACCCGCCGCTTGCGCCACTGGGAGGTGCGGGTGTTCAGCAGGGCGCGGCGGACATAGCCGTCGAGCGCGCGGTGGTCCTCGATGCGCTCCCAGGCGACATAGGTCTTGGTCAGCGCGGTCTGCAACAGATCTTCCGCGTCGTTGGGGTTGGCGGTGAGCGAGCGGGCGGTGCGCAGCAGCACCGGTCGGCGGTCCCGTACGTACGAGGCGAACGACGGGTAGGCCGCGTACGGCGAGGGCCGCCGGGCGGCGTCCGAAGCGCTGGTGCAGACGGGTGTGGTCATGGCTCCCACGCTAGGAGCGGGACACCCGCACGCGGATCGCCCGGAGGTGCCGAAGCCGGGTCCCCCTCAGGTTGTAGGGGTGGGGCTGGCTGGACCTCCCAGAGGTGGAGTGGGGGTGGAGAGGTACTGGGGGTTTCCCTCAGGGAGGTGCCGGGGCGGGCACCCGGGGCGGGGGCGGCCACGAGGGCCCTGGCCAGGGGGATCAGGGGGTCAGCGGTCCGGCGCCAGCACGAGCGCCGAGGTCGGTACGTCGGTCCCGGCCGTCACGAGGACGTGTCCGGCGCCGGGCACCTGGTTCACGGACGTACCCCGTACCTGGCGTACGGCCTCGGCGGTGCCGTTCATACCGTGGAGGTACGCCTCGCCGAGCCGGCCGCCGTGGGGGTTCAGCGGCAGCCGGTCCGCCGCGACGAACCCGGCGGCCTCGCCGCGACCGCAGAGGCCGTACTCCTCCGGGGTGAAGTGGTCGTAGAGGATGCCGGCGTCGATGTCGGCGGGGCCGGGTCCGGAGGTGCGCCAGAGGCGGCGGGCGGCGGCGGCCTCCGGGAGGGCGGTGAGATCGTCGGTCTCCTGGCAGCAGTCCAGCAGCCGCAGCGGCTCCACGGTCCAGCGCGAGGTGGAGAGCGTCAAGGTGTTCCGTGTTCCACCCTGGCCCATCGACCCCGAACCGAACCGAACCGAACTGGACTGGACCGGACTGGACTGGACCGAATCGGACCGGACCGACCCTCCCCGGGAAACGACTGCGCGGCGGTGCCGAAGCACCGCCGCGCGGACGCTGTTTCCCCACAGAGCACACCCACACAGGAGGCCGGGGCGGCCGGCCGAGCGGCCGCCCTCTCAGCTCACCGGAAGATCACCTCACCCGAAGACGGGGGTGAAGTTGACGGCCACGTTGGAGTTGCCCTGGTTGACCGAGGTGAACGCGGAGCCGTCGACCTGAGCGGTGTTGCTCTGGTTCGAGGCGCCCGAGCCGATCGCCTGCTGCTGGGTGGTGGCCGAGTTGCCGCTGTTGTCGCCGCCCACGCCGCTGCCGAGGCTGCCCTGGATGGCGTTGGTGACGGTCGCGCTCGATCCGTCGTTCGCGAGAGCACCGTTGTCGGCCGTCGCGGCGCCGGTGAACAGCGCGGCGGCGAGCGGGAGGGCGGAGACAGCGGCGATGACGCGAGCGGTACGGATGCTTGCCATGTGAAATTCCTCCGGAACGGGGACACCCGGCTTTGTGAGCCGTGATGAGAGGTGAACTTCGGCTTCTTCCGGGGCAGTTGGCCATCCGCCTCGGGGTGGTGCACGACGTCGCGAGATCAGAGTTGCCCACCGAATCCCCGGCGAACCAGGCCGGAAGCCCCGATTCCCCCTGAAGCGTGATGACAAGTCGATAAACCCCCTCCCTCACCTGATCTCCCAGGTCAGGGCACTCGGCACGGCACAGCCCAAGCGGGACAAGGGGTGAAGCGTTCCCGCACTTTTCCGGCACCTCCCCGGGTCCGGGCGCGTCGCATTCGCCCCCTCTTCCCTTTCTCGAACATACGTACGAAGATAGAGCCCATGGCGACCATCGACCGGCAGGCCGGCACGCTCGCCCTCGCCCACGCCCTGTCCGCCGCGGCGCGCGGTCTGGCGGTCATCCCGCTGTCCCGGACGAAGCTCCCGGCGCTGCGCTCCCCGCACCGCGCCCCACCGCCTCCGCCACCCCCACCGCCTCCGCCTCCGCCTCCGCCCCATGCGCCGTGGCCGCCCCGCCCCACGTCCTCATCACCCCCCGCCGCCCCTCTGCCGCGCCCCTGCCACGGCGAGTGCGGACGGTTCGGGCACGGGGTGTACGACGCCTCGACCGACCCGGCGCGCATCCGGCGGATGTTCGCGGCGGCACCCTGGGCGACCGGCTACGGCATCGCCTGCGGACTGCCCCCGCACCACCTCATCGGCATCGACCTGGACACCAAGGCGGGCACGGACGCCACCGCCGCGCTGCGCGAACTGGCGCTGCGCCATCTCTTCACCATCCCGCCGACGGTCGTCGTCCTCACCCCCTCGGGCGGCCGGCACCTGTGGCTGTGCGGCCCGCCGGACATGGTGATCCCCAACTCCGCGGGACGGCTGGCCCCCGGGATCGACGTCCGGGGCGCGGGCGGCTATCTGGTGGGCCCAGGTTCCCGTACCGGGGCGGGGGTGTACGCGACGACGCCGGGCACCGCGTTCCTGCCGCCGGCGCCGTGTCCGCCGGCGCTGCTGCGGCTGCTGCTGCCGCCGACGCCCTCCGGGCCACGGCACGCGGCGCCGTCCGGGGGCGGCGGCCTGGGCCTCGTCCACTTCGTGGCGGCGGCCCGCCCCGGCCAGCGCAACACCCGCCTCTTCTGGGCGGCCTGCCGGGCGTACGAGAACGGAATCGGCCACGACCTGCTGCCGTCCCTGATCGACGCGGCCCTCTCCACGGGCCTGACGGAACAGGAGGCACGGGCGACGATCGCGTCGGCGGGGAGGTTGGTGGGGTATCGGAGGGGGTGATGAAAACACCCGGGGCGGTGGGGCCGGCCCCGGTACGCCGCTGGAGGTGGTGGCGGAGGTTGGCGGGTGAGCCGAATCCGGCGCGGACGGCGATCTGCTCGATCGGTGTCTCGCTGCGCTCCAGCAGAAGTTGCGCCTGCTGGAGCCGGATACCCAGCAGGTACCGGAGCGGGGACTGCCCGGTGACCGGCGGGTCGTGCCGGCGACAGGTGGCGAAAGGGGTGAAGAGGGGGTGAAAGACACCTCGCGGTGCCCGATCCATCAGGGACCGTGGTCCGCGTATGGCGTGGCCCAGCGCATGGAGAAGGAAGCCAGGGCCGGGGCAGCGCGGCCCGTACGCCTACGCCGGTAGGCGGTCGGCCCTTGCCCATATGACCTGGTCAGGGGCCATCCTCACGGCTTGCCGACACGATCGGTACGGGATTCGAACCCACGGTGATGTCACCGCCACGACGGTTTCAAGACCCGCCGCCTTCCTGGACGTCCGTCCCCGGTGACCTGCGCGCACCTCCCGGTGCAGCAGCCGTGGCACCCCGGGTTGGCCGGTGGCTTGGTTAGCCATAGCGGGGCCCAGAGAACCGCGTGATGCCATCACTCCCGCGATGCGGTGTCGGCCACCAGTCGGCTCGTGAACCCGGCATCACACAGACGTTCGAACGCCGCTCCCACCCCTCCGGGCACATCCTGCTCGACCATGAGCCCCTGCCGCGGATAGATCACAACCCGCTGCTGCGCACCGACCACCATGTCGATGACCAACCGAGCGTCTCCGATCGAGTCGATGTAGTCGGCCAAGCTCATCCGGGTGGACGCGCTGACCCACTCGACTTCGGGCCAGACTCTGCGTGCGGTCGCGTAGGCCCGTCGTTCCTCATACGGCTTGCTGACCAGCAGAACGGACGACGCCTCCACCCCGTGCTCGTCGAGCACCGCGCGCGAGAAGCGGATGTTCTCCCCCGTGTTCCGGGCCCGCGGCTCAACGAGGATGGCATCGGCCGGAACCCCCCGCTCCACAGCTCGCTCCCGGTAGTGTTCCGCCTCCCCGCGCGGCATGCGGTCGCGTGTGGTGCGGCTGGTGGCCCCGGTGAAGACGATCAGCGGCATCATGCCCCGGTGGTACAGATCGGCGGTGGTGTCCGCGACCCCGAGATCATGACTGCCGAGCCCGACCGCGACAGAGCACGGGCGCGGCTCGTGCCCCATCCGCTGAAAGTCCCAGAGCCGCTGAGCGTCGGCCCACACCCGCGCTGAGATCACTTGCTCTCACCCTCCACTGTCGCTGAGTCGGCGCGGCGAGATTCACGCCCCTGATCGGCTGGCGCGCCCGCCGTCGTAACCGGCCGTCGTCGGCCGGGGCACAGGCTTCGATGCTCTGCCTCGTCTGTTCAGGACGAGGGCCTGAAGCCGGCGGAGCGGTCGAGGTGGAACGGGGAGCCGGGACCCGTTGGAGTCCATCCCTGGTGAAGGGCGAGTTGAATGGCCTGGGCGACGTCGGACGGCAGTACGGGCTCGGCCTGCCGTCCGCACCAGTTGCCAGAGTGCGGCTGGTCGGTGGTGACCACGAGCGTCGTCCCCGGAGTGTCCGCGTGTTCGACCGCGAACATGCACGGCGACCAGACGAGCCCCTGAAGGTACGTCGGCCTGCTCCGCAGCCGCCAGCGGTACGCCGTACCGTCGACAACGATCCGCCGAGATCCCCTGCGGACCAGCGCCATGGCTCCCCCTTCCACAACGACGACGCTATCGAGCCCGCCCACGACGCCCCTTTCGATTTCCCCTCCCGTTCAACACCGTTCAGGGCTGCCCGGCCGGGGCGGCCGAAGGCGGAAGCCGCTCTCGGAGCCGACCGCAGGCCGGTACCGGTCAAGCCGGATGCTTGCTCGCCGAGTCCGGGCATCTGTCGGGACATCGGCAGGAAACGTCCTCAGTAGACGATGACTCGCCAACGGTCGACCCACAGCAGCCACTCACCGCCGGTTCCCCGCACCTGGACGCGGTCGCCCTCCACCTGCCAGACGGTGCCGTACAGCGTGGCATCAGGAAGGTCCACCCGCACGACGTCATGGACATCGAGGTCATCCTCGACCGGCCGGGTCCAGGACTTCGCACAGCGATCACAGTGGTAGCCGACCACGTTGTGTCCCGCGACGGCCATCGGGCTGCCCGGACGGACCGCTTCGACAAGGCACCGGGGGCACGGATCGGCGGTGTGCGTGCCTACTGAGCGGGACATCGTCCGATCCTGCGGTACAGCAACGAAGTACAGCAACCCCCGCAATCGCCGGCACCCGATCCGGCCAGGACATCGCAGGGAATCACGGTTCCGTTCCGCGCGGGCCCGGCGCAACGAGACGGCCCCTGACCGGATGACCTGGTCAGGGGCCGTTCTCACTGCTCACCACGCGGTGGGTGTGGGATTTGAACCCACGGTGACGTCGCCGCCACGACGGTTTTCAAGACCGTTCCCTTAGGCCGCTCGGGCAACCCACCCCGCGCCGGAGGCGTGAGCCCTCGGCGCGGGGACAAGAGTAACCGGGTTCCGGCGGGGACGGGTCAGCTATCGCCCACGCGGGAGTCCAGGGTGACGTCGACCGTGTTGGTCTTGCCGTCGCGCTCGTAGGTGAGGGTGACCTTGTCGCCGGGCTTGTGGGTCCAGATCTCGCCGATCAGGGTGGGGCCGCTGTCGATCACCCGGTCGTCGAGCTTGGTGATCACATCGCCCGGCTTGAGGCCCGCGTCGGCCGCCGGGCCGCCCGGCTCCACCGCCTCCGTGCCGGCCGCGCCCGTGTCGGTGATCTTCGCGCCGCCCGTGCCCTCCTCCAGGGAGACGGACGCGCCGATCTTGGCGTACACCGGCTTGCCCGTCTTGATCAGTTGCTCGGCGACGTACTTGGCCTGGTTGATCGGGATCGCGAAGCCCAGGCCGATCGAGCCGGACTGGCCGCTGCCGCCGAGGCCGCTGCCGGAGGACTGGATCGCGGAGTTGATGCCGATCACATTGCCCTGGGCGTCCAGCAGCGGGCCGCCGGAGTTGCCCGGGTTGATCGAGGCGTCGGTCTGGAGCGCGCTCATGTACGACGCCTGGGAGCCGCTGCCGTCGCTGGAGGCGACCGGGCGGTTCTTGGCGCTGATGATGCCGGTCGTCACCGTGTTGGACAGGCCGAAGGGCGCGCCGATCGCGATCGTCGAGTCGCCCACCGCCACCTTGTCGGAGTTGCCGAGGGTGAGCGGCTTCAGGTCCGACGGGGCGTTGTTGAGCTTGATGACCGCCACGTCGTACCCCTGCGCGTTCCCGATCACCTCGGCGTCGTACTTCTTGCCGCTCGGGAAGGTCACGTTCAGGGTGCCGCCGTCGACGGCTTCGGCCACCACATGGTTGTTGGTGATGATGTGGCCCTCGGTGTCGAACACGAAGCCCGTGCCCGTACCGCCCTCGCCGCTGCTGGAGGCCGCCTCGATGGTGACCGTACTGGGCAGCGCCTGCGCGGCCACCCCGGCGACCGTGCCCGGGTCGCGCTTGACGTCGCCGCCGCTGTCCGAGGCCGAGACGGTGGTGGAACTGGTCTCGTCGTTGTCCTTCGCCAGGGTGTAGCCCAGCCCGCCGCCGAGGCCGCCCGCGAGCAGCGCCGCCACCAGGACGCCCGCGAGCAGCCCACCGCGTCCGCGCCCGGAGCCCGGCTTCGGCTCGGGTGCCGAGGAGGGCGGGGGCGGCGGAAAGCCGGGGGGCTGGTGGTGTGCGCCACCGGGATCGGTGGGACCGGTGGGACCGGTGCCCCAGGGGTCGCCTGCGCCCGCCGCGCTGCCCGGCGCCGGGGGCGGCCAGGACGCGTCCGGGGCGGAGACCCCGTGCCCGCCCGGCGTCCCGGAGGAGTCGGCGGGCGTCCCGTACGCGTCGCGCGTGGCGTAGGGGGAATCGGCTCTTCCCGGCGTGTCGTGCGGGGCGTAGGACGCGTGGGGAGAGGGGGGCGAAGAGAGGGACGGGATCGGAGCCGGAGGGGTGTCCGGGGCCGGGGGGAATGCGGCTGCGGGCGCGTCCACCGGTGCGGGAGGTGCGGACGGCGGCGCCGGCGGTACCGCGGTGCCCTCGTTCTCGGTGCTCACAGCTTCTCTCCTCGGTCCACGGTCAGGGTGGCGGTCACGGTCACCGTCACGATCCACGGTCGGCATGCCCCGTGCGCGTCCGCGTCAGCGGCAACCACGGAACGGATGGGTCGTCGTCCGCTGCACGCGTAGTGTCCGCACGCACCCGCCCGCAGGTGTATGCCGTCAGCTTTTCCCACCGGCTGTCAGAGCACCATAAGCCGAGCCTGTGTGTCCCGGACTGTTCTTTATATTGGATTACATGTGATGTTTGGGAATTATTGGGCTTAACGGATGCATCCCGGCCCGCCCCGATGACACCATGTCGCGGTGACCCACGCCCCCCAGCGCCGCATCCAGGTCGTCGCCCACCGCGGCGCCTCCGAGGACGCCCCCGAACACACCCTCGCCGCCTACCGCAAGGCGATCGAGGACGGCGCCGACGCCCTCGAATGCGATGTACGTCTCACCGCCGACGGCCACCTCGTCTGCGTCCACGACCGCCGCGTCAACCGTACGTCCAACGGCCGCGGCGCCGTCTCCGCGCTGGAGCTGGCCGAACTCGCCGCCCTGGACTTCGGCTCCTGGAAGCGGACGGAGTCCTACCGCACCCGCGACGAGGACCCCGACTGGGAGCACCGCCCCGAGGACCCGGCCGACACCTCCGTCCTCACCCTGGAACGGCTCCTGGAACTGGTCGCGGACGCCGGGCGGCCCGTCGAACTGGCGATCGAGACCAAACACCCCACCCGCTGGGCCGGTCAGGTGGAGGAACGGCTGCTGCACCTGCTCAAACGGTTCGGCCTGGACGCCCCCGCCACCCCCGAGGAGTCCCCGGTCCGGGTCATGAGCTTCTCGGCCCGCTCCCTGCACCGCGTCCGCGCCGCCGCGCCGACCCTGCCCACCGTCTATCTGATGCAGTTCGCCTCACCCCGGCTGCGCGACGGACGGCTGCCCGCCGGGGTCCGGATCGCCGGGCCCTCCCTCCGGATCGTCCGCCACCACCCCGCCTACGTCGAACGCTTCCGGCGCGCCGGTCACCAGGTGCACGTCTGGACCGTGAACGAGCCCGAGGACGTCGACCTCTGCGTCGACCTCGGCATCGACGCCATCATCACCAACCGCCCCCGCGCGGTCCTGCGCCACCTCGGCCGCTGAACGGCCGACCGGAAGGGGCGCGTAAAGAACTCGGGCGATCTCTTGACCTCACCCGCCCCCTCCCGCCATTCTCCGGTCTCGGCCACGCCGTCGAATTCCAGCCATACCCGCACCGTCCCTTGACAGTCTCCTGACAGTGTCCTGACGGCTTCATCACAGGGAGTGCACCGGCGCGTTCGGTCCGTGTTCGATCCAGGTGAGTGCGTCACAGCACATGGGCTGGCCGGTTTCCGGTACAGGCCAATGGGGCATCCACACCGTGGCGTGGGGCGAAGGAGGTCTCGGGGGTGGCGTTGGTGGTGGCACAGGAAGTGCCCACGTCGTCGAGCATGGCCGTACCCCATGGCCCTGCGGGCGTGGGGAAGGCGCGACACCGGATGCGCGATCAGCTTCGCACAGGCGGTGTGGCCGAATCGGTCATTGACGATGCTGTATTGATCCTTTCCGAACTGTTGAGCAATGCCTGCAAGCACGGCCGGCCCCTGGGCGACGCCCTGGCCGGGGACGGCGACGTCCGGGCCGCCTGGCGGGTGGACCCGCGCGGGCGGCTGATCGTCGAGGTCACGGACGGCGGCGGCCCCACCCGCCCCGCACCGGCGACCCCGTCGGTCACGGCCCACGGCGGCCGGGGGCTGAACATCATCACCGCACTGGCCGACGACTGGGGTGTCCGGGACGACGCCCGAGGCGAGGTCACGGTGTGGGTCGTGGTCCACGACGATGTACGCGACCACCGGTCCGGCCATCGCCGCGACGATTTCGCGACCCGGGTCGGGGCACCCGCCCTCTCGGCGGTCCCCGACCTGGACTTCGCGGACGCGTTCGACGATCTGGACTGACGGACGCGGGCAGAGACACAGGTACCGGCAAGGCGCTTCGGCGCGCACCGGCCGACCGGCCGACGGGCGGCACCTCCCGCCCGGCACCGGTCGGCCGTACCCGCCGGCCATACCCGCTGGCCGTACCCGCCGGGCACGGCACGCCGGTCGCCGCACCCATCCGGTTCCCGGGCCGCGTCCGTGCCTTCGGCACGACCTCCCCCCTCCGGACACCAGCCCTCCGCACCCGAGCGACTAGGCTCGCGCCGTACCAGAAGAGCCGTCTCCGGGAGACATCCACCATGGCCAAGAAGCGACCCCAGTCGAAGGGCGCGCGCCCGCAGCTCACGGATGGAGAGGTTCCGGTCGTCGGCGCGCGCGAGCCCTGCCCCTGCGGCAGTGGGCGCCGCTACAAGGCATGCCATGGCCGCGCCGCCGCGCAGGCCGTGACGGAGCTGGTGCAGCGGCCGTTCGAGGGCCTGCCCGGTGAGTGCGACTGGGTGGCGCTGCGCGAACTGGTCCCGGCCGCGACCGCCGAACTGCGCCTGAGGGACGGGCTGCCGGAGGGCGTCCCGTCGGTGACGCTCGCCACCGTGCTGCCGATGGCCTGGCCCGCGCTGCGCCGCGACGACGGCTCGGTGCTGATCGGCCTCCAGAACGACACCGCCTCCGGCGACATCAGCCGCGACCTCGCCGACACCCTCACCCAGGCGCTGACCGCCGCGCCCGGTACGCCGGTGCAGGCGCGCCGCGTTCCGGCCGACGGGCCGCGCCTCCAGGATCTGCTGGACCCGGAGGGCACGTTCGCGCCAGTTGTGCACACCGGCTTCGAGTTCTGGGTGCCGGACGCGGAGAACGCCTCGGCGGAGGTGACCGCCTCCCTGGAGCGGGCCAACGCCGCCGCCATCCCCACCGTCAAACTGACCGGCGTCGACGCGGCCTACTGGTGCGAGGCCCCCGACAAGAACCATCTGCGCTGGGTGATGCCCCACCCCGAGGAGCAGTTGCTCGACGCGCTCGCCAGGCTGCACGCGGCCGGCCGCTCGGGGCTCGGCGAGGGCACCCGGCTGGTGGGCTCCTTCCGGGCGCACGGCCTCACCGTGCCGGTCTGGGACCTGCCGAGCGCGACGAGCGCCGAGGACATCGAGAAGCCGGCCGCCGAGTTCGCCGAGCGACTGGCCGTCGCGCTGGCCTCGGACGAGCCGCTCACCGGCGACGAGCGCCGCGCCCGAGGCGGTCTGACCAACCGTCAGGTCACTTTGAGCTGAGTCCGCCGGGAGCCGTGCGGCGGCAGGGCAGAAGGGGTGCGGCGGCTGATCGGTCGGTCAGCCGCCGCACCCCGTTCCGGAGCCCGGCGCGCCGCACCCTCCGGCCCGCGTTCCATCCCCAACTCCCGTCGGCAACAAGCCAGTCGGCGTCCGGAGCGATGGGTAAATGCCGAGATCGAATTTGCTAACAGCCGATCTCTTGTTACCGTTCCAGTAGCCCGGTTGCTGGTGCATCCCCCGTCGCCAGCAATCGGGCCTCTTCATGCCCCCGCGCCGCCGGGCTCCCGGCCCCTGCGCCGCTCCTGTGGTCAACCGCTCGCCGGGTCGCCCGAGTTGCTCCCCGAGCGCAGCAGCGAAGGCCCCGTACCGGCCGCGTCCGCGAATTCCGCGACCGCCGAGTAGTGGTCCAGTCCCCCGCGCGTCCGCTCCCTCGGCGTCGAGCACTCCGCCGGTTCGTCGCCCCCGCCCACCGGACAGTGCAGGGTCACCGTGCGCCCACCGGGGCCCATGAGGGTGAGGACAGCGGTCAGGGCGTCGCCGGTCGCGTTGCGGTAGTAGGTGCGCGCCCAGGTGTCCTCGCCCTGGGTCAGGACGCAGGTCTGCGCCTCGATGCCGTCCGGCGAGGTGAGTTCGGGACCGCAGCGGGCGGCGGTGGCGAGGCCGAGACCGAGGGTGTGGGTGGGGGTGGGGATACGGGTGAGGGACGAGGGGGAGTCGGAGACCGCCGGGGTGCGTCCGGTCACCGTGTCCGGGGCGAGTCCGGTTGCCGTATCAGGGGCTTGCTCCAGGATGCCGGGCCGGTCGCCGCCCGGAGCCCGCGCGTCCACCCGGTCGCCACCCGCAGCAGTACCGCCGACAGCCCCACCGGCCGCAGTTCCGCCGCCGTCCTGCTCGTCCTGCCCGTCCCGCCCGCTCCGCTCGTTCTGCCGTACGAGGGTGGCCCCCCGGGTGTCGTCCCCGTCGCCCGCCGGGCCCGCCGACGCCACCGCCAGGGGCAGGACGACCGCACACACCGCGAGGCCCGCGAGGGCGAGAAGACGGGGGTTCATGCGAGGGACGATAACGAGCGGGGACGGGCGCCCGGTTCCGGCGGCGCCCGACACCCCTACAACTCGGGCGCGCTCACACCCGTACGAGTGAGGGCCTCGACGACCGCGTCGACCACGGCCTCCACATCGGGCACCCAGGGGGAGGCCGAGCCGGGCAGCGGTGCGCGCTCCCAGTGGATCTCGCCCTGGCCGGTGACGGACGGAGGGAGGGCGAGGTAGCCGCCCTCGCCGTGGAAGCGGAGCGAGCCGGGGACGAAGTCCTTGGCGTACAGCAGTTCGCCCAGTTGTTCCATCGAGTACGGCCGGACCAGCAGCGCCCAGCGGGTGGGCGAGGCGACGACCGGGCCGAGCCGCATGCCCTCGCGGTCCAGCGCGGTGAGGGCGCGGGCGGCGGCGGCCGCGGGCAGGCTCACCGCGCAGGGCGCGGTACCACCGGTCGCGAGGATGACCGGGGCGGTGGGGCGGTTGGCCCACCACCAGCGGATCATGCGCTCGTCGGTGGTGGCCGCGAGCAGTCCGGGGTCGAAGGGGTGGGCTCCGGGCACCGTGCACTCGGGGTCGGGGCAGCCGCAGCGGGACCGGCCCTCTGGGTCGGCCGCCACACCGGGGAGTATCGGCCACTGCCACTGCGTCCCGAAGGTCAAAGCCGCGCCGACCAGCTCAGGTCTCCCGTCGTTCCGCCTGGACAGGAGCCTGCGTCGCCTTCCGAGGATCTCGCGCATGAGCGCTCGTTCCTTTCCGTTGCACGCCTGGCAACACCGTGGGCCACATTCACACCATGTGCCTTCACACCATGTGTCGATCACTTCACTGTGCATACCTATGGGCGCATCACACCCCTGCCGTGAGCACGGGGACCCCTCTGGGTCGAGCATCGGCTGCGTCCGCTGCCGTCGCGTCCATGCTGTGGCTGTCCATGGTGCGGCCGACTGCTGCTTCCGCCGGCCGCGTCTTCTCACTGCGTCCGGCCGCATCCAGCCGCTTCTGTCAAAAGCTCTGCCACAAGCATGGATGTGGCGTGGGGTGGCGAAGTCTGGCGTTTTCGGGTCGCGCTCTTACTCTTCGCCGCCACCACGAGAGGATGGGGCACGGTCGTCGGTGGCTAAGACGCCCGGGTCCGTCACCAGGTTCCGGGTATCCCCCAACCACCCCTGGCCTTCACCGAGTACGTACCCATCACGACCGCTGTGACGCTCCGTCGAGCAAGGCCAGTCGACCCCAATCACCCGATACATGAGTCAGTTTTAAGCCAACTTTGCCTTTCCATAAGGGGAACAGCGATTCCTCCCGCGGGACGCATGGATACCCCTCGGACACCAGGAATCCCAGCAGGACAATGCTGGACATCTCCTCACGAGTGCGTGTACATGTGGAGACACTGCTAGCGACGCAGAATGACATGGGGGTTTGCGATGCTTTGGAGCAGTACGCACCGGCCGGAAAGCCGGACACCATGACCGCCCCGCACCCTCCGAAAGTGGCCGGAATCGATTCCACGGTTCCCTCACCCGCCCACACTGTCGCGCCCGCGCCCGTGACCTCCGGCGCCACCGGGGCCGCCGAGGACCCCGGGACCCCCTCCGGCGCCACCGCCGTCCCGCCGACGGTCACGTCCGGTGCGGGCGCCCTGCTCCAGGACCGGCTGGCCGGCTGGGTCTCCGATCTCACCACCCTGCACGAGCTGACCGAGCGCCTGACCCGCACCGACACCCTCCCCGACGCCCTCCGGGAACTGCTGCGCGCCGGAGCCGCCCTGGTCGGCGCCCGTCGCGGCCTGGTCGTCCTGGAACCGGCCGACGGACTCGGCCCCCGCTCCACCCTCGGCCTCGGCCTCGCCCCCGCCGACCTCGGCCATCTGGAGACCGTCCCGCGCTCCTCCCTGCCGCACGGCGCCCTCCTCGACGCCCCGGCCGGGCCGCCCGGCGCGGTGACCGAGGCGGTGCGCGCCGATCTGTTCGCCGAGGAGGGGCTCGACCCGCGCCATCGCGAGGTCGCCGCCCACCTGGGCTACGCCGCCGGTTACGCCCTGCCGCTCGACGCCGAGCGGGCGGGCCGGCTCGGTGCCGCCGTCTGGCTGTACGACGAGCCCGCCGAGCCGGTCGCACGCATGCGCCATCTGGCCCGGCTCTACCTCCGCCACGCGGGCGAGCACCTCGCCCGGCTCCTGGAGGTCGAGCGCACCCGGGCCCGCCTGGCCACCATCGCCGAGGAACTGCTCCCCTCCCGGCTGCCCCGGGTCCCCGGCGTCCAGCTCGCCGCCCGGCACCGCACCGGGCCGCGCGGCGGCGGTGACTGGTACGACGCGCTGCCGCTGCCGGACGCGGCGCTCGGGCTGGCGGTCGGCTCGGTCACCGGGTCGGGGCCGAGCGCGGTCGCCGCGATGGGGCGGCTGCGGGCCTCCCTGCGCGCCTACGCCGTGATGGAGGGCGAGGACCCGGTCGCCGTCCTGTCCGATCTGGAGCTGCTGCTGCGGCTCACCGAGCCCGCCCGCTCGGCCACCGCCCTGTTCGCCTACGTCGAGCCGGCGCTCGGCAAGCTCACCCTCGCCGGGGCCGGGCACTGCCCGCCGCTGCTGATCGGCGAGCGGCGCACCGAGTTCGTCGAGACCTCCGTCTCCGCGCCGCTCGGGATGCTCGCCTGCTGGGAGGCGCCGAGCGTGGAGGTCCAGGCGGAGAGCGGCGAGACGGTGCTGCTCTACACCGACGGGCTCCTCCAGCGCACCGGCGACCCGGTCGACCGGGCGTTCGCCCGGCTGCACGCGGCGGCGGCCGGGGTCCCCAGGGCGGCCCGCCACGACCCCGAGGCGGTCACCGACCACATCCTGCGGGCGGTCCTGCCGGAGGGGGCGGGCGGGGCGGTCCTGCCGGACGGGGCGGGCGGGGCGGTGGACAGTGAGGAGGATGTGGTGATGCTGGCGGCGCGGTTCGAGTAGGGCCGGGCCGGGAGCCGGGCCGTATGGGGTCGGGGCGCCGGTGGGCGGGTGGCGTGCGTGGGCGGGTGGCGCGTGCAGGTGGGAGTGGCGCGGGCAGGTGGGGGGCGCGGATAGGTGGGAGCGGCGCGGGTAGGCGGGTGGTCGCTGCACGTAACGGGCATTCCGGGTGTCGGCCCCCCTTCCGTACGTCCGTACGATGGACAGGGCCCCTGTCGTGACCGGGCCCCCTCGTGACGTATCCCCGATATCCCCGATATCCCCGATATCCCCGATCCCAGGAGGATCACCGTGGCCGACCAGCTCACCCCGGAGAACCGGGAGACCCCGGAGAACCCGGAGACCCTGGAGAACCTGGACATCGAGCCGGAGGCCGAGTCCGACAAGCCGGTCAAGCAGCGCAAGAACGGGCTGTATCCCGGTGTGTCCGACGAGCTGGCCGAGAACATGAAGTCCGGCTGGGCCGACACCGAGCTGCACGACCTCGCGCCGATCCCCCAGGCCGCCGAGACCGCCGCCCGGCGCGCCGCGCTCTCCGCCCGCTTCCCGGGCGACCGCCTCGTCGTCCCCGCCGGCCGGCTCAAGACCCGCTCCAACGACACCGAGTACCCGTTCCGGGCGTCCGTGGAGTACGCGTACCTCACCGGCAACCAGACCGAGGACGGCGTCCTGGTGCTGGAGCCGCGCGCCTCCGGCGGGCACACCGCGACGATCTATCTGCTGCCGCGCTCCGACCGGGAGAACGGCGAGTTCTGGCTCAGCGGCCAGGGTGAGCTGTGGGTCGGCCGCCGCCACTCGCTCGCCGAGGCCGAGCAGCTCCACGGCATCCCCGCCTCCGATGTGCGCGAGCTGGCGGGCGCCCTGCGCGAGGCCACCGGCCCGGTGCGGGTGGTGCGCGGGCACGACGCCGGGATCGAGGCCGCCCTCACCGACAAGGTCACCGCCGAGCGCGACGAGGAGCTGCGGGTCTTCCTCTCCGAGCAGCGGCTCGTGAAGGACGACTTCGAGATCGGGGAACTCCAGAAGGCCGTCGACTCCACGGTGCGGGGCTTCGAGGACGTCGTACGGGTCCTGGACAAGGCCGAGGCGACCTCCGAGCGGTACATCGAGGGCACGTTCTTCCTGCGCGCCCGGGTCGAGGGCAACGACGTCGGCTACGGCTCCATCTGCGCCTCCGGGGCCCACGCCTGCACCCTGCACTGGGTGCGCAACGACGGGCCCGTCCGCTCCGGCGATCTGCTGCTGCTCGACGCGGGCGTCGAGACCCACACGTACTACACCGCGGACGTGACCCGGACGCTGCCGGTCAGCGGGCGGTTCACCGCCATCCAGCGGAAGATCTACGACGCCGTCTACGACGCCCAGGAGGCGGGGATCGCGGCGGTGAAGCCGGGCGCGAAGTACCGGGACTTCCATGACGCGTCCCAGCGGGTGCTGGCGGAGCGGCTGGTGGAGTGGGGGCTGGTGGAGGGGCCGGTCGAGCGGGTGCTGGAGCTGGGGCTCCAGCGGCGGTGGACGCTGCACGGGACGGGGCACATGCTGGGCATGGACGTCCACGACTGCGCCGCCGCGCGGACCGAGACGTATGTGGACGGCGTGCTGGAGCCGGGGATGTGCCTGACGGTGGAGCCGGGGCTGTACTTCCAGGCCGACGATCTGACCGTGCCGGAGGAGTACCGGGGGATCGGGGTGCGGATCGAGGACGATCTGCTGGTGACGGAGGAGGGGAACCGGAACCTCAGCGCTGCGCTGCCTCGGGAGGGGAGTGCGGTGGAGGCTTGGATGGGGGCTGTTGTGGAGGGGTGAGGGTTGTGGGGGGTGCGGGTGAGTGGGGGGTGCGGGTGAGTGGGGGGTGTGCGCAGTTCCCCGCGCCCCTGGAGGGTTGTTGGTCGGGTGCGGGTGGGTGGGGGTTGGGCGCGCAGTTCCCCGCGCCCCTTAGGGGGTTGTGGTGAGGGGGTTTTTATCTTCTGGTGTCCAGGAACAGGGCTCCGGACAGGAGGGGTGCTGTGCCTCGGGGGCTCAGGGCGCGGGCTGTGAGGTCGGTGTCCAGGGTGGTCAGGGCGGTGTGGCCGGCCGGTGTCGCCGAGCCGCCCGCTTCGAGGACAGCTCGCGCTCCCGACTGGACGTGACGCAGGCCGCGCGGGCCCGCCGTGTGGAGGAGTTCCGTGTCCTGGAGGGTGGACATCACCGTCAGCAGGGCGTCCAGGCGGGCCTCGCCCTCGGACGCGCCGGACGCGCGGGCCGCCGCCAGGGCCGTCAGCGCCCGGCGGACATGGGGGAACCCGGCCCGCGCCTCACCCCGCGCCCCCGCCGCCCCGTACGTCGCCGACACCGTCGACCCCCGGGACGGCCGACGCGGTGCCCGGCGGTCGGGGTGGGCGGCGATCCGCTTGGCGGTCAGGGCGATGTCCTCGGGGCCGCCCTCCGGGGTCAGCGCCGCCGCGGCGACCAGCAGCCCCAGCGTCCACAGGGCACCCCGGTGACCACCGCCTGCCCGGCCCACCGTGTGCTCCGCGCAGCGGCCTATCGCGCCGAGTTCCGCGCGCAGCTCCGCCGTGGGCTCCCCGGTGCGGCGGGCCGCCGCCGCCATCGCCGTCAGTCCGGGCGCGAGGGCCTTCGCGGACCAGCGCAGACTGCCGTGATCCCGGCCCCCGGCGGCCCCGGCGAGGTCGCGCGGGTCGGGCAGGCCCGGTTTCGGTGCCAGCGCCAGTTGGGCCGTCAGTGCCGAAACAGCCGTCTGCGCCAGCGCCTCATCCGCCCCGATCTGCATCGTCGTACTGTACGGAGCAGTGCGGTGAGGGCGCTGTGAGGACTCCGTGGGAGTCCGCTGGGCGGGGGCATCAGGGGGAGTACGGGGCGGCGGGGGTACGGGCGGGTTAGACGGCCATCAGTGGCGCGTCCTTGCGCCACTTCAGCAGCTTGTCGAAGCTGACCACGGCGCCGCCCCGGCCGGGTTTGTTGGCGATATGGACATGGTCGGCGAGTTCACGGATCAGGTAGAGGCCCCGGCCGTTCTCGGCCTCGTCCATCGCCAAGGGTGTGGCCGTGGGTGTGGCCACGTGGGTGGCCATGGACGGTGGGCGGGGCGGACGGTCGGCCGTGAAGCCGGGGCCGGAGTCCGTGACCTCGATACGGCACATCTCGCCGTCGAGATAGGCCGTGACGCGATAGGCCCCCGAGAACGACCCGGGGGCGCTGCCGCCGCCGTGCTCGACGGCGTTCGCACACGCTTCGCTCAGTGCCACGGAGAGGTCGTACGAGACGTCGGGGTCGACGCCCGCGGTCTCCATGGTGCCGAGCAGCAGGCGCCGGGCGAGCGGGACGCTCGCAGCCTCGCGCCGCAGATGGAGTGACCACCAGATGCTCATGCTCCAGCCTCCTGGCCGCGGCTCGACATACCGTTACGTATTGCCGCCCACGCCCGTACGCAATCGCGATTTCTCGGTGACTCCGCCCATACAGCGGATGCGAGGGGGGTGGCGCCCGGTGTATGTGGGGCGCGAGGGGCATCACTCGGCCCGCGCGTATCAGGGGTTTCGGCCGTTCGGCCGCAGATCTTTCCCGGTTCTCCCGAACATCCCGAATACATCCTGAATAAATTTCGCCCCTCGCCTTTGTGATCGCCCGGGAGGGAGAGGGATCCTCGCGAAGGCCGCCGTAGGGGGCAGAGGTGCCGTAGGGGGCGGGTAGCCGTAGGGGGTGGGTAGCCGTAGGGGGTGGGTAGCCGTAGGGGGCGGGTAGCCGTAGGGGGCGGGTAAGGGGCGGGCGCGGGGCCAGTGCGATGATGAGGCCGCCATGACTGCCCCCCTACCGCCACTGCCGCCCCCGCGCGCGGCGCGGGCCGGGAGAGATCTCCGGATCCTGCGGGCCGCGGTGTTCGCCGCGGTCTGCGTCGTGCTGTCCGCGGTCGGGCACGTCATCGCGTCCTGCGCGGCGGTACCGCTGTGGGCGCTGGGGACGGGCTTCGTGGGGGTGCTCGCGGTCGCCGTGCCGCTGGCCGGGCGCCGCCGGTCGCTGGGCGGGATCGCCGGGCTGCTGGCCGTCGGGCAGCTCGCCCTGCACGGTCTCTTCGGGCTGGGCCAGCACCGTACGGCCGAGGCCGCCGCGGAAGCGGCCCGTGCCGCCGCCGACGCCTCGCTCGTCGAGCGGGCGGCGCGGCTGGTGTGCGGGACGACGGCCGCCGCGCTGAGCCCGGCCGAGGCGCAGCGCGTGCTGACCGAGGCCCGGCTGATGCCGGGGGCGGGGGGCGCGCACCACCCCGGGGACCCGGTGCCGGGCGGTGCGGACGCCGCTGTGTCGGGCGTCGTGTCCTCCTCCGGTGTGCTGCTGCCGTCCCTGCCGATGCTGCTGGGGCATGTCCTGGCGGCGCTCGCCGCGGGCTGGCTGCTGCGGCGCGGCGATCTGGCGCTGCTGCGGCTGATCGACCTCTCCGCCCAGGGGGTGGAACGGGGACGGGGCAGGGCCGAGATGGCACCCGTACGGGCCCTGCGCATGGCCCTCGCCCTCGTGCGCGCCCTGTGCGCGGGGCTTCCGGCCGCACCGGGGAACGGTCCGCGCGCCGTGCGCGCCACCGACTTCGCGCCTCCCGAGCCGTGCGCGGAGGCGCTTCAGCATTCCGTCGTCCGGCGCGGTCCGCCCGCCCCCGCGTACGGCTCCGCCGCGTACGCCCTCGCCGTCTGACGCGACAGCGCACTTCGTTCTGCTTCCGAGAGATCCGGAGACCCGGAGACCTGGAGATCCGGAGGGGTGCTGTGCCGTGCGGCGGCACCGTCGTACGCGCCTGTACCTCTTCCTCTCCGGCGTCGTCTTCGAGCGTCGTCTCCGAGCTTCCTCTCCCAACCTCCTCTCCAACGGATCACTCACCCGAAGTGGAGTGCCTCACCCCATGAAGGCTTCCCGTATCGCCGCCGCCGGGGCCGTCGCCGCCGCGGCCGTCGTCGTCCTCGCCCCGTCCGCCCTCGCGCATGTCAGTGTGCAGCCGGAGGGGACCGCCGCCCAGGGCGGTTACGCGGTCGTCGACTTCAAGGTGCCCAATGAGCGCGACGACGCCTCGACCACCAAGCTGGAGGTCACCTTCCCGGCGGAGTACCCGTTGTCCTCGGTCCTGCCGGAGCCGGTACCGGGCTGGCGGACCGAGGTGACCCGGTCGGAGCTGGACAAGCCGATCGAGTCGCACGGCCGGCAGATCACCGAGGCGGTGACCAAGGTGACCTGGACCGCCACCGGCAAGGGCATAGAGCCGGGCTTCTTCCAGAAGTTCCCGGTCTCCGTCGGCGCCCTGCCCGACACCACCGACGAACTGGTCTTCAAGGCCCTCCAGACCTACTCGAACGACGAGGTCGTGCGGTGGATCGAGGTGCCTCGGGAGGGCCAGGAGGAGCCGGACAACCCGGCTCCGGTACTCGCCCTGTCCGCCGCCACCGGCGACCACCACGGCTCCGCCGCCGGAGCGGACGAGGAGCCCGCGGCGGACGCCGCCAACGCCAACGCCAACGCCAGCGCCAGCGCCTCCGCCACCTCCACCGCGTCCGAGGGTTCCGGCGACTCCACCGACACCACCGCCCGGGTGCTCGGGGTCGTCGGGATCGCCGTCGGCGCGGCGGGGGTGGCGTACGGCGTGCTCGCGGGGCGGCGCCGCGACAGCGCGACCGGCGCCACGACCAGCACCTGAACCGGAGCCGGGGCCGGCACCGGAGCCGGGGCCGGTGCCGGGGTCGGGGCCGGCTCCTCCGTCTGACGCCCACCCGGCACTTCGCCCAGAAATTCTCCGGGTACTCCACCCGGAACTCCGCCCGGAACTTCTCCCAGAGGACAACCTTCGTCATGCGCAAGAACACTCTCGCGGCGGCGGCCCTGCTCGCCGCAGCCGCCTTCACCCTCTCGGCCTGCGGCAGCGGCGACGACTCCGGTTCGCCGGTCACCGTGGTCTCCGAGGAGGCCCCCTCGGACCAGGCGGCGACCGTGCTGGACAAGCCGTTCGAGAAGCCCGACCTGGTGCTGACCGACACCCGGGGCGAGTCGTACGACTTCCGGGCCGAGACCGCGGGCAAGCCGACACTGATCTACTTCGGCTACACCAACTGCCCCGATGTCTGCCCGCTGACCATGAACAACATCGCGGTCGCCAAGAAGCAGTTGCCGCAGGCGGAACAGGACGAGTTGCAGATCGTGTTCGTCACCACCGACCCGGAGCGGGACACCGCCGAGGCGCTCGGCGAGTGGCTCCAGGGCATCGACCCCCAGGTGACCGGGCTGACCGGCGACTTCGCCACCATCCAGGCGGGCGCCCGCACACTCGGCATCTCCATCGAGCCGCCCACCAAGGACGCGGACGGCAAGGTCGTCTCCACCCACGGCACCCAGGTCGTCGCGTTCTCCCCGAAGACCGACGGCGGCTATGTCCTCTACGGCGAGGACGCCACCGTGGACGACTACACCGAGGATCTGCCGAAGCTGATCAAGGGGGAGAACCCGTGAGGCTCCGTGGACGGGGGCCGGGGACGGTCCTCGCCGCGCTGCTGATGGGTGGCGCGCTGATCGCAGGCTGCGGGTCCGGGTCCGACTCCGGGTCCGGGGCGTCGGCGGGGCCGGATCTCGCCGTCAGCGCCGCCTATATGCCCCAGCCCGTCTCCGACTCGATGGCGGCCGGCTTCCTGACCGTCTCCAACCGGGGTGGCGAGGCGGCCGAGCTGGTCTCCGTGACCAGCGATCTCGGTGAGGTGACCGTGCACGAGACGGTCGACGGCAGGATGAGCGAGGTCGAGTCCCTCGCCGTACCGGCGGGCGGTCGGCTGGAGCTGGCCAGCGGCGGCAACCATCTGATGTTCGAAAAGCTGACGCACAAGCCGCTGGAAGGCGAGAAGGTCGCCGTGAAGCTCCACTTCGCGGGTATCGAACCGGTCGACGTCGAGATTCCGGTGAAGGCGTCGACGTACACCCCGGCGTCCAGCCGATCGGAATCGTCGGCAGACGGTTCGTCGGCAGGCGACTCGTCGTCGGGCGGCGCATCGGCAGGCGACTCGTCGTCCGGCGGCTCGTCGTCCGACGGCTCGTCCGCAGACCACTCGTCCGGCCACTGAGGGAGGGACCACCCTTGACGCAGTCCATCGCCCCCCGGCTGCGCAGCCTGGTGCTGCTGCTCGTGGCGGTGACCGGCGCGCTCTTCCTGGGCGCCGCACCGGCCTCCGCCCATGCCGCGGTCACCAGCAGCGACCCCCAGCAGGGGGCGGTGGTCGAACAGGCCCCGGCGCAGGTCTCGCTGACCTTCTCCGAACCGGTCTCCGCGCCCGAGGGCAGTGTGCGCGTCCTCGGCCCCAAGGGGGAGCGCGCGGACACCGGTGCCCCCACCAACCCCAGCGACACCATCTACACCGTCAAACTGCACTCGGGCCTGCCCGACGGCACGTACACCGTCACCTATCAGGTCGTCTCCGCCGACAGCCACCCCGTGGCCGGTGCCTTCACCTTCTCCATCAGCGCCCCCTCCGCGACCTCGGTCACCGTGGACGACCAGAACAACGGCGGCGGGGTCGTGGGCGCGCTCTACGACATCGGGCGGTACATCTCGTACGCCGGTTTCACCGTGCTGGCCGGTGGCGCGGCCTTCGTCCTGGTCTGCTGGCAGCGCGGGTCCGGGGTGCGGGCCGTGCAGCGGCTGGTGGTCTCCGGGTGGGTCGCGCTGACCGCCGCCACGCTGTGGCTGCTGCTGCTGCGCGGCTCGTACACCGGCTCCGGCAAGGTCGGGGACATCGTCGATCTGGATCTGCTGGGCGATGTCCTCCAGACCAAGACCGGTGCCGCGCTGGTCTCCCGGCTGCTGCTGCTCGCCGCCGCCGCGCTGTTCATCGCCGTGCTCTTCGGCGCGTACAACAAGCGGGAGGACGCCGAGAAGCGGGATCTGACCTTCGGGCTGGCGGTCGGCGGGGTCGTGGTCGCCGCCGGGCTCGCGGCGAGCTGGGCGATGGCCGAGCACGCCTCCACCGGGATCCAGACCGGTATCGCGATGCCGGTGGACGTTCTGCATCTGCTCGCCGTCGCCGCCTGGCTCGGTGGGCTGTGCACGCTGCTGGTCGCGCTGTACCGGGCGCCCGCCGAGACCCCCCTCGACGCCTTCGCCGTACGCCGCTTCTCCCGGGTCGCCTTCGGCAGCGTGATCGCCCTGGTGGTGACCGGCGTCTACCAGTCCTGGCGCCAGCTCGGCTCCTGGGCCGCCTTCACCGACACCCGCTACGGCCAGTTGCTGCTGGTCAAGCTGGGGCTGGTGGCGGTGCTGGTCGGGATCGCCTGGCTGTCCCGGCGGTGGACGGCACGGCTGGCGGAGGTGACGGTCGCCTCCGGTGCCAAGAAGGCCGCCTCCGGCGCCAAACGGAAGGCGAAGGTGGCGGTGGGCGGCGGCGCCGCCCGGACGGCCACCTCGGGCAAGGGGTCCAAGGGGTCCAAGGGGTCCACGGATTCCAAGGGGTCCGCCGGCGGATCCAAGGGGTCCAAGGACTCCGGCGACCCCCAGCGGGCCGCGCAGCTCGCCCGGCAGCGGGCCGCCGCCGAGGAGGCCACCCGCAAGCGGCTGCGGGACGCCGACCCCAACCGGTTCGGGCTGCGCCGCTCGGTGCTGGCCGAGGCCGGGGTCGCGGTCGTCCTCCTCGCCGTGACCACCGTCCTGACCTCGACCGAACCGGGCCGCACCGAGCTGGACGCCAGATCCGCCGCCTCCCCCGCCGCCACGGATCCCTCGGCGCCCTCGACCGGCGCGGTGACGCTGGACCTGCCGTTCGACACGGGCGGCGAGGACGGCAAGGGGGTCGTGCGGGTCGACATCGATCCCGCGCGGGTCGGCGCCAATGAGGTGCATGTGTATGCCGAGCGGCCCAACGGACGCGCCTTCGACCTCCCCGAGATCGAGCTGGCCTTCACGCTGAAGGCCCAGGACATCGGGCCCCTGCCGGTCGTCCCGGACCACATCACCACCGGCCACTGGTCGGCCGCCGGGGTCCAGATCCCGATGCCGGGCGAGTGGCAGGTCGAGGTGACCGTGAGGACCTCCGACATCGACCAGGTGACCGTCTCCAAGAACGCGCAGATCGGCTAGTACGGACCATGCCCGACCACACCCCGGCCGACGACACGGCCGGCCACGACACCACCTCCCGGATCACCGGCGGGCCGTCGGCCCCGCAGCCCCGGCAGAAGACCCAGCCCCGGCAGAGAACGGTGCCGCCCCAGGACAGCGACGGCGATGCCGAGAGCGATGCCGGGAGCAATGGCCACGACGGCAGCGACAGCCGCAGCAGCAGCGACGTTGACACCGGCAGCCGCAAGAGCAGTAGCGACGTTGACAGCGGCAGCGGCGACGGTGGCTCCGGCCCGGACGGCGCCCGCGAGGGCATCTCCCGGCGGACCCTGCTCGGGACCGCCGGGGCCACCGGGCTGGTGCTCGGGGCGGCGGGCGGGGCCGTCGGCTACGCAGCCGCCCCCGCCGGGGCCACCCCGCTCACGTCCGTCGGCACCGAGCAGGCACCGTTTCACGTGAAACATCAGCCCGGCATCACCACCGCCATGCACGCCCGGGGTCACCTCATCGCCTTCGACCTGGCCCCCGGCGCGGGACGCCGCGAGGCCACCGCCCTGCTGCGCCGCTGGTCCGAGACCGCCCAGCGCCTGATGGCGGGCGAACCCGCCCCCCACGACGACACCGGCGTCGCCCTGGACGCCGGCCCCTCCGCCCTCACCGTCACCTTCGGCCTCGGCCACAGCTTCTTCGCCCGCACCGGGCTGGAAGCACAGCGCCCGGTCGCCCTCGACCCCCTCCCCGACTTCTCCTCCGACCGCCTCGACAGAGCCCGCAGCAACGGCGACCTCTGGGTCCAGATCGGCGCCAACGACGCCCTCGTCGCCTTCCACGCCCTGCGCGCCCTCCAGAAGGACACGGGCAGCACCGCCCGGATCCGCTGGCAGATGAACGGCTTCAACCGCTCACCCGGCGCCACCGCCCGCCCCATGACCACCCGCAACCTCATGGGCCAGATCGACGGCACCCGCAACCCCCGGCCGTCGGAGCCGGACTTCGATGCCCGGATCTGGGTCCCGGCGGCTCCCACCAAGGACCCGGAGTGGATGGCGGACGGCACCTATGTGGTCGTCCGCCGGATCCGGATGCTGCTGGACGACTGGGAGGGCCTCCCGATGAAGGACCAGGAGGGGATCATCGGGCGGCGCAAGGCGGACGGGGCGGCGCTGTCGGCGGGCGCCGACGGCACCGAGACCACCGAGATGGAACTGGACAAGGTCGATGCCGGGGGCGATCTGCTGGTGCCGATCAACGCCCACGCCCGGATCACCCGGCCCGACCAGAACGGGGGCGCGGCGATGCTGCGGCGGCCGTTCTCGTACCACGACGGCTTCGACGCCGACGGGGTGGCGGACGCGGGGCTGCTGTTCGTGTGCTTCCAGGCGGATCCGCTCCGCGGTTTCGTCCCGGTGCAGCGGAAGCTGGACCGCGGGGACGCCCTGTCGGCGTTCATCCGCCACGAGAGCAGCGGACTGTTCGCGGTGCCGGGGGGCGCGGCGGAGGGGGGGTATGTGGGGGAGTCGCTGCTGGAGGGGTGAGGAGGCGGGGGGCGTCCGGAGGTGGGAGGACCGTCGAGGGTGCCAGCTACGTCCTGCTCCCTGCCCGCGCCTGCCCCCGCCCCCGCGCCTGCCCCTGTCCCTGCCCCCGGGACGGGTAGCCCTTAAGAGTGGCCCGCCGTGAGACGGGTCAAACCCGCCTCCCCAGGCCCATTAGGGTGAACCCATGCCAGCGAGCTACGCGTATCTCGGTCCCGAGGGCACCTTCACCGAAGTCGCCCTGCGCACCCTCCCGGAGACCGCCACCCGGGAGCTGATCCCCTACGTGTCCGTCCAGTCCGCGCTGGACGCGGTGCGCGCGGGAGAGGCCGAGGCCGCGTTCGTACCGATCGAGAACTCCGTCGAGGGCGGTATCACCACCACCCTGGACGAGCTGGTCGCGGGCGCCCCGCTGATGATCTACCGCGAGGTGCTGCTGTCGATCACCTTCGCGCTGCTGGTCCGGCCCGGGACGAAGCTGTCGGACATCAAGACGGTCTCCGCGCACCCCGCCGCCCAGCCGCAGGTGCGCAACTGGCTCCGCCGCAACCTCCCGGACGCCGACTGGGAGTCCGCCGCGTCGAACGCGGACGCGGCCCGGCTGGTCCAGGAGGGCCAGTACGACGCCGCCTTCGCCGGCGAGTTCGCCGCCGCGCGCTACGGGCTGGATGCGCTGGAGACCGGGATCCACGACGCGGAGAACGCGCAGACCCGTTTCGTGCTGGTGGGCCGCCCGGCCCGGCCCGCGGCGCCGACCGGCGCGGACAAGACCTCGGTCGTGCTCTGGCAGCGCGACGACCACCCGGGCGGGCTGCGTGATCTGCTCGGCGAGTTCGCCACCCGGGGCATCAACCTGATGCTGCTCCAGTCCCGCCCGACCGGCGCCGGAATCGGCAACTACTGCTTCTGCGTCGACGCCGAGGGGCATATCTCCGACCGACGGGTGGCCGAGGCCCTGACGGGGCTGAAGCGGATCTGCCACGAGGTGCGGTTCCTGGGCTCGTACCCGCGTGCGGACGCCACGGCGGCGGATGTCCGGCCACCGCTGATCGGGACGTCGGACGAGGAATTCGTGACAGCGGCGGACTGGGTGGCGCGCTGCCAGGACGGACGTTTCTGAAAGGGGTCGGGTTCCCCTTACGCCCTCCTCCTCCTTCCTCCTTTTTCCTTCCCCTCCCCGTCCCCGTCCCTCAGTGATCCCGTACGCCTTACCTCTCCACCTCCGACGGCTTTCACATGCATCACACCTGTCACATCAACCCCACCTGCCTCATCCGCCACCTTCACCCCGCCCGCCACACCAGTCCTACCTGCTGATTTTCGTTATCCACAGGAGTTATCCACAGGTGGGCTTCTCGACCTGGGGACAAGTCGACACGGCAGCGCGAGCCGGTCGACAAATCGCTCTGCTCGCCCTCACCCCGTCCACCGGAGCGCACATCACCCGTGCATCACCCGTCGTCCACTGTTTTCCCAAGGGCAACTCTTCAGAGTTACTCATTTCCACTCGAACGTGGGCTTAAGGGAGGTTTCAGCCGGGAATTCCCGTTGTCGATCACGGTGCTCGGAGTGATCAATTCCGATGTCCACAGATCTTCCGCACAGCCTGTGGATAACCCTTCGAAGAGTGTGGATCGCTGTGGACAACCGAACCCCCAAGTCCCGTTCTCCACAAGGAATTCCGGTCAACCGGCCGTCGTTCGACTCCCCCGTTCCAGGGATCCGGTAGATCTTTCTTGACACATGCGGCAATTCCCCCATAACCCTATGTAAGCCGCACCACCCCTTTATGAGTCGTGACCGCTCCTCGCACACCGGTAGCCTGGGGCGCGTGATTGACCTTCGTCTGCTCCGTGAGGACCCCGACCGTGTGCGCGCGTCCCAGCGCGCCCGTGGAGAGGATGTCGCTCTCGTCGACTCCCTTCTCTCCGCCGACGAGCGGCGCAGGTCCTCCGGCGTGCGCTTCGACGAACTGCGCGCCGAGCAGAAGCAGCTCGGCAGGCTGATCCCCAAGGCCACCGGCGACGAGAAGGCCGCGCTGCTGAAGCAGGCCGGTCAGCTCGCCGCCGATGTCAAGGCCGCCGACGCCGAGCGCGACGCCGCCGTCGCCGAGACCCAGGAACTCCTCGGCCGGCTGGGCAACCTCATCCACCCCGACGTCCCCGTCGGCGGCGAGGAGGACTTCGTCACGCTGGAGACGCACGGCACGCACCGCGACTTCGACGCCGAGGGCTTCACCCCCAGGGACCATCTGGAGCTGGGCACCCTCCTCGGCGCGATCGACGTCGAGCGCGGCGCCAAGGTCTCCGGTTCCCGCTTCTACTTCCTCACCGGCGTCGGCGCCCTGCTGGAGCTGGCCCTGGTCAACGCGGCCATCGCCCAGGCCACGGCGGCCGGGTTCACCCCGATGCTGACCCCGGCCCTGGTCCGCCCCCAGTCGATGGCGGGCACCGGCTTCCTCGGCCAGGCCGCGCAGGACGTCTACCACCTCGACAAGGACGACCTCTATCTGGTCGGCACCTCCGAGGTCCCGCTCGCCGCGTACCACATGGACGAGATCCTCGACGCCGACCGCCTGCCGCTGCGCTACGCCGGGTTCTCCCCGTGCTTCCGCCGCGAGGCCGGCTCGCACGGCAAGGACACCCGGGGCATCTTCCGCGTCCACCAGTTCGACAAGGTCGAGATGTTCTCGTATGTCGCCCCCGAGGACTCCGCGGCCGAGCACCAGCGGCTGCTGGAGTGGGAGAAGCAGTGGCTGACCGCCCTGGAGCTGCCGTTCCGGGTGATCGACGTGGCCTCCGGCGACCTCGGCTCCTCGGCCTCGCGCAAGTTCGACTGCGAGGCGTGGATCCCCACGCAGGGCAAGTACCGCGAGCTGACCTCCACCTCGGACTGCACCGAGTACCAGTCCCGCCGCCTCGCCATCCGGATGCGTGACGGCAAGACCGTCCGCCCGCTGGCCACCCTCAACGGCACCCTGTGCGCGGTACCGCGCACGATCGTGGCGATCCTGGAGAACCACCAGCAGGCCGACGGTTCCGTCCGCGTCCCCGAGGTGCTGCGCCCTTACCTGGGCGGGCGGGAAGTCCTGGAACCGGTGGCCAAGTGAGCGCGGCGGGCCTGGGCCAGGACCTGGCGTACCGGCTGATCGCGACCGACCTGGACGGAACGCTTCTGCGCTCCGACGGGACGGTCTCCGCGCGCACTCGTGACGCGCTCGCCGCCATCACCGCGGCGGGCGCCGCACACATCGTCGTCACCGGCCGCGCGGTCCCCTGGACCCGCTCCATCCTCGACGACCTCGGCTACCAGGGTCTCGCCGTCTGCGGCCAGGGCGGGCAGGTGTACCACGCCGGGGAGCACCGGCTGCTCACCTCGGTCACCCTGGACCGGCAGCTCGCGGCGCTCGCGCTGGCGAAGATCGAGGCGGAGACCGGCCCGCTGTTCCTGGCGGCGAGCCGGGACGGCCTGGACGGCGATGTCCTGGTCGGCCCCGGCTACGCCCTCCAGGGCACCCTGCCCGCCGTCCCCCTCACGGAGGTGTCCGACCTCTGGACCGCCCCGCTCAACAAGATCTACATACAGCACCCGACGCTCTCCGACGACGCGCTCGCCGAGGCCGCCCGCCAGGCCGCCGGTGGTTTCGTCACCGTCGCCATGGCCGGTGAGGGGATCGTCGAACTCCTCCCCCTCGGGCTGACCAAGGCCACCGGCCTCTCGCTGGCCGCCCGTCGGCTCAGCCTCACCTCGGCCGACACCATCGCGTTCGGCGACATGCCCAATGATGTGCCGATGTTCGGATGGGCGGCGCACGGGGTGGCCATGGCCAACGCCCATGCCGAACTGAAGGCGGTCGCCGACGAGGTGACCACCACGAACGACGAGGACGGCATCGCGGTGGTGCTGGAGCGGTTGCTGGGCTGAGGGGTCGGGGTTGAGCCTGGAAGGCCGAGACTCAGGGTGAGGGGCTTGCCCGGCGGTCGCCGGTCCCCGGGGATGCTCAGGTGGGTCGCGGTCTCAGGTCGGTGGCGGTGTTGATACCGCTGTCGTCGTTGGGGCCGGCGGTCTCATGTCGGTACTCCAGGGCGGAGGATGCACGATTCGAACGTGCGCGGGCCTCAAGGACCCGACCTGGGCGTAGCAAACCCGTGCCTTACCACTCGGCCAATCCTCCGGGAGGGCGGTCCACGTGAGGCGCCCGCGCAGGGGCGTCACGTGCTCGAAGCGACCGCCCCGGGCGGCTCCTTGGCGATCGGACTCGACGGAGGCGTAACTACTCCGGAGTCCGCCGCGGGCCACCCTGACAGAAGCCGGACGTACTGTCGTGCATCGACATCGCCCCGCTCCTCTCCCCGCTCGTCACGCCGGTCCGATCCGGCGTCGTGGACATCTCCACTGTGCCCGTACCAGGGGTCGGCCGCCACCGAATTACCCCGGGCCGCCCACCTGGCGTCCCGCCCCGGCCGACCGCTCTACCGGCGGCGCCACCTGCGGCGACGGGCCTTGCTGAAGAACCAGCCCGCGGGCGGCTCGTCCGAGCGCCAGGGCTGCGGCTCCGGCTCCTCCCGGCGCCAGCGGGCGGCCAGCATCCGGGCCCGGGCGGACGGCTCGGCGGTCTCCGCGGAGCGTATGAAGTCCTCGTCCAGGACCAGGCCGCCCTCCCAGTCCCCCTCGTCACGGTCGCCGGTGGCCGGCGTCTTGTCTGCCATCCCCGTTCCCTTCCCGACCCGCGTTCCCCGCGGCCCTGCATTCCCCGCGTCCCGCGTTCCCTCATGGATTTCGGCGTACTTTTCGGGACACATCTCTTGTGTCCCGTTCCGCCAGTGTGCCCGGCGGCGGGTGAAGCCCCCGTCAAGGACCCTGGTGACACCGGAGCCCCGGTGACGCCAGAGCCCTGGTGACGCCAGAGCCCTGGTGACGCCCGAGCCCTGGTGGACGGGGGCCGCACCCCCGGCAACTCCGGCGGGTACAGGCCGGAGGCCGTCTACTCCTCCCCGGCCAGCGTCAGTGTGCGCAGCTTCTGCCCGGCGTACCAGGTGGCCAGGACGGTCACCGCGACCAGCAGGATCGTCGCCGTGCTCAGGCCGACGTCCGAGGTGACCAGTTCGTTGCCGGAGACCTGCTGGGCCACCGCCAGCGACCACTGCTGGACGCTCAGGGTGCGCGCGCCGGGCACCAGGGAGCCGAACAGCGCCTCCCAGACCAGCGCGTAGACCAGCCCGAACACCACCGCGTGCCGCGAGACCGTGCCCAGCAGCAGGAACATCGCCGCGTACGCGATGGAGGCGACCAGCGCGGCCACCGTGTAGGCGACGGCGATCTGCTGGCCGTTGCCGTTGAGGATGAATCCGGCGATCAGGGTCGGCAGGGCCGAGAAGACCATGGTCACGGCGATGGCGACGATCAGCTTGGTGAAGATGATCGTCGGCCGCTTCAGCGGCTTGGACAGCAGATACACCACCGAGCCGTCGTCGATCTCCGGGCCGATCGCGCCCGTTCCGGCGATGACGCCGATGATCGGCACCATCGTGGCCAGCGCCAGCCCGCCGAGGAGGTCGGACGAGGTCTGGTCGTCCGCGCCGACCAGGGCGCGCACGATCACCGCGATCACGATCAGCAGCATCGGCAGCGCGCCGAGGATCAGGGCGCGGCGCCGGCCGAGGAGGGCCCGGTAGGTGAGCCGGGCGACTGTGGGGTCGTACATGGTTCGGCCTCCTACGCCGCGACGAGATACGAGAAGACGGATTCGAGGGACTCGTCGGACGGCGAGACCGTGAGCAGCCGGATGCCGTGCTCACGGGCCACCCGCGGCAGCAGGGTCGTGAACCGGCCGAAGTCGACGGCCTGGATGCGCAGCGCGCCCTCGGCGTGATCGACCTCGATGCCGGAGGTGGACGGGTCGGCGATCAGGGCGGCGGCCAGCGCGCGGTCGTCGCTGGAGCGGACCAGATAGCGGTGCGGCCGGTCGGTCATCAGGCGGCGGATCTTGCGGAAGTCGCCGCTGGCCGCGTGGCGTCCGGCGACCACGACCTCGATGTGCCAGGCGAGTTGCTCGACCTCTTCGAGGATGTGGGAGGAGAACAGCACCGTGCGCCCCTCGTCGCCCATTCTGCGGAGCAGGTCCATGAGCTGCATGCGCTGGCGGGGGTCCATGCCGTTGAAGGGTTCGTCGAGCAGCAGCAGCGATGGTTCATGGACCAGGGCGGACGCCATCTTCACCCGCTGGCGCATGCCCTTGGAGTAGGTGGCGATCTTGCGGTCCTGGGCGTACTCCATCTCGACCGTGGCCAGCGCCTTGCGCGCCTCCCGGTCGCCCAGGCCGTGCAGTTCGGCGTTGGCGACGACGAACTCGCGGCCGGTGAGGAAGTCGTACATCGCCTCGCGCTCGGGGACGACGCCGATGTGCCGGTAGATCTGCTCGTTGCGCCAGACCTGCCGGCCGTCGAGGGTGACCGTGCCGGTGGAGGGGGCGAGGAAGCCGCCCATCATGTTGATCAGGGTGGACTTTCCGGCGCCGTTGGGGCCGAGCAGGCCGGTGACGCCGGGGCCGATGGTCATGGTGATGTCGTTGACCGCGACCACATTGCCGAACCAGCGGGAGACATGGTCGAGGGAGAGGGTGGTCACAGTCCGACCTTTCGGTAGCGGCGCATCAGGAGGCCGTAGCAGCCGGCGATGAAGCCCAGCGCGACCAGGGCGTAGACCACGCCCTCGGCGGCCGAGGGGCCGTTGCCGCCGGGGAACGCCGATCCGGCGCCCAGGAACGCGGTCTGCACCCCGTCGATCAGCGTGATCGGCGAGAACAGGCCGATCCAGGGGACGGCGCTCGCGCTGCCCTGCACCTCGGCGATCGACTGGAGGGTGGAGACCGCGCCGTAGGAGATGGTGAGGACGGCGATGACGGCGGCGATGCCGAAGCCGCGGCGCGGGGTGACGGCCGCGATGACCAGGCCGAGGCCGGCGAAGAGCAGCGAGAGCAGAGCCACGGAGACGAGTCCCTGTGCGAATCCCTTGGTCTGGTCGGCGAAGTCCAGCTCCGCCAGCAGCGCTCCGATGTAGAGCACCAGCAGCGGGGCGGCGGTCAGGAGGAACAGCGCGGAGGCCAGCGCCGCGAACTTGGCGCGGACGTAGTCGGAGGTCTCGATCGGCCGCGAGAAGTACAGCGGGACGGTCTTGAAACGCAGGTCGCGCGAGACCGACTGGGGTGCCTGCGAGGCGACGAACAGGCTGATCACGGCCTGCATCACGATGGCGTAGCGGGTGTAGTCCAGGGGCAGTTCGCTGGCCTTGGTGGCGACGGCGACGGCGACCATGATGGCCGCGGGCACGCACATCACCACGAAGAGCAGCATCGGCAGCACCTTGGACTTCACCGAGCGGCCGAGGCCGTAGGCGCCGCGCAGGGACTGCGAGTACAGCGACCGGCGGGCGTAGGCGCGGCCGAGACGAGGACCGTCGTAATTGCGGTATCCGATGTTGTGGATACGGGTCTGGTCGCCGCCCGGGGCGGGGGCGACGGGGTGCTCAACGGCCATGGCCGACGGCCTCCTTGGACTCGCTGCCGGGCGCGCCACCGGACTCCGTGCCGGGCACCCCGCCGGACGCGCCGCCGGGCGCACCACCAGAGATGTCGCCGGGCGCGTCGGCCGAGGCGCCGGCCGCCTCGTCGGTGAAGACCTCGGCGATGTGGTGGCGGCGCTGCTCCATGCGCACCAGGCCGAGGCCCAGGTCGGTCACCAGGTCGCGGACCAGGTCGTGGGTCTCCTCGCCGCGGGCGGTGAGCAGCAGGATGTGTCCGGCGCCGGGCAGTCCGCTGCCGGCCTGGACCTCCATGCCGCGTGCGAGGAGGGCCTCGCGCAGGGCGCGGGTGCCGTCGGGGTGGGCGTCGGTGTCGGTGACCTCGATGGCGAGGGTGGTGGTGATCTGGGTGAAGTCGGTGGTGGAACTGGAGCGCAGCAGCTTGCCGCCGTCGACCACGACGACATGGTCGCAGGTGCGCTCCAGCTCGCCGAGGAGGTGGGACGTGACCAGGACCGAAATGCCGAAGTCTGTGTGGATCCGGCGGATCAGGCCGAGCATCTCGTCGCGGCCGACCGGGTCGAGGCCGTTGGTCGGCTCGTCGAGGAAGACCAGCTTCGGGTCGTGGACCAGCGCCTGGGCGAGCTTGACGCGCTGCTTCATGCCCGTCGAGTAGCCGCCGATGGGGCGGTAGCGCTCCTCGTAGAGCCCGACGTGGCGCAGGGTGTCGGCGGTGCGCTCGCGCGCGGCGGTCGGCGGGAGGCCGGACATCCGGGCCATGTGCACGACGAACTCGGTGGCCGAGACATCGGGCGGCAGGCAGTCGTGCTCCGGCATATAGCCGACGCGCTCACGGATGGTGGCGCCCTTGGTCGCGACGTCGAGGCCGAGCACTTCGGCGCGGCCCTCCGTGGCGGGGGACAGACCCAGCAGGATCTTGATCAGTGTGGACTTGCCGGCTCCATTGGCTCCGACGAGTCCGGTCACACCGGGCCCGACGTCCACGGAGAGCCGGTCAAGAGCGGTCACCCGGGGGAACCGCTTGCTCAGGCTTTCGGTCGAGATCACAGTCACAGGGAAAACCGTAGTGACGCGGGCCACGCCGGTCGTCACCCCGGAGAGCCGTCTTCGCCTCACCCTGGAGTCGTACGGGACCCCTAGGGTCCCCCTCCAGGGGGGTGCGGGTCCCCCGGAGAACCTCTCGGGGACGCCGCGCGAAAGCCGTGCGCAGACTGTGCGCACAGCCGCGCGAAAGCCGTGCGCAGAGCCGTACGGAACCCGCGCGTAGGGCCGTACTCAGCGCCCCCGGGGAGCCGGCCCCACCCGCCTTATTGACGCAAGCTCTAACAAGTGCGAGATTCGGCAACGTCAAGTTACGACCACGTACCGCGACCGGTGGGGCGGGGATGCGATGACGGCGGCAATGAACGGGACGACGGCGGCGACCGGCGGGACGACAACGCCGATCAGCGGGAAAACTGCGCTGACCAGCGGATACGCGGAAGAGCTACGCGGCTTCCGGACCGTGCAGCGGCTGGCGTACGCGTGCGCCGAGGCGGTCGCCGCGCGGCTCGCGCCCGGGGTGACCGAGCGTGAGGCGGCCCGGATGCAGCGCGCGTGGCTGCGCGAGCGGGGGGTGCGGGACTGGTTCCATCTGCCGTTCGCCTGGTTCGGCGACCGCACGGCGTTCGTGAACTTCCGGGTCCCGCTCCAGTTCTTCCCGACGAACCGGGCGCTGGAGCCCGGGATGCCGTTCATCCTGGACATGGCCCCGGTCTTCGAGGGGTACACGGCCGATGTCGGCTACTCCGGCTCGCTCGGCCCGAACCCCGTGCAGGACCGGCTGATGGCGGACCTGGAGGCGCATCGGGAACTGATCCTGCGGGAGGTGCGGGAGCGGCGCCCGCTGCGGGAGATCTACGAGGACGTGGACCGGCTCCTGATCCGCCAGGGCCATGCCAACCGGCACCGCGCGTATCCGTTCGGGGTGATCGCCCACAAGGTGGACCGGGTGAAGGAACGCCGCTGGTCACCGCAGTTGTTCGGGTTCGGCACCCAGTCCCTGAAGGGGCTCGCGGCCGACGCCCTGCATGGGCACCGCGAGGGCTGGTCGCCGCTCTGGTCGCCGTACCGCTGCTCCGATCATCCGCCGCGGCCGGGGCTGTGGGCGGTCGAGCCGCACCTCGGGTTCCGCGGCACCGGCGCCAAGTTCGAGGAGATCCTCGTCGTCACCGACGCGAAGGACCCCGAGGAGAGCGCCTTCTGGCTGGACGACGATCTGCCGCACGTGCGGCGCTGGGCGGAGGAGAAATGAGCCGGGACGAAGCGGGTATGGGCCGCGACGAAGCGGGCCTGAGCGGGCTGGAGGGCGCGCGGGAGCGCCGGGTGGCGACCGGGGGCGTCGACCTGTGCGTCGCCGAACTGGGCGACAGCGCGGCCCCGACCGTCGTCCTGGTGCACGGCTACCCGGACAGCAAGGAGGTCTGGTCGAAGGTCGCCGCCCGGCTCGCCGACCGCTTCCATGTGGTGCTGTACGACGTCCGCGGCCATGGCCGGTCGACGGCCCCGCGTCCGCTGCGCGGCGGGTTCACCCTGGAGAAGCTCACCGATGACTTCCTGGCTGTGGCGGACGCGGTCAGTCCGGACCGGCCGGTGCATCTGGTGGGGCACGACTGGGGCTCGGTGCAGTCCTGGGAGTTCGTGACGGTCAGGCGCACGGAGGGGCGGATCGCGTCTTTCACCTCGATGTCGGGCCCCTCCCTCGACCACTTCGGCCACTGGATCGGCACCCGCCTCAAGCGCCCCACCCCGCGCCGCGCCGGACAGCTCCTCGGGCAGGGCGCCAGGTCCTGGTACGTGTACGCGCTGCACACCCCGGCCCTCCCGGAACTGGCCTGGCGCGGACCGCTCGGGCGGCGCTGGCCCGGCATCCTGAAGCGTCTGGAAGGGGTCTCCGACGACGGCTACCCCACCCCCTCGCTCCCCGAGGACGCCGCGCACGGCGCCTGGCTGTACCGCGACAACGTCCGCCGCCGCCTCACCCGCCCCCGCCCCGACGCCCACGCCCACGCCCCCGTACAGCTCATCACCCCCCTCGACGACGTCTATCTCTGCGAGCGGCTCTACGACGATCTGGAACGGTGGGCTCCGCAGTTGACCCGGCGGACCCTGCCCGCCCGGCACTGGATCCCGCGCACCCGGCCGGAGCAGGTCTCGGCCTGGATCGAGGAGTTCATCTCCGGCGTCGAGGGCGGCCGGCCCGAGCCCCGGACGGCCTCCGGTCGCCATGCCGACCGGTTCGCCGGGCAGTTGGTGCTGGTCACGGGCGCGGGCAGCGGCATAGGGCGGGCCACGACGTTCGCGTTCGCGGAGGCTGGAGCCCGGGTGGTGGCGGTCGACCGGGACGGCGAAACGGCCGCCAGGACCGCCGAGATGGCCCGGCTGATCGGCGCCCGGGACGCCTGGCCGGAGACCGTGGACGTGGCCGACGAGGAGGCCATGGAGAAGCTCGCGGAGAAGGTCGCCACCGAGTACGGGGTGGTCGACGTCCTGGTGAACAACGCCGGGGTGGGGCTGTCCGGTTCATTCTTCGACACCACCACCGACGACTGGCGCCGGGTCCTGGACGTCAACCTCTGGGGGGTGATCCACGGCTGCCGGCTGTTCGGGCGCCAGATGGCCGAGCGCGGTCAGGGCGGCCAGATCGTCAACATCGCCTCGGCGGCGGCCTATCAGCCGTCCAGGGCGCTGCCCGCCTACAGCACCACCAAGGCGGCCGTTCTGATGCTCAGCGAGTGCCTGCGCGCCGAACTCGCCGGTCAGGACATCGGAGTCACCGCCATCTGCCCCGGCCTGGTCAACACCAACATCACCTCCACCGCCCGTTTCGCGGGGGTCGACGCGGAGGAGGAGAAGCGCCGCCGGAAGCGCTCCGCGCGGCTGTACGGGATGCGCAACTACCCGCCGGAGAAGGTCGCGGACGCGATTCTGCGGGCCGTGGTGCGCAATGAGGCGGTGGTTCCCGTGACGCCCGAGGCACGGGGGGCGCGGCTGCTGTCCCGCTTTCTGCCGGGGGCGCTGCGGGCGCTGGCCCGGGTGGAACCACCGGTGTAGGGAGGGGTGTTGGGGAAGTCGGGGTGAGGCAGAGGACTTTCCCCAAATCGCCTATATCAAAGCCTTTTTCGCGAAAGCCCCTGGAGATCAAGAGTAGTTGTCCACAGAATCGCCAATTCATCTGTGGATAACCACTGTTGGTTGTGGATCAAACCTGGGGCGCAAAAATCATATGCGTGATTCAGGTCTCGCCCGGCACTCTGACGGGATGGACGAACGACGTACTGTGAAGGTGTCGAAGTACCTCTCCAAGCACCTTCGCCACCAGCCCAAACGGATCGGGCTGGAGCCAGACGCGGGCGGCTGGGTCGAGATCGACGCCCTCATCACCGCGGCGGCGGCCCACGGCTTCCGGTTCACCCGCGAGGAACTGGACCGGGTGGTCGCCACGAACGACAAGAAGCGGTTCGCGGTCGAGGGCACCCGGATCCGCGCCAGCCAGGGCCACACCATCGACGTGGACCTCGGCCTCGCCCCGGCCACCCCGCCGCCGTACCTCTACCACGGCACGGTCGCGCGGTATCTCGACGCGATCCGCGCGGAGGGCCTCCGGCCGATGAACCGGCACGATGTACACCTCTCCGCCGACCGCGAGACCGCGACCCGCGTCGGCGCCCGCCGCGGACGCCCGGTGGTGCTCGCCGTCGACTCCGGCGCCATGCACCGGGACGGCCATGAGTTCCAGGTCAGCGCGAACGGGGTGTGGCTGACGGCGGCGGTACCGGCGGGGTATCTGCGGTTTCCGGGGGCAGCGGGAGGCACGGGGGGAGCGGGGGGAGCGGGGAGCCACGGGGGAGAGCCCGGGGGAGGCTGAGCGGGGTCGGGCGCAGTGGCTCGGGGAGAGGCCGGCGGCTTCCTCCCGGCCGCCCGGCGAAGGCGAGCGGACTCCCGTCCGAGGGCCCGGCGAAGGCGAGCGGACTCCCGTCCGAGGGCCCGGCGAAGGCGAGCGGACTCGCGTCCGAGGGCCCGGCGAAGGCGAGCGGACTCGCGTCCGGCGCGCGATGCATCGCATCATCGTGCCCATGGAGCACCTTCCCACCACCGAGGCCGCCGTCACCGCCCTCCGTGCCCTCGCCGAGGAGTACGGGCGGGAGATCCTCGTCGGCCATGACATCGGCGCAGACCAGACCTCGCGGCGCAGCGCGGCCGGCGTCGGCGTGACCACCGACCCGGACGGCTCGCTGCCGCACGAGGCCTACGTCGAGTTCGGCGGCTCGCCCGTGGTGGATGTCCGGCTCTTCCCGGAGGACGACGCGCTGATCAAGGTCGACGGTGTCGAGTTCCACGACATCCCCCGCGACGAGGTCCCCGACTTCCTCCGCTCGGTCTACGGCGGCCTGGCCTATGTCAAGGGCCGCCTCTTCCCGCCCGGCTACCGCCTGATCGTGCCGCTGCCCGGCGACCGGACCTACAAGGAGCTGATCGCGATGATCAGCCTCACACCATGGCTGAGCGAGCAGGTGCGGTGAGGAGAGGAAGGGAGGAGCGGGGAAAGGGGAGGGGGGAGGGGAGGAGAAGGGAAGTGAGGTGCGGTGCGGTGGATGTTTCACGTGAAACACGCGAAAGACGTGGAACCGGGGCGGCAGGCTTAGGCTCGGACCTATGAATCTGCGCCTGAGCACCGTGATCCTTCCGCATCGCCGCTGGCAGGAGGGGGGTCGCGGAGCCTGGGAGCGGGCCGAGCAGCTCGGGTTCCACGCCGGATACACCTACGACCATCTGTCGTGGCGCAGCTTCCGCGACGGCCCGTGGTTCGGGGCCGTACCGACCCTGACGGCCGCCGCGGGCGTCACCGAGCGAATGCGTCTGGGCACGCTGGTCACCTCCCCGAACTTCCGGCACCCGGTGACCCTCGCCAAAGAGCTGATCTCACTCGACGACCTCTCCGGCGGCCGGATCACCCTCGGGATCGGCGCCGGAGGCACCGGCTTCGACGCCACCGCGCTGGGCCAGGAGCCCTGGTCGCCCCGGGAGCGCGCCGACCGGTTCGGCGAGTTCGTCCCACTGCTCGACCGGCTGCTCACCGAGGACGCGGTGTCGTACGAGGGCAACTACTACTCGGCGCACGAGGCCCGCAACATCCCCGGGTGTGTGCAGCGCCCCCGGCTGCCGTTCGCCGTCGCCGCGACCGGGCCGCGCGGACTGCGCCTCGCCGCCCGCCACGGCCAGGCATGGGTCACCACCGGCGACCCCCAGCTCTACGAGACCGGCACCCCCGAGCAGTCGGTACGTGCCCTGCGCGGCCAGGTCGAGCGGCTCGCGGACGCCTGCGCCGAGCTGGGCCGGGAGGTGAACGCCCTGGACAAGATCCTGCTCACCGGGTTCACCCCGGACCGGGCCCGGCCCCTGGAGTCGCTGGACGCGTTCGTGGACTTCGCCGGGCGGCACCGCGAGATCGGCTTCACCGAGATCGTCGTCCACTGGCCCATCCCGGACACCGACTTCGCCGCCGACCAGAAGATCTTCGAGCAGATCGCGATGGAGGGAGTGGCGCAACTGGGGTAGGTGCCGTCCGGAGAGCCGTTTCCACCCGGCCCACCCGGCCCACCCGGTCCTACTGGCATATGCGCGACAATGACCCGGTGACCTCAGCGACTCGACAGCCCGGTACCCCGGACGCCGCCACGCCGCCCCGACTCATCGCCACCGACCTCGACGGCACTCTGCTGCGCGACGACAAGTCGGTCTCCCCGCGTACCGTCGCCGCCCTCGCGGCGGCCGAGGAGGCGGGCATCGAGGTCTTCTTCGTCACCGGCCGCCCGGCCCGCTGGATGGATGTCGTCAGCGACCATGTCCACGGGCACGGCCTCGCCATCTGCGGCAACGGTGCCGCCGTCGTCGATCTGCACGGCGGACCCGGCGCCCACCGCTTCGTCACCGTGCGCGACCTGGCCCGGGACAACGCGCTGGACGCCGTACGGCTGCTGCGGGACGCGGCGCCCGGGACGGTGTACGCGGTGGAGCAGACGTACGGCTTCAATCAGGAGCCGGACTATCCCAAGCTGCACATGGAGATACCGGATGTGCGGGCGCCGGCCGAGGTGCTGCTGCGCGGGGACGCGCCGGGTGCCTCCGAGCCGGTGCTGAAGATCCTCGCCCACCATCCGACGCTGGACCCGGACGTCTTCCTCGCCCTCGCCCGGACCGCCATCGGCGACCGCGCCAATGTCACCCGGTCCAGCCCCAGCGCGCTGCTGGAGATCAGTGGGCCGGGTGTCTCCAAGGCCAGCACGCTCGCCCTGTGCTGCGCCGAGCGCGGGATCTCGCCCGAGGAGGTCGTGGCCTTCGGCGACATGCCCAACGATGTCGAGATGCTGACCTGGGCAGGCCGCTCGTACGCCATGGGCAACGCCCACCCCGAGGTGATCGCCGCGGCCTCGGGACGCACGGTCGCCAACAACGAGGACGGGGTGGCGGTGATCATCGAACGGATGCTGGGGGAGCGGCGGGTGAGGTAGGGCAGGGCACAGCAGCGGGTCAGGGAGGGGGACGGGGAAACGGGACGGGGAGCGGGAGCGGGACGGCCGTCGTCGCGGTCCGGCGTTCGGGCCCCCTCCCAGGCTCGCACCCGGGCCCGATCCCGGCCACCTCGATCCCACGTCCCGGATCCGCCCACCCCTGTCCCCTGTCCCCCGTCGCCCGTCCCGTCCACCCCGTCCCGCACCCCGGTCGGCTCACACCCCCACCCCCCTCCCCCGCAGCCACGCCACCGGATCCACCCCCGACCCCGGTTCCGGGGTGACCCGTACCTCGAAGTGCAGATGGGGGCCGGTGGAGTTGCCGGTCGTGCCGGACTGGCCGATCCACTGGCCGCCCGCCACCCGCTCCCCCTGGTCGACGGCCACCGACGCGAGATGGGCGTACTGGGTGTAGGAGCCGTCCGGATGCTGGAGCACGAGCTGGATGCCGAACGCCCCGCCGCAGCCCACCCGGACCACCCGGCCCGCCCCGACCGCCCGGACCGGTGTGCCGACCGGCACCGCGAAGTCCTGCCCGGTGTGCCGGTTCGCCCAGCGCGCCCCGCCGCTGCCGAACCCGGCGGAGAGTTCGTAGCCCTCCACCGGCGCCACCCAGCCCGCCGCGAACCCCTCCGGCGGCTGGTCCAGCCGGACCGCGCCCCGGCAACTGCCCGCTGCGGCGGACGCGTCGGCCTCGCCCTGCAACCGCCCCCGGGCCCGCTCCAGTTCGGCCTCGATGCGCTGCTTCAGTGCGGCGAGTTCGGCGGTGTGCTCCCGGAGGTCCCGCCAGGCCGCCGCCGCCCTCGCCTCGTCGGCGGCGAGGCGCTGCTCGGCGCGCACGCTCCTGTCGACGGCGTGCCCGACGGCCGTGTTCGTCTGCGCGAGGGCGTGCTGGCGGCGCATCAGTTCCTCGGGACTGTGGGCCAGTACGATCCGCGCGGCCAGCGGCAGCCCCCCGCCGTCGCGGTACTGGGCACGCGCGATCCGGCCGAGGTCCTCGTGGAGGACGGCGATCTCCCGCCGCCGCTCGTCGAGCAGCCCCTCCAGCCGCCGGACCTCGGCTCGCTGGAGTTCCGCCTCCCGCCGGCCCTCCTCGTACTGCCGGCCGGCCGTCGCCGCGTCCGCGTAGAGCCGCGCCACCTGCGCCGCGGCCGAGCCGTCCCCGTCCCCGTCCCCGTCCCCCGAAGGACCGGTCGGCCGGGCCGCGAGCACGGCGGCGGCACAGCACAGCACCGTGACGAGCAGAGGACGGCGGCGAAGTGAGCGCATGTCAGCGATCGTGGCCCGCGGGAGGGGAGCGGGGCGCGTTCAGGTCGTACGGCCGGGGGACGGGTTGCTGCGGACGGGTGGAAACGGGCGGGGGGCGCGGACGGGGGGGGGGAGCGCGGCCGGGGCCGAATGACCGGTACGGGCGGTACAGGTGGTACGGAGGGGAGTAGGGGCGCCCCGCACGCCTCCCCCGTAGGACGCCCCCTAATACGGCGCCTCCCACACCACGCTCGCCCCGCCCCCGTCCGCCCCGATGCCCGGCCCGTACCAACTGTCGCCGCCGAGGGACTCCGCGCGGAGGCGAAGGTTGCGCAGGCCGCTGCGGCGGCCCCCCTCGCGGATGCCGACCCCGTCGTCGGCGACGGTGAGGCGGACGCCCTCGCGGCCGTCGGGGAGCCGTACCGTCGCGTCGACCACCACCTCGATCCGGGAGGCCCCGGCGTGCCGGAAGGCGTTGGAGAGCGCCTCGCGCAGCGCCGCGATCAGGTTCTTGCCGGTCGGCTCGCCGACCAGGGTGTCCAGCGCGCCGATGAACCGGTGCGCGGGCTTGAAGCCGAGCGGCACGGCGGCCGTGCTGATCTCCCGCAGCACCCGGGTGCGCAGCCCGGACGGCACCTCGGCCGGACCCTGCTGGAGCGCGAAGATCGCGGTGCGGATCTCCTGGATGGTGACATCGAGTTCGTCCACCGCCCGGCCCACCCCGTCGCGCACCTCCGGCACCACCGAGCGGCGCTGGGCGCTCTCCAGCATCATGCCGGTCGCGAACAGCCGCTGGATGACGAGATCGTGCAGGTCACGGGCGATCCGGTCGCGGTCCTCGTAGACCGCGAGCCGCTCCCGGTCGCGCTGGGCCTCCGCCATCATCAGGGCCAGCGCCGCCTGGGAGGCGAACTGGATCGCCAGGGTGCGTTCGGCCTCGGTGAAGGGGCGCTCGCCGCGCGCCCGGGGCAGCACCAGGGTGCCGAGGACCCGGCCGTCGCTCTGCAACGGCAGCATCATCGTCGGCCCGTACGGCCGGGCGAGGTCGGTGACCATCCGGTGGTCGGTGGCGGCGTCCTCCAGGAACACGGCCTCTCCGACGAGGAGTTCGGCGACGATCCTGCTGTCCGGCGGGATGACCCGGCCGAGGGCCCCGGCGGACCGGTCGGCGGCGGCCACGGCGACGATCTCCAGCCCGCCCTCGTCGGCGGGCAGCAGCACGAACCCGGCGGCCGACCCGGACAGGCGCCGGGCCTGCTCGGCGACGACCTGGAGGGCGTCGTCCGCGTCCTGCCCGGACAGCAGCGCGGTGGTGACGGCGACCGACCCGTCGATCCACCGTTCGCGCTGCTTGGCGGCCTCGTAGAGCCGGGCGTTGCCGATCGCGATGCCCGCCTCGGTGGCCAGCACCCGCACCATGCCGAGGTCGTCGGCGCCGAACGGGCCCCCGCCGCGCTTCTCGGTGAGATACAGATTGCCGAAGATCTCGCCCTGCACCCGGATCGGGACGCCCAGGAAGCCCCGCATCGCCGGGTGGTGCGCGGGAAAGCCGCAGGCGCGCGGGTCGCTGCTCAGATCGTCGAGCAGCACCGGTTCCGGGTCGTGGATGAGCGCTCCGAGCAGCCCCCGGTGCCCGTCCGGCAGACGGCCGATCCGGCGGGCCGTCTCCTCGTCGATGCCGTGGTAGACGAAGTCGACCAGACCGTCCCGGTCCTCGGCGACCACGCCGATCGCGGCGTAGCGGGCGTCGGTCAGGGAGGCGGCGGTCTCGCAGATGCGGTCCAGCGTGGAGTGCAGTTCCAGGCCGCTGCCGACCGCCCGCATCGCCTCCAGCAGCCGCGCCACCCGCCCACCCGGCCTCCCGGGGAGACCCTCACCGGGCACGAGGGGCCCAGGGGAACCGGAAGCGCCGGAGGAGCCGGGGGAACCGGAAGCGCCCGGGGAACCGGAGGAGCCGGGGGGCGGGACGGCAGCTACCATCCCCCGAGGGTAATTAGTCCTATTTGCCATGAAAAGCGGGAGGACCGAAAACCCACCGAACGCCCACCACCCCTCACTCACAGCCGCCCCCCCCTACACCACCCCCACCCCTACCCCCACCAACCCCTCCGTCTCCGCCTCCCGCGCCGCCAGCTCGCGCAGCGGCCCCTCCACCGCCACCAGCTCCGCGTACGTCCCCCGCTGCGCCACCCGGCCCGCGTCCAGGACGACGACCTCGTCCACGGCCTCCAGCCCCGCCAGCCGGTGGGTGATCAGCAGGGTCGTCCGGCCCTCAGTCGCGGCCAGCAGATCCGCGGTGAGCGCGTCGGCAGTCGGCAGGTCGAGATGCTCGGCGGGCTCGTCCAGGACCAGCACCGGGAAATCGGCCAGCAGCGCGCGGGCCAGCGCGAGCCGCTGCCGCTGACCGCCCGACAGCCGCGCCCCGTGCTCCCCGACCAGCGTGTCCAGCCCCTCGGGCAGCCCCTCGGCCCACTCCAGCAGCCGGGCCCGGCCCAGCGCGTCCCGCAGCTCCCCCTCGGTCGCGTCCCGCCGCGCCAGCAGCAGGTTCTCCCGGACCGAGCTGTCGAAGAGGTGGGCGTCCTGGGCGCACAGCCCGACCAGCCCCCGGACGTCGTCCCCGTCGAGGGCGTACGCGTCCACCCCGGCCAGCGTGTACGCGCCCGCGTCCGCGTCCAGGAACCGCAGCAGCACCTGCGCCAGCGTGGACTTGCCCGCGCCGGACGCGCCGACGACGGCGATCCGGCGGCCCTCGCCGAGGGTGAGGTCGACCCCGGCGAGCGCGTCCCGGTCCTGCCCGGCGTACCGGGCGGTGAGCCCCTTGAGGACGACCGGGAACGGCGAGGCCGGTGCCTGCCGGGGCCGCTCCGGCTCCCGTACCGGCTCCGGCGCGTCCAGCACCTCGTACACCCGCTCGGCGCTCTTGTGGACCCGTTGGCGGAAGCGGACGGCGATCGGCATGCCGAGCACCGCCTCGAAGGCGGCGAGCGGGGTCAGCACGACCACGGCCAGCAGCAGCCCGTCCAGCCGCCCGGCGGCCACCGCCTGGACGCCGACCAGCGCGGCCCCGGCGACGGTGAGGCCGGTGATCAGCGCGGTCAGTCCGTCGCCGAGGGCGGTCGCGGTGGCGGCCCTCGAGGTGATCCGGGTGAGCACCCCGTCGGCCTCGCGGGCCTTCGCGGTCCGGGCGGGCAGGGCGCCCGCGACGGTGAGTTCGGCGGTGCCGGTGAGCAGGTCGGTGACCCGGGTGGCCAGTTCGCCCCGGGCGGGCGCCATCCGGCGTTCCGCGCGCCGGGACACGGCCCCGGTGATCAGCGGCACCCCGGCACCGGCCAGCAGCAGCCCCACCGCGAGCACCGCACCCGCCTCGGGCAGCAGCCAGGCCGTGAAGCCGACGGACGCGGCCGAGACCGCCACCGCCGCACCGGCCGGCAGCAGCCAGCGCAGCCAGTAGTCCTGGAGCGCGTCCACGTCGGAGACCAGCCGGGACAGCAGATCGCCCCGCCGGGTCCGCCGCAGCCCGGCGGGCGCCAGCCGCTCAAGGCGCCGGTAGACGGCGACCCGGGTGTCCGCGAGCATCCGGAGCACGGCGTCGTGCGACACCAGCCGCTCCGCGTACCGGAACACCGCCCGGCCGATGCCGAAGGTCCGGGTCGCAGTGACGGCCACCATCAGATATAGCACCGGGGGCTGCTGCGAGGCGCGGGAGATCAGCCAGCCGGAGGTGGCCATCAGCCCGACCGCGCTGCCGAGCGCCAGGCTCCCGAGGAGCAGCGCGAGCCCCAGCCGGCCGCGCCGGGCGCCGGACATGGCCCGCACCCGCGCCAGCACATGCCCCGTCCGGCCCGCCCGGGGCACCTCGGCGGCCTCGTCCCCGGGGCGCCGGACCACGGCGGCACCGGGCACCCCGTCGAACGGCCACGCCTCGATCTCCTCGGCCGATTCCCCCCGGACGGCCTTCTTGGCCGGTACCCCCCGGACGGCCTCCTCGGCCCGTTCCCCCCGGACGGCCTCCCCGGCCCGCTCCCCCGGCACAGCCTCCTCAGCCCGTTCCCCCCGAACGGCGGTCCGAGCCACCCCGCCCCCGGCGGTGCCCGCCGACGACACGGGCAGCGGCGCCCCCTTGTCCATCCCCGCCGGCCGCGCCACCGTCTCGGCCCCCGCCGGCCGCGCCACCGTCTCCGTCCCCGCCAGCCGCACCACCCGGTCCGCCACCGCCAGCAGCGCCGGACGGTGCACCACCAGCAGCACGGTCCGCCCGGCCGCCAGCCGCCCCACCGCCCGGACGACCTCGGCCTCGGTCTCCCCGTCCAGCGCGGCCGTCGGTTCGTCCAGCAGCAGGACGGGCCGGTCGGCGAGGAACGCGCGGGCCAGCGCGAGCCGCTGCCGCTGCCCCGCCGACAGCCCGGCCCCGTCCTCGCCGAGCACAGTGGCGGCGCCCTCGGGCAGCGCGTCCACGAACTCCAGCGCCCCCGCGTCCGCGAGCGCCCGCCGCAGGGCGGTGTCATCGGCGTCGGGGCGGGCGAGGCGGACGTTCTCGGCGATGCTCGCCGCGTACAGATGCGGGCGCTGCGGCACCCAGGCGATCCGGGACCGCCACTGCTCCGGGTCGAGATCGGCCAGGTCGGCACCGCCGACCCGCACCCGTCCCGCGCTCGGCCGGACGAACCCGAGCAGCACGTTCAGCAGCGTGGACTTGCCGGTGCCGCTGGGCCCCACCAGAGCGACCGTCTCGCCGGGTGCCACGGTGAGCGACACCCCGGAGACGGCGTCGGTGCTCCGGCCGGGGTAGCGGACGGTCACCGACTCGAAGGCGACCGCACCCGCCGGAACGGCACCCGCACCCGCCAGCATCGCCCCCGCCCCCGCCGGGACGGCCCCCGTACCCCGCTCCGGCACAGGCGTCTCCAGCACCTCGAAGATCTCCTCGGCCGCCGCCAGCCCCTCGGCCGCCGCGTGGTACTGCGCGCCCACCTGCCGCAGCGGCAGATACGCCTCCGGCGCCAGGATCAGGATCACCAGACCGGTGTAGAGATCGGACTCGCCGTGCACGAGCTGCATGCCGATGGTGACGGCGACCAGGGCGACCGAGATGGTGGCGAGCAGCTCCAGCGCGAAGGAGGAGATGAAGGCGATCCGCAGCGTCCGCATGGTCGCCTGCCGGTAGTCGCCGGTGATCCGCCTGATCGACTCGGCCTGCGCCTTGGCCCGGCCGAAGACCTTGAGCGTCGGCAGCCCCGCCACCACGTCCAGGAAGTGCCCGGACAGCCGGGACAGCAGCCGCCACTGACGGTCCATCCGGTTCTGGGTGGCCCAGCCGATCAGCACCATGAAGACCGGGATCAGGGGCAGGGTGGCGACGATGATCGCGGCGGACACCCAGTCCTCGGTGACGATCCGCGCCAGCACCGCCACGGGGACGACCACCGCGAGCCCCAGTTGCGGCAGATAGCGGGCGAAGTAGTCGTCCAGCGCGTCGATGCCCCGGGTGGCGAGGGCGACGAGCGAGCCGGTGCGCTGTCCGCTGAGCCAGCCGGGGCCGAGCGCGGCGGCCCGCTCCAGCAGCCTGCCCCGCAGCTCCGACTTCACGGCCGCACCGGCCCGGTGGGCGGCGAGTTCGGTGAGCCAGGACACCAGCGCCCGGCCGACCGCGACCGCCACCAGCAACAGCAGGGGAGTGCGGAGTTCGGTGACCGGCAGCCCGCCCTGGAAGGCGCCGACCACCACCTCGGCGATCAGCATGGCCTGGGCGATGACCAGACCGGCCCCGAGGACACCGAGACCGACGACCGCCACCAGGAAGAGCCGGGTGGCCCGGGCGTAGCGCAGCAGACGGGGATCGATTGGTTTCACGTGAAACAGGCCCTTCGGTCCGATCCGGTGACACCGGGAACGGGGGAATTCAGAGGAGGCAGAAGGGTGGTTCGGGGGGTGTTTCACGTGAAACACCCGCCCGACACCGGATGCCGGACTCAGTGCACGGGGTCGGCGATGTGCTGGGTACCGATCCGCTTGCGGAACACCCAGTAGGTCCAGGACTGGTAGAGCAGCACGATCGGAGTGGCGATCGCCGCGCACCAGGTCATGATCTTCAGGGTGTAGGGGCTCGACGAGGCGTTGGAGACCGTGAGGCTCCAGTCCGCGTTGAGCGAGGACGGCATGACATCCGGGAAGAGCGAGAGGAACAGCATCGCCACGGCGGCGACGATGGTCACCCCGGAGAAGGCGAACGACCAGCCCTCGCGCCCCCTCTGGTTGGCCCCGAGCGCCGCGACCAGCGCCACCACCGCCACCACCAGGGCGATCAGGCTCCAGCCGTTGCCGTCCCGGACCTGGGTCCAGAGCAGGAACGCCAGCGCCGCCACGGCGGTGAGCAGACCGACCCACAGGGCCAGCTTGCGCGCCCGCTCCCGGATGTCACCGACCGTCTTCAGCGCCGTGAACACCGCCCCGTGGAAGGTGAACAGGGTCAGCGTCACCACCCCGCCCAGCAGGGCGTAGGGGTTGAGCAGATCCCAGACGTTGCCCACGTACTCGAAGTTCTGGTCGATCTTCACCCCGCGCACGATGTTGCCGAAGGCCACACCCCACAGGAAGGCGGGGATCAGCGAGCACCAGAAGATCGCGTTCTCCCAGTTGCGCTGCCACTTCTCCTCGGGCCGCTTGGCCCGGTACTCGAAGGCCACCCCCCGCACGATCAGCGAGACCAGGATGATCAGCAGCGGCAGATAGAAGCCGGAGAAGAGCGTGGCGTACCACTCGGGGAAGGCGGCGAAGGTCGCGCCGCCCGCGCTGAGCAGCCACACCTCGTTGCCGTCCCAGACCGGGCCGATGGTGTTGATCAGCACCCGCTTCTCGGGCCGGTTGCGGGCCAGCAGCTTGGTGAGCACCCCGACCCCGAAGTCGAAGCCCTCCAGGAAGAAGTAGCCGATCCACAGGACGGCGATCAGAACGAACCAGACATCGTGCAGTTCCATGACTGTGCAGCTCCCTCGGCCTAGTAGGAGAAAGCCATCGGCTTGTCGGCGTCACGGGAGTCGCCGCCGATCTTCGTGGGCGGGTTGAGATCGGCCTCGGTCAGCTCGGGCGGCCCGGCCTTGATGTACTTGGCGAGCAGCTTGACCTCGATCACGGCGAGGATCGCGTAGAGCGTGGTGAAGACGATCATCGAGGTGAGGACCTCGCCCTGGGAGACCCCGGGGGAGACCGCGTCACGGGTCTGGAAGAGCCCGTAGACGACCCAGGGCTGGCGGCCCATCTCGGTGAAGATCCAGCCCCAGGAGTTGGCGATCAGCGGGAAGGCCAGGGTCCAGATCGCGATCCGCCAGTACCACTTGCCGACCCGGTCGCCCAGGGGCTTGCGCAGCAGGACCAGGTTCGGCACCTCGTCCTCACCGGTCCGGTACTGCCGGGACAGCAGGAACTTCTTGCGGGTCAGCCACAGCCCGAGCAGCCCGATGGCCAGGGAGGTCATCCCGAAGCCGATCATCCAGCGGAAGCCCCAGTAGGCGACCGCGATGTTGGGCCGGTAGTCGCCGGGTCCGTACTTCTCCTGCTCGGCCGCGTTCACATCGTTGATGCCGGGGACGAACGAGCTGAAGTCGCTGTGGGCCAGGAAGGACAGCAGGCCGGGAATCTCCAGGGCGACCTTGTTGTGGCCCTCGTCGACATCGCCGTAGGCGAAGATCGAGAAGGGTGCCGGGGCCTCGCCGTCCCAGAGGGCCTCGGCGGCGGCCATCTTCATCGGCTGCTGCTCGTACATGATCTTGCCGAGGGTGTCGCCGCTGATCGCGGTGAACAGTCCGCCGATCGCCACGGTCACCAGGCCGAGCCGCAGCGAGGTCCGCATCTCGCTGATGTGCCGCTTGCGCACCAGGTGGAAGGCCGCGATACCGACCATGAAGGCGCCACCGGTGAGGAAGGCCGCGGAGAGCGTGTGGAACGCCTGGGCCAGCGCGGTGTTCTGGGTCAGCACCAGCCAGAAGTCCGTCAGCTCGGCCCGGCCGCGCTCTCCGTTGATCTTGTAGCCGACCGGGTGCTGCATCCAGGAGTTGGCCGCGAGGATGAAGTACGCCGACAGGATCGTGCCGATCGACACCATCCAGATACAGGCCAGATGGATCCTCTTCGGCAGCTTGTCCCAGCCGAAGATCCACAGCCCGATGAAGGTCGACTCGAAGAAGAAGGCGATCAACGCCTCGAAGGCGAGCGGCGCGCCGAAGATGTCACCGACGAACCGGGAGTAGTCGGACCAGTTCATTCCGAACTGGAACTCCTGGACGATGCCGGTGACCACGCCCATCGCGATATTGATCAGGAAGAGCTTGCCCCAGAACTTGGTGGCTCTGAGGTACTTCTCCTTCTCCGTGCGCACCCAGGCGGTCTGGAGTCCGGCTGTGAGGGCGGCCAGCGAGATCGTCAGGGGGACGAACAGGAAGTGGTAGACGGTCGTGATGCCGAACTGCCAACGCGCCAGGGTCTCTGGCGCCAAAGCCATTTCCACGTCGTCAGTCTCCTTACATCGCCGTGGACACAGTGGCAGTTTGCCCCTTATGTCACACCCAACAAGGGAGCAACCGGGACACGCTTGTGAACGCGTTCACATTCACAAGCCATTATGACGTACCGATTTTCGACTCTTGACAGGGGGTCCCCCTGCCGCTCCGATCAGTGACCCGGACCACACGAGCGGGACGCACGCGACCGACATGCGGGGGGGCATGCGGGACGCACCCGGACGGCACGCGGGCGGCACACGGGGGGCACGCGGACGGCACCCGGGCGGCACGCGGACGGCACACGGGGGGCATGCGAAAGGGCACGGCGCCCTGGACGCACCGTGCCCGATCACCACCACCGCTACCCGCTCCTTCCCCTCCCCCCGGAGCGGAGCGCTACAGCTCCTTGCGGAACGTCTCCGCCGCCCTGAGGAAGATGTCGTTCCCCTCGGTCTCGCCGATCGTCACCCGGACCCCCTCGCCCGCGAACGGCCGCACCACGACCCCGGCCCGCTCACACGCCTGGGCGAACGCCGTCGTACGCTCCCCCAGCCGCAGCCAGACGAAATTGGCCTGCGTCTCCGGCACCGTCCAGCCCTGGGCGCGCAGCCCGTCGGCCACCCGGGTGCGCTCGCACACCAGCGAACCGACCCGCCCGAGCAACTCGTCCTCCGCCCGCAGCGAGGCAATGGCCGCCTCCTGCGCCAACTGGCTCACCCCGAACGGCACCGCCGTCTTGCGCAGCGCCGCCGCCACCGGCTCGTGCGCCACGGCGAAACCGACCCGCAGCCCGGCCAGGCCGTACGCCTTGGAGAAGGTCCTCAGCACACACACGTTCGGCCGGTTCCGGTACAGCTCGATGCCGTCGGGCACCTCGGGATCACGGATGAACTCCCGGTACGCCTCGTCCAGCACCACCAGGACATCGCCGGGCACCCGGTCCAGGAACCGCTCCAGCTCGGGCCGCCGCACCACGGTGCCGGTGGGGTTGTTGGGATTGCATACGAAGATGAGCCGGGTCCGCTCGGTGATCGCGTCCGCCATAGCGTCCAGATCGTGCACCTCGCCGCCGGTCAGCGGCACCTGCACCGACCGCGCCCCGCTGATCTGCGTGATGATCGGGTACGCCTCGAAGGACCGCCAGGCGTAGAGCACCTCGTCGCCGGGGCCCGCGGTGGCCTGGATGAGCTGCTGGGCGACGCCGACCGAGCCGGTGCCGGTGGCGAGATGCGTGAGCGGCACCCCGAACCGGTCCGACAGCTCGTTCACCAGCCCGGTGCAGGCCAGGTCGGGGTAGCGGTTGAAGGACGAGACGGCGGCCGAGACCTGCTCCAGCACCCCGGGCAGCGGCGGATAGGGGTTCTCGTTGGAGGACAGCTTGTACGCTTCCGGCCCGCCGGACGGGGCCGGCTTGCCCGGCTTGTAGGTGGGGATCCCCTCCAGCACGGCGCGCAGCCTGGGGCTCGTCTCGGTCACCGCAGTCCTCCTCGCGACCACCGGCGGCCCATCACTGCCCCCGGCATCCAATACTGCATACCTTAGGAGGATTCGGCCGCGCTGCGTAGCGGTCGGCGGCGAGGCAACGTTCCGGGGCGACGCCCCCGGCGCCCGGCCCCGACCTCGGCACACCTCCTGGGGCGGGGCCGAGAACAGGCCCCAGGTCCCGAGAAGACAGATCCCGAGAGGACAGGCCCTGAGAGGACAGGCCCCGAGAACTGGACCCGAACACCCCCGAAGTTCACCACCCCTCCCCCCTCCGTTCGACCGAGTCCCACCCTCCCCACAGGCATCAGAGACATCAGGGTCATCATCGTACGAATCTGTACGAATACCGGGGGCGCCTCACATATATCTACGCGCCGGTGGCTCACGCCGTGGCGCGCATCCCCCATGAAGGTGAGTTGAGACCTCTTCGAAACATCGGGCACTTGGCAGGCGGGTGCTCGCCGACAAGTCACGTACTGCACAATAGGCCGCCAAGTCCCTTACATTCCAAGGTAATTCATCCCGTGCGACCATGCAGAAACGTGCCTGTCAACGGGTGCATATGCGCCCGCCCTACCCCGCCGCCTGAGCCCTACTATCGGCTCGCCATGACAGCAGCAGGGAAGCACCAGGTGAGCCGCGCGGAAACCTCACGTCGAGGCAGCCGGCCGAGCCGAGCGGGCATCAGAGACGTGGCCGCCGCCGCCGGAGTGTCCATCACGACCGTCTCCGATGCCCTGAACGGCAAGGGCAGACTCCCCGATGCCACCCGACGCCACGTTCGTGAGGTCGCCGACCGGCTCGGATACCGCCCTTCGGCCGCCGCCCGGACCCTCCGTACCGGCAAGTCGGGACTGATCGGCCTGACCGTGACGACGTACGGGGATGAACCTTTCACCTTCACCGAGTTCGCGTACTTCGCCGAGATGGCCAGAGCCGCCACCTCCGCCGCGCTCGCCCGCGGCTACGCCCTCGTCATCCTCCCGGCGACCTCACGCCACGACGTCTGGTCCAACGTCGCCCTGGACGGCACGGTCGTCATCGACCCGTCCGACCAGGACCCGGTGGTCAGCGAGCTGGTACGGCAGGGCTTACCCGTCGTCTCCGACGGCCGCCCGGCCGGGGCGCTGCCGGTCACCGCGTGGGTGGACAACGACCACGAGGCCGCCGTCCTCGGCATCCTCGACCATCTCGCCGACGCGGGCGCCCGCAGGATCGGCCTCCTGACCGGCACCACGACCGACACCTACACCCATCTCTCCACCACCGCATACCTTCACTGGTGCGAACGCATGGGTCAGGATCCGGTGTACGAGGCGTACCCCGCCCACGACCCGTGCGCGGGCGCCGTCGCCGCCGACCGTCTGCTCGCCCGCCCGGACCGCCCGGACGCGGTCTACGGACTCTTCGACCCGAACGGCACCGATCTGCTGGCCGCCGCCCGCCGCTACGGACTGCGGGTCCCGGACGATCTGCTGTTGGTGTGCTGTAGCGAATCCACGGTGTACGCCAACACCGAGCCGCCCATCACCACGCTCTCCCTGAAGCCCCGCCGCATCGGCACGGCCGTCGTCCAGCTCCTCATCGACGCCATCGAGGGCGTCGACACCGACCACCCGGTCGAGCAGGTGATACCGACGGAACTGATCGTGCGGACGTCGTCCCAGCGGCGGTCGCCACGCACCACGGTCAGCCCCCCGAGGTCACCGGACAACCGGTAGCGCCGCGATGCGGGACGGGGTCGGCCGGACCCGAGGGCGGGGCAGCGGCGGTCGCCGTGGTCCCGCCCTCGGTGTGTTCCGCCCCGGGGCGTCGCGGCGCCGCGCCGGGGGCGTGGCCCGGTCCTCACGGCGCCGCGCGGTTCCGAGGGCGTTCCCCGAGCGGCGCTTCCCCCACCGGACGCTCCCCCAAGCGGCGTGTCGCCCGATGGGGCCGTCCCGTCAAGGGGCCGTCGCACCCGGCGGAGGGAGGGCAAAGCCCGACCCAATCGGGGCGAAAGCCGCGGTGAACAGGAGTCTTGCTCCGATTCACCACCCCTGGGTCATCACATGGCACGATCCGCATTCCTATGATGGGCCCACGACACCGCGGGCCGCTGCGACCAGGCAGTCCGATGCGGTGCAGCGGCGGCGATGGTGGAGGGGTCGATGACTCAGGGGGCCGGTCAGGGACCCGAGGTGGAGCGGACGGCGACGTTGCGCGACTTCCGGGTGCCCGCGTACGTCCATGAGGCCGGCCCCTATGCCCCCGGCGCGCACCCCGCCGAGGCCCCGGCGCCGGCTGCCTCCGCCCCGGCCGCGCACCCCCTCGACGAGCCCGAGGGTTACACACCGACTCAGCGCGACCTGCCGGTGATCAACCGCGGCGACACCCTCCAGGTGACCGTCACCCCGGCCACCGAGACCGGCGCCGCCGAGCACCCCGACGCCGGGTCCGGCCCGCTGTATGTCGTCGGCGATGTCCACGGCTACCTCGACGAACTCGTCGCCGCGCTCCATGAGCAGGGTCTGATCGACGACGCCGGACAGTGGTGCGCGGGCACCGCCCGGCTGTGGTTCCTCGGTGACTTCACCGACCGCGGGCCCGATGGCATCGGTGTCATCGACCTGGTGATGCGGCTGTCCGCCGAGGCCGCCGCCGCCGGCGGCTACTGCAAGGCCCTGATGGGCAATCACGAACTGCTGCTCATCGGCGCCAAGCGGTTCGGCGACACCCCGGTCAACTCCGGCGCCGGAACCGCCACCTTCCAGGCCGCCTGGCTGCTCAACGGCGGCCAGAAGGTCGACATGGACCGCCTCCAGGACCACCATCTCCAGTGGATGGCCCGCCTCGACGCCATGGAGGAGATCGACGACCATCTCCTCGTCCACTCGGACACCACCGCCTACCTCGACTACGGCCGGTCCATCGAAGAAGTCAACGACACCGTCCGCGAGACCCTCACCCGCAACGATCCGGACGAAGTCTGGGACCTCTTCCGCAAGTTCACCAAGCGCTTCTCCTTCCGCGACGAGGGCGGCGCCGACGCCGTTCGCTCCCTGCTCGATACGTACGGCGGCACCCGTATCGTTCATGGCCACAGCCCGATTCCGTATCTGCTGGGCGAAGTGGGTTCCGAGGAGGGTGAGGACGAGTCCCGGCCCGCGGTCGAGGGGCCGCACCTCTACGCCGGTGGCCTCGCCATCGCCATGGACGGCGGAGTCACCATGGCCGGAAAGCTGCTGGTACAGCAACTTCCCCTGCATGGCTGACGTTTTCCGGGGCAGGCGACCCCTCCCAACCGTCCCACCGGAACGGCGTGCGACCGCGCGGAACACAGGGCAATTTCGGTAAACCCCCTGTCACCGTGTGCCGTCGCCGCTCTACCATCGGCTTATCCGTAGCAGGCTCCCCTCCGTTTCTGCCCGACGGCTCGTCCGCATGCGAGCCCCAAGCCCTACGGAGCATCGGGGGATGCACATGAACAGCGTTCCGCAGCACCTGCTGAGCGAGGACCGCCAAGAGTACGAGCGGATCCTCGATGAGGCGCTGCGCTCCGCACCACACCGTCCGGAGCTGGCATCGGTCGGCCAGCGGCTCAACCCGGAACAACTGCGCACCATGGCACTCAACGCCACGGCCCAGATAACGACCGCCGCGGCGATCGAGTACCAGCACTATGTGAAGGTCCGCGAGGATCTGCGCCACCCGGCGCCGTCCGCCGCCCCGTCACCCCTCCATGACTCCGGCTCCCACGAGCCGGGTCCGGGTTCGGGTTCGGTGGGGCTCGCCACCACGGTGGGAGAGGTCGGCGAGGCCGCCGGCGCCGGTGTCGTCGCCGTCGTCGCGGTGCTGGCTCCCGTCCTCGCCGGTACGGCCGCGGCGATCTTTCTGCTGGTCGGATACCTCCTCAGAATGGTCGCGCCCGATCTGACGTTCGGCGAGACCCTGCTCACCACGGGCTGGGTCTTCGGCGGGGTGACCGCCGTGGCGATCCTGATCGCCGCCGTCGGACTGCTGATCACCGCCCTGCGCAACCGGCCGTCGAGGGAGAGCGGTCCCTACGGCGAACCGGGTGGGGAGGTGGCACGGGCCAGGGAAGCCTGGCGCGATGCGCTGCTGGAGCGCGGCATCATGCCGTTCCTGCGCGACCAGCTCGCCACCGCTCCCGGACCGGCGGCCATGCACAGTACGACGCCGTCCGCACCGCGCGGTCGGATGCCGCACCTGGGCTACGACCGCCCCGGCTTCACCAGCCCCGGCGACGGTTCCCCGGGCTCCCGCCCGAGGTTCAGCAGCCCGGACTACACCAGCCCGGACTTCGGGGGACCGGAGCACAAGCCGGAGTAGTCCCGCCCCGCGTCGCCTGCGCTCCCGCACGGACGCCGGCGGACCGGAACCGAGCGGTACACCCGCCGACGAGGGCGGGCACCGCCCGGCGACAGTCCTCACGGCGCGCCGTGACGGGGGCGTGTGTGTGAGCGGCACACACGGCACAGGGGCGTGGCGGGTGAGCGGCACGGGTGAGCGGGCCCTGCGGAAGGTGCCCCCGTAGCAGGTGCCCCCGTGGGAGATGCCCCCGTGGGAGGTGCGCTCCCTTCAGAGGATCCCGGCGCGGCGCGCGGCCGTGATCCAGCTCGGGAACTCCGACAGCAACCGGTCGTACAGCTCCGCGTCGGGGACCGAGCTGATGTCGTCCACGGCGAAGAAGCCGACGTTGTCGACCCGGCGGCCGGACAGGGTGTCGAACCGCTCCAGCACCCCGTAGTTGGCCTTTCCCAGTCCCACGAACTGCCAGAAGACCGGCTCCTCCACCGCCTCCCGCAGCTCTCTCTCGATCTGGTCGTTGCGATAGACCCCGCCGTCGGAGAAGAACAGCACCAGCGTGGGTGCCGCGGCCGGATGCCGTCTCGCGTAGTCGCGTACCTCGGCGATCACCTTCTGTTCCTCGTTCTGGATCCCCACCGCCCGCATGTCCACCTGCCCCGGCTGGAGGCCGCGCTGCGGCTTCTTGCGCCCGAAGAGGCTCAACTGGCCGACCCGGACATGCAGGCGCAGCCACTCGGGCAGCTCCCCCAGCTTCAGATCGGGCAGCCGCGCGGGGTTCGACGCGAACGTCCATGCCTGCATCTCCCCGTCGTCGTCCAGTTGCGCCGCCACCGCCGCCATCCGCTCCACGACATCGGCGACCACCCCGCGCGTGTACAGCGGGGACATCGACCCCGAGGCGTCGAGCACGAGGATCACCCGTGCGACGACGCCCTCCGCGCCGTGTTTGCGCAGACTGACCGCCACCTGCTCCTTGCGCAGGGACAGCCGCTTGCGCATGTCGACGGGCAGCTTCTCCTCGCCCTTGGTGAGGCGGGGACCGGCGGATCCGGACGAGCCGGACGCTGTCGGCGCCGCCCGGGGTATCGGGGGCGGGGGCGCGGAGGCCGGTGTCCGCGGCGCCGGGGTGGGGGTGGTCGGGGTGGGCGGGGTCAGAGTGCGGGTGGTTGGGGTGGGGGTGGGCGCCGGGTTCTGCGGGGCGTGCTGCGAAGCGCTCTCCGGCTCGTCGACGCTGATCCCGAAGTCGGTCGCCAGTCCCGCGAGCCCGGAGGCATAGCCCTGGCCCACGGCACGGAACTTCCACTTTCCCTGCCGTCGGTACAGCTCACCCCCGATGAACGCGGTCTCGGTCGTCGCCGCCATCTCGAACCGGGCCAGCTCCGACGAGGTTCCGGCGTCCAGCAGCCGCAGGGTCAGCCCCGGTACCTGGCCGAACGTCCCGCCGTCGGCCGAGGCGCACAGCACGACCCGCTCGATGTCCGGCTCCAGCGCGCCGAGGCTCACCCCGACCGTGTCCGTCGACCCCGCCCCCGTCTGCTGCTTCCCCTGGTGGGTGACGGCTCCGGAGGCGTGGTGCGGCTGGTTGTAGAACACGAAGTCGGCGTCGTCGCGCACCCGCCCCGCGGCGGTGAGCAGCAGCGCGGAGGCGTCGACGTCCGGCACACCGGGCCCTCCGGACCAGCGCAGTTCGACCCGCACCTGCGCGGAGTCGACCGGAAGGTTGGCACCCTTGCTCAGCGAACTCGATGTCATTCCCCCAGTCTGCCGACCGCCCCGGGCCCTGGCGTCCCCCCTCCCGCAACTTCCGCGGCGGGACGGAACACCGGACCCGGCCGGTCGGCCCCAGTCATCGGTCACCGGTGGCTTGGTCGCTCAGCCGGTCTCAGCCCCGGCCCCGGTGACTCAGTCGGCGAGGGGCAGATACACCCGGTTGCCCGCCGCCGCGAACTCCTTCGACTTCTGGGCCATGCCTTCCTCGATCTCCGCCTTCGACCCGCCGTGTGCCCGGCGGATGTCCTGGGAGATCTTCATCGAGCAGAACTTCGGGCCGCACATGGAGCAGAAGTGGGCCGTCTTGGCGGGCTCCGCCGGGAGGGTCTCGTCGTGGAACTCACGGGCCGTGTCCGGGTCGAGGGCCAGATTGAACTGGTCCTCCCAGCGGAACTCGAAACGGGCGTCGGACAGCGCGTCGTCCCACTCCTGGGCACCCGGGTGTCCCTTGGCGAGATCGGCGGCATGGGCGGCGATCTTGTAGGTGATGACGCCGGTCTTGACGTCGTCACGGTTGGGCAGGCCCAGGTGTTCCTTGGGGGTGACGTAGCAGAGCATCGCCGTGCCCCACCAGGCGATCATGGCGGCGCCGATGCCGGAGGTGATGTGGTCGTACGCCGGCGCGACGTCCGTCGTCAGCGGGCCGAGCGTATAGAACGGAGCTTCATCGCAGATCTCCTGCTGAAGGTCGATGTTCTCCTTGATCTTGTGCATCGGGACATGTCCCGGGCCTTCGATCATCGTCTGTACATGGAAACGCTTCGCGATCCGGTTGAGTTCCCCGAGTGTGCGCAACTCCGCGAACTGTGCCTCGTCGTTGGCGTCCGCGATGGAGCCCGGCCGCAGCCCGTCACCGAGGGAGTAGGTGATGTCGTAGGCGGCGAGGATCTCGCAGAGTTCCTCGAAGTTCTCGTAGAGAAACGATTCCTTGTGGTGGGCCAGGCACCAGGCGGCCATGATCGAGCCGCCGCGCGAGACGATCCCGGTCTTGCGGTTCGCGGTGAGCGGTACGTACGGCAGCCGGACGCCCGCGTGGACGGTCATGTAGTCCACGCCCTGCTCGGCCTGTTCGATCACCGTGTCCTTGTAGACCTCCCAGGTCAGCTCCTCGGCCCGGCCGTCGACCTTCTCCAGGGCCTGGTAGAGCGGGACGGTGCCGATGGGGACGGGGGAGTTGCGCAGCACCCATTCGCGGGTGGTGTGGATATTGCGGCCGGTGGACAGGTCCATGACCGTGTCGGCGCCCCAGCGGGTCGCCCAGGTCATCTTCTCCACCTCCTCCTCGATGGAGGAGGTCACCGCCGAGTTGCCGATGTTGGCGTTGACCTTCACCAGGAACCGTTTGCCGATGATCATCGGCTCGATCTCCGGGTGATTGACGTTGGCGGGCAGCACGGCCCGGCCCGCCGCGATCTCCTCGCGGACCACCTCGGGTGCGACGTTCTCCCGGATCGCCACGAACTCCATCTCGGGAGTGATCTCGCCCCGGCGGGCATAGGCGAGTTGGGTCACCGCGGCGCCGTCACGGCTGCGGCGCGGCTGACGGGCGCGGCCGGGGAAGACGGCGTCCAGATTGCGCAGCCCGCCGCGCGGCGAGGTGTGCTTGACGCCGTCGTCCTCGGGGCGGACGGGACGGCCCGCGTACTCCTCGGTGTCCCCGCGGGCGATGATCCAGTTCTCCCGCAGCGGGGCCAGTCCCCTGCGGACATCGGTCTCGGCGAGCGGATCGGTGTACGGGCCCGATGTGTCGTACAGCGTGACCGACCGCCCGTTGGTGAGGTGCACCTGGCGGACCGGTACCCGCAGGTCGGGGCGGGTGCCCTCGACGTACGCCTTGTGCCAGCCGATGGACTTCCCGGCCTCCGCGCCGGACGCCCCGCCGGAGCCGGGGTCCTGGGTGGAGGAAGGCGTGCGTGTGTCCTTGATGGTCATGAGACCTACTCCCTACGCCGGCATTACCCGGTAACAGGTTCAGCGGTCGACGCAGCGGTGTCCGTCTGTCGGCGTTCCATGGGATTCATCACTCGTGGTGGCTGATGTTCCACGTGAAACATCGCGAAGACGAAGGTCAGCGCCCTCTCAGCCCGGTGCTCCGAGCTCCCGCGTGTACAAAGGTGCCCCCACGCTAGCGTCAATTCGGGCGCGGTGAACAGAGGGCCCCTGTCGTTCTTGCGATGATCGGTCGGTGACCACACCGCAGGATCCTCTCGTCCCTCCGTCCGGGCCCCCACAAGGTCCTCCCTCCGGGCCGTCGGGGCTGGCTGGGCTGTCTGGGTTGTCCGGGTTGACTGGTCCGTCCGGGCCCTTGGCCGGGCCTGCGTCCGGCGAGGGGTCTGGGGGTGGGGCCGGGGTCGTGCCGGGTGCGGTACCTGGGGCGGCGACCGGGATGGTGCCGGGGGCGGGGCCTGGGATGGTGCCGGGGGCGGGGCCTGAGGTGGGTTCCGGGCCGGATTACGAGACTGGTTCCGTGCGTCGGCTTGGGGCGCGGGATCAGGAGAACGGGTCTGATGCGGGCGGGCGGGGTCCCGGCGGGCAAGTGCCGCGGCCCGGCGGGCAAGTGCCCCGGCCTAGTGGGCAAGTGCCCCGGCCGGGTGGGTCAGTGCCTCAGCCCGGTGGGCATGTTCCCCAGTTCGGTGGGCCTCCGCCCCGGCCGCAGGATTTCGCCGGGCCCCAGGGGCAGGGCTTCGGGTCGGGGCCTGCCCAGGGCTCCTACGGGCCGAACCCCGGTGCCGGGCAGGGTGCCGATGACGGGTACGGCGGTCATGGCGGCGATCACCATCACGGTCACGGCCACCGTCACACTCATGGTCCAGGTCACGGAGACGACGGTCGTCGGGGTGACCTGCACAGTCACGGTCACGGTGACGGGTCCGGTCACGGCAGCGGCGGCGAACCCGGTGGCGGGAGCGGACCCGGTGGCGGTGGTGGGTCCGGCGGTGGGCACGGTCACTCCCACAGTCACGGCCCCGCAACCCCCGTCTCCGCCCATCTGCGGAAGATCATCGCCGCCATCCTCGTACCGTTCGGTGTGGCGGTGCTGGTCGGGCTCGCGGTGCTGTGGCCCGGGGGGGCCCCGGCGCACGAGCGGACCGGGGTCGGGTTCGACCGGCAGACCCAGGAGGCCACGGTCACCCAGGTCGAACAGGTCGACTGCGCCACGGTGAACGGCTCCGGCGGCACCCCGACCGGCGACACCTCCACCGCCGAGGGCTCCTCCGCCGTGCAGCAGGCGAACGGCACCTGCAAGCGGGCGACAATCCGGGTCGACACCGGCGATGACAAGGGCCGTACGTTCACCGAGATCGTCCAGCCCGACCAGTCACGTCAGTTGGAGCAGGACCAGAAGGTCGTGGTCGCCTACGAGCCGTCCGCGCCCGAGGATCTCCAGTATTCGGTGGCGGACATCAACCGGCGGGTCCCGATGGCCGTGCTCGCCGGGATCTTCGCGCTGGCCGTGGTGCTCGTCGGACGGCTGCGCGGTGTGATGGCGCTGGTCGCGCTGACCATCAGCTTCCTGATTCTCAACTTCTTCATCCTGCCCGCCATCCTCCAGGGATCGAATCCGCTGGTCGTCGCCGTGGTCGGGGCGAGCGCGATCATGCTCATCGCGCTGTATCTGTGCCATGGGCTGTCCGCGAGAACCTCGGTCGCGGTGCTCGGCACCCTGATCTCGCTGCTGCTGATCGGGGTGCTCGGTTCGCTGTTCATCGACTGGGCGGCGCTGACCGGCAACACGGACGACAACACCGGTCTCATCCACGGCCTCTATCCGACGATCGACATGAGCGGTCTGCTGCTGGCCGGCATCATCATCGGTTCACTGGGTGTGCTCGACGATGTGACGGTCACCCAGACCTCCGCCGTCTGGGAACTCCACGAGGCCAATCCCACGATGGGCTGGCGGGGGCTGTACCGGGCCGGTATCCGGATCGGCCGCGACCACATCGCCTCCGTCGTCAACACCCTCGTCCTCGCCTACGCGGGTGCCGCGCTCCCCCTGCTGCTGCTCTTCTCGATCGCGCAGAGCAGCGTGGGGACGGTCGCCAACAGTGAGCTGGTCGCCCAGGAGATCGTCCGGACCCTGGTCGGTTCGATCGGGCTGGTCGCCTCGGTGCCGGTGACGACGGCCCTCGCCGCCCTGGTCGTCTCCGCCGACCGTCCGGCGCCGGGTCGCCTGCCGATGGGACAGGCGGTGCCCGCAGGGCCTTTGGCGGGTCCGGCGGGAGAGGGGGCGCCTCCGGCCGGCGTCCGCCCGCCTGCCGCGCTCGGCCGCAGCGGACGGGGGCGTCGGCGGAAGCGGTGAGCGAGGAAGGCTGAGGCCATCGGCCGGTCGGTCGTCGCCTTTGACCGACCGGCCACACCGCGAAGAACAACCGCGAAGGACAGCGAGACGGACAACCGCGCAAGACAACGGCGAAAGACAACCGGCGAAGGGCGACTGAAGAGGGCAACTGCGACGGGCGACTGCGATGGGCGACTGCGAAAGAGCGACCTCCCGGAACACTTCGGAGAACCGTTCCTGCGTACCCCCCGAACCCCATCTCACCGCCACCCCGGTCCGTCCGAACCCCGCGCCCGGCGGCTGAGGAAGCGTTCCGCCGCCCCGGTCGCCGTATGGCTCAGCCCGTGCTCTGCTCCTCCGCGAGGATGCGGTCGAGGGCCTGGTCGAGATGGGCGTCGAAATCGGCGAGCGCACCCTCCTGGCCCAGCGGGACCAGCTTGTCCGTTCGGTCGAGGAACGCCACCAGCGGCGCCGCCGAGGAGCGGAACAGGGCCTGGTCGCTGCCGACCTGGAGCCGGATCAGGGTCTCGCCGAAGGTGTCCGCCTCGGCCGGGGCCACATGCACATCGCCCTCGCCGCACGGCCCGGCCATGCCGTCGACCAGCAGCTCACGGCCGAAGACCCAGGTCACGGGGGCATCCCCGGGCAAATGGAAGGTCAGTCGTACGGCATAGGGATCGGTGGCCTCGTAGCGCAGCTCCACCGGAATACGGAAGGACAGTTCCTCGGAGACGAGGAAGCTCATCATGACCTCTGCCTGAACGGTCTGTGCGGACTCGCGCATCGCCTACCCCGTCATTACCGGTGGACTGGCCGGGAATGGACCCCGACATTTCTTGGCATCTTGCTGAACGTACACAGCAGATCACAAGGAGTGAGTTTTCAGATACTGATAGAGAACGCGAGTGACCCCAGCAGGCGACCGATCTCGCCCTGGAGTTGACGGGTGGCGGGCAGCAGCCGGTCGGCCTGCTGGACGGGCAGGGAGATCGCGATCGTCGCCGCCGTGGTGCCCACCGTGATCGGGATCGCGGCGCACACCACCCCCAACGCGTATTCCTGCCGCTCCACGACGGGTTCCATGCGTCCCGTCCGTTTCAGGCGGCGCAGCAGCGCGTTCTCGTCACGCACGGTGTAGGGGGTGATGGTCCGCACCGGGTAGCGGTCGAGATGGTCGCGGCGGGTGTCGTCGTCGAGCTGGGAGAGCAGGCACTGCCCGATCGCGTGGGCGTGACCGGTCTCGTGGAAGCCCGCCCACTCCTGCACCGCCGGGTTGGCGGGGCTGTCGGAGACACAGTTGATCTCGATCTCACCCTCGCGGTACATGGCGTAGTACACGGGCGCACCGATGGAATCCCGCCACTGCGCAAGGGCGTCGACCATCGTGCTGCGACGTTTCTGCCGGGCCGCGCTGCCGCTGAGCCGCTCCGCGGCCTCGCCGAGGAAGAACAGGCCCTTGTCGCGCCGCAGATATCCCTCGTGGGCGAGGGTCCGCAGCAGGTGGTACGCGGTGGGCAGGGCGAGGCCGGTCTCACGGGCCAGGCGCTTGGCGGGGGCGCCGTGTTCGTGCCCGGCCACGCACTCCAGGAGACGCATCGCCCGCTGCACGGACCCGATGAGGGTCGATGGAGATGACGGCGGAGGCGATAGCGACGGGGATGGCGATGGCAATGGTGCTGATGGCGATGATGGTGGTGGCGATGGCCGCCGGGGCTGTGGTGCCTGCGGTGCCTGCGGTGCCTGTGGTGTCTGCGGGGAGGAGGTGGGTGTGTACGGCTGCGGTGGGGAGTGCGGCGGCCGGGTGTACGGGGGTGGCTGGGGGCCGGAGTCCGCAGGGTCCGCCGGTGGGCGCTGGGGTCGGCGCTGCGGCTGGCGTACCGGGGGTGTCCGGCCGCCGGATCGCAGCGGGCGGGGGCTGGAGGGGGCGGGCTGCTCGGGGGGTCGTACGCGCAGTGCCGGTGCGGGGACGGCCCGGACCGGAGTGATGGGGGTGCGGGGCGCGGGGAGCGCGCCCATGCCTGCGGGGGTGGTGTCTACCGTGGCCAAGAGTGGCTCCCGGAGCGCGAGAGGTCGGCCCGTGCGGGGAACACGGGAGGGGAGGGGGGTCACCGCTCGCGGTCGCTCCCGCGGCGGGCTCCGGACTTTAACCGTCCGCCCTGGCCGGAAGTCGGCTCCTGCGGGAAACTTCCCCCGCCCGAGGGACGCAATGAGAATCCGGTGGCCCGGTGAGACTCCGGTTGCCAAGTGAGACCCGTCACCCGGTTCGGCCGCGATCCGTCACCCGGGTCCGACGCGAACCGCCACCCGAGTCGGACGGGATCGACCACTCGGGTCGGACGCGATCCGTCACCGGGGTCGGACGCACCCCGGTCGCCGGGTCACCGGGTCACCGGCCCGCCGACGCCCCCACCAGTCGCCCCACGCCCCCAGCGCCCCCACCGAGATCACCCCCGCATGCTCACCAGTCGTCGCGAGACGAAGAACTCGAAGTGAACTTCCGTACGACGTAGATCAGTCCGCCGACCAGGGCCACGAAGATCAGCAGCTTGAAGAGCAGGCCGATCACAAAGCCGACGACGGTCGCTATCAGGCCGCCGAACACGACCAGAGCGACGACCGGCACCGCGATCCACTTCACCCACCACGGCAGTCCCGCGAAGATCTCTCGCATCGCCCTTGTCCTTCTCTCTCCACCCGTCGGCCGTGCCGTACCGGTCGGGCCCAGCCCGTCCGACGAGTCGTGTGATGTTCTGCCCTCGATGCTAGGACGGCCGGGGTCCGGGCGGGGCCCTCGCACCCCTTGTCCTCCCCTGACCGATCCCCTAGGGAATCCGGGGCACCGCCTCAGCCCTCCGGCGGTGAGAAGATCACCAGCACCCGCAGATCCTCGCTGATGTGATGGAACTTGTGGGCCACGCCCGCCGGGACGTACACCACGCTGCCGCGCGCCACCTGGGTCGTCTCCATACCGACGGTGATCGCGGCCCGGCCGCTGACCACGAAGTAGACCTCGTCCTGGTTGTGCGGCTGCTGCGGGTCCTGCTCGCCGGCGTCGAGCGCGTACAGTCCGGCCGACATGTTCCGCTCCCGCAGGAACTGCAGGTAGGCGCCATCATTGGCGGCGCGCTCCGCCTCCAGTTCGTCCAGCCGAAATGCCTTCATCGTTTTGTCGCCCTCACGCCCGTACTCGTAGCCGATCTGGTCTGCAACGATCAGACACATGAAGAATTTCGTAGTCAAGACGATCGCCAACGCGGGCGCCCTGGCGGTTGCCGTGTGGCTGCTCGACAAGATCACGCTCACCGGCGACAGCACCGGCAAGAAGATCGGCACACTGCTGCTGGTCGCACTGATCTTCGGCGTCGTGAACTTCATCGTGAAGCCGCTCGTTCAGTTGTTGAGCCTGCCGTTGCTGATCCTCACCCTGGGCCTGTTCACCCTGATCGTGAACGCCCTGATGCTGCTGCTGACCTCCTGGCTGGCCGACAAGGTCGACCTGAGTTTCCATGTGGAGGGCTTCTGGACGGCGGTCCTGGGCGGCCTGATCATCTCGATCGTCTCCTGGGCGCTGAACATGATCCTTCCCGACGGCGACTGACCCCGAACCGAGACCGAGAGGGCCGTACGGCATGACCTACCGCGTCTGCTTCGTCTGCACCGGCAACATCTGCCGCTCGCCGATGGCCGAATCCGTCTTCCGCGCGCGGGTGGCGGACGCCGGTCTGGAGGACCGGGTGGTGGTCGACAGCGCCGGGACGGGCGGCTGGCACGAGGGCGACCCGGCCGACCCACGCACGGTGGCCGTTCTGGAGGCCCATGGATATGACGCCGATCACAGCGCCCGCCAGTTCCAGGCGTCCTGGTTCGCCGACTTCGATCTCGTCGTCGCGCTCGACAGTGGCCATCTGAAGGTGCTGCGCCGCCTCGCGCCGAACGAGCGGGACGCGGCCAAGGTGCGCCTCCTGCGCGCGTACGACCCCGCCGCGGACGACGACCTGGACGTCCCCGACCCGTACTACGGGGGCATGGAGGGCTTCGAGGAGTGCCTTGAGATGGTGGAGGCGGCGAGCGAAGGGCTGCTCGCGGCGGTGAGAGAGAGCGCGGAAGGGCGGACGGGATGAGTGGTTCCGGTGGGAGTGGCTCCGGTAGGGGTGGTTCGGGTAGGAGTGGCGCCGGTGTGAACGCCTCCGGCACAGGCGCTTCCGGCACCGGCGATTCCGGTGCGGGTGCTTCCGGTACGGGCGCTTCCGGTACGACACGCCGAGACACGCCGATGGGAGACGGTACCCGCGCGGTGCGTGCCGGACTCCCGGAGCCGGTGCCGTACGAACCGACCCTCCCTGGGCCCGTTTTCGCCGCGCACTTCCATCTCCCGGGCGAGCCCACGGGACCGTACACCTACGGGCGGGACGAGAACCCGACCTGGACGCATCTGGAGCGCGCCCTCAGCGAGCTGGAGGCGCCCGGGGAGGACGGCGTCGAGACGCTCGTCTTCCCGTCCGGCATGGCGGCGATCTCGGCCGTGCTCTTCTCCCAGCTCCGCGCGGGCGACACGGTCGTCCTGCCGGACGACGGCTACCAGGCACTGCCACTGGTGCGCGCCCAGTTGGAGGCGTACGGCATCGAGGTGCGTACGGCGCCGACGGCCGGTGACGCCCAGCTCGACGTGCTCGACAGGGCCGGGCTGCTGTGGATCGAGACGCCCTCCAACCCTGGGCTCGATGTCTGCGACATCCGGCGCCTCGCCGACGCGGCGCACGCGCGCGGGGCGCGGGTCGCCGTCGACAACACGCTCGCCACGCCGCTCGGCCAGCGCCCGCTGGCCCTGGGCGCCGACTTCTCGGTCGCCAGCGGCACCAAGCAGCTCACCGGCCACGGGGATCTGCTGCTCGGTTATGTCACCGGCCGCGACAGCGAGGCCATGGCGGCGGTACGGCGCTGGCGGAAGATCGCCGGGGCCATCGTCGGCCCCATGGAGGCATGGCTCGCCCACCGGTCGATCGCCACGCTCCCCCTACGGGTCGACCGGCAGAACGCGACCGCGCTGGCCGTCGCCGAGGCCCTGCGCGACTGGCCGGAGGACCTCGGCGTCCGCTACCCGGGGCTGCCGACCGACCCGTCCCACGAAGTGGCCTCGCGGCAGATGCGGCGCCATGGGTGCGTGGTGTCGTTCACGCTGCCGTCCCGCGCGCGGGCCGAGCGGTTCCTTGAAGCGCTGCGCCTGGTGGACGACGCCACGAGTTTCGGGGGCGTGCGGTCCACCGCCGAGCGCCGGGGCCGCTGGGGCGGCGACGCGGTACCGGAGGGCTTCATCCGGCTGTCGGTGGGGGTGGAGGACGCGGAGGATCTGATCGCGGATGTGCGGGGGGCGCTGGAGGCGTCGGTGGGGTAGGAGGTTTCGGTGGGGTGGGGGGAGGTGTGGGGGTGGGAGGTGTGGGGGTGGGATGCGGGCGATGCAGCGGCGGGAGCGATGAGGGCGATGAGGGCGATGACGCCGAAGCGGCTGCGGCACGGTGGTCGGGACCGGGCCGGGGCCGGAAATCGCTCTTGAAGCTGTCTCGTGGGTGTCTCGCGAGCACAGGTGAAGGCGGTCCGAGCCTCCCCCCTCGTGGCTCGGACCGCCATCGGTTCCTACGCCAAGAACCGTGCGGACAAGGCTAGTTGACTCACTGTCAGTGTCCAATCACAGTAACGACAGCGGCCTATCGACAAATTTATAGTTGGGGACCCGCTCCCGGTGGGGAGAGTGGTGGGCGGGGAGGGAGGTGTGAGACATGGATCTGGCCTTGCTGCGCACCTTCGTGACCGTGCACCGGGCCGGCTCGTTCACCCGCGCCGCCGCGCTGCTCGGCCTCTCCCAGCCGGCCGTCACCTCCCAGATCCGCACCCTGGAACGGCAGCTCGGACGGCCGCTCTTCCTGCGCCAGGCGCGCGGCGTGACCCCGACGACCATCGGCGACGAACTCGCCCACAAGGCGGCCCCGCATCTCGACGCCCTGGTCGAGATCGCCGAGACCGGCCTCGACGACGAGTCCCTGCTGCGCACCCTGCATCTGGCCGGCCCCCCGGAGTTCACCGCGGAACGGGCGCTGCCCGCGCTCGTGGAGCTGACCGGCGACGACGGTCAGGGCTTCGCCCTGCGGACCTCGTTCGGCACCGCCGAGGAGACCCTCGAAGGGCTCTCCGCCGGGCATCACGATCTGGCCATCAGCACCGCCCGTCCGCGCGGTGCGCTGCTCACGGCGACCGCGCTGTGCGACGAGGAGCACGTCCTGGTCGCCGCCCCGCGCTGGGCCGAGCGGTTCGGCTCCGGGAACCCGCGGCACCAGGGCGCGCCCGCGCTGGAGCACCTTCCGGTGGTGGAGGTGCATGAGTCGCTGCCGTTCGTCTCCCGCTACTGGGCCGCCGTCTTCGACTCCCGGCCGTCCGCGTCCGGCACCGTGATCGTGCCCGATCTGCGGGCCGTCCTCGCCTGCGCCGCCGCCGGGGCGGGGCTCGCGGTGCTGCCGCGCTATCTGTGCGCGGAGGCGCTGGAGCGCGGGGAGGTGATCGCGCTGCACGAACCGGCGGTGCCGCCGCTGCGGACGTATTTCCTGGTGGTCCGGACGGGCACGCTGGCGATGCCACATATCGCGCGGGCGTATGAGTGGTTGCAGCGGGCGGCGGTGGGGTGGGGGTGACGGGGGCGAGGGCGGGGGGCGGCTTGCGGGGTGACGGGGTGACGGGGTGACGGGGTGACGGGGTGACGGGGTGAGCTTGCGGGGTGACGGGGGTGGCGCCGGGACCTTCAAGGACCGGCCTCACGAAGAGCAAGCGTGAACAGCGCATTGCCTCCCGGTTTACGGAACGCACAGGGCACGTGACGCCTCGCGATGTTTCACGTGGAACCAGCCGGGCCACATTTCTCCCATGACCGTCCGACCCGTGGTCAAGCGCACCGCGCGTGCCGTTCTCCTGGACGGAGAAGACCTGATCCTGATCAAGCGCACCAAGCCGGGGATGGATCCGTACTGGATCACTCCCGGTGGCGGGGTCGAGCCGGGCGACACCACTGTCGTCGACGCCCTGCACCGCGAGGTGTACGAGGAACTCGGCGCCAAGATCACCGATGTGGTGCCCTGCTTCGTCGACACTGTCGAGCACATCGGCGAGGACGGCGGCGCGACCGGGGTCAAGGTGCAGCACTTCTTCGTGTGCCACCTCGCCTCGATGGATCCGGCACTGCGCCATGGCCCGGAAGTGGATCAGCCGGCGGGTGAGTACGAGATCGTCCGTGTGCCGTTCACCCGGGTCGGGATCGCGTCCGTGCACCTCGTACCGCTGTCGCTGCGGCACTATCTCGACGGGAACATCGAGGGCGTACGGGCGATGCACGCGCCTGACCTGGGCTGACGGGGAGCGGGGTTCCTGCCTTCTCCGGGGTCACGGACCCCTCGGGCGCCGGTGCGCAGGGGTGTGCGCGCGAGGGCGCGAGCCCTGCCTGGTCAAGGAGCGAGCCCTACCGGGTCAGGGGGCCGCCACCAGTTCCTCCACGGAGTCGTGGCGTATGCGGTCCGAGGGGACGCCGATGTCCCTGAGGGTGGTCACACCGCTGCGGATCATGCCGGGCGGGCCGGAGAGGTAGGCGTCGTACTCGGTCCAGGGGCCGTACTCGCGCAGGGCGTCGGGCAGTTGGAGGCGTGCCTGCTGGTCGATGATCGCGCGCACCGAGAGCCAGGGATGCGCCTGCTGGAGGCGGAGCATCGTGTCGATGTCATAGAGGTCCTGGTCGGTGCGGGCGCCGTAGAACACCTCGACGGACCGCCGCTCGCCGTGCTCGGCGACATCCTCGACCAGCGCCTTGATCGGTGCGATGCCGGTGCCGCCGCCCAGGCACAGCAGTCCGCTGTCCGTGGTGTGGTCCACGGTCATGGACCCGGCCGGCGGGCCGAGGCGTACGACATCGCCGGGGCGGGCGCGGTGCACCAGCGCGTTGGAGACCCAGCCCGCCGGGATCGCCTTGACGTGAAAGGTGAGCAGGCCGTCGGAGCGGGGCGCGGAGGCGAAGGAGTAGTGCCGCCAGACCCGTGGCCACCACGGTGTCTCCAGGCTCGCGTACTGACCGGCGAGGAAGGGGTAGGGCTGGTCGGGGCGGACGGTGAGGACGGCGATGTCCGGGGTACGCGACTCATGCGTGACGACCTCCGCCTGCCACCAGGCCGGGGCGCGCAGTTCGTCGGCCGCGGCGGCGTCGATCATCACCTGCGAGATCGTCGTGTATGCCCGCACCCAGGCCGCCTCGGTCTCCGGGTCCCACACGGCCGCGGCGAACCGGCTCAGGGAACCGATCAAGCATTCACCGACGGCCGGGTAGTGCTCGGCCCTGGTGCCGTACTTGCGGTGGCCCCGGCCCAGATTCTGGAGGTAGTCGACGAGGACCTGCCGGTCGTCCAGGTGCTCCGCGGCGGTCAGCAGCGCCCGGAGGAGCCGGTCCCGCTGGGCGTCCATCGCGGCCGGGAACAGCGACCGCAGATCGGGGTGCCGGACGAAGAGCAGAGCGTAGAAGTACGAGGTGACCTTGTCGGCGACGGGGCCGATCTCGGCCATCGTCCGGCGGATCAGCACGGCGTCGGGCGACCCGGGCTGCTCGGTGAGCCGCGCGAAGGGTTCTGTGGGTGGTGTGGTGCTTTGGGGGGTGGGGGGAGGGGTGGTGAGTTGCAGGGCGGTGGAAGGTGCGGGCGCGAGGTCGGGGCCGGGTCCCTGGGACGTGGACGCCGGGGTCGTGAGTCCCTGGGCAGCGGGCTCAGTCGGCCGCTCGGACGCAAGATGCCGGGAGGGCCGTACGGGGATGTCGGCGCGGGCGCCGGGACGCTGGGCGGGGACGCGCTTCGCGAGGGCCGGGAGCGAGGGGTCGGTGAGCGGCGGGGCCTGGGTGAGGGAGGCGGCAGTCGGGGGCGCGGGGTCTTGGCCTGCCGGTGAAGGGTGAGTGGGAGGCGGCGTTGCCTGGGTGGCTGCGGCGGTTGGGGCAGGTGCTGCGGGTGCCGCTGTGGTCGGCGTGGCTGCGCCGTCCGGGGAGGAGCCTGCGGTCGGCGCGGGCGCGCCCGGCGTAGAAGCCGTTGTGGTCGGCGTGGGTGCGGTCGGCGTAGGGGCCGCTGCGACCCGCTCGGTCGTCGGCGGCGCGCTCGGTATTCGCTCGGCCTCGGGCATGGGGCCCGGGTGCCCCGGCCTGTCCCCGGCGGGGGCGGTGGAGGTGGCGGAGACGGAGGAAGTGGCAGTGGCGGGGGCAGTGCCGGTGACCGTCGCGTCGAACGGAGCCTCGGCCCGGGGCTCCACCTCATCCCCATCCGAGGCATCCACCACATCCACCACATCCACCACATCCACCACATCCACCACATCCACCACATCCACCACATTCATCGCATCCACCACATTCACCGAACTCACCGAACTCACCGCACCCTGCGAGTCCCGCGCACCCACCCCACCCACCGCATCCCGCGCCCCCGGCGACAGACCGCCCGCCCCGCTCGGCGACGCACCGCCCCGCTCGCCCGGCGACACACCACTCGGCTCGTCCCGCGACCCCCCGGAGAGCTTCCGTACCGTCCGCATCCCGGCCAGTCGGCGTCCCTCCACCGCCTCCTGCTCGCTGCCCGGGGCCGGGGCGGGCTGCTTGCGCGGGGTGAACCAACCGCCTCCGTCTCCGGAAGTGCCGTTGTCGGCCGACGTGGTGGTCGGAGCGTCCATGCTGTGCCTCGCCTCGAACATCTTTCGGTCGGTCGGTGCACTTCCTCGGTCGGAAGATGCCTGCTTTCCCTCGAAGACGGCGTGCCGTGTCGACTGCGCGGCCAACTCAGCACATTCAACCCGTATATGCAGTCTGCACGGACAAGAACGGCCAGAGTGTGACATTGGCCGCAGTACGCTCATCCGCTCTGCTTTCGGCCCTGCATCGGGTCGGCGTACGCCCGCACGAGAACCGGAGTCGACCCTACCGGCCACCGCCGGGCGCACAAGTACCCGCTGGCCACGGCATGAAGGGCCAAGCGGGCGGGCAGGGGCGAACCAGCCGTTCCCTCAACTACCGGGCGCGCCGCACCATTTCATAGGCATCCCACAGATCCTTACCCGCGTAGGAATGGGTCGCGATCCCGGCCACATGACGATCGGCGTTGACCGCGACCGACACCGGTACGGCACCGAACAGTTCCCGGTCCGATCCCGAATCCCCGTACGCCACACAGTCGGCCCGGGTCACTCCGAACCGTGCGCAGAGTTGATCAGCGATCCGCACCTTCGCCGCCGCGTCGAGCGCCCCCGCGGGGTCGAGAGGCTCGGTGAACGGCACAGCCGGAAAACGGGATCCGAAGGCCGCGTGCGCTCCCCAGCCGGTCAGCCGTTCCACGAAGAAGGACGGGGAGAGGGAAATGACGGCGCAGTAGTCGCCCGCCCGGCCGATCTCGGCCCAGACCTCACGAATCCGGGCCAGCCAGGGGGCGCTGTCGAAGGCCGCCGTGACCTGCGGATCGGTCAGCTCCGCCCACAGTGTGTAGATCCGCTGCGCGTACTGCGGTGGCCCGATCAGTCCGGCCGCGATCTCCTGCTCCAGCGTCACCGTCTCGGCTTCGAGACCGAGTTGACGCGAGATCTCCAGGGGCGCTGATGTCCCGAACAACAGGGTGCCGTCGAGGTCGAACAGATGCAGTCTCGGCATGACAACCGAGGCTATCCCGAGGCACCCGGTGGCCATCCAGGGGTTCCCGTGCCGATCCGAGTCCTCCGGCGCCAAGCCGAGACACCCGAGGCCGTCCCGGGTCACACATTCAGAGACCCAGCGTTCACGCCACTTCCCCGGCCACCTCAGCCGCCTCGGCCATCTCGGCGACCTCAGCCGCTTCGACGCCCCCCGTTCGCCGATGTTTCACGTGAAACACCCTCCGCCCGTGACCGCAGCAGTCCTCCCCGTCCCGACACGGCCCCGCCTCCGCCCCGTCCCGACACGGCCCCGCCTCCGCCCCGTCCAGGACCCCTCGTGGCCAAATGGCCATACGTGTCAGTCGAAACGGGTGGACGCCGGGGGCGCCCTTCGGACAGCCTGACCTGCGTGCCCACCTCTTCGCTCGCCGATCTGCCCATCCGCCGTCTGAACCGTCGCGATCTTCAGGACTGCGCCGACCTGTCCGAGGACAGGGGGTGGCCACGCGAGGAGCACAAGTGGGGCCTGCTCCTCTCCGCCGGACAGGGGTACGGCATCGACGACCCCGACGGCGGTCTCGTCAGCGCCTGTGTCGTCACCGAGTACGGCCCTCATGGCCGCCCCGACCTCGCGGCCATCGGCATGGTGCTCGTCGCCCGGCGACATGCCCGGCAGGGCGTCGGACGCCGGTTGATGCGCCGTGTCATCGCGGAGAGGGGCACGACCCCGCTGACGCTCCACGCGACCCCGATCGGCCGCCCCCTCTACGAGGAACTAGGCTTCAAGGCGACCGGCGGCGCCGAGATGCTCCGCGGGCACTTCACCCCCGATGGACCCACACCCCGGGCCGCCACCAGGGTCTCCACCAGGGCCGCCACCGCTGAGGACATCTCGGCGCTGCTGCGCCTGGACGGCACGGTGTTCGGCAGCGACCGCACGCATCTGATCACCCGCCTTCCCGCCTTCGCCGATCAGCTACGGGTCGCCGAGGAGGGCGGCCGGATCATCGGCTACGCGGCTGCCTGGCCCACCGTGGACACCCATGTCGTCGGCCCGCTGATCGCCCGGGACACGGAGACAGCGAAGGCCCTCGTCGCCTCCCTCGCCACCCACACGGACCGCCCGCTGCGCACCGACATCGACGTACGGCACACCGAGCTGCTGGCCTGGGCGAAGGAACGCGGGCTGGCGACCGTGGCGTTCAACGCGGTGATGACGTACGGGATCGGCGAGCTGCCGGGGGACTGGAGCCGGCGGTTCGCTCCGCTGACGGTGGCGGCGGGGTGAACGGTCGGCGGGCTGAGTGATCGGTGGGTGGGCTGGGCGATCGGTGGGTGGGCTGGGTGATCGGCAGGCTGGACGATCGGTCGGTGGGCTGGGGCGATCGGTGTGCCGGGCGTCGGCGAGTCGAACGATCGGCCCGCCGACGCCGACGGACCATCGCCGCCCGGATCGTCCGCCCTTCGTCAGATGCCGACCCCCGTGGCAGCCCCCCGCTCCGCCGACGGGTCGCGCGCACCCTCACTCGCACCCGAGCCCGAGCCCACCCCCATCCCCGACCCCGCCACCACCGTGCCCCCCGCCTCCGCCACCGTGCGCCGCTCCAGCGCGGCCGAGACGAGGGCGAGGACGAGTGCCGCCGCGGCAAGCAGCCCGCCGACCCAGTTCGGGGCGGTGTAGCCGAGGCCCGCGGAGATGACGATCCCGCCGAGCCAGGCGGCGAGGGCGTTGCCCAGGTTGAAGGCGCCGATGTTGACGGCCGAGGCGAGCGTCGGGGCGCCGTGCGCCTGGTCGAGCACCCTCTTCTGGAGCGGCGGCACGGTGGCGAAGCCGAGCGCGCCGATCAGGAAGACGCTGATCGCCGAGAGGGTCTTGTCGTGCGCGGCGAGGGTGAAGAGGGCGAGGACGACGGCGAGGGCGCCCAGCGAGACGTAGAGGAGGGGCATCAGGGCGCGGTCGGCGAGTCGGCCGCCGAGGAGGTTGCCGCCGACCATGCCGAGGCCGAACAGAACCAGCAGCCAGGTGACGGAGCCGTCGGCGAAGCCCGCGACCCGGGTCATCATCGGCGCGATGTAGGTGATGGCGGCGAAGACACCGCCGAAGCCCAGCACGGTCATCGCCATCGCCAGCAGGACCTGGGCGTTCTTGAACGCGGCCAGTTCGTGGCGCAGGTGGACGCCGTCCGGCTTGGGCAGGTCGGGGACGAGCCGGGCGATACCCGCCAGGCCGATCACACCGAGCCCGGCGACGACGGCGAAGGTGACCCGCCAGCCCACCGACTGGCCGACGAGGGTGCCCAGCGGCACCCCGACGACATTGGCGACCGTGAGGCCGGTGAACATCATCGCGATGGCACCGGCCTTCTTGGTGGGGGCGACCAGTTCGGCGGCGACGACCGAGCCGATGCCGAAGAAGGCGCCGTGGGCGAGTGAGGCGATCACGCGGCCGGTCAGCATGATGCCGAAGGCAGGTGCCAGGGCGGACAGCAGATTGCCGAGGATGAACAGGCCCATCAGCAGCATCAGCATCCGCTTGCGGGAGATCTTGGTGCCGAGGACGGTCATCAACGGAGCGCCGAGCACCACGCCGAGGGCGTAGCCGGTCACCAGGAAACCGGCTGTGGGGATGGAGACCCCGAAATCGGCCGCGACCTCGGGCAGCAAGCCCATGATCACAAACTCGGTCGTGCCGATTCCGAAGGCCCCGATCGCGAGGGCCAGGAGCGCGAGAGGCATGAGGCAGGTGGACCTTCCAGGGATGGGGCGGGAAGAACCGCGGGGGGAGGAGGACAGCGCCGACAGGCGACCATCGACGCGAGGACTGCCCGCGCGAAGATCGCCGACGAGGACATCGCCGACCGAGTGACCGCCGACAGCGGCAGGCACCGCCCGACAGCAAGGGGCTGACCGGCCACCGGCCACCGGCCACCGAAACGAACACCGAACAGGTAAATTGCAAGTGCGCTTTACCAGCGTCCACATTAATTGCAGACGCGCTATATACGCAAGGGCGGGATATTGCAGCCCTGCTCTATCCTGGTCGTCAGCGGCTCCGGGACGGAGGAGAAACCCATGACAGCGACGGACCCCGCGCTGACCGCCCTCGCCCAGGGCTGGTGCGCCCTCTCCCTGTTGCACGGGAGGATCGAGACGCACATCGAGCGCGCGCTCCAGGCCGGGCACGATCTGAGCGTGCGCGAGTACTCCCTGCTGGACGTGCTCAGCCGGCAGCACGACGGCGACGGCGGCCATCTCCAGATGAAGCAGGTCGCGGACGCGGTCGTACTCAGCCAGAGCGCCACCACCCGGTTGGTCACCCGCCTGGAGGACCGCGGTCTGCTGGAGCGCTATCTGTGCCCGACCGACCGCCGCGGCATCTACACCGATGTCACCGGGGCGGGCCTGAAGCTGCTGGCCGAGGCACGGCCAACGAACGACACCGCGCTGCGCGAGGCGCTCGACCAGGCCGCCCTGAACCCCGAGCTGGCACCGCTGGTCCGGGTCGTCGAGTCCCTGAAGGCGCCCGCGTAGGGTGCGGGCATGGGAGATCTTGAGATACGCCGCGCCACGGCCGGGGACATCCCCGCCATCGTCGCCCTGCTCGCGGACGACCCGCTGGGCGCCCGGCGCGAGTCGCCGGACGACCCCGCCCCCTATCTGACCGCGTTCGAGCGGATCGCCGCCGATCCGCACCAGCACCTGGTCGTCGCCGTCCGCGAGGACCGGGTGATCGGCACCCTTCAGCTCACCGTCGTCCCCGGACTCTCCCGCCGGGGCGCCACCCGCTCGATCATCGAGGCGGTACGGATCCACGCGGACGAGCGCGGCAGTGGGCTCGGTTCGCGGCTGATCGAGTGGGCGGTGGCGGAGTCACGGGAGCAGGGCTGTCAGTTGGTCCAGCTCACATCGGACTCCACCCGGACGGACGCGCACCGCTTCTACGAGCGGCTGGGCTTCACGGCGTCCCATGTGGGGTTCAAGCTCCACCTGTGAGGCAGGCACGGGCCTCGTTGCCGGACGAAGGTGGGCCAGAAGGCCAGATGCCGTGTTTCACGTGAAACAACCAGCACCGGGACCCGGGAACCCACACATCCCCCGCCCACTTCCCCCTCCCCCTCCTCCCCTCTCCCTCTCCCTCTCCCCGGAAATTGGACCTCCCCGTCAGCCCACCCCCTGCCACCCCTCCGGATCCACCCCACCCGGCACCGGAGCGTTCTCGTCGTAGGGCTGCCGGGTGAAGACGAACGACCCGAGGTCGAGATGGCTGAGGGAGCCGTCGGACCGGCGTACGGCCGTCAGCAGTTCTCCGGCGTAGTAGCCCTCCAGCCCGGTCCAGGTGCCGTCGCCGTTGGAGCGGAAGCTCGAACGGCGGCCACCGCCGCTGAACGGCCCAAGGGAGATCGTCCCGTCGGCGGTCACTCGCAGGGCGAAGCCGTTGGTCCCCCAGTACCACTGTCCGGCGAGTTCCAGGACCGCCGGATCGACCTCCCGCAGGGGCCGCCACGGCTCGGGGATCCGAGGCTCGGCCTCGGCGACGATCCGGACCAGGTCGGCGCCGATGAGGGAAATCACCGGCCCGGAGGTGCAGTTGGTCAGCACGACCGCGGCGACATCGTCGTCCACGCTGATGGAGAGGTTCGCCAGGAAGCCGGGCAGCGAGCCGGAGTGGCCGACGAGCAGCCGTCCGTCATGATGCTGGAGCTGGAGGCCCAGCCCGTAGCTGGCCCCGTCGACGACATCGGCCGCCTCGACGGGCGTCGCCGGGACCCGCATCTCGCGTACCGTCCCGGCGCTGAGCACCCGTTCGTCGCCCTGGGTCAGGAAGACGGCGAAACGGGCCAGGTCGGCGATGGTGGACCAGAGCTGGCCAGCGGACGCCATGACCCCGAGGTCCTCAAGGGGCTCGGGGAGCAGCACATCGGCCCAGGGGTGCACGGCCCAGCCCCCGGCGTGCGGGGCCTGCGGCAGACAGCTCGTGCGGTTCAGGCCGAGCGGCTCCAGCACCTCCGCCCTGAGCACCTGCTCCCAGGGCGCGCCCCGCAGCTTCTCCACCAGGGCACCGAGGACGCTGAATCCGGGGTTGGAGTAGTGGAACCTGCGGCCGACCGGATGCCGGAAGGGCTGCTCGCCGAGTACGTCGCTCAGCTCCGGGCGCAGCGAGCCGGGGGTCCGCTCCCACCAGGGCGCGGGCGACTCGGCGGCCAGTCCACCGGTATGGGAGAGGAGCTGGGCGACGGTGACCTCCGCGAGCCCGGTGCCCGGCAGGTGCTTCTCCACCGGGTCGGAGAGGTCGAGCAGCCCCTCGTCGCGCAGCCGCAGGACGAGCACGGCCGTGAAGGTCTTGGAGATGGATCCGATCCTGAACTGCACGTTCTCGTCCGGCACCTGTCCGTCCACGGAACTCCGCGCGCCGGTCCACACCGTCCGCCCGCCCCGCACCACGGCCGCCACCATCGAGGGCGCCCGCCCTTCGACCTGTCCGACGGCGATCCGGTGCAGCAGCGCCCGGCGCGTCTGGGGAAGCAGTTCTTCGTGAGGTGTCGTCATACCCCCAGTCCACCTCCCGAGCCGCCCGACGTCGACCGCATTTGCCCCACGAAACACCCCGAAGCCACCCGGAGAGCCCGGAAGGCCCGCGAAAGGCGCACAGGTGTCCCTCAGGGGGACCCGCAAGCGAGCCACTCGGGATCCCCCTCATGCAACCCTGCCCCCATGGGCGAACAGACCGGCAGAGCCACCACACAGACCGACCCAACCCACCAACCCCGACACCCCCAACAACCCGAGTTGGTCGAGCGGGTGAATGAACGGGACGAGGTCGTGGCGGTCGTGGACCGGGCGGAGGCCATCCGGCGCCGTTGGCTGCACCGCATCGCGACCGTGGTCTGCCGCGACCCCACCGGCCGCATACTCGTCCACCGCCGGCCGTCCGACGCGACCCTGTTCCCGGGCCGGATCAACTGGATGCTCGGCGGCGCGGTGAGCGTGGGCGAGTCCTACGGGTCCGCCGCCGCCCGCGAACTCGCGGAGGAGATCGGCGTAGAGGCGCACCCCCGCTTCGTGCTCAAGTTCCGGTGCGAGGGCGCGATCAGCCCCTACTGGCTGGCACTGCACGAGGTCGTCCTGAACGAACCGATCCGCCCGCACCCCACGGAGGTCGCCTGTCACACCTGGCTGCCGGAGGACGAGGTCCACACCCTGTCCCGCCACGCGCACTTCGTCCCGGACGCCAGAGAGGCCCTCACCCGGTATCGCGCGGCGCCAGGAGGCGGCGAGGACTCGGGGAACTGACCCCGGAAGGCATCCGTCCCCAGTCGGGGCCGAGCCCCGTTCGGCCGGTTCGGCCACCTGTTAGCGTGCGCGGATGGAGCACCTGGGACCCGTGGACTGGCCGCCTGCCCCGATCAGGACCGAGAGGCTCCTGCTGCGTGAGCCCGAGGCCCGGGACCGCGCGGTGTTCGTCGAATTGCTCGCCTCACCGGAGGTCCACACCTACCTCGGCGGCCCCCGGCCGCAGGACGAGCTGGAGCGCGAGATACCCGGGACGCCCGAGCGGTGGCCCGGCAGCTTCGCCGTCGAACTCGACGGATCGATGATCGGCCAGATCCTGCTCAGGCGGGCGCCTCAGCACAGTCGCCCGACCGCTGCGGGGAAGGTCGACCTCGGCTACCTGTTCCTGCCCCGGGCATGGGGCTCCGGGTACGCCGCCGAGGCATGCGCGGCGGCACTCGGCTGGCTCGCCGGAGCACTGCCCGCCGAACCGGTGATGCTCGCCACCCAGACCGCGAACACCCGTTCGCTGCGCCTCGCGGCCAAGCTGGGATTCACCGAGGTGGAGCGCTTCGAGGCATGGGGCGCGGAGCAGTGGCTGGGCACCCGGCCCGCGATCACACCGTCCGGCTGAGCCCGTGGAACTCGACGCCTTCTGGAAAGTCATGGAGGACTGCCGGGAGCAGGCTCACGGCATGGAGTCTCGGTCGGCGTGGTTGAAGGACGAACTCGCGCGAAGGCCCGTGAAGGAGATCGTGGGGTTCCAGGTCTGCCTTGACCGTGTGTGCGAGCAGGCGTTCACCTGGGACCTCTGGGCCGCCGCCGAAAGGATCCTCGGCGGCTGGTGCTCGGACGACGGCTTCTGCTACTTCCGGCTGTGGGCCGTCGGTCTGGGCCACACCGCGTTCGAGCGAGCTGTCCAGGATCCGGACACTCTGGCCGAGACCCCTGAGGTGAGGCGCCTGGCGGGCCGCCCACGAGGGGCATGGGGTGACCACTGGCCGGAGTGGGAGGAACTGGACTACGTCGCAGCCGAGGCCCACGAGCAGACGACCCGTGCGTGCGGTGAGTTCGCCACGTTCCATGAGGCGGTGGACGTCCTCCAGAGGGACGACGAAGCCCTTCGAGATCCGCTGGGGAAGCAATGGGATGTACGGGATGCGGTCGAAGCGTCGCGCAGGCTGCCGCAGTTGAGTTCCACCTTCCCGATCACGATCCGACGACCTTGAGTCGACGGAGAGCCGCTCGCCGGTGAGCCTCCCTCCATTCTCGGCAACGGGGTATGACGGCGGGTCGAAGGTGTCGGGAAGGACGTCGAGGAGACCCCAGATCTGCTCGCCGGTGCTGACGGTCAGCAGTTGCTGGCACCTCCACTGCAGCGGAACCTCGGGACGGTGGGTGAGCCGCTGCACGAGTGTCGGGAACAGGTAGTGCGTCGCTTCTGCGTGAACCCTGCGGATCGGTCGAGCCGGAAAGGAGATCCGGCCTTGGTTGGTTCCCAGCCTCGGTCCCGTGCTTCTCGGATGCTGGCAGCAACGTGGGCTGGGCGGATGGGCACTGCCTCGGCACCCACCCAGTTGCTGGGATGGGCCAGGCCACTGGTGACGATCAAGGTCGTGCCCGCCTGGCTGCCGCTGGCAGCTTCAACCGCATAGGTCAGTGGCGTCCAGCAGAGTCCCTGCATGTAGGAGGGCTTCCTGCGGATCCGCCAGCGGTACTCGATCCCGTCAACGGTTACGCGCCGGGAACCCTTCTTGTTCAGCGCCATCTTCGCCTCCTGCGCCGTGTGGACTCTGATGTGTCGCCGCGGTCGCGAAAAGCAGGTTGCACGCGAACGTACCGAACGTTGTCGCCGACAAGCGCCTTCGGGACTACGGATGGGTTGATCAGCCCATAAGTTGGTGTCAGTGCCGAGCGACCCGGCGCATCGCACCCGCCCCGGGTGCACTCACCGCGATCGGAGAGCACCATGAAGAACAGGGCGTTGTGGCGTGTAGTTGACAACGAGAGTGGTAGCCAGTCCATCGTCAGCACGCCCTCCGAGGCGGTCGCGTTCGTCAACAGCCGGTTCGACACCGATGACGACGACGAGCCGTTCAGCATCACCGAGGTCGGTCCTCTCCTTCCGAAGCCGCTCGGGGTCATCACCGCGTGGGCCGCCGAGAAGGACGGCGAGCGAACCGACGGGCGTACTGCCCCGATCACCATCAGGCCGGTTGTGACGGACAACGCCAGCGAGTGCGATGACGTCGTGCTCTGGGGCGACGTGTACGTCTCCTGGGACCACGACATGTACACCGTCGAGGAGCCGGACAGCGCCGAGTACAGCGAGGCTTACAGCGCAGCCGAGTTGAGCGCGATCCTCGACGAGTACGCCGACGACTACGAGTACGCGCCTGAAGGGCCTGAAGGGCCCGACAGCCACAGGTGGCCGAAACCGGAAGAGTTGATCACCTACGGGGCCCAGGAGTGTGCCAAGCGGTTCGGGCACCTCGACGACGACGCCCTGCTGTGGCTCGCTGCCACCCGCATCACGCTCGCCGTGTGGCGCAACACACCCGTCGAGAACTGGCATGCCGGGAAGAGTCCGCTCCACGACGGCACAATGATGCGGATCAACACGGCAACCACCCGACTCGTGCGCTCGATGCTGTCGTTCGACCATGTCGACTGGATCGATCTCGGTCTCGCGATCGTCAACCCGTCCCGGGTTCTACCGACCGGGCAGTCCGTGCTTGAGCTCGGGCTGGCCTGCCACAACCCTGACGACCCGGCGCACGAGGTTGATCCGCGCGAAGAACTCGCGGAGATGGCACAGGACGCGATCGCTTGGGGGCGAACGTACTGCCTTCGCGAGAAGCAGTTCGGCCTGCGAACCCTGATCGAGTTCTTCTGCGCGTCCGACAACGGCTGGTTCGGAGCGCCGAGTTGGGGGCGCATCGTCGATCGGTTCCTTACGGCTGTCGACGACCGGGAGAGTGCGCACTGGCGTATACACCGGGACAAGCCTTGGTTCGACGAGTGGTTCACCAACCGCCCGACCGACATTGCGGACACCACGGAACTTCGTCGGCTGCTCCATGCCGGGCCCGACCTGCTGTCCGAGGAGGCCGCCGAATGGTGCGTGGATGGCGCCATCGGCTACGTCTGCCAGGACGACCACGCGAACGACTGCTGGCGGTGCGGTATCCCGCTGGCAACGGAGTCCCCCAACGAGTGAATGTGTGCACCCGCATGGAAAAGCAGCAATCCACTGACCGCACTCTCTCCCGCCTACTCGGCGGCCTTCCCTGCTTGGGGAGCCAGTCGCGGCTCCACTGACTGGAGACGTGCGGGTGCTTCTGACAGATCTGTGGCAGCAACGCCGGCCCGGCTGCCTGCCGGTCGGCCACAAGCTCCGTGAGCCCTCCAGGAATGTCTGGGTCCGCTTCCACAGTCCGTCGGGTCTTTGACATCAGCATCACCGGCCTGCCGGTTTCCTGACAACCACGGCTTCCACGACACGGAGGTCGAGCAGGCCTCCGGGCCTCCGGGCCTCCGGGCCTCCGGGCCTCCGGGCCTCCGGGCCTCCGGGCCTCCGGGCCTCCGGGCCTCCGGGCCTCCGGGCCTCCGGGATCATGACACCATGCAACTCCGATACTTCAATCAGACCGGATGGACCGCCATCTTCAAGGGCACTGAGACCGAGATCGGTCGCATGGTGCGCGTGGAGGGATGGGATCCCGCAGCCGGGACAGCGTTGGTGGTCGATCCGCAGCGAGGGGCACTGCGCCAGGTCACGGACTACGTGGACTTCTCCCACTTGGAGCGGGCCGATCAGGTGGTCGCCGCGATACCCGGTGGGGGATGGCGGGCACACTGGACGGATGAAGGGCCGGGTGGATCACCTCTCACGGAGCAGGTGCTGGCCTGGTTGATCACTTCGCAGGGGCGGGCGACTGCCATCACAGTCGACACTCAGGGACATGTGGAGGACGCCGACAGCGCCGACGCCTTCATACCGCCGGGTAAGGAGCTTGAGTGACGGCGTCGATGCCGCAACAGGCGGGCCCGGCGTCCGAGGGTCGGGCTTCTGATGCCGACTGGGAGGCTCCCTACTACCGGGTTCGGGCCACCGGCTTCCAGGTGCTCTTCCTCGTGGAACCGGACGAGGCGATCGAAGAGGTCTGCAATGTCGATGCCGAGGTCCATCTTGCCGACGGGTCGCGCTGGAGTTCCACGATCTTCACTCTCGCCGAGGTGGATCGGCTCATGCGGAGCTGGGAGGCGAGCGGAGAGGCGGTCTCTGGGCAGTGTTTCTTCTGCGCGGACGGGCTGATCGTGCGGAATCTCGGCATCGGCACCATGGTGCGCGTGATTGCCGGGCTGCTGGCATCAGGCGAGTTCGACGGGGTGTTTCGGCGCATTGCCGACCCGGAATGATCATGCCACGTCTCAGGGCATCGTGTTGTCCTGCATCTTTCGAATGGCCTTGAGCACCTTCTTCCCCAGGGGAGTGAGCGTCATGGGCCTACCGCGTTCCGCCCGGACCAGGAGTGGTCCACTGAGTTCTCGTTCGATCTGGTTGATCTGTGCGACGAGGGTGAAGGTGTTGAGGCCGAGGGCTGCTGCCGCCGCGCTGAGGCTGGGCTGGGCGGACGCGGCGGCGAATCGGCTCAGACGTTCGTCGGCGCCTCGGCCGGTGAGTGCGGGCCGGAGGATGCGCGGTGCTCGGCCAGCCTCGTCGGCGGCTCGGAGTGCCTGGTTGTGGCTGGCGCTTCCGCGTGGTCGCAAGGGGATGCTGTGGGTTTTGGCCCAGCGCGCCATGTTCGAGGTGCTCATGCCCTTCTCGCGTGCGAGGTCGGGGAGTGTGCGGTGGCCGTGGACGTACTGCTCGATCAGCCAGTTCCGGTCGGCTGTCCCGCGGGGCTGGTAGTCCTGGGGTCCGTCACGGAGCGGGATGCCGTAGTCGTGTGCGAGAGCGGTCAGCACTTTGCGGGAGAAGCAGGTGGCGGCACTGATCTGGTTGAGGGACTGGTGTTCGTCCGGGTAGAGGCGCGCGAAGTCCTCTCTCGTCAGCTCCCAACGAGCCCTGCGGCGGATCGCCCCTGTTGCGCGGGCAGTGGCCTGGTCCTGTGGAAGGACGGGGGCGGGGTGCTCGTTCAGGACGTAGCGGATCGTCTCGATGCTGGTGCCGAAGACTGCGGCTGCGTACTGCACCGACTTCTTCTGCCAGCGGATGAGGTCATGCAAGTGCGGGAGATCGATGGGGGGCGGGGTCGAGGACCGGGAGGTCCAGTCCGTCGAGCAGAGTGGTAGGTGGCTGTCAGGTACAGGTTCGGCTTCGATGCCGCCGGCTGTCAGGAACTCTCGGGCCGCGTGGTCGAGTTCTGCGGCGAGTTCTGGGGTCTGATGGATCGCAGCGGGGGCGGTCTCGGCCCCGAAGGGCGCCTCGTCCTCCTGGCGGTAGCCGGGTGGGATTTGAGAACCCGCACCACTCCCCTCACGTCTGCGCCATATCCACAAACCGCGAGTAATGCCCCTGAAAAGCCACCGTGATCGTCGCTGTAGGACCGTTTCGGTGCTTGGCGACGATCAGGTCGGCCTCGCCCGCGCGGGGGGACTCCTTCTCGTAGGCGTCCTCGCGGTGCAGGAGGATGACCATGTCGGCGTCCTGCTCGATGGAGCCGGATTCCCGCAGGTCGGAGACCATCGGCTTTTTGTCCGTGCGCTGTTCGGGGCCTCGGTTCAACTGTGAGAGGGCGATGACCGGGACCTCCAGCTCCTTGGCGAGCAGCTTGAGGTTACGGGACATGTCCGAAACCTCCTGCTGACGGCTCTCGGAGCGCTTGGAGCCGCCCGCCTGCATCAGTTGGAGATAGTCGATGACGACGAGCCGGAGGTCATTGCGCTGCTTGAGGCGGCGGCACTTCGCGCGGATCTCCATCATCGACAGGTTCGGCGAGTCGTCGATGTAGAGCGGGGCCGCCGAGACATCCGGCATCCGGCGGGCCAGCCGGGTCCAGTCCTCGTCGGTCATCGTGCCCGAGCGCATATGGTGCAGCGCCACCCGCGCCTCGGCCGAGAGCAGACGCATCGCGATCTCGTTGCGCCCCATTTCGAGCGAGAAGATGACACTCGGCAGATTGTTCTTGATCGACGCGGCCCGCGCGAAGTCCAGTGCGAGTGTCGACTTGCCCATGGCGGGACGGGCGGCGATGACGATCATCTGGCCGGGGTGCAGACCGTTGGTGAGGGAGTCGAAGTCCGTGAAGCCGGTCGGTACGCCGGTCATCTCGCCCGTGCGCGAGCCGATCGCCTCGATCTCGTCGAGCGCGCCCTCCATGATGTCGCCGAGCGGCAGATAGTCCTCGCTGGTGCGCTGCTCGGTGACGGCGTAGATCTCCGCCTGGGCGCGGTTGACGATCTCGTCGACATCGTCGTCGGCCGCGTATCCCATCTGGGTGATGCGCGTGCCCGCCTCCACCAGGCGGCGCAGCACCGCCCGCTCGTGCACGATCTCGGCGTAGTACTCGGCGTTGGCCGCCGTCGGCACCGTCTGCACCAGGGTGTGCAGATAGGACGCCCCACCGACCTTGTTGATCTCACCGCGCTTGGTCAGCTCCGCGGCGATGGTGATCGGGTCGGCCGGCTCGCCCTTGGCGTAGATGTCGAGGATCGCCTGGTAGATCGTCTCGTGCGCGGGTTTGTAGAAGTCATGGCCCTTGAGGATCTCCACGACATCGGCGATGGCGTCCTTGGAGAGCAGCATGCCGCCGAGCACGGACTGCTCGGCGTTGAGGTCCTGGGGCGGAACCCGCTCGAAGGACGTCCCACCGCCCTCCCACTCGCCGCTGTCCCGTCCCCGGTCGTGCTGGTCGTCACGCCCGCGCCCGCCCTCGCCGCGGCGCCGGGAGGGCGGACGATCGCCTGGACCGCTGTCGGCCCACGGGTCGTCCAAGGGCTCGGAAATACTCACCGAGCCACCTCCTCCCGTCCGCCGAGCGGACCTCGCCGTGCCCTTCATTTCTACGGCACGGCACTGACAAATAAGAGGCCCGGCTCCGGTTGTGGCGCGTCGGTTTTATGACGGTTCGTCAGCCGTCAGAGGGAGAGGGCGCCGGACCACGTTAGGCCCCTCGGCACCGTCAGCCAATCTGGTTATCCACAGGCCATGTGGACGACGCCCCGGATGCTGTGGAGAAGTCCCCGAAACCTGTGCACGACCCGGTGGACAGCGCTGTGAACAAGCCCGGCCGACCCCCGACACAGTATCCCTGACCTGCAACTTCACCATCCACCGGCTGTGCAGAAGAAAAACTTCCCCAGTCGGCCCAAGATCACTTCAAGCCGTACGGAGGAACACACACACCGCAACCACAAGTAAGGGTCGCAATCGCTTTGCATCTCTTACCTGTGGACGATTACATTTGTGCTCATGACACAGGCTCCCGCGACACCCAAGGCTGCCCGGCGCCGGCACGACCGCGAGATCGTCGCGCTGGCCGTCCCGGCCTTCGGCGCACTCGTCGCCGAGCCTCTGTTCGTCCTCGCCGACAGCGCCATCGTCGGCCATCTCGGCACCGCCCAACTCGCCGGACTGGGCGTCGCCTCCGCCCTGCTGCTGACCGCCGTGAGCGTCTTCGTCTTCCTCGCCTACGCCACCACCGCGGCCGTCGCCCGCCGGGTCGGCGCCGGTGACCTCCCGGCCGCCATCCGCCAGGGCATGGACGGCATCTGGCTGGCCCTGCTGCTCGGCGCCGCCGTCATCGCCGTCGTCCTGCCCACCGCCCCGGACCTCGTCGGCCTCTTCGGCACCTCCGAGACGGCCACCCCCTACGCCATCACCTATCTGCGCATCTCCGCGCTGGGCATCCCGGCCATGCTCGTCGTCTTCGCCGCGACCGGCGTCCTGCGCGGCCTCCAGGACACCCGGACCCCGCTCTACGTCGCCCTCGCCGGCTTCATCGCCAACGCCGTCCTCAATGTCGTCCTGGTCTACGGCGCCGGGCTCGGTATCGCCGGATCCGCCTGGGGCACGGTCATCGCCCAGTGCGGTATGGCCGCCGCGTATCTCTTCGTCGTCATCCGGGGCGCCCGCCGCCATGGCGCCTCCCTGCGCCCCGACGCCGCCGGGATACGCGCCTCCGCCCAGGCAGGCGTCCCCCTTCTGGTCCGTACGCTGTCCCTGCGCGCGATCCTGATGATCGCCACCGCCGTCGCCGCGGGGCTCGGGGACGCCGATATCGCCGCCCATCAGATCGTTCTGTCGCTGTGGAGCCTGCTCGCCTTCGCCCTCGACGCCATCGCCATCGCCGGGCAGGCCATCATCGGGCGCCATCTGGGCGCCGGGGACGTGGAGGGAGCCCGGCAGGTCTGCCGCCGGATGGTCGAGTGGGGGATCGCGGTGGGCGTCGGCCTCGGTCTCCTCGTGATCGCCGCCCGCCCGCTCTTCCTGCCCCTGTTCACCAGCGACAGCGCCGTCACCGACGCGGCCCTGCCCGCACTGATCGTCGTGGCCCTCTCGCAGCCGATCTGCGGGGTGGTCTTCGTCCTGGACGGCGTCCTGATGGGTGCGGGCGACGGACGCTATCTGGCCTGGGCCATGATCCTCACCCTGGCCGTCTTCGCCCCGGTCGCCCTGCTGGTCCCGACCCTCGGCGGCGAACTGACCGCACTGTGGCTGGCCATGACACTGATGATGACCATGCGACTGCTGACCCTGTGGTGGCGCACCCGCTCCGGCCGCTGGATCGTCACGGGCGCGGCCCGCTGACCGGGGCAACCGAACCACCCGTCCGCCTCATCGGCACCGGGCAGGGCTCCCGCCGCCCGGGGTACCCGCCCAAATTCCACGGCACCCCACACCCAGCGGACCACACCCGCACCCCACACCCCGCACCCCAACCCCAGCGGAGCGCCCACCCATGCCCCGCTCACCCCAACCGCCCCGTTTCACGTGAAACATCACCGGCGCGACCGCTCGGCCGGCCCCTGATCCGGCCATGCAGAAGGGCCGTACCCGGCGGAGTACGGCCCTTCCATCAGCTCAGCAACTGCACCGAGCGCGCGGCGTCAGGCCGCGATCACCTCGATGTTGACCTTCGCGGCCACCTCGGGGTGCAGACGCACGGACGTCTCGTGGGCGCCCAGGGTCTTGATCGGGGAGCCCAGCTCGATCCGGCGCTTGTCGACCTCGGGACCGCCGGCGGCCTTGATCGCCGAGGCGATGTCGGCCGGGGTGACGGAACCGAAGAGCCGACCGGCGTCGCCGGAGCGGACGGCCAGACGGACCTTCACACCCTCGAGCTGGGCCTTCACGGTGTTGGCCTGCTCGATGGTCTGGATCTCGTGGATCTTGCGCGCACGACGGATCTGCGCGACGTCCTTCTCGCCACCCTTGGTCCAGCGGATAGCGAACTTCCGCGGGATCAGGTAGTTGCGAGCGTAACCGTCCTTGACGTCGACGACGTCGCCCGCGGCACCGAGGCCGGTGACCTCGTGGGTGAGGATGATCTTCATGTCTCGGTCACCCTTCCCTTAGCGCGCGGTGGAGGTGTAGGGCAGCAGCGCCATCTCACGGCTGTTCTTGACGGCCGTGGCGACGTCACGCTGGTGCTGCGTGCAGTTGCCGGTCACGCGGCGGGCACGGATCTTGCCGCGGTCGGAAATGAACTTCCGCAGCATGTTCGTGTCCTTGTAGTCCACGTACTGGACCTTGTCCTTGCAGAATGCGCAGACCTTCTTCTTCGGCTTGCGCACAGGCGGCTTCGCCATGGTGTTTCTCCTGTGTGATCAAGAAGTGTGGGTACGACCCGCCTTCGACCACGGGCACCGGGCCCGTCGGTACTAGAAGGGGGGCTCGTCCGAGTAGCCGCCGCCACCGCCGCCGCCGGAGCTGGAGCCTCCGCCCCAGCCACCGCCGCCGCCCTGGTTGCCACCGGCGGGAGCGCCGGTCGCCCAGGGGTCGTCGGCCGGAGCGCCGCCCTGCTGACCGCCACCGGAGCCACCGCCCCAGCCGCCGCCCTGCTGGCCGCCGCCACCGCCGCCGCCGAAGCCGCCGCCACCGCCCTGGCCACCCCGGCCGCTGGTCTTGGTGACCTTGGCCGTGGCGTTGCGCAGGCTGGGCCCGACTTCCTCGACGTCCAGCTCGTAGACCGTGCGCTTCACACCCTCACGGTCCTCGTAGGACCGCTGCTTCAGCCGGCCCTGCACGACGACGCGCATGCCTCGCTGGAGCGACTCGGCGACGTTCTCCGCCGCCTGGCGCCAGACCGAGCAGGTCAGGAACAGGCTCTCGCCGTCCTTCCACTCGTTCGTCTGGCGGTCGAAGGTGCGGGGAGTGGACGCGACACGGAACTTCGCGACGGCCGCACCGGACGGGGTGAAGCGCAGCTCGGGGTCGTCGACAAGATTGCCGACGACCGTGATGACGGTCTCGCCTGCCATGGGTGAACCTCTCGGCGGGTTTGCTGCTGGCTGCTTGCTGCTACTCGAATCCCGGGATCCTCTGAGCCGAGGCTCAGTGGGTCTCGGGGCGGAGGACCTTGGTCCGGAGGACCGACTCGTTCAGGTTCATCTGGCGGTCGAGCTCCTTGACGATCGCGGGCTCGGCCTGCAGATCGATGACCGAGTAGATGCCCTCGGGCTTCTTCTTGATCTCGTACGAGAGACGACGACGGCCCCAGGTGTCGACCTTCTCGACCTTTCCGCCGCCGTCACGGACGACAGAAAGGAAGTTCTCGATCAGCGGAGAGACAGAGCGCTCCTCAAGATCGGGGTCGAGGATGACCATCACCTCGTAGTGACGCATGTGGAACCCACCTCCTCTGGACTCAGCGGCCACGGTCGTTCCGTGGCAGGAGGGTTGTGATGCGTACGCAACGGTATCGGGCGCCACTGACAATCGAGGGTCGTCGGGGCGTTCCCGCTCCGGACCTGGGCAGTGTGCTCCGGCCCCGGACTGGGCAGACACCGGTGCAGAGAGTACAGACTACCCGCACACCCGCGTCCGGTTGAAATCCGGCCGGGAGGGCCCACAATCTGTACACAACGGGTGTGTATGGCGCTACGATGCGCCGCCCTCTCGCAGGAGGTGCCCCATGGCACAGGCATTGCGACCCAACACCGCCGGTTCCCTGTTCGCCACCGACGACAAGCCCCATCCCCTCCAGGACACCCTGCTCGCGGTGACGCTGACGCTGGGGATCCTCTCCTTTGTCACCGCCCAGTTCCACAGCCTGCATCTGATCAGCTCCTGGGCCGGGCTGATCGGGATCCTGACCGGCGCCTACGGACAGTGGGTTTCGGTCACCACGCGTGAGCGCTTCGGGCTGATCCTGGGCCTGGGCTTCTCCGGTGTCGGGTTCTTCCTGGGCATGGCACACGGGGGCCTCTTCGGCGGAGTCTTCTGACCCGGACGGCCCAGCCGACCGCCACCCGACCGACCGCCCTCCCGGCCGAGCGTTCCCCGGCCGCCGGTCCGGCCGGCCTGTCCGGTACGTCCGACCGAAGGACTCATCAACGCGGCCCACCCACGGGTACCACCAACCGGTCCTGGACCCGGTCCCTCCACCCGGTCCAACCAACCAAAGACCCCGTCGACCGGTCCCGCCAGCCAGTGGGACCGGCGACCGATGCGCCGACACCCCGTCGGCCTTCTGCCCCACCCCAGCCATGCGCCGGTCTGGCCAGGCCCGGCCCACCTCACGGTGACCCCGCACCGAACCGACCCTCCGCTCCACCACACACCCCCACGCACCTCACACACATCACACCCCCACGCCCCCGCCCCCACCACACCGCGAGGCCCCCCACCACCCCGCTCCGAACACCCCCACGCACCCCCACCACACCCCACCCCTCACCCCCGCGCCCCACCCCGCCAGGGCGCCGGTGCCGTACGCCCGGTCGGGCCGGAGGTCGGGCGCAGTAGGCTTCGGCGCGAGAGCCGGAGCCCCTGTACCCATGGGGACACACCAGCCCGAGGAGCGCCCCGACATGAGCCTGACCCTGAGGACCATCAGCCGCGAGCAGCATCTGGCGTACATCCAGAGTCTGCCCTCGGCGAGCCACATGCAGGTCCCGGCCTGGGCGAACGTCAAGGCGGAATGGCGGTCGGAGAACCTCGGCTGGTTCGACGACCGCAGCGGTGAACTGGTGGGCGTGGGTCTGGTGCTCTACCGGCAGCTTCCCAAGATCAAGCGCTATCTCGCGTATCTCCCCGAGGGCCCGGTCATCAACTGGTTCGCGCCGAATCTGGACGACTGGATCCAGCCGATGCTGGCCCATCTCAAGCAGCAGGGCGCCTTCTCCGTGAAGATGGGCCCGCCGGTGATCATCCGGCGCTGGGAGGCCACGTCCATCAAGGCGGGCATCCAGAACCCGGATGTGAAGCGGCTGCGCGACACCGAGGCGGACTTCATCGAGCCGCGCGCCTTCGAAGTCGCCGACAAGCTCCGCCGGATGGGGTGGCAGCAGGGCGAGGACGGCGGGGCCGGCTTCGGCGACGTACAGCCCCGGTATGTGTACCAGGTGCCGCTGGCGAACCGGTCGCTGGAAGAGGTCCACAAGAACTTCAACCAACTGTGGCGGCGCAACATCAAGAAGGCCGAGAAGGCTGGCGTCGAGGTCGTCCAGGGCGGCTTCCACGACCTTCCGGAATGGCAGCGGCTGTACGAGATCACCGCCGTGCGCGACCACTTCCGGCCACGCCCGCTGTCGTACTTCGAGCGGATGTGGAAGGCGCTCAACTCCGAGGACCCCAACCGGATGCGGCTGTACTTCGCCCGGCACAACGGGGTGAACCTCTCGGCGGCGACAATGCTGATCGTCGGCGGCCATGTCTGGTACTCCTACGGGGCCTCCGACAACATCGGCCGGGAGGTCCGGCCCTCGAACGCGATGCAGTGGCGGATGCTGCGCGACGCCTATGCGCTCGGCGCGACCGTCTACGACCTGCGGGGTATCTCCGACTCGCTGGACGAGTCCGACCATCTCTTCGGTCTGATCCAGTTCAAGGTGGGCACCGGCGGGCAGGCGGCCGAGTATCTCGGCGAGTGGGACTTCCCGCTCAACAAGCTGCTCCACAAGGCGCTCGACATCTACATGTCGCGCCGCTGAGACCGGAACACCTGTTTCCTTCACACCCTCACCTCTGATACACCGCAGGTTCATCACTCTTCACCTCTGATACACCGCAGCCACGAGAAAGGTTCCAGGTCCGGCCATGGCGCTCACGCTGTATGTCGACACCGCGCGCTGGCGGGCGCACCAGAAGCACGTGACGGAGCAGTTCCCGGGACTTGTCCCGGTCTGCAAGGGCAACGGCTACGGCTTCGGGCACGAACGGCTGGCGGAGGAGGCCACCCGGATGGGCTCGGACATCCTCGCCGTCGGCACCACGTACGAGGCGGCGCGCATCAAGGACTTCTTCGGCGCCGATCTGCTGGTGCTGACGCCGTACCGGCGCGGTGAGGAGCCGGTGCCGCTGCCGGACCGGGTGATCCGCTCGGTGTCCTCCGTGGACGGCGTGTACGGCCTCGTGGGCGCACGGGTCGTCATCGAGGTGATGTCCTCGATGAAGCGGCACGGCATCAGCGAGCAGGACCTGCCGCAACTGCACGCCGCCATAGAGAACGTCCGGCTGGAGGGCTTCGCCATCCATCTGCCGCTGGACCGCGCCGACGGCTCCGACGCCGTCGAGGAGGTCATCGGCTGGATGGACCGGCTGCGCGCGGCCCGGCTGCCGCTGCACACGATGTTCGTCAGCCATCTCAAGTCCGATGAACTCATCCGGCTCCAGCAGCAGTTCCCGCAGACCCGGTTCCGCGCCCGGATCGGCACCCGGCTGTGGCTCGGCGACCACGACGCCACCGAGTACCGCGGCGCCGTCCTGGATGTCACCCGGGTCGCCAAGGGCGACCGCTTCGGCTACCGGCAGCAGAAGACGGCCTCGGACGGCTATCTGGTGGTCGTGGCGGGCGGGACGTCGCACGGGGTGGGCCTGGAGGCCCCCAAGGCGCTCCACGGCGTCATGCCGCGCGCCAAGGGCGTCGCCCGTGCCGGGCTCGCCACGGTCAACCGGAATCTGGCGCCGTTCGTCTGGGGCGGCAAGCAGCGCTGGTTCGCGGAGCCGCCGCACATGCAGGTGTCGATCCTGTTCGTGCCCTCGGACGCGCCCGAACCGAAGGTCGGCGACGAGCTGGTGGCCCATCTGCGGCACACCACCACCCAGTTCGACCGCATCGTGGACCGCTGAGACCGTTCCCAGGATCGGCCGCCGTTCCCAAGACGGCTCCGAGCTCCGAGCTCCGAGGACCGGCCGTTCCCAGGACCGCTCCCAGGTCCGCTCCCAAGACCACTCCCAGACCATTCCGGGGCGCCGCTCCCGCCCCGGGCACCAGGAAGGGCCGTACGCGCACCTCGCGTACGGCCCTTCCCCACATCAGCCCGGTCCCGGCCCGGGACACCTTCTCCGCCCACCCCAGGCCCCTTGTTCACTCAGGGCGAACGACTCCCCCAGGACACCAGCGGAACGTCGTCCTGCGCGTCCCGCTCGCCGTCACCGTCGCGGCCCGCCGCCCGCCCCGCCGGTCCGATCACGAAAACGTCCCGCGCCCCGTCGAGCACCCCGCCGGACGGGTCGTCGTCACCGGCCAGCCGGACCACGTCCCGCTCGGGCATCAGAATGTCCCGGACGATCATCACGCACAGATAGAGCGTCCCGGCCAGATGCGCGGCGATGGCCCAGTGGTAGCCGTCGGTCGGCAGGCCCTTGTGGGCGTCGCCGCTGGTCGTGTACGCGAGGTACATCCAGATGCCGAGGAAGTACGCCACCTCGCACACCTGCCAGATCAGAAAGTCCCGCCACTTGGGCCGGGCCAGCGCGGCCAGCGGGATCAGCCAGAGCACGTACTGCGGTGAGTAGACCTTGTTGGTGAGGATGAACGCCGCGACGATCAGGAACGCGAGCTGGGCGAAGCGGGGCCGGCGCGGCGCGGTCAGGGTGAGGGCGGCGATCCCCGCGCAGCTCAGCAGCATCAGCAGGGTGGCCAGGGTGTTGACGGTCTCGGTGCTCAGCGGGTCGCTGGAGTTCTGGGCGAGGATCAGCCAGAACGAACCGAAGTCGACACCGCGCTCCTGGCTGAAGGTGTAGAACTTCGACCAGCCGTCGAACGCGAAGAGCATCACCGGCAGATTCACCACGGCCCAGGCGACGGCTGCGCCCGCGAGGCCCTTGCCGAAGTCACGCCACTTCCCTGCCCGCCAGCACAGCACGAGCAGGGGTCCCAGCAGCAGGAAGGGATACAGCTTGGCGGCCGTGGCGAGGCCCAGGAGCACCCCGAAGGCCAGCGAGCGGCCCCGCGACCACATCAGCATCGCCGCAGCCGTCAGGGCGACCGCCAGCAGGTCCCAGTTGATGGTGGCGGTCAGCGCCAGCGCGGGCGCCAGGGCGACCAGCAGACCGTCCCAGGGGCGGCGGGCGTGGGTGCGGGTGACGCAGACGGCGATGACCGCCGCGCACACCATCAGCATCCCGGCGTTGACCATCCAGTACCACTGCTCCTGGTGCTGGATGCTGCCGCTGCCCGTGGTGAGCCAGGAGGCGGCCTCCATGAAGACCCCGGTGAGCACCGGATACTCCAGGTACTCCATGTCGCCGGGCAGCCGGTCGAAGTACGGCACCAGCCCGTCGGCGAAGCCGCGCCCCTGGTAGAGGTGCGGGATGTCGGAGTAGCAGGCGTGCGTGTACTGCGAGCTGGCGCCGAAGAACCAGGCCCCGTCGTAGCAGGGTGCCTTCTGGACCAGGCCGAGGGCGAACATGCCGATCGCCACGAGCACGATGACCCGTACCGGGGTCCACCAGGACGTCCCGAGCAGGGCGCGCCGGCCGAGAGGACCGCCGATCAGCTCGCTGCCGCTCGCCGCGACCTTGTCCGCCTTGGTGGGACGTACGGTGTCCGGCTCGCGCGCGCTCGCTTGCGTCGTTTCTGCACTGGGCATGGGGGACATCCTGCCGTACGCCGCAGGGGGAACGACGAGGGCCGCCGCATCCGCTCGATGCGACGGCCCTGCTGCCTGCGGCGGAGCGTGTTTCACGTGAAACAGCGAGATGGATCAACGAGCTGTTTCACGTGAAACATCCGCGAGGGGCGGTTGTGCGGCCCGATCGGTGACCGCGAGGGACGGTTGCGCGGCCGACGATGCCCGCGAGAGCCCGTATCCGGCTGACCGGTCACCGCCGGCGGGCCAGGGTCCGGCCGACCTGCCACCGCTGAGGGCAGAGCCCCGGTCGACCGTTCACCGCCCGGGGGCAAGGGTCCGGCCGACCGGTCACCGCCGGAGGCGGGATCCGGTTAGCCGGATCCGCCGAAGAGACCGCCGTCAGTGCTCCCGTTCCCATTCCCGTTGCCGTTGTTCCCGCCGTTCGCCGTCGAGGAGGCCGAGGGGTCGGGTGACCCGGGGACACCGCCGTCCGTGCCTCCGGTGTCGGTGCCTCCGGTGTCGGTCCCTCCGTTGTCGGTGCCGCCGTCGTCCTCGCAGCCGAGGAAGTCGGTGCAGGTCGCGCTCGGGGAGGGCGACGACGTGGTCCGGGTCGGGGTCGGCGACGGAGTCGGTGTGGGGCTCTCCTCCTCCTCGGTCTCCGTGATCGTCGGGGTCGGCGTCGGTGAGGGGGTGTCGTTGACGACATCGCCGATGGGCTCGGGCTCGGGGAACTTCTCCGCCTTGGTGCCCTTCATCGCCTCGGCCATGTACGCCTGCCAGATCTCCGACGGGAACGAGGCACCGTGGATCGACTCCTGGCCGCCGGTCCCGTACATGGACAGGAACGTACGGTTCTTCACCGTCTCGTCGTCCGGGTAGCGGAACATGCTGATCGCGGTCGAGAGCTGCGGGGTGTAGCCGACGAACCAGGCCGACAGGTTGTCGTCGGTGGTACCGGTCTTGCCGGCCACCTCACGGCCCTCGAGCTGGGCGTTGGTGCCCGTGCCGTCCTCGACCACGGTCTTCAGTACGTCGGTGACGTTGTCGGCGACCAGCGGGGTGAACGCCTCCTTCGGCGCCGTCTCGTAGGTGAAGATCTCGCCGTCCTTGCTGGTCACCTTGGTGACGGAGAACGGATCGTTCTGCTTGCCGCTGGCGGCGAAGGTGGCGTAGGAGCCCGCCATCCGGATGGCGCTGGGGTCGGAGATGCCCAGGGAGAAGGACGGGAAGTCGATACCGGCGAGGCTGCTCTCCAGCACCCCGGCGTCGACGGCCGCCTCCTTGACCTTGTCCAGACCGACATCCATGCCGAGCTGCACATACGCGGAGTTCACCGAGTACTGCATGGCCGTGCGCAGATCGATCTCGTAGTTGGGCGGGTCGCCGTACGTCTCGTCACCGTCGTTGACCTGGAGCCACTCCTCGCCCTTCTCGTTGCGCCAGATGGAGTCGTCGTAGTTCTCGATCTTGAGCTTGTTCTTGCCGTTGTAGAGGCTCTTCGGGGAGACCTTGGTGCGCTCGTCCTGGGCCTGGACGGGGCCCAGCTCGGGGTCTCTGATGCCCCAGTTCATCGCCGCGGCCAGCACGAACGGCTTGAAGGTCGAGCCGACCTGGGCGCCGGTCTGGTCGGCGTTGTTGGTGAAGTGCTTGGTGGCGTCCGCACCGCCGTAGATCGCGACGATGGCCCCGGTGTCCGGGTCGACGGACGCGCCGCCGAACTGGACGTGGGTGTCCTCCTCGGGGCGCTTCTCGGGGTCGATGTTCTCCTTCTGGACCTCCTGGACCGCCTTCTCCAACTGGTCGACCTTCTTCTTGTCGAAGGTCGTGTGGATGGAGAGGCCGCCCTCGCGCAGCCGCTGCTCGGAGATACCGGTCTTCTCCTCGTTGTTGACCAGGTAGCCGTTGGCGAGGTCGACCAGATAGCCGATCTGGCCGCTGAGGGCGGTGTTGAAGCGGGGGTTCTGCACCTCGGGAAGCTCGATGTACTTGGCCCGGTCCCCGGCGTTGAGGTGGCCGTACTCGACCATCTTGTCGAGGGTGTCCTGCATCTGGGCCAGGGCCCGCTTCTTGTTCGCCGTGTCGGTGGCGGCGGGGTCGATGTTGGTGGCACCGGCCGGGTCGTAGTACGTGGCGCCCTTGAGCGTCGCCGCGAGGAAGGCGCACTCACCCGGGTTCAGGTCTATGGCGTCCTTGTTGAAGTAGGCGCGCGCGGCGGCCTGGATGCCGTAGGCGTTGCGCCCGTAGTACGCCGAATTGAGGTAGCCCTCCATGATCTCGTTCTTGGGGACGGAGGTGCCCACCTTGATCGAGACGAACAGTTCCTTGAACTTACGCGTGAGCGTCTGGGACTGGTCGTCCAGCATCGCGTTCTTGACGTACTGCTGGGTGATCGTGGAGCCACCCTGCGTGTCCTCGCCCTTGGCCATGTTGAACACGGCGCGGGCGATGCCCTTGGGGTCGATGCCGCTGTCGGTCTCGAAGGTCTTGTTCTCCTGCGAGATCACCGCGTCCTGCATCGCCTTGGGGATCTGCGGCAGATTGACGATCTGCCGGTTGGTCTCCCCACCGGTCGACACCATCTCGGAGCCGTCGCTCCAGTAGTAGACGTTGTTCTGCGCGGTCGCCGTCAGCGCCACGTCGGGCACGCCGACCAGGGCGTAGCCGATACCGGCGACGGCGACCAGGCTGCCCAGGAAGGCCAGGCTCAGGCCGGACGCCAGCCGCCAGGACGGCATCCAGCGGCGCCAGCCGTCCTTGTCCGCGCGCGGATAGTCGATGATCCGCTTCTTGCCGGGTGCGGCGCCCCGCGGTCTGGCCCCGGCCCCGCGCCGGGCGCCCGCCCGGCCCCCCGGTTCGGCCGCCCTGCGACGGCCGGCTCCGGTGCTTCTCTGCGCCGCGCGACGGGCCTCGGCTCGGCCTCCGTAGGGCCGCTCCTCGTCCTCCGACCCATGACCCGAGCCAGAGGCGTCGGAGGAAGACCCGGTGGCGCCTCGCGGTGCCGCACGGCGGCCGGCGGCCGGAGCGCTCGGGCCGCGTCGGGCCGCGGCACGTCCGCCTTCCTGCGGCTGCGGCGGTTTGCGACGGTGCTCGCTCATCGAACGATTACTCCTCGGGCAGGCGCATCCGTGCGCGCCTGGAAACAGCGGCTGGTTTCCGGTCCCCCCGAAGTACGGATGCGCGCGGTACCGCATTCACTCCGTACTGCACCGAGGACCATGACGTCCCCACGCTCCCCGTGGTTCCCGGTGGTCTGCATGGCGGACAGACTACGCACCGTCAAAACCCGCCTAGCCCCGAAGTTCACCCCAAAACAGGCAACTTGCCGCCTACGAATCAGTGATGTGACGCCGTTCACCGTTCTCCCTCTTGTCCCACCCGGAAGGCCGTTCTATCGTCGTGATGTATCGAGTCGATACATCAGCGCGACATAAAGACCGTCACGGCGCCCGTCGGACACCAGAGCGAGACCAGAGCGAGACGGGCCGCGGCAGAGAGGAGGCGACATGAGCCGGCGTTCCGGGATCCTTGAGTTCGCCGTACTCGGCCTGCTCCGCGAATCCCCGATGCACGGCTATGAGCTGCGCAAACGACTCAACACATCACTGGGAGTGTTCCGTGCGTTCAGTTACGGGACGCTGTATCCCTGCCTCAAGACGCTGGTCGCCAACGGCTGGTTGATCGAGGAACCGGGACACACCGCCGAGGAGGCCCTCGCGGCCCCGCTCTCGGGCCGCCGCGCCAAGATCGTCTACCGGCTGACCGCGGAGGGCAAGGAGCACTTCGAGCAGCTTCTCTCGCAGACCGGCCCCGACGCGTACGAGGACGAGACCTTCGCCGCCCGGTTCGCCTTCTTCGGGCAGACCTCGCGCGATGTCCGGATGCGGGTGCTGGAGGGCCGCCGTAGCCGGCTGGAGGAGCGCCTGGAGAAGATGCGCGCCTCCCTGGCCCGCACCCGGGAGCGCCTCGACGACTACACGCTCGAACTCCAGCGCCACGGAATGGAGTCCGTGGAGCGGGAGGTGCGCTGGCTGAACGAGCTGATCGAGAGCGAGCGGGCCGGCCGGGACCTCAGAGCACCCGGTACGGACGGCTCGGCCCAGCAGAGCCCGCAGCACACACGGATCACACCGGATACACCAGGCACACAAGACACACCAGACACCACTGGAGCGCCGGGCGTCCTGCCCCGGCCGGGGGACACCCCCCGGCCGGATACGCCCGGTGGCACCGCCATGTGACGCCCGTCAGGGCCTCACACCGAGTACATATCGAGTACACACACAGGGAGCAACCGCAATGGGTTCGGTTCGCGTAGCCGTCGTCGGCGTGGGCAACTGCGCCGCGTCGCTGGTGCAGGGCGTCGAGTACTACAAGGACGCCGACCCGGCGTCCAAGGTGCCGGGCCTGATGCATGTGCAGTTCGGCGAGTACCACGTCCGTGACGTGGAGTTCGTCGCCGCGTTCGATGTCGACGCGAAGAAGGTCGGTCTCGACCTCGCGGACGCCATCGGCGCCTCCGAGAACAACACCATCAAGATCTGCGACGTGCCCTCCACGGGCGTGACCGTCCAGCGCGGCCACACCCTCGACGGCCTCGGCAAGTACTACCGCGAGACCATCGAGGAGTCCGCCGAGGAGCCGGTCGACGTCGTCCAGATCCTCAAGGACCGGCAGGTCGACGTCCTCGTCTGCTACCTGCCCGTCGGCTCCGAGGACGCCGCGAAGTTCTACGCCCAGTGCGCCATCGACGCCAAGGTCGGCTTCGTCAACGCCCTCCCGGTCTTCATCGCCGGCACCAAGGAGTGGGCGGACAAGTTCACCGAGGCGGGCGTCCCGATCGTCGGTGACGACATCAAGTCCCAGGTCGGCGCCACCATCACGCACCGCGTCATGGCGAAGCTGTTCGAGGACCGCGGGGTGATCCTGGACCGCACGATGCAGCTCAACGTCGGCGGCAACATGGACTTCAAGAACATGCTGGAGCGCGACCGCCTGGAGTCCAAGAAGATCTCCAAGACGCAGGCCGTCACCTCGCAGATCCCCGACCGGGAGCTGGGCGAGAAGAACGTCCACATCGGCCCGTCCGACTACGTCGCCTGGCTGGACGACCGCAAGTGGGCCTACGTCCGCCTGGAGGGCCGCGCGTTCGGCGACGTCCCGCTGAACCTGGAGTACAAGCTGGAGGTCTGGGACTCCCCGAACTCCGCCGGTGTCATCATCGACGCCCTGCGCGCCGCGAAGATCGCCAAGGACCGCGGTATCGGCGGCCCGATCCTCTCCGCGTCGAGCTACTTCATGAAGTCCCCGCCGGTCCAGTACTTCGACGACCAGGCGCGGGAGAACGTGGAGAAGTTCATCAAGGGCGAGGTCGAGCGCTGACCTGACCTCGTGAGCCGGAGGGCGGGCGCACCGCGCTCCCCTTCCGGGACGGTCCACCGAGGGTCCCCGGGGCATTGCGCCCGGGGACCCTCCCCGTATGTGAGGCTGGGCCCCATGGCCGTCGTACGTGATCTGCGCGTTCTGCTGCGCCTGCGGGACTTCCGGCGACTGCTCACCGTGCGGCTGCTCTCCCAGGGCGCCGACGGCGCCTACCAGGTCGGTCTCGCCACCTACGTCGTCTTCTCGCCCGAGCGCCAGGCCACCCCCGCCCAGATCGCCTCCGCGATGGCGGTCCTGCTGCTCCCCTACTCCCTGGTCGGCCCCTTCGCGGGCGTCCTCCTCGACCGCTGGCGCCGCCGCCAGGTCTTCGTGTACGGCAATCTGCTGCGCACCGTGCTGGCCACCGGCACCGCCCTGCTGATGATCAGCTCCGTCCCCGACTGGCTGTTCTACGCCTCCGCGCTCTGCGTCACCGCCGTCAACCGCTTCGTCCTCGCGGGCCTGTCCGCCGCGCTGCCCCGGGTCGTCGACGCCGACCGGCTGGTGATCGCCAACTCCCTCTCCCCGACCGCCGGAACGCTCGCCGCGACCGCGGGCGGCGGCGCCGCCTTCGTCGTCCGGCTGCTCTTCTCCGACTCCGACGCCGCCGTGGTCCTCGTCGGCGCCGGACTGTATCTGTGCGGCGCCCTCGCCGCGCTGCGCATCCCGCGCGAACTGCTCGGCCCCGACCCCGCGTTGATCCAGCCCCGCCTCGGCGCCGCCCTCACCGGCACCGTCCGCGATCTGCTGGCCGGGGTACGGCACCTCGCCGCGCCCCGGCGCCGGGAGGCCGCATGGGCGCTCGGCGCGATGACCCTGATGCGCTTCTGCTACGGCGCCCTGACCGTCACCGTCCTGATGCTCTGCCGCTACGCCCTCACCTCGACCACCGACGACGGCCTCGCCCTGCTGGGGCTGGCGCTGGGCATCTCCGGCGCCGGATTCTTCGTGGCGGCCGTGATCACGCCCTGGGCGGTCGGCCGGTTCGGGCCGATCGGCTGGATCGTCGTCTGCTCGGCGTCCGCGGCCGTCCTGGAACCCGCGCTGGGGCTGCCCTTCGCGACCGTGCCGCTGCTCTGCGCGGCCTTCGTGCTCGGCCTGGTCACCCAGGGCGCGAAGATCGCCACGGACACCGTCGTGCAGTCCACGGTCGACGACGGCTTCCGCGGCCGGATCTTCGCCGTCTACGACGTGCTGTTCAACGTCGCCTTCGTGGGCGCGGCCGGGGTCGCCGCGCTGATGCTGCCGCCGGACGGGCGGTCCGTGCCGCTGGTGCTCACCGTCGGGGCGATCTATGCCGTGGTTGCTGCGGCTATGGCCCGCTTTGATCGACGGTGAGTGTCACATGAAGGCCACAGACATGGCCGGAAGGGCTGGGTTGTCAGTGGGGGCGGATAACTTATGCGGGTCTTAAGCGCGGTCAATTCGCGCTGCTGATCCATTCGTTATGTGCAGGGGGATTCCCACGTGACAACTCCGCCCCAGGGCAACCCGTTCGCCCAGAACCAGCCGCCGGCCCAGCCGCAGGGGCAGAACCCCTTCGCCCAGGGTCAGGCCCAGACTCCTCCGCAGGGCGATATCCCCCAACAGCCCGGTTTCCCCCAGCAGGGCAACCCCTTCGGCGCCGCCCCCGTGCCGCCGGAGCAGCCGCGCCGCAAGCTCAGCTTCAAGACCATCAAGAACATCGTCATCGCCGTGGCGGTCGCCAGTGTGGCGATCGGCGCGTTCATAGCCAGCCGTGACGACGCCGACCAGGCCGCCGTGGGCGACTGTCTGAAGTCCGCGTCCTCGTCCACGGACGAGATGGAGATCGTGGAGTGCGGCTCCGCGGACGCCGAGGTGGAGGTCCTGAAGAAGGTGGACGGCACCTTCACCTCCCTCACGGCGGAGACCGAGTGCCGCAAGGTCGAGGACGCCACCAGCTTCTACGCGCAGACCGGGGACGGTGCCGAGTTCCTGCTGTGCCTCAAGGACGTCTGAGCCGGGGTGTCCTGACCCGGCGTCCTGGCCAGGTGCCCCGGCCCGCTGTCTCGGCTCGGTGTCCCAACCGGGTGTCTTGGCCCGCTGGCCCGGCCCGGCTGGGCTCGGCCCACTGTCCCGGCTCGGCCCCGCCCGATGTCCTCACCGGGACGCCCGCTCCGGCGGTGCGGTGTTTCACGTGAAACATCGCACCGTTCACTCCGGACGGGCATGAGCGCCGGACAGGTATCCGGACAGGTATCCGGACATATAGGGGGGTGGGGGGGGGGGGTGGTGGATGGAAGAGAGCGACCCACAGCAGCCCCCACAGGACGGCGCAAGAGG